>NZ_JBIAXM010000002.1:0-551589 GCF_042896695.1 Streptomyces sp. NPDC001270 | reverse complement strand
TGGCTCGGCACACCGGGCAGTTGGACCAAGGCGTGGTCCTCACTGCCGTAGCGTCGCACGGCGAGCAGCAGCCGGTCCGCGGTCCGCTCCCAGTGCACACGGTCCTCGGCAGGGGTGCGATTCATGTGGGGGGCCTCCCATGCGTGGTCGTACCCGGCGCGGATCTCGTCGCCGGTCTGCTTGCGCCCGGTGTTCGTGGCGCCGCCGGTCCTCGGGACGGTCGTGGCGCCGCACGATCCGCGCACAGGACGATCCCGTTCCCGGTCCGCGCCGCGGATCAGGCCAGGCGGGCGAGCGCGGCGCGGGTGACCTCGCCGAGCAGCGGCTCGCCGGCCACCCACCGGGCGACCTCGTCGACCGCGTACCTCCCGATGCGCCGTACCTCGCTGCCCTGGGCTCCCGCGATGTGCGGGGTGACGAGCGCGTTCGGCAGGGAGAGCAGCGGATGCCCGGCGGGCAGGGGTTCGGGGTCGGTGACATCGAGGTATGCCTCCAGGCGGCCCGAAGCGCACTCGCGGGTCAGGGCCTCGGTGCCGACGATCGCGCCCCGCGCGGTGTTGATCAGCGTGCCCCCGTCGGGGATGAGTGCGAGCATCCCGGCGTCGAGCAGGCCCGTCGTCTCCGGCAGGAGCGGAGCATGGACGGTGACCACCCCGGACCGCCGGCAGAGTTCGGCGAGTTCGACGCGTTCGGCGCCGAGTGCACGGGCCTCCTCGTCCGTCACGTACGGGTCGCTGAGCAGTACCCGGTAGCCGGCGTCGGAGGCGACGAGTTCGGCGATGACCCGGCGGCCGATGCGGGAGGCGCCCACGACGCCCACGGTGAGGCCGTCGGCGCCGAAGCGGTCGGCGGTGGCGGGCCACCCGTCGGTGTAGCCGGCCGCCATGGTCAGGGTGCGCCGGGCGGCGAGCGTGACGAGGGCGAGGGTGTAGGAGACGACGGGTCCGGCGTTGGCGTCGGCCGCCGACGAGACGACGATGCCGCGTTCCCACACCGCGTCGCTCACCAGTGACTTGACCGTGCCCGCCGCGTGCACGACCGCGCGCAGCCGGGGCGCATGTGCCAGGACCTCGGGCGTCAGGCGCGGACACCCCCAGCTGCTGATCAGGACCTCCGCGTCGGCGAGCGCGGCGACGAACGCGCCCTCCGCCCTCGGGTCCACAGGGTCGGGGGCCAGCCGGACCGACGTGGACAGACGCGCACGCAGGTCCTGCGGAAGCACGAGGTCGGCGACGTCGAGGCTCATCACCGAGACGGCCGCGGGCTGACGCGGGCTGGCCGGCGGAACGGTCATGGTCGGATCCTCTTTCTGGTACGGCCTGGACGCGGGTGTGCGGGTGCGGGTGCGGGTGTGTGGGTGTGCGGGGACGGGCTCGGGTGAGTGGATGCGGGTTCGGGCGTGCATGGGTGGCGGTTCGTCAGGCGCGCGGCCGACGCAGGGTGATCGCCGGGTACGGCGCCCGGTTCGTGCCGAGGTCCGGGATGGACACGGAACCGATGCACCAGTGGACCGGCACCCCGCCCGCCGCTGGATGGTCCACACGGAGGTGCGCGTCGCAGGAGTGGTGGAGTGCCTTGGCCAAGGCGTCGCCGTACCGCGGGACCCGCCCTCGTCGGTAACCGGTTCACCCGGCATGGACCGGACCTCCACGGTCGGTGCAGTGGACGGAACGTGAAGCTACGAACCACCGCAGCAGTTTGTCAATACGTTTGACGAATTACGAGGAAGCATCACACGGGGCTCGCCCCGCCCGGGAATCCGTCGGTCTGGGACGTCCGCGGGGCAGGTGCGCGCACGCCGCCGAGCCCGCACACCCGGTGGTGCCGGAGTGCAGGCTCGGAGGCGCCGAGGCGGGCACGGAGGTCGACGACCGGGCCGGTCCTGGCGGCAGCCTGACGGCGACCGTCGCCGCCCTCCCGACTCGCGACACCACTCACGCCTCCCATCCCTCCGCCGGTCGTCCGCCGCCGGTCGTCGGCCGCCTCGGTGGCAGCGACCGGCGCCGCATCTGACCATGAAAGAGAAGACCACATCTTCGACTCCCACAAGGGAGAGCCTTCGAGGCTTGGGAAGGGACGAAAGATGGCCGGCACAGGCGGACCGCGTGACATGGGAAAATGGTCGGACATACTCCGTGACCCGAACGCCCGGTTCCCCGGCGAATCGAGCGAATACCGGCGCGCACGCAACGAACTGTTGAAGGCCGAGGAAGAACTCCGGCAACTGAACGAGAAGGTCGCCGCCCAGCGCCGAGCGCTCCCGGCCGGCGGCGTTCTCGCGCAGGACTACGTATTCGAGTCCGCTGCCGACGGCAGCGAGGTGAGGTTCTCAGAGCTGTTCGCACCAGGAAAGAACTCGCTGCTCAGCTACAGCATGATGTTCCCGCGCTGGCCAGAGGACCCACGAGCGGCTGTTCCCGGAGGAAAGACGGCCCTGCTGCCACTCGTCGAGCAACCCTGCCCGTCGTGCACCTCGGTCGTCGACGGGCTTGAGGGCGCCGCCTTCCACCTCGCCGAGCGCATCAATCTCGTGGTGATCGCGAAGACGTCCCCCGATCGGCTCGGCACCTACGCCCAGGAACGCGGCTGGCGCCACCTACGGCTGCTGTCCTCGCGGAACAACACCTTCAACCGTGACTACCACGCGGAAACACCTGAGGGTGTGCAGATCCCGGCGCTGAACGTGTTCTCGCGCGATGAGGACGGAACCATCCACCATCGGTGGGCAGCCGAGATGATCTTCGCAGACGGCGACTCCAAGGCCCTCGACTCGCTCTGGCCGATCTTCGGTGCCCTCGATCTGACGCCGGACGGACGCGGCGACCTGGCCGCGTACCCCAATCTGCAGTACTAGGGCTGTCCGGCCGATCATGGTGCTGGTCAGGGTGATGCGAGCGGGTCCGGGACGAGCGCGAGCGACGAGACCAGCAGCATGCTCTGCCGGTGGGGCGAACCGTGGGGAACCGATCACTGGATGCGTCCGGGTGACGAGTTCACCACGGCGCGCCCCGGTAGCCGCCGTCTGCGATGACCGGCGTCCGGCCGACGCCATCCACCGTCTGACGTCGCTCACCGGCCGGTGGCGTCAGACGCGTGCTCGCTCGTTCGCCTCCTCGCCGGCCGCGGCCCGGGTGCGACGGCGGCCCAGCAAGGTGCATCCCACAGTCACCAGGCCGATGGCGATGACCTTGGCGGCCCCGTAGTAGCCGGACGCCGGCTCCGCCGGGGTGCCGGGCAGCCGGAAGAAGGCCCATACGGCCGCGAGGCCCCCGAAGCCGATCAGTGCGACGGCCCCCCACGTCCCGAGCTCCGCCCACCAGGGCCCCGGTTCGTCACCCCGCTCGTCGGTCTGCTCAACGTCCTTGTCGGCCACGGTCAGTTCTCCTGGGCATGTGGTTGCGGTCACGCCAGAAGACGCGGGCCCGACGCTGAAGGTTCCTCCGGCCGAACGTTCCCTGCTGGAGCCGACAACCTGGCAGCCGGCGATCCGCTCCCATGCCGGTTCCGGGAGGACGATGAGAATCGATTCAGGCGACGCACAGACAGTTCATGGACTTCCCCCAGTCGACCCCCAAAAAGCGCCCCTAACGTGTTCCTTGTCGAACCGAGGGACCTCAGCGGGCCAAGTGGTCCCCAGTGGAACCACGGAAAAGGAGAGTTCGCGAATTTCAAGGACACCTCCCTACCAGTGCTACCGAGCAAACCTCGGAATTGGTTTTTCTCGGCTTCCTTGGATGCCGGCACCGGTTTCCTGCTTCCGAGTCGGACCCGTTCTTCGGCTGGGTCCCCTCTGGTTCGTCCGTCTGAGACCATCGGAAAAAGAGGTAAGAACACCATGCGCGCTATCGCTCTCAGGACCGCTGCCGTCGCCGTCGCCGCCGCCGGCGCGGTGACCGCCACCACCGCCGTCGCTTCCGCCGCGCCGCGGGACGTACAGCACGTCACCAGCACCTCCCAGGTCGGCAAGAGCACCTCCGCGTCGGTCAAGAAGTTCAGCGGCGGCACCGTGACCATCACGGTCGACGCCACCGGTAACAGCGGGGCCAAGCACACCGCCGTGCTGACGGTCAACGGTGTGAAGGCCGCCTCCGAGTCCTACACCGACAAGGGCGGGGCGAAGACCTGGACCCTCAAGAACGTCAAGTCCGGCACCCTGAAGCTGACCGCCCCCGCCTCCAAGGGGCAGGTAACCAAGATCACCCTTTCCGCCAAGTAACACAGGCGCGGCAGAACATGCGGAGCCCCGTGCGGGGTCGGCGGCCACCCCGATACCGTCAACCCCGCACGGGGCTCCGCGTCGTTCCGCGCCGCAGCCGGTCGCCACCCCGGTTCAGCCGGTGCTTGCTGGTCAGGCCGGACGAGCAGCCGCATCAGCAGACCCGTCGATCCCGGCCAGTACCCTTCGTCGCCCTTCGTCGCCCGGATCCGCGAGATGACGGACACACCGATCCGCCCGCATGGCGCCCCCGGAAACCGCGACGGCGTGTCGTCCGAGCGGTGTCAGCCCGTGGACTCGTGCGGGGCGCCCGGTTCGGCCAGCAGCCGGGCGCCGAGACGGTCCGGGCTCGGCCAGCGCACGTCGTGGACCCAGCGGAGCCTCTCGAACACCCGGATGAGGCGGGCGGCCGGGTCGAGCTGGCCCAGCAGTACACCGTGGCGCGCGCCCGTGGGATCGGCGTGATGTGAGTTGTGCCAGCTCTCACCGAAGGACAGCAGGGCGAGCGGCCAGAAGTTGGTGGCCTTGTCCCGGCTGGCGAAGGGGCGCCTGCCGGCGACGTGGCAGATGGAGTTCACCGACCAGGTGACATGGTGCAGCAGCGCCATCCGGATCACGCCGGCCCAGAAGAACCCGGTCAGCGCACCCGTCCAACTGCCGGTGACGAACCCGCCGACCAGCGCCGGGGCCAGGAGCGAGACGGCGGTCAGCGGCCCGAAGAGTCGACCGACGAGCCGCAGATCGGGGTCGGCGGCGATGTCGGGCGCGAACCTGGCGCGGTTGCTCAGTTCGCGCTTCAGCATCCACCCGATGTGCGCGTGGAGGAGCCCCTTGAGCAGCGCGCGTGTGTCGGTGCCGTAGCGCCAGGGCGAATGCGGGTCGCCCTCACGGTCGGCGAAGGCATGATGGCGCCGGTGGTTCGCCACCCACTGGACCGGCGAGCCCTCGACGGCCAGCGAACCCGCGACGGCCAGCGCGATCCGCAGGCCCCGCCGTGCCTTGAACGAGCGGTGCGTGAAGAGACGGTGATAGCCGACCGCGAGGCCGAAGCCGGACACGAGGTAGGCGACCACGGCCATGGCGATGTCCAGCGCGGACAGACCCCATCCCCAGGCCAGCGGCACCGCGACGATCAGGCAGAGCATCGGGCCGACGACGAAGGTCCACATCGCGGCCGCCGCCGTGGCCGTCTGAGGGGTGTCGAGCAGCGGCTTGATCCCGGCCTCGGCATCGACTTCCTGCCTTACGGCGGTCTGCTCGGCCGTGGTCTGCTCGGCCGTGGTCTGCTCGGCCGTG
Organism: Streptomyces sp. NPDC001270; assembly: GCF_042896695.1. Lineage (NCBI taxonomy): Bacteria > Bacillati > Actinomycetota > Actinomycetes > Kitasatosporales > Streptomycetaceae > Streptomyces > Streptomyces sp. NPDC001270. The sequence goes on along the minus strand of NZ_JBIAXM010000002.1, from coordinate 546,077 downwards.
GTCTGCTCGGCCGTGGTCTGTTCGGTACGGTCGGCTGCGCTCGGGTTCATCGGTTCCTCGCCGTTTCTCGAGCTTTTCGGAGCCGGTGCCGGACCGACCTGGGTCATGCCTGCATCAGGAATGGCTCGGGAAGGGCTCAGGCATGGATGAGGCGCCCGTATGCGGTCGAGCGCGCTCGGCGGTCCAGGGCTCACGATCGCACCGGGCGGCGTCCGCGCAGTCCGTCGCGGATGTCCGGGGCATGAACGTCACAGGACCGAATCTCCGTCGGCGATCTTCGTCGGTCAGGTGGCGCCTTTGCCGTCGTGTCCCTGGCCGTGGACCGCTTCGTACTCGGTCGCCGCTTGTTCGAGGAGCGTGTGGAGGAGATGTACGTCCGGTCTGCGGGCGGTGCCGCTGCGGATGACGGTGTAGATGGTGCGGGTCACCGGGGTGAGGAGGGGGTGCAGGCTGACACCGTGATGTCCGGGGATGGCCAAGCGGGGGGCCAAGGCGACACCGGCGTCCGCGGCTACCAGGGACACCAGCACGGAGAAGTCGCTGCTGCGGGCCCGGATGTCGGGGACGAACCCTGCTGCGCCGCAGGTGCGTTGGATCATCTCGTAGCAGGAGAGGTCGGGATGGGGGGTGAGCCACGGGACGTTCGCCAGCCGGGTGAGGTCTGCGGGCTGGCCGGGAGAGAGGCCGAGGCGCCGGGCACGATCCGGGTGGAGGCACAGCAGGACCGGGTCCTCCATGAGGATGTCCTGCTGGCTGTTCTGGGGGAAGTTGCGGGGCAACACGGTGTAGCTGTGCACCAGGGCCACGTCGGTGCGGCGCTTTTGGAGAGCGTCCAATGCCTGGTCGGGTTCGTGCTCGGCGAGCTGGACGGTGAGCGTGCGCGCCTGCTCGTCCTCGTGCCGGGCGAGCAGCTGGTACACCGTGGGCAGGAGGGCGCGGGCGGCGGAGGCGAAGGCGGCCACGCGGATCAGGCCGTGGCGTCCGCCTTTCAGGGCGGCGAGGTCGGACTCCGCGGAGGCGAGGTCGCCGAGGATCACTTCAGCGTGTGCCACGAGGAGTTCTCCGGCCGGTGTCAGACGCAGGGTGCGCCCGCTCTTCTCCACCACGGGCACGCCGACCTCGCGTTCCAGCACGGCCAGTTGCTGTGAGACGGCCGGCGCGGTGAGGTGCAGGACGTCGGCGGTCGCGGCGACCGTGCCGTAGGTGGCCAGGTGTTGCAGCATGCGAAGTCGTCGCACATCAAGCATGCGGACTCCTCTCGCGGTGACGCGTCGCTGTGGATCGCTGGTCATGGGCCATGACGTACCGCCGGCTCAGCGCTGCCCGTGAACCGCGTCGGCCCGGGAGCCACGCTCGTCGGCGGCGAAGGGCGCGTCGGCCCGGAGTGAGCCCGAGTCGGCTGCGGCGGGCGTTGCGGTGCTCCGGCGGTTGATCAGGATCACTCCGGCCGCGATGATCGCGCCTCCGATCAGCTCAAGGGGATGGGGGGTCTCGCCCAGCCAGACGAACGAGACGAGCAGTGCCACCGGCGGTACCAGGTACAGAGCCGCGGTGGATGCGGCCAGCGGCATGCGGGCGACGGCGTAGCCCCAGATCACGAATCCGAGTGCGGAAGGGAGCAGTCCGAGGAAGACCGCCGACCACAGGGCGCCGGCCGGGGCGTTCGCGGCCGCTTCGACGGTCGCGGGTGCGAACGGCAGGGCGAAGACCGCACCGGCGGCCATCGCGTACGTGGCCACCTCCAGGCCGCTGTAGTGGCGCAGCAGCGGCTTGCTGGCGAAGTGGTAGACGCCTTGGACCAACGCCGCGGCCAGCACCACCAGCGAAGCGAGGCTGAAACCGGAGAACCCGTTGGCCAGGGTGACGACAGCCGTGCCCGCGACGGCGATCACGCTGCCCACGACGATGTTGCGGGTGACGGGCTCGGACAGGAACGCACTGGCGAACAGCACGCTGAACACGGGGGCGATCGCGATCAGGAGGCTGGCGGTGCCGGCCTCGACATGCACTTCTCCCCAGTTCATCAGCACCTGGTAGGCGGTCATCCCGGTCAGTCCGCACGCCGCGATCAGCGGAAGGTCCCGCTTGCGCGGCATGCGCAGGCCCGTGATGGGCGAGATGGCGAGCAGCGCCACGGCAGCGACCGCCAGCCGCAGGAAGGACAGTGCGGCCAGGCCGAGCCCGTCGACGCCGACCCGGATCGCGGGGAAGGCGGAGGCCCACAGCAGGACCGTGCCCGCCAGCGCGAGGAAACGCGGGGATGCAGTTCGAGGCTTCACCCGACCAACGTGTCACCCAATACCCGAAAGATCCAGTTAGTAGTTGTTTGTCGATAGGTCACTTCTACTTACGTGTCAGGCCAGGCGTGCACGTGACCGTCACGCTCGGACCGGCAAGCCGTCCACTTCGACATCCGCGGCGCTCCCCGTCAGGCGCGCCCCATCAGTGGCGCTCCCCATCAGTGGCGCTCCCCGTCAGTGGCGCTCCCCGTCAGTGGCGCTCCCCGTCAGTAGGGAGACGCGGCGTTCGCCGCTGCCCAGGCTTTCTCGGCGTCCGACCCGGCAGGCGGTGGCACGAGCCCGTTGATCATCCAGAGTTCCTCGCTGGTCTCGTCGATGTGGAATTCCCAGTGGACCTCCGGGTGCTTCTCCATCAGCGGGGTCAGCAGTCCGGAGAGCCGAGTGGTCATGCGCCGACGTGTGACGCTGTCCGGAGCCCGGCGGGCGATGTGGTCGATGGTTACCCGCGCCGCGCTGCCAGTGGGTCGGCCGCCCACGTAGAAGTCGTCCGTCGGGAGCTCGCGGAAGATGACCACCACGTAGAAGCGTGGCAGTCCGACCACGTCGGCGTAGTAGTCCGTGATGGCTTCCGCCAGTTCTCGGCGCTCACCGACGGTGAAGGTGTCCGCCGAGTGGTAGATCGTCCACAGTGGCATGACGATGCTTCCTTTCGGTCAGCGGGCGGACTCGAAGGTCAACTTCTCCACCGGACCGGAGAGCGCCTTCTTCACGTTCTCCGTCACGGCGTCGGCGAGCACCTCCGCCGCCCCGGACTCCAGCCCGTCGAGGATGCGCGAGGCCACCTCCGCCGGAGACGTCTTGGGCACGTCCATGGCGGAAATCATGTCCGTGTCGATGAAGCCGGCGTGCACGCCGACGACCTGCGTGCCCTGCGCGGCCAGCTCGACACGCAGCGAGTTCGTGATCGACCACGCCGCCGCCTTGGACGCGCCGTACGCGCCGCTGCCGCCCAGCCAGGACAGGACCGAGTGGATGTTCACCAGCGCGCCACCGCCGTTGGCGGCCAGGATCGGCGCGAACGCGCGTGCCACCCGCAGCGGCCCCAGCACGTTGACGTCGAAGGTCTCACTGACGGCCTCCAGGCTCCCGGTCAGCAGCGGAGCGGGCAGCAGTACCCCGGCATTGTTGATCACGACGTCGACGTCCGTGGCGAGGGCGGCCAGCTCGGCGACGGACTCCGGCGACCGCACCTCCAGCCGGTGCGTGTGCACGGCCGGGCGCTCGTCGGCGAACTCCGTCCGCGCGGTCGAGTACACCTTCACCGCACCCCGCTTCAGCGTCTCGTCGACGATCGCCGCGCCGAGTCCGCGCCGACCGCCCGTGACGAGGACGGTTGTGCCTGCGATTGCTCCCATAGCAGCCTCCTGACTAACGTTGTCGTAACCCAGATGCAATCACGATAGACTGGGTAACGCAAGCATTACCCAGGAGACCCGGTTGAGGCGGCGATGGAATTCGAGGCACAGTTGCGGGACAGGTCGGCATGGTCCATCGGCGACCGCTGCTCCGCGGCGAGGACGCTTGAGCTGCTGAGCACGAAGACGGTGTTCCTCGTCGTGCGCGAATGCTTCTACGGCACCTCGCGCTTCGATGATTTCGTGACGCGCGTCGGAGCCTCGGCGCCCGCAGTCTCGCGCGCGCTCAGGCAACTGGAGTCGGCGCGCGTCGTCGTACGCACGCCCTACCACGAGCCGGGCGCGCGTCCCCGCGAGGAGTACCGGCTCACCGCCGCCGGCGAAGACCTGCTGCCGGTGTTCCTCGCCCTCGTGCAGTGGGGCGACAACCACCTTCAGGACGGTCATCCCCCGTTGGCATTCACCCGGGGCGACGACGGCAGGAGAGTCGCCGTCACCGTCACGACCGCGGACCTTGAGCCCGTTTCGTCCGGGGACATTCGGATCCGGGCAAACGAATAGCCCGAGGCCGGCCGCACCCGCCGAGCCCAGTGGAAGGGAAGCACCACGGCTTCCGCCAACTGCCGCTGACGCTACGTTGATTGCGCGTCCTTGCCGGTGGGCGGGTTCTGAGGGACGGTGAGCGAACCGCTTCAGGTGATGGGGTCCCACGCACCCTCCAGTTCCTCTCGCACGATACTGCGGCGACTCGTGGATCCACCGCGTGCGCGTCGCGACAGCTCGCGATGGTCGCGGTCGCTGTCGAGAGGAGGTGGCTGTGTGCCGAACCTCAGAGCCGGACGATCCGGGCACGGACGCGGAGGGCGACGAACCCCCCTCGGCCGGTCCCGTAACGCCCACGAGGTGGCATCCGCGGAATGTGGGCTCGTGGTGGTTGGGATTGCGGGCCGTGTTGCTCACAGTGGACACGGTGGCGGCCCTGAAACAGCACGAGGCCCTTGCCCTAGGGGCAAGGGCTCTCATCGCGGTTGGTGACATGATCGTCGACGCCGGCAAGCACGAGCGCTCATGAAACCCGGGGCCTGATCGTCGAGAGGCGGTCAGGCCCCCCGCATCCAGGAGACCATGGACCGCCGACGCCGGCCAAGGGGCGCTCTCTCAATTGCACCTAATGGCGCGTCACGAAAGCGGGTTCCGTGACATGCTCGCGTTCCGACCGGACGGGAGGGGGCGTCATGGGGAGGGCAGACGGCGAGTGCCGGGAGTGCGGTGGGCCGCTGCCGCCCGCTTCGGACACCGGCCGGCCACGCCGGTATTGCTCGGACGTGTGCAGATCGGCTGCTCGGCGGTCCCGTAACCGGCAGAAGGAATCCGCGGACGCCACCGCTGCACGCCGGTGCTCGACGGACATCGCCGGTCGCCGGTGCGACCGGACCGCGCGCCACAGCCTGAGGGTGGAGGGCGTCGAAAGCCAAGTCTGCGCCGAATGCTACGACATGACCATGTCGTTCCTGCTCAAAAGCGGCGTGCCGGCCTCCTCGGTCGAGGTTCGCCTGCTGCCCGAGGAAGCGGACGAGCGCACGGCGGACGACGGGGCGCCGACGATCGCCCCGGCGCCGACCACCGTCGTCCGCGGGGCACGCGTTCTCCTCATCGAAGACGACCCGCACGTCGCCCAGGCCATGATCGGGGCCCTGGCCCGGCACCGCTACCACGTCATCCATGAGGCATCTGGATCCGGCGGCCTGCGTACGGCGTATGCCCAACGGCCTGACTTGGTGCTGCTGGACCTCGGGCTCCCCGATATGGATGGCTACGACACCCTGACCCGCCTTCGGGCCGTCAGTGACGTCCCCGTCATCGTGGTGACAGCGCGCTCCGACGTCCGATCACGTCTGCACGGACTCAACCTGGGGGCGGACGACTACGTCGTCAAGCCCTGAACTCCTCGCCCGCATGGAGAGGGTGCTGCACCGCAGCGCGTCTCCGGAGCAGTGGGCGGAAGACGTCTACGACGACGGCCTGCTACGGCTCGACTCCCAGAGCTTCGAGGCCCGCGTGGCCGATGCGCCGCTCAAACTGACCCCCACGGAGTTCCGCGTACTCGATCTGCTCGTGCGCAACACGGGAGTCGTCCAGTCGTTTCGCAAGCTGCTCGCAAGAGCTTGGGACGACCCCACCGGGCGGGACACCGAGAAGGTCAAGTTCACCATCTCACGCCTGCGGGGGAAACTGGACTCGACCGCCGTCGGCAGCGCCTCCATCGTATCGGCCCGCGGTATCGGCTACCTCTACCGAGCACCAGGGCCGTCAACGGCGCTCAGCCCTGCGGCGCCCGAGTCCCCGTCATCCCGGTCGGGCTACGGGCACGCGAGCAACGTACTCGGCATCCTGGAATCGCAGGACCCGGACTCGGGCCCGAACCCAGGCAGGGACAGGGACAGGGACAGGGACAGCGGTGAGGCTGTCCTGCGCCTGGGCCCCGTGCGCATCGAGGTGCCCACCCGGCAGGTCAGCGTGGGCGGTTCGATCGTCCAGCTCACCCGCAAGGAGTTCGGTCTGCTCGCCCTGCTCGCCCGGCACCCGGGCGTCGTCATCCGCCGGGAGCAGATCATCAGCGAGGTCTGGCCGACCAGCGGAGCGGAGACCGGACGACGCCTCCTGGACCTGCACGTCGCGTCCGTACGCACCAAGCTGCGCATGCCGACACTGATCGAGACCGTACGCGGTGTCGGCTACCGTCTCGTCGCCCCGGCCACCTAGCCGAAGGGGAGAACGGCACATACGTCCCCACCCAGGCGCAGGTCGATGACGGCCCGGCCTGCGGGCATCGCATCCGCTGCGCCGATGTCCTCAAGGCGTGAGGGCGAGGCCGGAGGTCTCATCCTCACCGGGTCCCGCTGCGTCTCTTCGTGCCTTGCGCCGGTCATGGAGCAGCGAAAAGACAACGGCGACGAAGAAGAGCACCCAGATCGGCGCGGCCAGCGCCAGCATGGTCAGCGGGTCCGTGCTCGGTGTCGCCACGGCCGAGAAGACCGTGATCCCCATGATCATGCGGCGCCACCAGCCGAGCATCCGGCGGCCGGACAGCACTCCGGTGAGGTTCAGCATCACCAGCAGCAGTGGCATCTCGAAGGCGAGACCGAAGACGACCACCATGCGGCTGACGAGGTCGAGCAGATCGTCCAGCGGCAGCAGATTGTCGACGCCGTCCGGGGTGAGGTCGATCAGCACCTTCGCGGTCGTGGGCAGCACCTTGTAGGCGAAGAAGGCACCGCCGAGGAACAGCGGGACGCCCGCGCCGACGAACGCGTAGGCGTATTTCCGCTCGTGCTTGTGCAGGCCGGGGGCGACGAACGCCCACAGCTGGTACAGCCACACCGGCGAGGCCAGCACGACACCGGCCGTCAGGGACACCTTCAGGGCCAGGGTGAAGGGCGCGAGAAGGCCGTTGATCGTGATCCGCGCGCAGGTGGTGTCCGCGGTCTGCTCGGCCAGATGGGCGAAGGACGTCGGGCAGCCGACCGAGTCCAGTACCGGCCTGGTGAAGAAGTTCACGAGGCCCTTGTAGGCGAAGGCCGCGGCGATCGTCACGGCCAGGATGGCGAGGACGGCCTTGACGAGCCGGTTGCGCAGCTCACGTAGGTGCTCCGCGAGGGGCATCCGCCCCTCGGGATCCTTCTCCTTGTTGCGGGCCGACTGGGACACGCCATGTCCTCATCTCGTACGGCGGACCGGTGACCACCGGCCCTGCGGCGGACTCGTGCGGGGGTGAACCAGGGCGCGCACGACCGGACTCAGTCCCGGTGGCTGGTCGAGCGGTCCGTGGGCGCGGTGCGGTTCGTGGGCGCGATGCGGGCGGGGGGCTCGGTGCGGGCGGTGGTGGTGTCTCCAGGAGCGCCCGAGATCCTCTGCGGTCCGGGTCCGGGTCCGGGTCCGGGTCCCGGTCCAGATCCGGGTTCCGGTCCCGGTCCCGGTTCCGATGCGGGCTCAGGCTCGGGGCGCGGCTCGTTCGAGGCGCCGTCGTCCTTCATGGCCTGGGTCTCGCTCTTGAGGATCCGCATGGACTTGCCCAGTGCCCGGGCCGTGTCGGGCAGTTTCTTCGAGCCGAAGATCAAAACCACCACCGCGACCAGGATCAGCAGGTGCCAGGGCTCCAGCGCGTTGCGGAACATGTCACACCACTCCTTCGAACCCGTCGGTCCTCATGTCCGCCTCGGCGGTCCGGGCCGCTCCTTGCTGTGCGGCAGCGGTCGGAGCGGGTGTGACCGTGGCGCGTCGTGTCCTGCCGCGCCCTGCCTGCTCCCGTCGCTCTCCGGGCGGACGCAGAACCCCGGCCGGTGCGTTCATCGGCTTCCCTCGGTGTGTACGTTCCGGTCGCCGACCGGCGTGACGTTCACGCGCGGCGGTCGGACAGGTGAGGCGGGGCGAGTGGGGTGGACCGGCTGCCGCGGGGGCGTGCCGGGTGTCGATGTCCTTGCGGGTCATGTGTCCTTCTCCTTGTCGGATCGCGGTTGTCGGATCGGGGGCGATTCAGTTTCTGGGCCGCCCGGCAGCCGTCCAGGCGGCGTACTCCTGGCGGACGTAGGGGCGGTGGCCGGGGGCGAGTGTGATCGCGTCGGGGTGGTGCGGACCGGCCACCAGGTCGGGATGGCGGCGGTCGTGCAGGACGAGTTGCTCGGCGGTCTCTGCGGCGGCCGCGGCCGGGCCGGGGGCGGGGGCGTCGAGGGCCATCCGGTCCATGAGGGCGGCCCGTCGCAGCAGCCAGGCACGTTCGGCGGCCCTCGCGTCGGCCAGGGGGCCGACCAGGGGGCCGGTGACGGGCCTGGCCTGGCGGCCGTCGCGTTCGGCCCCGAGAGCGAGTACTTGGTGCAGTTCGCGGCGCAGGTCCGGCGCGTTTTCGTACGCCTCGTGCGGGGGCGGGGCGCCGATACACTCGCCGCTGTTCGGGGTGGCGTTCATGCTCACACCTCCGTCTGCTCGCAGGGGCCGGCGCCGCAGCGTCGGCACAGCACCGTGTCGTGGTCGTTCTTGCCGTGCTCAGGGGCCGGTGGGTGGGCCGCGGACCGCATGGGCACCCGGGCCGGACCCGGGCAGTCGTCGACGGGGCACGGCTTGTGGGTCGCGAGGGTCCCCTCGGCGGGGCCGTCGGACGACCCGGCACCGCGGGCGCCCCCGGTGAACCGTCGCTGTGCCGCGGTGCCGGCCCTGGCGAGGGGCCGCTGTTCGTGGGGCACGCCCGGCCCGGTCATGACGAGCACCTGAGGCAGGCGCGGACCTCGCGGCCGCTGCACGTCTGGTGGACCTCGGTCGACTGGGCGAGGTACTGGACGATGCCGGTGCCGCGGCCGTGCTCGTCGGGGGCGATGTCGGGACGACGGTGCTGAACTGCCATGCCGGATTCCGTGACCACGATGTGCAGAGTGCCGTCGTCGAGGACGAGCCGCAGGGTCATGCGCTCGCGGCCGTACTGGGCGGCGTTGGCGGCGAGTTCGTCGACGATGAGTACGGCGGAGTCCCGCTCGGTCGCGGGCACGCTCCAGGTCTCCAGCAGATCGGCCGCGAAGTGGCGTGCGGCGGAGACGTGCGCCTCCTGCGCGGGCAGGGTGAGTAGCGCCTCGTGGCGGCGGGGCCGGTCGAGCAGTGAACTCGGGCTGGGGGAATCGGTCACAAACATGGTCTTCTGGCTCTTCTGTGGAGGTGCGGGGAGCGGGACGGGAAGGCCACCGACGGCTTCGGGGGCGGTCAGTGGGCCGGATCCTGAAGGGCGCGCTCATTCAGTTCCACGGACGGCACATGCCGAACGGTTCGAGCCGTTCGCCCCTTTTGCTCGATTTTTTGTGGGTCACGTCCGTGCCGGTGGCCTGGCTGGGCTCACTCGCCTCTGCCAGGGCCCGAGTGCACTCCCCGTCGGCGTACTCACGCAGTCAAGTCGGCTGCGGACGCGGCCGGTTCGCCCGCGGGCGAAGACGGCGGTCACGAGGATGCCTGCGCAGCCGACGTCACGAGCGCAAGCCTCCTCGATGACCCTCGGCTGGACGTCCCGTGCGTGTTCGTGCGCGTTCCACCCACCGGTCCTTAAGGCGGCTCGCTCCCCGTCGACTGCCCGGCCCCGCGCCCCTGGCTGCCCGACCCCCGCCACTGACCACCCGGCCCTGCGCCACTGGCCGACCGGCCCTTCGGCGGCGACGTCTTCTTGACCGCTCGTACCGACGTGCGCTCGCACCCGACACCTGTCGTCATGTCACCGGAGGGTCTGGCCACCCGATGACATGACGACCCCGGCCTCGCCTCACGCCTTGATCGTGACCAGCTTCTGACCGTTGCCGGCGATGATCTCGAAGTGGGAGATGGCACCCGGGGAGATGGCAACCGCTCCTGGGATCGTGGTGCCGGGAGGGTACTCGCCTGCCCGCCAGGTGGCGCCGTCCGTTCTGACTCCGCCGGGTCCGATCGCCTGTAGCCGGCAGGTGATCCCGGCGGGTGCCCCCTTGGCGGAGACCTGTAGGGCGCTGCCCCAGGCCGAGGGCGAGACCTTCACCGAGGCGGAGACGCCGGTGGCGGGATCGCTGCCGGAGAAGGTGCGCCAGGCGATCGGTGCGGTCGGCCCGGGCGGCTTCGCCTGGCTGCCCACGGTTCCGACGGCCGCCAGCCAGGTGCCGCCGGCCGCTGCCGCGATGAACGTCAGCGAGGCGGCCGCACCGGCCAGCTGCAGACGCCAGGTCCTACGGCGCCGGGCCGCGGCCTGCTGGAGCAGCCTCTCCAGCACACCTCCTGCCGACGCCTTCGACACCTCGGGCACGGCGGGCCGTTCGGGCAGGGCACTCCGCGCGCTTTCGGCTGCCCGTGCCACCAGCCGGTCGGCCAGGTCCCCGTCGGCCGCCGGGACCGTCCGGCCTGCTGCTTCGGCTTCGGTCACCGTCGCAAGCAGCGCGGGCAGTCCTGCCAGCCGGGTGTGTTCGGCCCGGCAGTCGGCGCACTCCGCGAGGTGGACGCGTACCCGTTCCATTTCCGCCGTGGGCAGCGTGCCCAGGACGTATCCTCCCAGCGCCAGCCGGAGGGTGTCGTGCTCCGCGCTCATGGCCGCCACCTCCTGCCCGCCACGGTCATGGCTCGATGCCCCGTTCCTGGAGTGCCAGCCGCAGGGCGTGCAGGGCGTAGTACGTCCGCGACTTCACGGTGCCGAGCGGGATGCCCAGCACCTGTGCGGCCTCCGTCATGGTCCGGCCCCGGTAGTAGGTCTCCAGCAGGACGGCACGGTGGTCCGGGGACAGCGACCGGACGGCGTCGGCGACCGCCCAGCTCTGCAGTGCCTGCTCGATCTGGTCCTCGCCCGGTGTCTGCTCGGCGGCCCGCTGAAGGGCCTCCCCACCGGCCTCGGCCGGCCTGGCCTGCCGGGCCCGGTGGGCGTCGATGACCAGGTGCCGGGCGACCGTGCACAGCCATGCCCGGGCCGGGCCGCGTGCGGGGTCGAACGCGGCGGGATGCTGCCACGCTCGCAGCAGCGTCTCCTGCACCACATCCTCCGCCCATTGCCAATCTCCTGAGGTCAGTCGCAGCACGTAGTGGAACAGGGCTCCTGCGTGCTCCGCGTAGAGAGTGCGCAGCAGTTCCTCGTCTGCGGTCGAAAGCGTCCCTTTATCAGTGACACGGCGCGCGGAGCGATCCGGATCGGTCCCTGGGCCACGCTTTCGGGAACTCCAGTGCATAGGCAGATCATCGCGCATATGTACTGCTTTGTCCTGTAACTCACAGCATGGTGGCGGTGACGCTCCGCGCGCGTCGTGGGTGATATGTCCATGCCCGACTTGGTGGCACCAAGAGGGCCGGGGGCGGGCGGAGCCCGGGAGGCCGACCGGTCTACGGCGACGCCAAGAGGTATCACAAAAAGTGCATATCAGCCGAACCGTAGGACCCCTGCCGTCCGTGGAGCCGGACAAGAGCCGAGTCACGGCATCCACCACATATTCCTGCGGTCACGTGCGCCGGGCCGGCGCAGTCACCGCCTCCAGCCTGATCAGTGAGGAAACGGACACCATGCACCTGAACCTTCGCACACCAGGCCGTCGATCCCGCGCCGCGGCCGGGCTGGCGGTCGCCGTCATAGCCACCGCCGGTACGGCGGGGCTCCTCAGCTCATGCGGCGGCCAGTCGTCGCACTCCTCGGCCGGCGGAGCCGGCGCCATCACACCCGGTACGGGGCAACACCAGACGGCAGGGATGCCCGGCGCCACCGGGCCGGACAAAGGCTCCGCTCCCGGCGCCTCACCGATGCCCAGTATGAACATGCCCATGAGCCCCTCGAACACGGGCAAGCCGACCGCGCCGGTGGCCGGGAACGCGGTGGCGATCAACAACTTCGCGTTCTCCCCGGCCACGCTGAAGGTCAAGGTCGGCACGAAGGTGACGTGGACCAATCAGGACACCGACGCCCACACCGTCACCAGCTCCGGATCGGGCGGCCCGCTGCATTCGGCGGCCCTGGCCACCCACGCCGCCTACAGCTACACGTTCACCAAGCCCGGCACCTATGCCTACCTCTGCACCATCCATCCGTTCATGACCGCCACCGTGGAGGTGACCCGATGACCGACTACTCCGACAGCCACGACGGAACACTGGCCGACAACACCGGTCGGCCCGACACCGAACACGGCATGACACGACGTCAGCTCCTCCGCCACGCAGGATGGTTCGGCGGCGCGGTGGTGCTGACCGTAGCCGGTGGAGAGGTGATCAGTCACATCGCCGACTCCCGCGCCACCAACGCCGCGGCCGGGGCCGGGGCCGCGCCCGCCGCGGCGGGAAGCAGTGCGCTGCGGTTCGTGCAGGTCTCCGACAGCCACATCGGGTTCCAGGGCCCGGCGAACATGGATGTGGCCGGTTCCTTCGGCGAAGCGATCAAGCAGGTCAACTCGCTCGGATTCAGTCCTGACTTCGTCATGCACAGCGGCGACCTGACCCACTTGTCCACGACCGGACAGTTCGACCAGGTCAAGCAGATGATGACCGGAATGAGGACGGACCGGGTCTTCACCGTGCCGGGCGAGCACGATTCCATCGGCGATGCGGGCCGCGCCTACCGGCGGACCTTCGGCATGGGCACGCTCGGCGACGGCTGGTACAGCTTCGACACCCACGGCGTGCACTTCATCGCCCTGGTCAACACCCTCAGCCTGGAGAAACTCGGCCACCTCGGCACCGAGCAGATCGACTTCGTCCGCAAGGACGTCGCCGGGCTGTCGGCGGACACGCCCATCGTGGTCTTCAGCCACATCCCGCTGTTCGCCATGTACCCGAAGTGGGGCTGGAGCACCGACGACGCCCTCAAGGTCATCGCCCTGCTGCGCCGCTTCTCCTCCGTCACCTGTCTCAACGGGCACGTCCACCAGTTGTTCACCAAGACGGAGGGCAACATCACCTTCCACTCCGCCACCACCACCGCCTACCCCCTGCCCAAACCGGGCCGCGCCCCCGCCCCCACCCCGCAGGTCGTCCCCGCCCGGCAGCTCAAAGAGGCACTCGGCATCCGCAGCGTCGGCTACCGCCAAGGCGACCGCGAACTGGCCATCAAGGAGCAGAGGCTGGCATGAACACCAAAAGACTGCTCATCCCCGCCCTGCGGACGATGACCGCCGCGACCCTGGCCGCCGGTGGATACCTGCATGCCCAGCTCTACCTCGACGGGTACCGCTTCATCCACGCCATCGGCCCCCTGTTCCTGCTCCAGGCGAGTGCTTCCTTCGCCCTCGCCGCCCTGCTGGTGATCGGCACGCCGCCCCTGCTGCTGAGGGCCGCCGCGGCAGGCGTGGCGCTCGGCGGTCTCGGCGGCTTCGCCGCCTCACGCACCGTAGGAGTGTTCGGCTTCACCGAGCACGGCCTGCAACCCAAGCCACAAGCCGTCCTCAGCCTCCTGGCCGAAGCCGGCACACTGCTGCTCCTCGCCCTCTGGCAGGTGGCCGTGGCCAGACGGCCCCGCGCTGTCCGACCGCCCGTCAGGACACCCGACTGGGCCACTACTCACACACCACCCCACTGAACGACCGCCAAGGGGCCGCATGCCCTGCTGCCTGCCGAAGCCCTCGGCTGGGCCCGACCACCGCCCCCTCTCCCCCGCCGCGCGAGCCGCAGGCGGCACCGTCGACCTCGCCGGCGCCGTCTGCGCCGCCCTCCCCCCGTTCCGGAACCAAGGAGAAGGAAAACCCCCATGTACCTGGAACCGCGCCCAGGAATCGCCTGGCCGAGCCCGCACGTCCGCGAGCTGAAGGATGCCGTACGCGCGCTGCTCGGCCTGGACGACGACACCGCCGTCAAGATCCGCCAACTCGTCCGCGGCGAAGTCGGCCACGCGCCGCTGGAGACCGTCGTCGAGGTGCTGCCCATGGACGGCGAGGCCCACCGCTGGACGCTCCACCGCCCCGCCGAACAGGTCACCGAGAACGAGCTACGAGCCGCCCTGCTCCCCCGCCGGCCGAGGTGACCGGACCCGGCTCAAGGATCTTTCCGGTCTTTCCAGGCCAGGTTCGGCCCCACACGTCCGCCGGCACAGCCGCAAGGAGGAAGGAAAGCTGAGTTGACGTCAGGGCTGTAGGTGCGGTGCGGTGGCGTAGCGGGCGAGGAGTTCGCTGCTGTCCGGAGCGAACCGCGAGCCGGGCTCCGCCATCCGGGCCGTCAGCCGGTCCCACGGCAACCACCAGCCGTCGGCCACCTCGGACCGCTGATGGACGATCGGCCCGTGCCGCTCCGGGTCGTGGACCGTCTCGTAGGTGTACGCCAGAAAGTTGGTGTGTGCGTCCGTGTACCAACGCTGGGCCAGTGGGCGCAGCACATGGTCCCGCAAGCCGAGTTCCTCGGCGAGTTCGCGTACGGCGGCGGTGTCCGGCGCCTCGCCCGCCGTGATCACCCCTCCGATCCACGCATCGTCCAGGCCGGGAAAGACGTCCTTGGTCTCGGTGCGGCGATGCACGTACACCCGCCTCTCGACATCTCGGACCAGGATTTTCACCGCCGCGTGCGGCAGGTTCCGCGCCCTCATCCGGCTGCGGGGCGCGGTTCCGACGACCCGGCCGGGCACCTCGTCCTGGGCGTAAAGGGCGACGATCTCCTCCACGTTCCACACTCCTTCCTCAGGTGGTCTCCACCAGTACCGGGCCGGGGAAGCGGCCCGCCGGCAGGTCTGCCGGGCGGATCTCGCGGCGGACAGCGGGCAGCGCGGCCCCGCCTGCCGGTGTCATGCCCCTAACCCCGGTCGCACCACGGCCAGCGCCGCGACGAACACCCCGAGATACAGCCACGCCACATAGCCCATCGCCGGTCCGGGCGGCCAGGTCGGCGTGCGCAGTGAGGCGAACCGCTCCGCGCCGCCCCACAGGAAGCCCAGTGCGGTCAGCGGCAGCCAGCCCGCCAGCGTGGCCGTCCCGTGCAGCTCCCAGGGGCGGATCACGCCGAGTGCCAGGGCCGTCCCGGCCAGCGCGCAGCCCACGGTCAGTGCGACCGAACCGCGCAGCCCGACGACGTTCGAGTACAGCGTGGCGCCGGGCACCACGCGGGCGCCGGTCTTGCGGGCGAATTCGAAGTGCATGAACACACAGGCGCACAGCACGGCCCCGAGGACCGCGTGTGATCCGGGACCGCGGCCGGTCGCCTCCCGGAACGACAGCCAGATGTGCACGCTGAGCATCGCCTGCACCGGATAACTCACCAGCAGGTTGACGAAGATCCGGTCCCGGACCGTCGCCGACCAGCGCTCCAGCCGCACCAGAAAGCAGATGTAGCCGAGGACCAGCAGCAGCCAGCCGGCCAGCAGGGGCGAGCGCCAGCCGGTGAGCGCCAACTCCGCGACGACGATCAGCGCCATCGCGATGCGCAGTTCCCGCACGTCGATCGCGCCGCGTGGCAGCGGCCGGTCAGGGTTGTGCACCCGGTCGTACTCCAGGTCCTTCTGCTCGTCGACGGCCCGGATGAACAGCAGCGTCAGGTAGACGGTGACGATTTCGGCGACGAGGGAGCCGTCGAGCCTCCAGTCCCGCTCGGGCGCGAGCAGCGCGAGGGTGCCCTGGAGGGCGAGGACCCACAGGACCGCGTAGACGACGTAGACGCGGGCGGGGGCTCGTTCGGCGAAGAAGGCACGCAGGCGGCGGGCGGTGGAGCGGGGTTCGCGGGCCACCGGGCGGGGGGTGCCGGTGGCGGTCATGCCTCGTCCTCCTTGAGGATCTTCACGGTGCCGGCCGCGCCGTCCATCTCCACCCGGGCGCCGTCGGGGATACGGGAGGTGGCGTGGGGAAGCGCCACGATGGTCGGGATGCCGAACTTGCGCCCGGAGATGGCGGTGTGCGAGAGCAACGTGCCGCGCTCGACCACGATGCCGCGCACGGACAGCATGAGGAACAGCCAGCCGGGGTCGGTTTCGCGGGCGATCAGAATCATGTCGTCGAAGGGCTCACCCACGTCGTGCGGGTCGATGACGACGCGGGCGGTGCCCCGTACGACGCCGCCGCTGGAGCCCAGGCCGAGCAGGGTGCCCGCGGCGGCCGTGTCCCGGTTCAGGTCGGGCAGTGCGTCCTGCACGGGTCCCATGGTGACGAAGTCCATGGGGAGTTCGGCGCCTCGTGCGTGGAACTCGGCCTGGCGCAGGGCGGCCAGGCCCCGCAGGTCGCCGGTGACGGCGGTGCCGTCGTACGTGCCGAGGATCTCCTCCTCGGTCAGGTGCACCACGTCCTCGGCCCTCTCCAGCAGGCCGCGCGCGGCCAGGTCGGCGCCGAGCCTGCGGTACACCTGGCGGCCGAAGCCGTACAGCTCGCTGCGGCGGTAGCGGGTGTTCTCCCGTATGTCGATGTACCGACGTTGCCCGGCCAGTGCGGCGTGCAGGGCACCGCGGCGCAGCGGGTGGCCGGCCAGCAGCCCGGCCAGCAGCCGCTCGCCCGTCCGCCGGGCCTCGGCGTCCCGTTCGCGCAGCAGCGCACAGGTGAGGTCGCCGCGCGCGTACTCGGCGGCGGTGCGCAGCAGCTGGGCGGGCTGGTCGCGGGGTACCGGCACCTCCAGCTTCAGCTCTTGCAGGCCCCGGTCGCCGTGCAGGTGGGCGTGGGTGCGCATCCGGTCGGCGAGGTCACTGCCGTATGCGTTGCCGTCGATCTCGTCCCACACTTCCTCGGTGGGTCTCTCGGTGAGCGCGTCGAGGACGCCGGGGGCAGCGCGTATCCGTTCGGCGATGTCGACGAGCGACATCAGAATGGTGACGCTGCGGTTCTCCTTCCCTCCGCACAGCAGGTCGCTGTGCAGTCCGGGGTCGGCCTGCGGCACCCACCGGTCGAGCATCTTCATGACCAGTGTCTCGTGCAGTTGCAGCAGCAGATCGTTGACCAGGGTGATGCCCCAGCGGTCGCCGGCTTCTCTCCACAACGAGCGCATCAATTGGGCGAGTTGCAGGGGATCGGCGGTCTTCGCCGCCTCCCGGTGTGCGGTGAGGGTCCGTTCCCACCAGGTCTCGAAGTCCTTCACCGCCGCACCGTGGGCCAGCAGCCGCCACACCAGGCGTGTCAGGGCCGCTGCCGTCGCGGGCAGCAGGGTGGGATCGGTGAGCGGCGGGGTGGGCCGGACGTGCGTGACCGACGGGGACATGCCCATCATCCGCTCGAAGCTTCCCCGCCACAGGGGGAAGGTCCGGCTCAGTCCGTGCAGGGTGTACCAGGTGCTCAGCGAGTAGTAGACCCGCCCGCGTAACAGGCCGATCATGCCCCGGAGTTCGCCCTCGTGCCGGTCGAGGACCTTGCGCGGCACGCCCAGCAGCCGGTAGAGGTCGTGGAAGTCCTCACGGTAGAAGCGCTGGGCGAAGGAGTAGGTCAGCGCGGTGGTGACGTCCGGGTAGGACTCGGTGATGTTGGCGTTGCTCCACAGCCGCTGCCGGTCCAGCTCCAGTACCACCGGGCGGGCCTGGAGGATGTGCAGCCGGCCGTCGGCGGTGAAGGTGCCCTCGATGTCCTGCGGGCAGCCGAAGAGCTTCTCGATCCGGTCGCCGACCGCCACGACCTGCTGGATCTGTTCGCCGGTCAGTGCCGGTGCGTCCCGCAGCTCCTCGGGCGCGGACACCGTGCGCGGGCCGTCGGCGAGCCGGTCGGGGTTCTCCTGCATCATGTGTGCCTTGTGCGCCGGCACGGATCGCACCGCGTCGCCGCGGCGGTCGACGAAGTAGTGGTCGACCGGGACCTTCTCCTGGACCACGCCCTCGCCGATGCCGAGGCCGGCCGCGAGCACCCGGTCGCGGGCACCGGTCAGCGGATCGCAGGTGAACAGGACGAAGGAGCGGCGACCGAACTCCATGCGCTGGACGCCGACGGCCACCGCGAAGTCCTGCTGTCCGCCGCCCCGGACGGCCCGGTACAGCAGCGCCCGCGACCCGAACCCGGAGGCCCAGCACTGTCGTACCCGGTCCAGCAGCCGCTCGCGGGTGACGTACAGGAAGCTGTCGCTGATGCCGGCGAACGCGTCGTGCGCCGAGTCCTCACCGGTGTCCGTGCGGGTGCCGACGACCGAGGAGCGCACCGAGACCACGGCGTCGGGCCCGAAGGCCGAGTCGAACGCCTCGTACACCTGCCGTTCGACCGCCTTCGGTACGGGGGCGGCGAGCACCGTCTCGCGCAGCGCGGAAGCCCGTTTTTCCAAGGTCGCGGCGTCCGCGGTGCCGGCTCCGGTGAGCAGGGCGTCCAGCTCGGCCCGCACGGGGCGCAGCACCTCGGTGAACACGGCCGCCGGCACGCAGAAGAAGCGGGGCACCGGGAAGCCCGCCGCCGCCATCCGCGCCTGCCGGGAGAACTTCGGGCCGACCGCCGCCTCGTTCAGCAGGGCCCGCCCGCGCAGTACCGGCCGCTTCCTGCCGGGCGACGAGAACGTGAGGGCGCGCAGTGCACGGGGTGTGTTCATCGGGCCTTTCACCATATCCAGGGGATGACTCGGCGGTGGGTTGCCGCATAGTCGGAGTAGCCGGGGAGCGTGCGCAAGGTCCGTTCCTCGACGAGGATGCGCACGACCAACGTCGGCAGCAGGACCATCAGGGCGGCGGCGCTGTAGGTGTTGAGGAAGAACAGCACGAAGACGACGTGGGCGAGGGCCATCCCGAGATAGGCGGGATGGCGCACCCACCGGTAGGGACCGCTGCGCACGACCTGGTGGTCGCCGAGGACTCGGACCCGGTGCGAGTAGAACCGGCCGAGGGTGTGGACTCCCCACAGCCGGAAGCCGACGGCCGCCGTGAAGACCACGGGCAGCACCGGCATCCAGGGGTGGTAGGTCTGGTCGTCGGCCGACGGCAGACAGGCCGCGGCGACGGTGGCGGCGCGCGCGGTGGCGTACACATAGACCGTGCCGCGGTCGGTGGCCGTCTCGGTCGACCTGGAACTGCGGACGGTCGTCCAGGTCTCCAGCAGCAGCCACACCAGATAGAGCCCGGCGAGCGTCGCTGCCATCCGCTGCCAGGGATCGGAGCGGTCGAGCAGGCCGCGGACGACGGCCGTGCCGGTGACCGCGACACAGACACCGAGGATGAACAGGGGGTACTTGCGCAGGAACACCATGGGGAATCTCCACTGGGCGGGGGCCGGCGGACGAGGCCGGCCGCCGATGGTCAGGACCCGGCGATCCGGCTGCCGGCCGGGTGCTTCGTCGGGCCGGGTTCCCCGGCGTGGAGTTCCGTCAGCGCACGGGCCGTGTGCGGCCCGGCTACGAGGATGTTCTCAGGGCGGTGCCCGGGAACCTCGCGGGGGCGCGGCGGCGCCGGAAGAGGCACGTCCGTCTGCGTCGGCTCCGGCAGGCCGCTCCGGCGCGGCCTGGCGCGGATGATCTCCCGCTCGTGCTCCTCGATCCCCGCCCCCGGTACGATCACCGGCGGAGGATCGGACGTCTCCGGCAGGAGGAGGTCCAGCCGGGATAACGGCGCCAAGTCGTCCGCATCCGATCCGCCGGCCGCGTTGTCGCCTACGACGAACACGAACTTCCCTGGCATGGCTCCGCCTTCTCCTTTGCCGGATGCGGCAGGTGTCATCGACGGAATCCGCCGAGTTCGGCACTCACCGCGACCTGTGCGCGTGAGGCCCTGCCGTTGTGCGTGAGTCGTGCCGGCCGAGTTCAGAAGCCGCCGCCGGTTCGGCCGCCGGTCCGTCCCCTCTCGGGAACAGGTGGTTCCGTCGGTCGAACGCACCGAAGCGACACACAGGCCAACACCGCGAGCAGGATGAAACTAGTCAACGAACCGACGCGACGCAAGGGTTCGCCGCAAGGCCGAAGCCGCGGTGCGCCAGGCGCAGCAGGCACCGGCACCGCCCCCCGCCGGAGTCGACGGACGTCGACGGACAAGGACTCCGGCCGTCTTGACGCGGTGCGGACCGGCCGGCTGGGCAGCCGACGTCCAGGTCCGCACGCCAGGTCAGCGGGCCACGTCCGCACGCCATGTCCGCACGGGCCTTGACTGCCGATCACCGCGGGATCAGACTGCCAACGCATTGACAACGATGTCAAGAAGACGGCTTGCGCAGCCGACGCAGAGAGCGCCACTGAGGAACGAGCGGAAACGAGCAGGGAGGCCCAGGGTGCGTCCACGAAGCGGCAGTTGGATCGGACACCTGAGACACAAGAGATTCGGCATCACGGCGGTGGTGGTGGCAACGTGCGTGGCGGGCATGCCGTCGGCCGTCGCCGCCGCACCGTCGCAACCGGCGCACGTGGCGCTGGTGTCCGACCCGACCGGCTACGTCGATCCCATGATCGGCACCAAGAAGGGTGTGGACTGGGAGAACACGTTCCCCGGCGTGACGGCGCCGTTCGGAATGATGCAGTTCAGCCCTGACACCACGTCAGGCCCCACCGGCTACTCGTACGACGACAACGCCATCAAGGGTTTCAGCCTGGACCACTTCTCCGGTGGGTGCTCGTCGTTCGGCGACATACCGCTGCTGCCGGTCACCGGTGCGGTCGGCGACGATCCCGCCGCCCGCACCGAGCACTTCTCGCACGACGACGAGCACGCGGCGCCCGGTTCGTACTCGGTCGAGCTGGCCGACTCGAACGTCAAGGTGTCCCTCGGCGCCACCACCCGCACCGGGATCGCCTCGTTCACCTATCCGTCCGGCAGCCAGGCGCAGGTCCTGGTGAAGTCCGGCACCAGCCTCGGCGGCGACCTGTCCGCGCAGGTGAACGTGGTCAACGACCACGAACTCGAAGGCACCGCCACACCGCACGGGCTGTGCAACAACAGCCAGTACACCATGTACTTCCACATCGCCTTCGACCGCCCGTTCACCGCGCACGGCACCTGGCAGGGCAAGACCGTCACGCCGGGCTCGTCGAGCGCGACCGGCTCCGGTTCCGGCGCGTACCTGACCTTCGACACGTCCGCGGCCGGCACGGTGACCGCAAAGGTCGGCATGTCGTACGTGAGCACGGCGGGCGCCGCGAAGAACATGGCTGCCGAGATCCCCGGCTGGAACGTCTCCCGCGTGCAGGCGGACACCCGCGCCGCGTGGCGCGATCTGCTGCGCAAGGTCGACGTCGGCGGCGCGTCCTCCGACGAGCTGACCACCTTCTACACCGCGCTCTACCGGTCGTTCCAGTCGCCGAGCGTCTTCAACGACGTGGACCGCCGTTACATCGGCTTCGACAACGAGATCCACACCGTGCCGTCCGGACACACCCAGTACGCGACGTTCTCCGACTGGGACATCTACCGTTCGCTGGCGCCGTTGCAGACCATGCTGTATCCGCAGGAGGCCGGCGACATGGCCAACTCACTGCTGCGAGACGCCCAGCAGCAGGGCGGCTGGTGGCCGAAGTGGCCGTCGCAGAACATGACCGGCAACGTGATGAACGGCGACAACGGCGTGCCGTTGTTCGCCCAGTACGTCGCCTTCGGCGCCAAGGGCGTGAACATCCGTGACGCGCTGCCCATCATGAAGAAGGGCGCGACCCAGTCGCAGAAGGTCGGCTGGGGCTGGACGGAACGGCCCGGGATCGAGGATTACGTCAAGCTCGGCTATGCGCCCAACAACGCCACCTCGCAGGGCGATCACGGACTGCAAGGGGCTTCGGAGACCCTTGAATGGGCCGTCGACGACTTTGCCATCTCCCGGCTCGCCAAGGCTGTCGGCGACCACGCGACCGAGGCCGAGTACGCCCGACGCGGCAACAACTGGCAGAACATCTTCGACCCGGCCACCGGCTACCTGCGCCCGCGTGACGACAACGGCGCCTTCCCGGCGGGACCCGGCTTCCAGACGCCGCCGGCCGGGGCCTTCGGCCAGGACGGCTACGACGAGGGCAACGCGGCACAGTACAACTGGTCCGTTCCGCAGGACATCGCCGGGCTCGTCAACGCCATGGGCGGCAGGGACAAGGTGATCCCACGCCTCGACGACTTCTTCAGCCGGCTCAACGAGGGCGGCAACGCCCCGTACGACTGGGCGGGCAACGAGATCGACACCACTGCTCCGTGGGTGTACGACTACGTCGGGCAGCCGTGGAAGACCCAGGAGGTCACCCGGCGCATCGAGACGCAGTTGTTCACGACCGCGCCGGACGGACTGCCCGGCAACGACGACAACGGGGCGCTCTCCTCCGAGTACGTGTGGGCGGCGCTCGGCATGATGCCGGTGACCCCGGGCACCCCGACGCTCGCGCTCAACAGCCCGCTCGTCAAGCGCGCCGTGATCAGCCTCGGCACCGGCCGGACCATCACGATCGACGCCCCCAAGGCCGCCGACGACGCGCCGTACATCACGGACTTGAGGCTCGACGGACAGCGCTACGCATCGACCGCACTGCCCGCGTCGTTCGCCACCCGCGGCGGCGCCCTGGACTTCGCCCTGTCCACCCGCCCCGACACCCACTGGGGCACCGGTGCGCATGCCGCGCCCCCGTCGTACCGCACCGACGAGGTGCCGGCCATCGGCTACCTCACGCCGACCGGCACCCAGGTGACCCCGGCCGGTACCAGCCTGCCGGCCACCGTCGGCGCCGCCACGCTCGCCGGGCCCGCCGGTACGGTCCACTGGACGGCCGGCTCGGACACCCCCGGGGTGAGTGTGACCCCCTCGTCGGGCACGCTGGACCTCGCCCACGCGCGTACCGCCTCGGTGCCCGTCACCATCAAGGTCGCGGACGGCACGCCCTCGGGCTATCACCCGGTCAAGGTCAGCTTCCGCACCGCCGACGGGAAGACGCTGCCGGGTGGCGCCGCCGTGATGACCGTGCCGGCCGCCGACGGCACCGCGACCGCCTGCGACACGCTGGGCACCACCGACACCGAGTGCGGGCTGCGTCTGCGGGACGGCGGCGACGGGCATACCGCGCCGGTCACCGTGGGCGGCCGGTCCGGGCGGTCCACCACGGACGGTTCGCCGTACGAGTACTTCGACGTCGACAATGCCGTGGTGCCAGGAGGCGCCTACCACGCGACAGTCACGATCGACTACTACGATCACGGCACCGGCAGTTGGAGCCTCCAGTACGACGCCACCAGCAACGCCTACAAGTCGACCGCTCCGGTCGCCAAGACCGGCACCGACACCTGGAAGACGACGACGTTCACGGTGGACGACGCCGCCTTCCACAACGGTGAGAACGGCGGGACGGACTTCCGTCTCGCGAACAGCGGCGACACCGGCACCATCGGCCGTGTCCACGTCTCGGTCAGCGGTGACAACGTCCTCGCACTCCATCTCTGCCCCGCCGACAACTGACTGACCGGGGAGTGCCGGGTGCCGGGTGGTCACACGGCACCCGGCACCCCCGTTCGGCCGGGAAGGCGTCAGGCAATGGCCGGCGGCGGAGCCGGGACGGCACCCGGCGCTGACGCACCGATACGTTTCTGATCAACCGTCACAGATCCGCGGCGCGGGGTGACTACGATGACCGCCGTGGTGGACAGAAGACGGTTGAGGATGCGCACGGCCTTTCCGCGGACGCGGCCGGTGTCCCGCCCGGCGGAGCCGGAGCAGCGGCACGGGCTCGCCGCGTGGGTGCGGTCGACCAAGGTGTGGGTGGGGACCGTCGTCGTGGCGGTCCTGGCGACGCTCGTCACGAACGGGCTGCTGACGGTCCCGGGACAGCTGTTCAACTCCGAGGACGCCAAGGACAGGCTGCGGCAGGGGCCGGACTTCTCCGTCACGGTCGACTTCGTCCACCTCGACGACGAGGGCCGGAGCGGGGTCACGAAGGACGAGTTCCGGCCGAGCGCCGCGCAGGAGTCGCTGCTGGCCCGGCAGGGCTCGGCAGGCACCGCCGCGTACACCCGGCTGCTCCATTCGATCGGCGCGGCCGGCCTGGACACCCTCACCCTCAGGGTGACCCTGACCGGCCACCGCAACCAGCAGATCGACATCAAGGACCTCCAGCCGCTGATCGTGACACGGACGGCTCCGTTGACGGGCACCCTGCTGTGCGCGCCTTCGCAGGGCGACCTGTCCACGATGAACATGCTGATCGACATGGACCGCCAGTTCCCCGTCGCGCACGACGTGAAGTTCGGGGGCGGCCCCGGGGCCGAAGGCGGCGCGTCGGTGGAGATGGGACCGCCGTTCTTCGCGCGGCGCACCGTCACCCTGCGCGACAACGAGCAGCAGGTGCTCCTGATCAGGGCCGTCACGCAGCGGCATTACGTGGCGTTCCGGCTCGAAGCGAGCTACATGCTCGGCAGCCACGAGAAGAAGACCGTGATCGACGACCACGGCAAGCCGTTCCAGGTGACCGCGCTCCTGTCGGCGACCGGCAAGGCGTCGGCCTACCGCAGTGTCTACCGCCTCCAGCAGGACTTCTCCATGCGCCGGATCGATCCGCACGGGGGCGGCCTGTGCTGACCGGGCGGAACGAGGACCGCCGACGGGCCCGCCGGCTCCTGCCGGCGCTGCTCCTGCTGGCGGTGGCCGCGACGGCGGTCTGGCTGCTGTGGCCGGACGACAGGCCGTCCGACGCGCCGCGGGCAGGCGGGTCGCGGGTGAGCGGGCCGCGGGCGGGCACGTCGCGGGCGGGCGCGCCGACCACCGCGGGTTGTTCCGCGGTCGACCTCACCGGGGTCGGCGGCCGGCGGGCCGTCGCCGGGTGGCGCGCGGTGGTGGAGCCGGTCCACCGGGCCGCCTGCGCGGGCGACTTCACCGCGCTGTCCTGGCTGCTCGGCGGCGGGCGTCCGAAGGACTTCCTCACCGAGGAGTGCGCCGGGTGCGGCGCCGCCGACATCGTCGCCATGTGGCGTGACGAGTACGGTCTCGACCCGGCCGCGCTGGCACGGCTGCTGGAGTCCCCGCCCGTCGTGGACCAGGGCGGGTTGACCTACGAACACGGTGACATGGTGGCGGTCTTCGGCCGCGGGACGTCCCAACTGCCGGGCGGCTGGTCGGCGTTCTTCGTGCGGTGCCACGAGGATGACACCTGCGCCGCGCTCCTGCCGTCGGGCTGAGCAGGGCGCGGGGTCCGGCGGGGCCTGCCCGCCGATGTCCCGGGCAACTGCGGCAGCGCCGGAACAGTGACGGTTGCGCAGGCCGCGACCAGGACGCCGGTGAGCAGGCTCGTGACCGCGAACAGTTCCCGGGGCGGCCCGGTCTTGGCGACGCAGCCTGTCACGAGCCGTCCGTGCCGGGCCTTTGCACCACCGCCTGCACCTCGACGGCTCCCACGTGCTCGAAGTGCAGGGTGAACGGCACGACGTCCCCGGGCCGCCAGTCCGGCCGCGCCCGGACCTCCACGTTGAGGCTGTCCGGGGACATGGCCAGTGTGTCCCCGGCCGGGGTGACCGCGGACTGGATCTGCTGCCCGATGGCCGAGTTGCCGTCGAGCATACGGTGCCGGCTGAGCACCGGGGCGCCGGCGACCGCGGAGGAGGTCACCTTCAGCAGCCGGTCGTCCGCACCGCCGGAGTTGGTGATGCGGAAGTACGCGGAGGTCTCCCGGATGTTGCCGAAGGGAAGCCAGACACGCCCGTCCGTGACCGCTATGCGCGGTGGGCTGCCCGCGTTGCCGGTGCGGACCCAGGTGGTCAGGCCGCCGAGGGCGACACCGCACGCGGCGACGGGCACGAGGGCGGCGAGCAGGGTGTCGGTGACGCGGCGCCTGGCGGGCCGCCGGACGAGGATGTTCACCGGGCTCCGTTCCGCGCCGTCGTCGGGGTGCGGCGGCGCGCGGGCGACGGCTGCCAGGTGCGCAACCGCAGGCTGTTGCCGACCACGAGCAGTGAGCTGACCGACATGGCGGCGGCCGCGACCATCGGGTTGAGCAGGCCCACCATGGCGAGCGGCACGGTCACCACGTTGTAGCCGAAGGCCCACAGGAGATTGGCGCGGATGGTGCCGAGGCTGCGCCGGGCGAGCCGTACGGCGTCCGCCAGTGCCTCGATGTCCCCGCGGACGAGGGTCACGTCGGCGGCGCCGATCGCGGCGTCCGTTCCGCCGCCCATGGCGATGCCCAGGTCGGCCCCGGCCAGCGCGGCGGCGTCGTTGACGCCGTCACCGACGACGGCGACCCGGTAGCCCTGCTCGCGAAGGTCCCGTACCAGGTCGGCCTTGTCCTCGGGGGTGCAGCGGGCGTGCACGTCCTCGATGCCGAGGGCGGACGCGACGGCCCGTGCGGGCGCCTCCTGGTCGCCGGTGGCGAGCACGGGGCGTACGCCTGCGCGCCGCAACCGGTCCACGGCGCGGTAGCTGCCGGGCCGTACGACGTCCCCGACCTCGATCAGTGCCGCCGCCGCGCCGTCCACGCGGACCAGGACGGGGGTGTGCGCGGCGGCCTCCGCCGCCGACAGCGCCTCGGCCAGGCCGGCGGGCAACTCGTCGCCCGGGGAGACGACTTCCACCCGCCGGCCCTCGACCCGTCCGCGCACTCCCCGGCCCGCCGTCGCGGCGAACTCGCGCACGGACGGCAGCCGCACCCCGGGCAGGGTTCGGTTCGCGTACGCGACGAT
Organism: Streptomyces sp. NPDC001270; assembly: GCF_042896695.1. Taxonomy (NCBI): domain Bacteria; kingdom Bacillati; phylum Actinomycetota; class Actinomycetes; order Kitasatosporales; family Streptomycetaceae; genus Streptomyces; species Streptomyces sp. NPDC001270. The sequence goes on along the minus strand of NZ_JBIAXM010000002.1, from coordinate 519,492 downwards.
CGCCCGGCCCAGCGGGTGTTCGGAGCCCTGCTCCACCGCGCCCGCCAGCCGCAGTACCCCGTCCCGGCCCGGACCGCCAGAGACCGTGGTGACGCGGGCGACGCTCATCCGGCCCGAGGTGAGGGTGCCGGTCTTGTCCAGGACCACGACGTCGAGGTGCTGGAGTCCTTCCAGGGCCTGCGGCCCCTTGACCAGCACGCCCAGTTGGGCGCCACGTCCGGTGGCCGCCATCAGCGCGGTCGGTGTCGCCAGGCCCAGGGCGCAGGGACAGGCCACCACCAGGACGGCCACGCACACGGTGACCGCCTGCTGCGGATCGGCCCCGGCACCGAGCCAGAACCCGAGGACGGTCACCGCCAGGGCCAGGACGACCGGTACGAACACACCCGCGACCGTGTCCGCCAGTCGCTGCGCCCTCGCCTTGCCCGCCTGGGCCTCCGTCACCATCCGGGTGATGTGCGCGAGCCGGGTGTCCGCGCCGACACGTGTGGCACGGACGAGCAGCAGTCCGCCGACGTTGACGGCGCCTCCGATCACCGCCGTGCCCGGCTGCACCTCGACCGGTTCGCTCTCCCCCGTGACCAGCGACAGATCGACGGCGGAGGAGCCCTCGACCACCTCCCCGTCGGTGGCCACCCGCTCACCGGGCCGTACGACGAAGACCTGCCCCACGGTCAACTCCCCGGCGGGTATGTGCCGTTCGGTGCCGTCACTGTTCCGTACCGCTGCTTCTTTGACGGCCAGCCGGGCGAGCGAGCGCAGCGCGGCACCGGTGCCGTGCCGGGCCCGCGCCTCCAGGTACCGTCCGGCCAGTACGAACAGCGGGACGCTGACGACCACTTCGAGGTAGCCCTGCGCCGTACCGTCCGACGCCTCGGGCAGAAGGGTGAACGGCATCGTCATGCCCGTCGCGCCCGCACCGCCGAGGAACAGCGCGTACGCCGACCAGGAGAAGGCGGCGACGACACCGAGCGAGACGAGCGTGTCCATGGTCGCGGCGGAGTGCCGCAGCCCGCGCAGCGCCCGGGAGTGGAAGGGCCAGGAACTCCACACCGCCACGGGTGCGGCGAGTACGAAGCACAGCCACTGCCAGTTGCTGAACTGCCAGGCCGGCACCATCGACAGCACGAGCACCGGGACCGCCAGCAGCGCGGTGCTCAGCAGACGTCCGCGCTGCTGCCGCGCGGCATCGGTTCCGTCCTCCTGGTCCCCGGGGGTCTCGCCGCGCGCGGGCGGCTCCGGGAGCGTGGCCGTGTACCCGGCCTGCTCGACCGCGGTCACCAGCTTCTGAGGGCCGACCCGCACCGGATGGCTGACCCGGGCACGCCCGGTGGCGAGGTTGACCGTCGCGGTCACACCCTCCACCTTCGCCAGTTTCTTCTCGACCCGCCGTACACACGCTGCGCAGGTCATCCCGCCGACGGCCAGATCCGTGACGACGAGGACGGGCGCGTCCTCCGTGGGCGCCGCCACCCCTTCCGCGTTCATCGGCCTCCGCTCCACTCGCTCATGCCCGTCTCACCCATGCCCATCCCACCCATGTCGCCGGTGTTCGTTCCACCGCCCTGTTCGCCCTGCCCGCCGCCCCCGGTCGTCCCGGAGCGGTGCATGCCGGGCGCGACCGGCCCGGCCGCGGCTCCGGCGGCGTACGACACGGCGAAGACCAGGGCGAGCAACAACAGGAACCCCCAGAGGGCGGGCGGCGGCACCAGCCTGCGCGGCACCGCGCCCGCTCCCGGGGACGACTGCTCGGGTTCTTCCATCACCGGCCTCCTGAGACCTCTCAGCCGAACCGGACCCTGGTTCGGCTCCTGCGCCGTCGGACCGGTTCGTCCACGTAGTCGGACCCGGTGATCAAGGAGTTCCCACGGCTGCCCATGACGTGTCTCACACCGGCCGGTGCCGAGCAGCGTGTCGGTCCGCGCCGCGCCCGAGCCGTCACCGGAGGGCTTCCTCCCCCGGACCGGACCGGAGGGGCGCGTGTCGAGCGCGAGGTGCCCGCCGACGGCGTCATGATGGTCGCCCACCGGCGGCTCCACGTCAGCCGCACCCACGTCGGCGAACCCGTCACCATAAGACGACCGCGCCAGGAGGAGAATGAGTCCCATGACGCACGCCCCTGATGCCTTCGCGCCCCCACCCGAGCCCTTCGCGCCGACGGCGGATCCCGCCGCCCTGAACGATCTGCGGACCCGCCTGCGCGCGACCCGCTGGCCGGACGCACCCGCGCACGCGGGCTGGTCCCTCGGTACGGACCTCGACTACCTGCGCGAGCTGGTGACGTACTGGGCGGAAGAGTTCGACTGGCCGGCCCAGGAGACGAAGCTTGCGCGTCTGCCCCGGTTCCGGGTACGCGTCGGTGGTCTCGGAATCCACTTCGTGCACGCGCGGGCCGCGGCGTCGGCCGGCGCCGCGCTGCCGCTGGTGCTGTGCCACGGCTGGCCGGACTCGTTCTGGCGGTATGCGAAGGTCATCCCGCTGCTGACCGACCCGGGCGCACACGGTGGGGACCCGGCCGACGCCTTCGATGTGATCGTTCCCGACATGCCGGGCTACGGCTACTCCGACCGCCCCACCGGTGACGTGCTCAACTCCCGCGATGTGGCTGGACTGTGGGCCGAGCTGATGACCACGCTCGGCTACGAACGGTTCGGCACGGCAGGCGGTGACGTCGGCAGCCACGTCAGCCGCTACCTCGCCCTCGACCACCCCGAGCGGGTCATGGCGGTGCACCGCATGGACGGGGGCCTGCCCGTCTTCCGTGGCGATCCGGCGGAGCTGACACCCGAGGAACGAGCCTGGTTCGAGCAGGCCGGAGCCTGGGGGGCGAGCGAAGGCGCGTACGGGGCGATGCACCGTACGAAGCCGCAGACCGTCGCGTTCGGGCTCACCGACTCGCCGGTCGCGCTCGCCGCGTGGATCGTCGAGAAGCTCCGGGCCTGGAGCGACTGCGACGGCGACATCGAGCGCGTCTACACCAAGGACGAGATCCTCACCAACGTCACCATCTACTGGCTGACGGGCACCATCGGCTCGTCCATGCGGATGTACCACGCGAACGCCGCGATCGACCCCTCGCAACTCGCCCGACGAGTCGAGGTGCCGTCAGGTTTCTCCCTCTTCCGCGGCGACATCGTCCGCCCCCCGCGGGCGTGGCTGGAGCGGACGACGAACCTCGCCTACCTGAGCGAGCCCGAACACGGCGGTCACTTCGCCCCGTTCGAGCAGCCGGAACGCTACGCGGAAGAACTCCGCGCATTCTTCCGGCCCTTCCGCGCGCATTGAACCGAGCCGCACCACGATCAGGATGAGGATCAGACCACGTTCCACGAACACGGACACGAACGCGAACACTGACGCGAGCACGAACACGGACACGGCGGACGGCCGGACCTGGCATCAGCTACGTACTCGGCGGCTGCGGCCGTCATGAGGAGGTGTGGGCGACGGCGCTGCGGGCGACGGCAGCGGGCCGGAAGCCCTGCGGAAGCAGTCCGAAAACCGTCCGGAAGCGGTGCGCGGCTCAACCGCCGTACACGGTGACGTCGAGGGTGCCCGGCCTGATCTCCAGCACATGGCGTTCGGGCAGGACACTCCACTCCGGGGCGGGGTGCGGCCAGCCGGTGGAGGCGACGACGACCGCGTCCGGGGTCTGGCGGTAGTGGATGCCGAAGTAGCCCGGACCGCGACGGCCGATGACCTCGGAGTCCGGGTCGTGCTCGGTGTAGGCGAACAGCGCGTCAGGCGTCAGCAGCAGGCAGTTCAGGCTGACGAAGCCATCGGCTCTCGTGCGGATGTCGCCGGCGGTCTGCAGGACAGCCTTGACCGGATCGATCCCTTCGTCCAAGCGGCGGCGTACGGCGAGATAGAAGCGCTCGCTGTCGGTGTCCCCCTCGGCCGTCGCCAGCAGCTCGGGCCCGATCACCCCGTCGAGCGCGGTGGAGGGCACGAAGTCGCCGTTGTGGGCGAACGCGACGGAACTGTCACCGAACGGGTGGGTGTTGGCGGGCGAGACGGGAAAGCTCTGGCTGGCCATCCGCAGGTGCAGCAGGGCCATGTCGGTGGTGCTGGCGTCGAGAAGCGCGCGCAGCCGGTCACTGGTGTCTCCGCGCTCGGGGTCCTTCACGCTCCGCACCGTGCCGTCGCCGGAGCGCAGCCCCAGCCCCCATCCGTCCCGGTGCTCACAGGCCAGGGCGAGGAACGGGTCGAGATCGTCGGCCAGCAGGCCGCCGATCCGCTGCGGTTGTCCGGCGACGACACCCAGAAGTCGACACATGCGCTCTCTTCTCTCTCGGATGGGGGTGGCGCCCGGCAAGGCACGCCGGAAACACCGTGGATCACACGGATCCGGCAGATCAGGTGGATCGGGCGCCTTGGACGGGTCGGAAGGGCACCGATCTGATGACTGGTCAGGTCGGTACGGGGGCAGCGGCGGGCCTGCCACGCGGTGGCTGGAGTGACCGCCCCGCTCGGCCGGGGGTGTCCGAGCGGGGCGGCTCCCGGACCCGTGGCGGCGGGTCCGGGGCGAGGGGCCGAGCGGCACGCGGGCAATCCGTACGCAGTGGTCGTACGGACGTCCCACGGCACGTCTCGGCCCGGCCGACATGTGACCGCCGGGCCGCGTCAGGCCGCGCGTGCCCTGCGGGTGCCGTTCGGGCGGCCGCTGCCGCCGCCCAGCCATCGCTCCAAGCGGCTCGCCGAGAACGCCAGGGCGACATTGACGATGACGAAGGCGAGCGCCACCACGAGAAAACTCTGGATGACGGTGTGGTTGAACTCGCCGAGCACCTTCGCCGACTGGAGCAGCTCGGGGAAGCTGACGACGTACCCGAGAGTGCTGTCCTTCAGCAGCCGGACCAGCTGGCTGACCAGCGCGGGCGCGGTCTGCCTGATGGCCTGCGGCAGCACGATCAGCCGCATGGTGGACCAGTGCCCGAACCCGAGGGCGGCACCGGCCTCGCTCTGCCCCTTGGGGACGGCTCGGACACCGGCCCGGAAGATCTCGGCGAAGACGGCCGAGTTGGTGATGACGATCGGCCACACCAGCATCCAGAACAGCGACATCTGGACACCCGTGCCGGGCAGGCCGAACAGGAAGGCGTACACCAGCAGCAGCAGTGGTACGGCCCGCAGGACCTCGACGTACACCGTGGCGGGGATCCGCAGCAGGGGCGTCCGGGCGAGCCGGGCCAGCGCCAGCAGCGCGCCCAGCGGCAGTGCGATCGCGCCGCTGACCAGGGTGACCTCGACGGTCGCCCACAGACCGGTCAGCAGATACTTCAGGACGGGCCATTGCCCGAACAGCTGCCATTTCGCCGCGTCCAGCTGGCCGCCCGCTGCGAACTGATGCAGTGCGGCCGCGACGAACCCGGCGATGACCAGCAGCGACACCACGGTGGCGAGGGCGATCCGGCGCCGCCCGCGGGGTCCTGGCACGTCGAAGAGTTGGGTGTCGTCGTCGTCCAGCCGGTCCCACAGCGCGGTCAGGCGCCGCGCGGCGGGTGCCTTCTGGAGCGGTGCGGAGGCGGCCGGAGCGACGGGCGCCGGACCGGGAGGTGCCTGAACGGGCGACGTCATCGCAGCACCACCAGCCTGCGTTCGAGGAGGGCGGCGAAGCGGCCGATGGCGAGGGTGAAGACCACGTAGCAGAGGGCTGCCGCGCCGAAGGTGATCAGCGGCTGCGCGTACTGCTGGTCGAGCAGCTGGGTCTGTCCGGTCAGTTCCTGCGTCACGCCGACGGCCGCCGCGAGCGACGAGTTGAGCAGTACGGCGATCAGCAGCGACGCCAGCGGCTGGACGATGGACCGCAGTCCCTGTGGCATCACCACCAGGCGCAGGACCTGCCCGAACGTGAAGCCCAGGGCCCGGGCGGCCTCGATCTGTCCGACCGGCACGGCGCGCACACCCGCGCGGACGGTCTCGCAGAAGAAGGCCGCCCAGTACAGGCTCATGGCCGTCACCGCGGTCCAGAACAGCGAGTACACCAGTCCGATCTCCGGCAGCCCGAAGACGAACAGCGTCAGCAGCACGAGCAACGGCACGCTGCGCACCGAGGACACGTACAGCCGGGCGAAGAGGCGCAACGGCCGCACCGGGCTGATCCGGAACACCGCCAGGACGAGGCCGAGGAATCCCGCCAGCACGAAGGTGCAGGCGCTGATCTCCAGGGAGACCAGCAGGCCACCGCCGAAGACGTCCAGATGGGACGTGATGACGTCCATGCCGGGTCAGCCGATCTTCGGCGGTGTCGGCACGGGGCCGGGCACCTGCGTACCGAGGGTGTTCTTCCAGAGCTTGGCCCAGGTGCCGTCGGCCTCGATCTTCTGCAGCCAGTCGTTGACGAACTTCTTGAAGTCCGGCTTGTCGATCGGCAGTCCGATGCCGTAGGGCTCCGAACTGTAGGTGCCGGCGAGGACCTTGACGTCGGGGTTGGTGCTGGCGTTACCGGCCAGGATCCCCTGGTCGAGGATGTACGCGTCGGCGCGGCCCTGCTGGAGCGCCTGCAGGCACTCGGTGTTGGTGTCGAACAGCTGGATCTTCGCCTTGGGGGCTTCCTTCTTGATGACCGTGGAGGCGGTCGATCCGGACTCGGTGACGACGACCTTGCCGTCGAGGTCCTTCAGCGACTTGACGGAGTCGTTGTCCTTCTTCACTTCGAGGGCGAGGCCGTCCGAGTAATAGGGACCCGCGAAGCCGACGACCTTCGACCGCTCCGGCGTGATGGTGTAGGTCGCGAAGACGGCGTCCACGGAGTGGTTCTTCAGCAGCGCCTCGCGGGTGGCGCTGGTGACGTTGGTCAGCTTCGCCTCGGGCTTGCCGATGATGTACTTGGCGAGCAACTGCCACAGCCCGGCGTCAAAGCCCTCCACCTTGCCGGTCGTGGGATCGAGCAGGGAGAAGAGGGCGGCCGTCTGGGTGGCCCCGACGTTCAGCGTGCCGCGCTGCTGGATCTCGGCGGCCGTGGAGCCGGCCGGCATCAGCGAGGGATCGGCCTGCTTCTCGTCCGCGATGAGCTGGTCGATGACCTTGCTCGCCGCGGTTCCGCCACCGTGGGAGGCGGGCGCGCCGGGGACCTTCGCCGTGGCGGACGAGGAGCCGGAACACGCGGTGGTGAGCGTGCACGCCGCGATGAGCGCGACGGCTGCCGCCGCGCTCCTTCCGAGAGAACGGGGCTCGGGTCCGGTGACGTTCATGAGGGAATCCTCTGGCGGGGATGGACAGTTGCGGTGAGGTGCTGGGGAGCCGGACGGCTGTACGGCAGTCCGGTGCGTACGGAGGGGGGCCGCCGCTTCGGCCCAGGGGGGAGGGGTGGCTGCGAAGCGGCGGCGGTCTCGGGAAGCCCCGGGCGACGGCCATCGGACCGGTCGGGGCCTGGGGGTGCGGCGCGCCCTGAAGAGTTGCGGCGCGCGCTCTGCGGAATGCGGCGCGAGGGGCACCGCCGGGCGGCGGTCAGTGACGCAGGACTTTCGAGAGGAATTCGGCGGCGCGCTCATGTTTCGGGTTTGTGAAGAATTCTGAAGGCGGTGCGATCTCCAGAATCCGGCCCTCGTCCATGAACACGACGCGGTCCGCGGCCTGCTGGGCGAATCCCATCTCGTGGGTGACGACGATCATGGTCATACCCTCCATGGCCAGTTCGGCCAGGACCTGGAGAACTTCCTGGATCATCTCGGGGTCCAGGGCCGAGGTCGGCTCGTCGCAGAGCAGGACCTTGGGGTCCATGGCCAGGGCGCGGGCGATGGCCACGCGCTGCTGCTGGCCGCCGGACAACTGCGCGGGGTACGCGTCGCCCTTGTCGGCGAGTCCGACCCGGGCCAGCAGCTCGTGGGCGCGGTTCCTGGCGGCGGCCTTGTCCATGCCGCGGACCTTGACCGGCGCCAGCATGAGGTTCTGCAGGACGGTGAGATGCCCGAAGAGGTTGAAGGACTGGAACACCATGCCCGCGTCCGCGCGGAGCCGGGCGAGAGCCCGGCCCTCGGCCGGCAGGGGTACGCCGTCGATGCTGATCGTCCCCGACGTCGTGCTCTCCAGCCGGTTCACACAACGGCACAGGGTGGACTTCCCCGATCCGGAAGGGCCGATGACCACCACCACTTCGCCCGCGGCGACTTCGAGATCGATGCCGTGCAATACCTGGGTGTCGCCGTAGTGCTTGTCGACGCCCCGGATCTCGACGAGCGGGCGGGTGCCGCCTTCCTCACCAATGACGGAAGGGGCTTCAGCGGTCCTGGTCACACGGGACTCCTCCGGAGAGCGGGATGAACGCGCCTCGAACTTCCCGTATTTCATACGACCTGCTCGACCGTGTCCAACGAGGATCTTTTTTCGAAGTCATCAAGGTCGTTTATAGTTCCAGCGTGTTGGACGTGCACCAGTTGGAAGTCCTGGCGGAAGTCGCGCGGACCGGTTCCTACACGGCCGCCGCGGCATCCCTCGGCTATACGCAGCCGGCCGTCAGTTATCAGATGCGCAGACTCCGGCAGGCTGTGGGCGCGCCCCTGGTGACCCGGGTGGGGCGGGGACTGCAACTGACCGAGACGGGCCAGACCCTCGTCCGCCATGCGGACAGCATCTTCGCCGTGCTGCGCGCCGCCGAGCAGGAGACCTCCTCGGTGGTGGCACGGGGTGGCGGGTTGGTACGGATGGTCGCCTTCCAGAGCAGTTGTGTGGAACTGCTGCCGCGCCTGGTGGTCCGGCTGCGGGCGCGCCATCCGGAGGTACGGGTGACCGTCATCCAGGCGGAGCCGGTCGAGGCCCGCCGGATGCTCCGCGCCGGCGAGGCCGACCTCGGTCTGCTCTGCAACTGGGAGAACGAGGACCTGCCCGAGGGCGAGAGCGCCATGCTCCGCCTGGAACTGATGACGGACCGCCGCTACGTACTGATGCGCGACGACGATCCGCTGGCCGGACGCGACACCGTCGACCTCGCGGAACTCGCCGGCCGGGACTGGGTGATGGAGAGCTTCCGGGACCGGTTCATGGCGGCCTGCACGAACCTGGGTTTCCAGCCCAGGATCGCGGCGACCGTCGACGATGTGATCGCCATCCAGTCACTGGTGTCCGCCGGGCTCGGCATCAGCCTCATGAGCGAGCTGTCGCTGGACGCCCATGTGGCCCCCGGGCTGGTGTACCGGCCGTTACGGCGCTGGCCGCTGCGGCGTTCCTACGCCCTGCTGTGGCCCGACATGGCGAACGTACCGGCCGTGGCGACCGTCCTGAGCGAGATACGCACCATAGCCCGCGCCATGCAGAGGACCAGCGGACCCGCCACCTCGTCCGCCAGGGCAAGCACCACACCGACCGCGCCGCCCCGGAGTATCTGAGTGCCTGAATCCCTGAACCCGACCCACCTCGACCCGCCCCGACACGACACCGGCCCGGACGAAGCGGACGTACCACTTCAGGCCCGCTCGCAGCGCCACGGGCCGACCTTGCCGACGATGCCCTGGCCGTCGTCGACCCGGATCGGCCATCGTCGAGTGCGGATCGGCCGTCGTTACGCGGATCGGCCGGGGCTGGGGCTCAGCGCACGGGGAAGCCGAAGGAGTAGCCCTGTGCCCTGAGTTCGGGGAGGAGCCGTTGCAGGGCCTCGACGGTCTGGGAGCGGTCGCCGCCCGCGTCGTGGAAGAGGAGTGTCGGCCCATTGGGCAGTTCCCGTTCGACGGTGGCGATGATGGCGTCCGTGCCCGGCCGCTCGAAGTCCTTGGAGTCCACGTTCCAGCCCAGCGGGCGCATGCCCCGGGAGGCGGCCAGCTTGCGGCTGTAGGGGGTGAAGGCCCCGCCGGGCGCCCGGTAGTACATGGGCCGTACGCCACCGGACGCCTCAGTGATCATGCGTTCGGCGTCGAGTATCTCCCGTGACTGGTATGCCTCGGACTTGGTGTCCATGGTGGTGTCGTGCGACACGCTGTGGTCGCAGAGCCGGTGACCGGCCGCGACCACCTGCTTCACGAGGTCCGGGTGGGCCTGCGCCTGCGTCCCCGTCATGCAGAACGTGGCCTTCACCCCCTGCTCCCGCAGCAGGTCCAGTACCTGGGGGGTCCACTCGGGGTCGGGGCCGTCGTCGATGGTGATGTTGACGCCGCGCGCCCCCTTGTCCGAGGCGTGTGCGATGGTCACGTCCACCGGTCTGACGTCACTGCTCGGCGAGGCCGAGGCAGCCGCCTGAGGCGACGAGCCGCCCACGACACCGGCTTGCGCGGTCCACACCGAGGCGCCGACGGCCAGCACCGTCACGCCGAGCGCGGCCCCGACCGCCTTGCCGTACCAGCCCCGCCTGTTGCGCCGCCGTGCCATGTCCGCCCCACTCTCCCGCAGTTCCTCGCCGACCTGTGGTCGCCTTCCGATCAACTGACAGGACGACGGACTGCGGCCACCGGATCCGGCCGTTACCGATCACGCACAATTCCGGGGAAGTTCGCGGACACTTCGGCGAGCAGCGGCCGGAGCCGGGGGGCGATCTCGTCGAAGTTCGTTCTCATCGCATGGCTGACCATCGCCGCGGTGGTAGCGGCCTCCGTGGTGTTGATGGGACTCGATGTCCACGTGTCCTGCCTGAGCACGGTCCTCGGCGCGGTCCTGGCCATCGCACTGATCGGGTTCGGTCCTCGGCTCCGCGCCGGCCTGGCCAGGCCGGCGGGCAGTGGCCACCGCGCGGGCAAGTCTCCCCCCTGCGGGAAGTCTCCCCAATGGCTGAAGCCGAACTGTCCCCGCTGCTCGTGGATCCGACACGGCTGTCCATCGTGTCGCTGCTCGCGGCGACTCAGTGGGCCGAGTTCGGATGGGTGCGGGACTCGGTCGGCCTGACCGATTCGGCGCTGTCCAAGCAGGTGAAGACCTTGAGCACGTCCGGACACATCGAAGTCCGGAAGGGCTATGTGGGTAACCGCCCACGGACCTGGCTGAACCTCAGCAACACCGGTCGCCACGCACTTCAGGCGCATATCGCGGTACTGCACCGGATCGCAGAGCAGGCACGGCAGACCGGAGAAGCCCATCGCGCCCAGCCCGGCAAACCGCCGAGCTGAGGCCACGCGGAGATCGTCGCGCGTTTGACCGTCTCCTGGGCACCGTCAAGGGCGCTGGAGGCATCCGTCACGTCAGGCAAGGTGGCCCCGGTGCCGCGCAGGTACTCGATGGCCGCGGCGAACGAACAGCAGTCGAAAAGCGCTGAATACACGTCGCGCGGGACGCCGTGGCCCGACAACTGGCGTAATCCGCGACCTCGGGCCACGTCACGATGTCGCTCAGAACTTCAACCCTGGCGGTGGAGCCGCCTCCGGTGGCTCCACCGCGCAGCAGCATGTGCGAACACGGCCCTCGGTCACCAGCGGTGAGGCCCGCATCACATCATCCGCCACTGCCCCTCGGTCTTGCCGGGAGGCCGGGCTGTGTCCTGCTAACGGCCGATCTCGTCCAACTCGGCGAGGTCCTCGTCGGAGAGCGGGAGTCCCGCGCCGGCGACGTTCTCGCGCAGGTGCACCACCGACGAGGTGCCGGGAATGAGCAGGATGTTCGGCGACCGCCGCAGCAGCCAGGCCAGGGCGACCGACATCGGCGTCGCATCCAGCCGGATGGCCACGGCGGAAAGCGCCGTGGACTGCAGAGGTGTGAAGCCGCCGAGCGGGAAGAAGGGCACGTAGGCGATGCCCTTGTCGGCGAGATCGTCGATCAGCTCGTCGTCCTGGCGGTAGGCGAGGTTGTACATGTTCTGCACGCACACGATCGGCGCGAGCGCCTGCGCCTCGGCGACCTGTTCCGCCGTCACGTTGCTCACCCCGAGATGCCGGATCAGGCCCTGCTGCTGGAGTTCGACGAGGGTCTCGAAGGGCTCGGCGAGCGAGCCGGTCCGGGGGCCCTGGGCGTCGCCGAGCCGGAGGTTGACCACGTCGAGCGAATCGAGCCCGAGGTCCTCAAGGTTCTGGCGGACGGCGCGGCGCAGGTCTTCGGGCTGCCGGGCAGGGGGCCAGCCGCCCTGCTGGTCGCGGACCGCCCCGACCTTGGTCACGATGTGCAGCGATGCGGGATAGGGGTGCAGCGTTTCACGGATCAGCCGGTTGGTGACGCGTGGTCCGTAGGCGCCGGCGGTGTCGATGTGGGTGATCCCGAGGGCGGCGGCCTCGCGCAGGACGGCGAGCGCACCGTCGTGGTCGGCGGGTGGGCCCATGACCCCGGGGCCGGCGAGTTGCATGGCGCCGTAGCCGAAGCGGGTGACGGTCAGATCGCCCAGGGTCCAGGTGCCGCCGGGCAGTGACGCGGAGGGTGTGTTCATGCCTGTGTCTTTCCTGCTGAGCCGGATATTGCGGAGGGCGGCCTTCCGCGTGGTGCGCCGTTCGTCAACGGCACCCCTTGTCCGCGCCGGTCCCCGGCGCGGACTTCGCTTCGCCCGTGCCGTCGATGTTCGCCCGCCGACGAGCGGCGCATCCAACACCGATACAGTGCCCTGTCATACCCGGCAGGTATCACCGACGTATGCTTGCGGCCATGGACACCTTGGAGACCCGCGAACTGAGGTACTTCATCGCCGTCGCGGAGGAACTGCACTACGGCCGTGCCGCCGAGCGCCTCGGCATGGCCCAGCCACCGCTGTCCCGGGCGATCCAGCAGCTTGAGCGACGCCTCGGTGTCTCCCTGCTGACCCGCAACCGCCGCGGTGTCTCCCTGACCGGCGCCGGAGAGGTGTTGCTGCACGAGGGCCGCGCAGCCCTCGACGCGACCACCGCCGCCGCCCGCCGCGCCCGCCGCGCCGGTGGCGCCGACCGTCCGGGCGGCCCCCGCGACCGCCTGGTGCTGGCGGTCAAGGCCGCCGCCGCCCACGAACTGCTGCACAAGCTCCTCGACGCCTACGCGGCCGAGCCCGACGCCGCCGAGATCGAGGTGCTGCCGAGCGGCACGTGTGAGCAGGGGGAGATGCTGCGCGACGGCCGCGCCGACGTGGCCCTCATGCACACACCGTTCAACTCCGTCGCCGGGTTCGACAGCGAGGAACTGATGAGCGAGGGGCAGATCGCCATCCTGCCCGCGACGCACCCCCTCGCCGCACGCAAGACGCTGTCCCTGGCCGACATCAGCGACATCCCCGGCCTACCGCTCGCCCGCTGGGCCCGTAACGGCACATACGCACCCGGCCCGGGCCCCGAGATCCACGACCAGACCCAACTGGCCCAACTGATTGCCCTCGGGCGCACCCTGGCCGTCTTCCCCGACTCCGCCCGCGCCTGGCTGTGGGCCGAACACACCGCCGTCCCCCTGACCGACGCGCCCCCCGTCGTCACCCACATCGCCTGGCCCGCCCACAGCCACTCCCTCGCCCTCGCCAAGCTGATCCGCACAGCCACCCGGCTATGACCCACTCCTGCCTTTCATCGCCGCCGCGCTTGCTTCCGGTACCTCGTCCGCCGGGAGGATGACGATTCCGTCGTCGTCGCCGACCAGCCGTCGGCCCGGTGTGAAGGTGGCTCCTGTGAAAGTGAGGGGGACGTCGCGCTCTCCGGTGTCTTCTTTGCGGCTGCGTCGTGGGGTGCTGCCGAGGGCCTTGACGCCGATGGGCAGAGCCCGGAGTGCGGCGACGTCGCGGATGGAACCGTTCACGATGATTCCGGCCAGCGGTGCCGTACGCCATCCGCGCCGGCCTCAGCTGACCCCCCGATGGCCCCCGACCCGGCGAGCAACTGCCCATGCCTCACCTCGGAGCAGTGCGCGAGCGCCCCGGCGCACGATCGGCCCGCTCGTCCCGCCGGGGGGACCTGCCCGACACTGCCTGAACGAGATTCAGAACGTCAGAACAGCCGCTTCAGGATGATTTCAAGGGAGTACTCCGTGTGCTCGCGGGCGGTCTCCCCGGCGCGGTCCGCGTCGCCGTCACAGACCGCGGTGATGAGGTCACCGTGCTGCCGCGAGGTGACCGCGATCTCCTCGGGGCTGTAGAGCGCGGCGATGCGCTTGTTGAAGTGGAAGAGCCGGTTGGCGTGGATCATCTCCAGCAGCCGGGGGTTGCCGGAGGCAGCGGTGATGGTGTCGTGGAAGGCGTCGTTGCTGGAGGCGCGGTCGCACAGGGAGTCCACGGTCGGCGAGGTCATCCGCTCCCGCCAGCGGGTGATCTCCGCCCGCTCCTCGGCGGTGGTGCGCAGGGCGGCCAGCCTTGCCGCGTGGGCTTCGAGACCGGCCCGGACCTCGTAGAGGTGCCTGATCTCCTGCGGGGTGTACTCGTGCACGACCCAGCGGCGCCGCTGTGAACGGATGAGGCCGTCGGCCATGAGCCGCTGCATGCTCTCGCGGACCGGGGTGCGTGAGACACCGAGGCGTGCCGCTATCTCGTCCTCCACGAGCGGCGCGTTGGGCCGCAGGACGCCGTCGACGATCTCCTGGCGCAGGATCCGGTAAACCTCTTCCGAGCGGCGGCGCGCGGACGCCTTGCCCACGCTCCCGGATGAGGCCTCCGGCTGCTGTTCCGTCACTGGTCCGTCCTGTCCGTTCAGTCCTGTTGCCGCTCCGGGTCCACGCTCCGCCGCGTGCCGTCAGTACACGGGGCGTTCGGCGTCGCCGGAGGGGCCGCGGTCCCAGGCGGGCACCGGGGGCGTGTAGTCGATCATGTGGGGTACCTCGACGTCCAGGTACAGCGGCCGCGGCCGCGGCGCGAAGTCCGCGACGTGAGCGGCGAGTTCGGCGAGGGAACGGACCGCGTACGCCTCCACGCCACATGCTCCGGCGACGGCGACCGCGTCGATGGTACCGGGGTCGACGCCGAAGTAGCGGCGGCCGGTGTAGAGATGCTGGAGCATCTTGATCCAGCCCAGGCTGTGGTTGGTGAACTGCACGAACAGCACCGGCAGTGCGAGGCGGGACACCGTCTCCAGCTCGCCGCAGGCCAGGGCGCGCAGGTTTCAGGAATCCTGGGTGCCAAACGACAGGAACCCGCACGCGCGCCCCCGGATTGTAGGGACGCGCTTACGGGTTGCCAGCCGCTTCCGGGACAGCAGTAGGACACGCGTCACTGAGTCAGTCCCCGACTTTCAGGTCGTGTGCTGCGAGCCAGGCGAGGATCTCGTGCACCGCCGGCTGTGGCGCGTCACCCAGACCCTGTCCCGATGACCGCGGCATCCGTGCCGAGGGCGGACATCACCGTCGACGGCACCGGCCCGCTCTGGATCAGCCTCTTGCTCCGTCTGCGCAAACAGATCCGCAACGCCGAGCCGGGCGCCGGCGTCCACGTCATCGCCAAGACCATGCCTCCCCGCTCCACCTGCCCGCCTGGTGCCGCATGGCCGGCCACACCTACCTCGGCCCCGCGCCCGGAACCGATCAGTCGGCGTACGCGCTGCAGCCCACCGCCGCGCCCTTGTGGCGGCGAGATCCCGGTGCCGAGAAAGCTCGTCACGTGGGAGGCCAACCAGAGAGGAGGGCAGGTGGCGGCCGGGGATACCGGGCGGATGCGGGCCGTCGAAGGTGTCGCGGGCCGAGCCGCCGTCACGTCACGGCGTCGGCGAGCATGAAGGCGGCCACGGCCAGCAGGACCATGGCGAAGATGCGCTGCAGGTGGGTTGCCGAGACCTTCGCGGCGATGCGCTTGCCGTACCAGGCGCCCAGGATCGCGGTAGCGATGAACGGGCCGATCAGCGCCCAGTCGAGCGAGGCAGCGGTGCCCGAGCGAGTGGCCAGGGAGGCCAGCGAGTTGACCGCGATGACCAGCAGGCTGGTGCCGACCGCGGCGTCCATCTCGAAGGCCAGGACGGTGACCAGGGCGGGGACGGCGAGAAAGCCGCCGCCCACGCCGAGCAGCCCTGTCAGTGCGCCCAGTGCGGCGCCGGCACCGGCCGCCTTGCCCGGCCGTACGCCGCCCTCTTTGAGGCGGGCTGTGCCGACGGGCCGGAGCATTTTGATGGCGGAGAGGGCGGCTATGGCGGCGAAGGCGACGGTGAGAGCGGTTTGGGGCAGGTGGGCGGCGGCGGCTCCGGCGGCAGCCGCCGGGAGAATCCCGGCGGCTGCAAACGCCGCTCCCGCCTTCCACCGCACGTGCCCGGCCCGGGCGTGCGCGTACAGGGCGGTCAGGGATGTGGCGGTGACGATGATCAGGCTGGCGGTGGTGGCTGCGGCGGGGGTGAAGCCGAGCAGGTAGATCAGCGCGGGCACCGCCAGAACGCTGCCGCCACCGCCGAGGGCGCCGAGCACCAGGCCGACGACGGCTCCTGCGGTCAGGGCCAGGATCAGGACGGTCATGCTATTCGCCCGCTGTCGCCGGCCACCGGCCCGGTGCCGGTGACGTGCGAGTGGCCCTGTTCGGGGCCGAGTGGGCCGGGACCGTGGCATGAGAGGAACATCGTGTGCCTTCTGTGCAGGTGGAGCAGGGGGTGTCAGGGCCGGGTGATGCTCAGGCCCGTGTCGGCGGCGGCGTCGAAGCCGTCATCGATGGCGATGACTTTTCGTCCGGTCGCCTCCAGGAGGGATGCGGCGATCGCCGCGCGCATCCCACCGGCGCAGTGCACCCACACCGTTCCGTCCGGCACCTCGCCGCTCCGGCTATGCAGTTCGTGGAGCGGGATGTGCACGGAGCCCGTGAGGAAGCCGTTTGCACGTTCGGAGTCGCGGCGCACATCCAGCACCACCACGTCCTCGCCGCGCTCGTGTGCGCCGACGAGGTCGGCGAAGTCGGCACGGGGGAAGGAGGCGAGCCGTTCCCCCTGGCGGACCCAGGTGGCGGGATCCCCGGTGGCGGCGGCGGCCGGGCGGTCGATGCCGACCCGGGTCAGCTCGCGTTGCGCGTCGGCGATCTGGGCCGGGGTGTCGCCGAGCAGGGTGACCGGCTTGCCCCACGGGATCAGCCAGGCCAGGTAGGTGGCCAGCTTGCCGGTGGCCTCGAAGTTGAACGATCCGGCCACGTGACCGTCGGCGAAGGCGACCCGGTTGCGCAGGTCCACCACCCACTCGCCCGCCGCCAGCCGTTCGGCGATCTGTGCGGCGTCGGCGGGCTCGGGCGGGGTCAGGTCGACGGGCGCGGGGCCGGCGGCGTTGGCCGGGCCCATGTGCGTGTAGTAGGCGGGCACGTTCTCCAGCCCGGCCAGGACCTGCCTGACGAAGGCGTCCGCCTCTAGGGTGAAGGCGTCGTTGCTGGTACGTTCCTGGCCGATCGTGCTCGCATCGCCCTCGGCCTGGGAGGAGGAACAGAAGCTGCCGAAACCGTGCGTGGGCAGTACCGGCACCTCGTCGTCGAGTGCCGCTGCCAAGCGGTGGACGGAGGCGTGCTGCGCTCGGGCCAGTTGCTCGGTCAGTCGCGGGTCCACCAGGTCCGGACGTCCCACGGAGCCGATCAGCAGCGAGCCGCCTGTGAAAGCAGCCACCGCGCGTCCCTTCTCCTCCAGGACGTAGGAGGTGTGGTGCGGGGTGTGGCCCGGGGTGGCTATCGCACGCAGCACCAGGTCCTCGTCCACCTCGGACACGTCCCCGTCCGCGACAGGCGTGCGGGTGAAGGAGACCTGGGCGCCGGCCGGGACGAGGTAGCGGGCGCCGGTGAGGCGGGCCAGCTCCAGCCCCCCGGTGACGTAGTCGTTGTGCACGTGCGTCTCCGCCACGTAGGCGATGCGCACTCCTCGCCGGGCGGCGAGGGCGATCACCTGATCGACGTCCCGCGGCGGATCGACCACGACCGCCCCTCTCCGCCCCCCAGCCAGATAACTACGGTTGCCCAGTCCCTCGAACTCCAGGGTGTCGATAAACATGGTGTTGCTCCTCTCCGGGATGGCATACCCGGGTAATTCTGTCTTGCTGAAGGGCCGCCGCAGCTCCGGGAAATTCGCGTCAGCCATTACATAAACGATCACCGCATGGAATGGCGGCAGCGAATTTCCCGAAGACTGCGAGCGGGCGGCGCACCCGGCCGGCCTCATGCCGGCGGAGGTATGCGACGGTTATGTTCCGGTTCTGCTTTCGTCAGCCCTCACGCACCGCAACTGCGACGCGATCGGCATTGTTGACCGCGCCCTATCGGCCAGGCACGACGACCGGCAGCCCCGCCGCCTCCCACGCCTCCAGGCCGCCTGCCACGCTGTAGACGGAGGACCGGCCTGCGCGGATCGCCTGCACGCCGCCCTGCGCGCTGCGGTTGCCCGTGCGGCAGACGAAGGCCAGTGGGCCGTCAGGCAGATCCGACAGCGACGAGGCCAGCGTGCCGAGCGCGACGTGGACGGCGTCGGCCGGGTGACGCCCCGCCCATTCATCGTCTTCACGGACGTCGACCAGCGTGAGTTCCCCGTCCTCGGCGCGGCGATGCGCCTCGGCAGGAGACAGCTCGGCGGGCGTGCGGCCGTCGCCGGCACCCGGGTCCTGCGCGGGCAGGACCGTACGGATCGCCTCGTAGTTCGAGGCATGGACGACGGCTATCTGCTGTCCCATCATCGGGCAGACGTTCATCGCCTCTTCCCAGTGGCGGGTGGACTCCCATTCCGCCACGTTGACGAGAGAGAATTTGCTCCCCGGAACGATGGTGCGGAACATGTACGTCCGAATGAAACCGGGCTGCGCCGCCATCACCTCCGCGGCATCCTGCCACGCGGCGAGATAAGAGGCCTCCTTCTCCTCGTCGATCTCGATCGGAATGATCACGACGTGGCGATTTTCCATCTGCTGCTTCCTCAAGGATTTCGACCACCGACATGCCGCTCCGAGCCGGAGGAATTCCCAACGAATGCGGGAAAACGACCAGGCCCTGGGGGTGCCGGCTTTCGGTGGCGAGCCAGAACTGACTGGACGCAGCCTGCACACCCGCGTCATCAAGCAGCGAACCTTCTTGCTGGACCGGCAAGAAGGTCGGTGTGGTCCGGTTGCCGTGAGCCGATCGGACCCCGTCGGCGATGGGGCGTCGGGGCGTTCTTGCCGGGACAGCATGAACCTTTGCGGCGTCCGTGGCACCGTCGCACGCTGAGGGCATGCGCGAATTCGAGTTGATACGAGATGGTGGACAGCCCTGGGACGTCGTGGTGGTCGGGGGCGGGACCGCCGGCCTGTCCGGGGCTTTGAATCTGGCCCGGGTGCGCCGGTCGGTCCTGGTCATCGACAAGGGCGAGCCCCGCAACGCCCCGGCCACCGGGGCCCATGGCCTGCTCGGCCGCGAGGGCATCTCTCCCCTGGAGCTGCTGCGGCTCGGGCGCGAGGAAGTCGCCTCGTACGGCGGTCGTGTCGTTTCGGGGCAGGTCGCGGGGATCTCCCAGGACGATGCGGGTTTCTGGGTCGTCACCGAGGGCGGGCAGCACGTACGCACCCGCAGGGTGCTGGTGACCACTGGTTTGGTCGATGCGCTGCCGGACGTGCCGGGGCTGGCCGAACGGTGGGGGCGGGACGTGCTGCACTGCGTGTACTGCCACGGCTGGGAAGTCCAGGACAAGCTCATCGGGGTGCTCGGCAACTTCCACCAGGCACTGCTGTTCCGCCAGATGTCCAAGGACGTCACACTGTTCCTGCACACCGGAACGACGCTGACCGACGAGCAGTGGGAGCAGCTGGCCGCTCTCGGTGTCAGCGTGGTCGACGGTGCGGCAACCGGGCTTGAGGTCAACGGCCAGGACCAGCTGACGGGCGTGCGGCTGGCTTCAGGAAAGGTGGTGCCGGTCCAGGAACTGGTGGTCGCCCCCCGGTTCCTCGCACGCGCCGGCTTTCTGCGCGACCTGGGCGTGACGATGCAGGAACATCCCATGGGCCTGGGGGAGCAGCTCCGGGTGGACGCCTCCGGGTTCACCGGCGTGCCGGGCGTGTGGGCCGCGGGGAACGTCAGCGATGTGCTGGCCGGGGTTCCGGTTGCAGCGGCAGCCGGAACCACCGCGGCCGCCGCGATCCACATGGACCTGCTGAAGGCCGACGCGGAAGCCGCCGCTCGCGCGGCGAAGGGCGGTGGAGTCTTCAGCGGGGCGATGGAGGCCGAGGTCTCGCGGCGGGTGCTGGGCAGCCGTGCACACGGGCTGGGCCCCCTCCCCGACACGAACTGAGCACCGCAATCACCGCAACCGGGTCAGGTGGCGCGGACCCGGAGGTGGGCCCGTTCTCCCTGGCGTCCCAGCAGGATGAGAAGTTCTACCGCCTGGTCGCCGTCGGCGCCGATCCAGTGCGGCACGTGCGTGTCGAACTCCGCGGCCTCGCCCGGCTTGAGGCTCAGGCTCTGCTCGCCCAGCAGCAGCCTGAGCCGTCCGGCGAGCACATAAATCCACTCAAAACCATCGTGAGTCTGCAGCTCGGGCTCGCTGTGGGGCGCGGGTGAAATGAGAAGCTTGTAGGCCTGGGCGCCGCCGGGATCGCTCAGCGGCACCAACGTCATGCCGCCCCGGGTCACCGGGCGCAGGTGAATGCGCGGATCTCCCGTCCGGGGCGCGCCCACGAGGTGGTCGAGCGGCACCGCGTACACCTCGGCAAGTGGAAGCAGCAGCTCCAAAGTCGGCTTGCGGCTGCCGCCCTCCAGACGAGACAGCGTGCTCTCACTGATTCCGGTCCGCTGGCCAAGCTCAGCCAGCGTGATCCCACGCCGACGCCGCAGCTCCCGCAGACGGGGCCCGACCGCATCCAGAACGTCCTTCTTCGCGCTGTTCACACCCTGATATTGCCCGAAACGTCATGGCTCTTTCCAATTCGAGTTCGAGCAGCGACTGAGCAGTCCGCGACAATGATGTTCGGCGAGCGGCTCAACCCGGAGGTGCTGGCGCAGGCATTGGAGATCGCGAAGGCCTGCGCGGTGTTCCTCGCGGTGGGGACCACCCTTCAGGTGCAGCCGACACCGATCGCCGCGGACCACGGCTCGGAAGACGGCCGTCCCTGAGCAGTGATCAGTCGCGGGCGAGTTGTCGATGACGGCCGGGACTCGGTCTACGCGTGCGCGGCGTGCAGGGCGAAGACGAAGCGGACTCCGATCACCCAAGCGCAGTCGGCGGCCGAGGGGCTCGAATACGAAGAGGTGACCTGCCGCCTGCGCTGTGTGCTCGCCTCACCGTGGGAGCTTCGCGGTGCGTTCAGGATGGGCTGCGGTGATGTACCGCATGGCGGTCTGCGAGGAGATGCCGAACAGACGCATCAGGTGGAGGGGGTCGTTGACCTCGAACGCCTCATCGCGGATCCGGTCCTGCCGCAGCGTCGGCATTGTGAGTCCGGTGGGTCGGAAGATGGCGGTGAATGTGGTGCCGATGGGCGAGTAGTTGGTGTCTACCGCGGTCCATCGGTTGATCAGCAGATGCGGGTTGGTGGTCACCGGCCAGCGGCGGTGACGTGCACGGAGCCACGCGGAGGCGCAGCGGTGGGTGAGTTCGTCCAGGTAGATGATGTGCCGTTTGCCGGGGCGCCGGACGATGAGGCGCTCACGGGAGAGGTCGAGGTCGGTGAGCAGCAGGTGGCGCATGTCGGTGCCGCTGAGTGCGTGGACGCAGACCAGCACCATCACGAGGCGCTGGAAGTCGTTGCGTGCGTGGCTAAGGATGCCGCCCAGCCGGTCCGAAGGCACGGAAGGTGGGGTGTTGTTGATCCCTGCGAAGACGAGGCCGCGGGTGGGATCGCGGAAGATCACGCTTTCCTGCCGAAGGGCCCGGAAGACGTTCCGCAGGACGATGTGGATCGAGCGGGCCGGCGTCCCCTTGCGGGTGGCGATGGCCCGCTTGATGTCGTCTTGGGTGATCTCGCGCAGGCTCTCGATGCCGTCCGCGATCCACCCCTTGAGGATCGGGTCGAGTACATGCCAGTAGCGGGCGATGCTCCGGTAGGTGCGGCCGGTGTGTTCCCACTTGCCCTCTCCGCGTACGGCTTTGATCCAGACCGAGAGTTCCTGTGCGATCGTCGCGGGCAGTGCGGCGAGCTCGGCCTCCAAGCGCTTTTGGTGCGCGTCCCGGCGAAACTCGGCATCCGGGACCAGCAACCCTCGGGACTCCAGGAACTGCGTGACCCGCCGGCCGCTGAACTTCAGGGAGCGGTTGTCGACGAGCGCCCGGATGTCGGATTCCAGCAGCGGTGCATCAGCGCCGAGCCAGGACACCAAGACCGTCAGCGTGTTCCGGGTCTTGGTGGTGGGGACCGTGGACCACATCTCCTGCTTCATCACGCTGTCGAGATCGTATAGCAGCCGCTCGGCCGAGTCTGTGAGCGTCGGCAGATCATGCCGCGCCAGCTCGACCACCGGGCGCCAATCTCTCCGGAGCTCGAACAACCTCTCCTGCCCAGGGGCCATCACGTGCTCGGAGACAGGCCGCTGCGGAGTCGGCGGGGCCACACCCGAGTGGCTCAGGCTTGTGGGCGCCGGAACCGGTGAACCGAGCCACAGCTGCGTTCCGAACCGGCTGATGTCCCCTGGGCCGTGGTTGGCTACATGCCATCGGCATCCGCGGCAGTACCCGTCGGCGAGCGGCAGATCGACACGGAGGCAGCGAGCGCACGCTCCCGTGGAGGCAGCGCTGATGCCTCTCTTCCGGGCGAAGGATGAGCAGGGTTCGCAGATGACCTTCATCTTCGCTGCGAACCAGGAGCCGCACTGCTGACAGGACCTCGGTGTCATGGTCAGGGGCCCCCAGACGCGGCGCGTGGTCCGTGACGTCCGTGACCGCTGGGGGCGCTCGGGTTCGCGCGGCTCTGGCAGGAGCCTCAGCATCTGAGCCCGCAGCAGGATCGCCCGGACGGACCGGCCGTAGTTGGGGATGTCGTCGAGGACCAGCTCGTCGACGATGTCGTCGCCGTCCGCGTCGCGCACGGCGAGAGCGAGGCGCAGCATCTCATGCAGCTTGCGCTGCATGGGTTTGCCGATGCCGGTGTCCGCCGCGAACGCAGCGGTGTGCTCGACGACCTCGCGATAGCCGGCGAGCGGCCTTTGCAGAATGCGCCGGCAGACATCGATGGACAGCATCCTGCGGACCGGGAAGAGCGGCAGCTGCCCCAGGACGGCGGGTGGGAGGACCGCAGGGTCGTCCCGGGTCGGAGCCGCGGCCGCGCGTATCTGTTCCACCCAGTGCAGCCGCTCGCGCTGATCGGTGCCAGTGCGGCCGGTGCGTCTGCCGTACTTCTTCAAGGGTTGGGCGTGGCTGGGGACGAGGCCGGAATAGAGGAGCATCAGCTGACGGCTTCGCGGGCCAGCGCCGTCCGGGTCGGTGACCCACGCGGCGTCGGCGTCAAGCCGGACAGCGTGCAGGCATGCCCGGCACAGACGGTCGGAGTTGAGATGTCCCGTGTGACGGCAGCGCAGACATCCGCCCTGCTCAGGATGATTCTTCCGCCACTCCATGCACCCCTGGCACGTGGCCAGCCCGAGAACCCCCCAGCCCTTGCAGTCCGGGCACTGAGTAGGACGAGATCGTGCCGCCATTCGTCAGTTCGGCGGCTGCGAACGACGGCTGCCCTGCCGACGGGGCGTCGGCCGTACGGGACCCCCGCCCGAGCCTTCAGCTCCCACGGCCTTGGGCAGTGCTTCGCGCTCTCCGGCAGCGGCCTCCAGGGGCTCGGCTTGTAGCAGATCGCCAACGGTGCAGTTCAGCACCGCACAAATCTTGTCCAGGTCGTCGAGCCGCTCCGTGACCGGTGTGCCGCTCCACATCGCGGCGACCTTGCTCAGCGACGGCGTGAATCCGACCGTCTTGAACGCCTCCAGCAACTCGGTGGGACGCCACAGGTCCCGCTGAGCGGCCACCATCCTCAGATTCCACTTCACCGAAGGTTCCCCTTGTCCATCACCAGGCGCTGGGCCGCCCGCGAGCTCGCTGCCACGTTGGCATGCTCGGGGTCGGCCTGTGCAGTCGCCATGTACCGAAGAGTCGTGGTGGCCCAGTGGTGACCCAAAACACGCTGGACCTCCCACAGCGTCATGCCTCGCTCGTAGTTGTGAGTCGCGCAGGCGTGCCGCAGGAGGTGCGGGAAGAGGTCGGTGACCGGGCCGGTCAGATAGCTCGCGGCCGCCGCGTGGAGCTGACGGCGGAACGTCGACGGGGTGATTGCCGGCGCGATCGGCAGGTTCAGCGCCGCTATCGCCTTGGGCTTGCGCTCGGACGGCCACAGGGGCGCCGAGGGGTGATCGGCGTCGTCACCGAACTCCGCCCGAACCTCCTCGATGTACCACCAAAGCAGCTCGCGTCCCTCGCGAAACAGGTACGCCTCGCGAGGCCGCGGTCCTGAGCCGCGAGCGCCCTTGCCCTGGACGACGAACCGACCCCACTGACCGTGTTCCCAGTGGACGTCGCCGATCGTCACCGGGCACAACTCGGCAGCCCGGACACCTGAGACGTATGCGATCTTCGTCATGACGTAGTCGCGGCAGGCCACGGTGTACTTCCGGGCGTACGGCAACTGCTCCCGCCAGCGGGCGAAGAACTCCTTCATCGCCGTCTGCGAGGGTGGGATCCGTAGCCCGAAGTCCCCACGGTGGACGGGCCGGTTGAACGGATCGACCGGTCACTCCACCGTCGCCCCGAATCGCATCATGATCTCGTGGGCGTAGCGCTGTTCGAGGAAGGCGAAGAACGCGTCGATGTGGTTGAGCTTCTGTCGGTGCGTGTTGTGTGCGCGCTTGCCCGGGCCAGCAAAGTACTTGTCAACATCGCGCGGGGTCAGGTGCCACGGCACGGTGCCGTAGAAGTCGCAGACCTCGATGACCGGTTTGATCAGCTGGTCGATCGTCGACGGGGCCAGTCCGGCTGAGTCCCGTGCCCACTGGTACTCGGTGAGCGCGTCGACGAAGAAGCTCTCCTCGTCCTGGGCGGACATACGTGCCTGGCGGCGCCGCTGGAGGGTGACGACATCTGCCAAACCGGTCTCGATCGGACCTGAGCCCTCCTTCGCAGCACGTGGCGGCGGCACGAGAGTGAGGGTGCGACCTTCGGAATCTGACACAAGCACAGAGATTACTGGAGTTGCAGCGGACTTCCCCTAGTTACTCGCAAATTCGTGGAGATCATGGAATGGGTGCCCCGCATGCCGCTGACCTGCTGACGAGCACCTTCTTCGCTCTCAGAAGCCCTCGGCGAACCTGCACGTCATCCACTAATGGCGAAGCTGCCGTCGGCGGTGAAGGAGACCAAGGGAGTGCCGGGCCGGGCCATGGCGACTCCGACGGCCACGGGGATGGCGTAGCCCGGGGAATCACCACGGTGCGGCCGGCCCGCCGCTGCCGCCAGTGCACGGCGACATTGGGGGTGGGGGTGCCGGGGTCGGCGATGACGGGGGTGTCCGCGGGCAGGCCGGCGCACACGACGCGCACCACCTCGTCGGGCAGCAGCAGTCCGTCCCGCAAGGGCGGCGCACCCGCCGGGCGGGGCGCGGGTGCCGGTGCGCTCGCCGCGCCGCGTACGGCGGTGAGCCGCTCGGCCCGCCGCTCCTCGTCGGCGGGTGGGACGGCCGCCAGCAGTTGGCGCAGGACGGTGTCGGCGTCGCCGGGCAGGCCGAGCGCTCCGGGGAAGTTACGGCCGGCGCGGGCCGGGTCGATGTCGATCTGGATGACGGGGACACCGCCCCGGGCGGGTCCGGTCCAGCTGTTGGTGTCGGTGGCGTTGGCACGGGTGCCGACCAGGAGCACCGCGTCGGCCTCCCGCATCAGGGCGTTGGCCCCCGGCAGGGCGCCGTTGTTGCCGACCACGCCGAGAGACCAGGGGGAGTCGCCGCGCACCGCGCCGCGTCCGTGCAGGGAGGTGGCCACCGGCGCGCCCAGGGTGTCGGCGAGCTGTTCGAGGCTGTGCCAGGCGCCGGAGACATGGAGGCCCGAGCCGGCGAGCACGGCCGGCCGGTGCGCCGCGGAGAGCAGTCGGGCCGCCTCGGCGACGGCCGGCGCGGGGGCGGCCGTGCGCCGCGCCGGCAGGTCGGGCGGGCCGGCGTCCGGCGCGGGCCGGGCCTCGGTCGGCTCGTCGAGGACGTTCTCGGGGACGATCAGCGCGACCGGGGCCGGGCGTTGCGACACGGCCTCCAGCAGGGCTTCGGCGACCAGTCCCGGCAGGTCGTCGGCGCGCTCGGCGACCCGGGTCCGCTTGGTGACGGCGGAGAAGAGGGCGACCTGGTCGATCTCGGTGAGCGCGCCGGTGCCCCGGCTGGCGGCGTGGATGTCCGAGGTGATGAGCAGCACCGGGACGCCCGCCGCGTACGCCTCGCCGAGTCCGCCCACCACGTAGGTCGTGCCGCCGCCGCTGGACACCTCCACGACGCCCACCCGGTTGCCGCTGCGGGCGTAGGCGTCGGCCATGGCGGCGGCGTGCCGTTCGTCGCGGGCCAGGACGTGCCGGATGTCGTCCGTGCGCCGGTACAGGGCGTCGTACAGGGCCACGCCGGTGTCGCCGGGGACACCGAACAGGGTGGTGACGCCCGCGGTGACCAGCGCGTCGCTCCCCCCGGCGCCCGCCCGGTGCGGGTTCGGGCTGCGGGGCGGCCGGGGCGAGGGGCGCCCACTGGGGCTGGACGTCGTGCACGGAACACTCCTGGTGGTGGGCGCCGCGAGGGTGCGACGGCGAGTCGGTCAGGGACAGGACGGGGTCGTGGCGGGGTCTACGTGCTGCCAGGCGAGTGCGGCCAGCAGCAGCGCGCCGTCGGGCAGGACCGCCTCGTCGAACACGGCGGTCGGGGCGTGGTTGCCGGCCGGACGGCCGGGGCCGGGGACGGCCGCGCCGAGGTGCCTTCACGTCGTTGTTCCAGGCCGTGGTCGCCTTGTCCAGTCCGGAAACCAGCGCGGACCAGTCGAGCTTGAGCGCGTCCTGCACGGTCTTGAGCTGGAAGCTCTCGATGTCACGGTATGTGGCGGGCAGTTCGGCGCCTTGTACCAGCGGGATGGTGGCGGTGGCCGCGCTGTAGTCGGAGACCGCGTCCGGCGCGAAGATCTCGTTCATCAGGTCGGCGGCCAGGCCCAGTTGCTCGTCGCTCGACCCCTTCACCAGCTGGAAGCCCTCGGGGAACGCCATGACGCCCTGCTTGGGCACCGCGAAACCGATGGGGTCGCCCTCGTCGATCCACGGCTGGGCCACACCCTGGAAACCGGGGGCGATGACGACCTGGCCGCTGTTGAGCTGCTGACGCAGTTGGTCGACCGAGCTGATCAGTCCGCTGAACTGCCCCTTCTTCGCCGCCTGTGAGAAGGCGGCTATGCCCTTGGAGAGGTCGCCGTCGGAACCGCCCTCGATCTGGTTGATCACCGGGACCGCGTTGACGCTGAAGGCCGGCGCGTCCCAGGTGGTCACGCGGCCGCGGTAGGCGGAGTCGAACAGGTCCGTCCATGAGGTGGGCGGAGTGCGGATGACCTTCTTGTTGGAGATGAGGCCCATCGCGTCCATCACCATGTAGGCGCCGAGCCCGCCGGTGGTGGCGTAGCCCGACAGCACCTTGGAGACGTTCGGCACGGACTTCTCGCTCGCCGGAGCCCACAGCCCGTCCGCGGCGCCCTGGGAGGTGGACAGCAGGAGGGCACCGGCGAGGTTGACCGCGAGGAGGATGACGCCTTGTTCTCCGACCAGGAACCAGGCGTGGGAGCCGTCGGTGGCGGGATCGAGTGCGGCCTGGATCACCGCGTTCCACACCGCGTGGTAGGCGACGCACGGCCAGACGCTGCCCGAGGTCAGTCGCAGACGGCAGATGACCTGGTTCTGCAGCAGGATCGACAACAGGAACAGCAGCGCGATCACCGGTGTGGATCCGCCGGAGTCGGCCAGGTAGACGCCACCGAAGATGATCGGCATGTGCCACAGCGCCCAGATGAGGCCGGTCACCAGCACCGGCCGCGGCACCTCGGCCTGCACGAGCCGCGTCAGCATGTATCCCTGCCGGCCCAGTTCCTCACCGAGGGCGAACAGTGGATTCGGCCTGGCCGGCATGCGGGAACGAGCCGGCCTGATCGGCGCGGTGTTCCACGCCGGGCCGACCGCCTCCGGTGGCTGGCAGGTCAGGCTCGTGCTGCCGGTCGACGCCGCCGTGAACGCCGCCCCCTCGGAAGGAGAGTCGTGATCAAGGTGCTGCTGGCCGACGACCAGTCGGTGGTACGGGTGGGATTCCGGTACATCCTGGGGCACACCGACGGCATCGCGGTCGTCGGCGAGGCCACGGACGGGCGTGCCGCGGTGGAACTGGCGCGCCGGCTGAAGCCGGACGTGGTGTGCATGGACGTACGGATGCCCGGCGGCGACGGGATCGAGGCCACCCGTATGATCGTCTCGGCCGGGCCGGACGCCCCGTCGGTGCTCGTGGTGACCACCTTCGACCTGGACGCGTACGTGTTCGGCGCGCTGGAGGCCGGAGCCAGCGGTTTCCTGCTGAAGGACGCCGCCCCCGACGACCTCGTCGACGCGGTCCGCCGCCTCGTCGGCGGTCACGGACTTCTCGACCAGGCCGTCACCCGGCGGGTCATCACCGAGTTCACCCGCCGCCGCAGGCCCGGCGCCGACGGGCCCGCGCCCGGTCACACGCTCACCGGCCGGGAGACGGAGGTGATCCGGCTGCTGGCCCGGGGGCTGTCCAACGCGGAGATCGCCGACGAGATGGTCGTCGAGATCAGTACGGTGAAATCCCACCTCGGACGCGCGATGCACAAGATCGGCGCCCGGGACCGGGTGCAGACCGTCATCTGGGCGTACCAGCACGGGATGGCACCGTAGACCGGCGGGACCGGCGGTCTACGGAGCCGTCCGCCAAGGCGGTTCACACACCGCTTGCGCCACCGCCCGCGCGCAACGGCCGAACACCTCCAGCGAGTCCTGGTCATCGACGACAGCGCCGACCTGTCTTCGTCCTCGACGGCACCGACCACCGACGGGTGCCGGCCGCAAGCGTCCTGGCCGCGAGTCGCGCAGTGCTATGCCTTCAGCTGGGTGAAGCGGATGCGGTTGCCGAAGGGGTCGCGGAGCCCGCAGTCGATTCCGTACGGGCGCTCGGTGGGTTCCTCGGTGAACTCGACGCCCCGGCCGAGCAGCGTCTCGTACGTCTTGCGGCAGTCGTCCGTCGTGAAGATGAGCCAGCCACCCGTCGCGCCCTTGGTCACCAGCTCACGGACCTGCTGCGCCGTCTCCTCGGACATCGCCGGAGCGCCCGGCTTCTCCAGCAGGATCTGGCGCTCCGGGTGGCCGGGGACACTGACGGTCAGCCAGCGCATGAGGCCCAGGTCGACGTCGGCGTTTATCTCCAGGCCCAGCTTGCCGACGTAGAAGTCGAGTGCCTCGTCCTGGTCGAGGACGAATATCTGCGAGTGCGTGATGGCGTTGAACATGTGCCTCACGCTACTCGGCAAGCCGGACGAAAACTTATCCGAAACTGCTCAGCCGACGGCCGGTGCGGGCAGTGCGGACGGTCAGGCGCTCGGCCGCGTCCACGCCATCGTGAAGCAGGTCGGCACACCCGTGGCCGCCGCCACTTCCCTGCGGTACGTCCGTGGAGACAGGCCGACGATGTCGCGGAACGTGCGGCTGAAGGTTCCCGGGCTGCCGAAGCCGACTTCGAAACAGATGTCCGTCACACTGCGGTCGGTCTCCCGCAGCAGGAACATCGCCCGCTCGACCCTGCGGCGCTGCAAGTAGCGGTGCGGCGTCTCGCCGAACGTGGCCCGGAAGGTGCGCGTGAAGTGTGCCTGGGACACATGGGCGATCCGGGCCAGGGCCGGGACGTCCAGCGGCCGCGCGTAGGCGCGGTCCATCGCGTCCCGTGCCCGAAGCATGCGGCGGTTCGTCTCTTCTGCGGCGCGGCTCACGGCGCCATCACACCACGGTTCTCCGCCGTCCGTGACAGCTCCGGTGACTGATCCGGTTTGACCTTGTCACCGACCCGGCAGATCGCCGAGCAGGAGATCGGGCTCCTCGGGGCACTGTTCACCGGTATGCGCAGCGACCCGCGGCTCGCGGAGGAGATGCGCCGCATTCTGCGTCGGGACGAGGCCGCGATGACCGACGAGCCGGGGTCCCCCCTGCTCGAAGAGCTTGGGGGAGCGTGCCTGGGGGTACCTCCCGGCCGAAGGCTGGGGGAGCGTCGCGACGGGGCGAACGCTGCCTGTCGGGGCACTAGCGTTTGTCGACGACGATCCGGCCGTTCAGGATCGTCATGCTCAGTTCGCGAAGGTTGCTGATGTCCTGGGTGGGATCGGCGGTCAGCACGATCAGGTCGGCGCGCTTGCCGGGCGCCACCGCGCCGAGATCGGGGCGGACGCACTGCCGCGCCGCCCCGCTGGTGGCTGCGACGAGCGACTGGACGGGCGTCATCCCTGCTGCGACCATCAGCTCGGCCTCTTCCAGTGTGTTCGCCCCGAACAGGCCCCGGCCACTGAAGGTGTCGCTGCCCAGGGCGATGCTCACACCGGCATCGGCCACCTTCCTGACATTGCCTCGAACGTCCGGATGAATCGCGTCGTGAGCCCAGAGCGTCGGGGTGTAGGTGATGTCGTGCGCGAGCATCAGATCGATGAGCGAGTGATCGGTGATGGGTTCGACGGTGACACCGTGCTCCAGGCCGTCCGCGCCGGCCTCGATCGCTTCGCGTGCCGCGACCTGCTGGGTCGTGTGGACGGTCACTCGAAGACCTCGCTCGTGCCCGGTTTCGATGCCCGCCCGAAGGAAATCGAGGGGGAGCCGCACCAGCTCGACAGCGACCGGAAAAGCGGCATTCTGCCAGACGTACGTCGGTGAGCCGGGGCGCGCGCACGCACCTTCCGACAGGAGTTTGACCGCGTCCACCTTGCGGTCGGCCAGGTGGTGCACCAGATCACGCATCTGCTGCACGCTGTCGATCTCGCCCGTGAACCGTGCGCGTGCCCAAGGATTGCCGTCGAAGACAGTGGCCGCGGGGTGCCCGTCCCGTCCGGTGATGCCGCAGCCGGTCGCCAGGAGCCGCGGGCCTCGTAGCGCGCCCGCAGCGATCTTGGCCCGTGTCTCCAGGATCCCGGCGGTGGGATCGCCCACCGACTTGATGGTGGTGATCCCGTGCTGGAGGAACAGGTCGAGCCGTCCGGGAAGCTCGTTCTCCTCGAACGTCCGCATCGATGCCGGATCGGTCACCGCGAGCACGTCGTAGAAGTGGATGTGTGTGTCGATCAGGCCCGGCAGCACCCATCCTTCGGCCGCGTCCACCTCCTCTCCGCCCCTCAGCGGCTGAGCTGAGACGGCGGCGATCTCTCCGCCGTTGATGGCGACGTCGTACAGCCCGGTGTGCGCCTTGTGGCCGTCGAAGACATGTGCCCGGCGGATGACGAGGTCGTAAGTCGCGGGGTCGCGAACCTCGGCCCTCGTGATCGCCTCGGGTTCATGGACCATTGCTCTCACTCCTGATCGGACGGTGACTGATGCGGATTGGGGTCGAGTTCGGGTCGGGTAAGTCGTCGGACCGCGCTGTGGCAGGTCTCGAACATGGTGATCCGGCGGGTGTACGACGCAGCCGGAGCGATCTACTCAGGTGGATCGTGCGTCCGCGGATGCCGGCCGCGTCATTGCTCACCGGCCGAGCGAGGCAGCATGCGGTGTGCCCATCCCGACTGAACTGATACTGGACTGGTTACAGTTAGGGTGCGAGTAACGGCGGAGGAAGTGCCTCCGCCACTGCTCGATCAGCGATTCGCCGGCGCGTGCTCACGCTCGGCAGCCAGCACCTGCTGGAGCAGGTCGGCGATCGTCGTCCGGCCGAGGCGTTCCTCCATCGCTCGTTCCGCGCTCCGGAACTCCACCTCGAGCAGGGCGCCGATGTTGCGTCCGATCTCACACACGTCGCTGGGCGGATGGGCGTGCCCCGACAGGATTCGCCCCTCCTCGACGGCGGCATAGGCGTCGTGGAGCGTGATGTCCCGTGGGGCGCGGGCCAGGGTCCAGCCGCCACCGCGGCCCTCGGTGGACCACACCAGGCCGGCGTTTCGCAGACTGCCGAGGATGCGCCGCACGAGAACCGGATTGCTCGCCAGGCTGTCCGCGATCTCCGCGGAGGTCAGCGAGCCCTCGCCCCGGTTCGCCAGCATGGTGAGCGCGTGCATCGCGACCGCACTCCTACTGCTGAGACCCGCCATCTTCCCCTCACGACCTCAGTGGCACCGATGTAACTGCAACCACTATGGTTGCAGAAAAATCGCCTGTCAATCCGCCGCCTGTTGGGCCAGGGCACCCTCGGTTCCGTTGCGCGTGCGCGTGCGCGCGTGCTCATGCCCGTGCCCGTGCCCGTGCCCGTGCCTGCGAGTGTGCGCGCGCCCGTGCCCGGCGTGCGCCGCCGTCACCCACCCCCGCGCCGATCGCATACTTCGGATGGCTGTTGGACACACGTGTGCATTGGGCGGCGCTGGACGTGTTTCTACTTGCACCGGTCGCGCCCGGACCACGGACAGCGGACAGCGGTCGTCCGACGTACCCGCGGTCGTGGGAGCAGTCCGGCGCACCCGCGGCCTCCGTGGGTGCCCGGATCACGGCGCGACGTACGGCCAACCGTCCAGGCCGCTGCCGTCGGGGGCGTGCCGGGTCGCCTCCTCGACCGAGTCGTGGAACGCGTAGACGGCGTGCAGCCCGCCGGCCTTGAACACGCTGAGTATCCGGGCGTCGGCGCGGGCCAGGACCAGGGATCCGGCGTGCGCGCGGAGGAGTTTGGTGATCGCCACGATCACACCCAGCCCCATGGAGTCCAGGAACGCCACGCCGTACAGGTCCAGGACGAAGTGCCGGTGCCCCTGGTCGACGAGTCGGGCGGCGGTCTGGCGGATCGGCTCGGAGCAGCGGATGTCCATCTCGGCAGTGACACTGACGACGGTCCACCCGTTCGTCGTACGGTGATCGAGATTGTCGTCCGTCGGGGCGAGCTGTAGGAACGTCCGCAATCTTCGCTCACTGCCTCTCGTGCCGTCCTGGATGCTTCCGTGTCTCCAGTGAACGGTTCACGCGTTTTCCGGCACAAGGGCGTGAGTTTCAGATAGTGAGCGACAGGCCCCTGGTCACCCGGTTCGCCGCAGCCAGCAGCCGTACGGCGGCGCCCTCGACCGTGGACTCGCGGCCCGTCCGCAGGGAGATGCCCAGCGATCCCAGGGTGTCGCCCCGGTACACCGGCACCGCGACGCAGACGACCCCGAGGGAGTACTCCTCCTGATCGGTGACGGTCGGGGCTTCGCGGACGGCGTCGAGCCGGCGCAGCAGCTCCTCGCGGTGGGTGATCGTCCGGGGCGTGAGGTCCGCCAGGGGGTGCCGTGTCAGGTACTCCTGGCGCCCTTCGTCGTCCAGTTCGCGCAGCACACACTTGCCCAGGGCGGTGGCGTGACCGGCGTCCTCGAAGCCGACCCACAGTTCGGCGCGCGGCGCCTGGGGCCCGTCGACGATGTCCGCCACGCGGATCTCGCCGTCCTCGTAGAAGGTGAGATAGGCGGCGGCGGACAGGTCGTCCCGCAGTGAACCGAGCATCGGCCGGACCCGGCTGAGCAGCGCCTGTGTCCGGCTCACGCTGTGCAGCGCACCCAGCCTCTCGCCGAGGACGAAGGTACCGTCCTCAAGTTTGCGCACGTATCCGTCGTGCGCCAGCGTCCGCAGCAGGTGGTATGTGGTGGCCGGCGCCAGCCCCGTCTCCCGCGCGAGCTGCTTGGCCGGCGCGCCGCTCTCGTGCGCCCCGACCGCCTCCATCAACCGAAGGGCCCGCTGCACGGACGTGATGAGCGTGGGGCCCTCTTTAGCGCCCATGCCTCTACGGTGCGGGCGCGAGGCACTCAAGGCAAACGGGTGCGCGTGCGGATCGCGGTGACCAGTGACCGGTCACCGCGCGGACCGCCTCGTCCGGGTCCGGCACGGCAGCGGTTCCTTCGTGACCGTACGCACCGAGACCCTGATCGCCGTGTCCATGGCCTCCGCGATCCCGTTGGAGTCCGCCCCGGTCACGGACGTGATGGACATCCTCGGTGTGGTCAACTCGCACGCCGCCGGCCTCACCGCGCGCCATGCGACCGACGAGCAGATCGCCGCCCTGCGCACGTGCGCCGAAGGGCTCGCCGACCTCGACGACCTGGACCGGGCGATGGACGGCCTGCGTGACTTCCTCCGGCGCCTGGCCGAGCCGTGCGGCAACCCCGTACTCGCGGAGATCTGCGTCTCCCTCGGCGAGGTCCAGGTGGAGTTGGCCAGAGAACTGTCCCAGCGGGAACTGCTGCCGCTGCGGAAGGTCGCCGGGGCGCTCCAGCAGGACCGGATCGCCGTCGTCGCCGCCCTGGAGGCCCGGGACCCCGAGCGTGCGGTGCGCGTCACCCGCGCCTACCACGTACACGCCCTGGACCTGCTCACCTCGGTGCCGGAGGCCCGGGAGGTCCGGTGCTCCGACCCCAGTTGCACCGGACTCATCTCGTCGCTGATGCGCACCGAGCTCGCCTCGCTCACCCGCTGACGCCGTTCCCCGGTCCGGCCTCCCCAATCACCTCCCCAATCACCTCCCCGATCGCCTCCCCCATCACTTTCCCGATCGCCTCCCCCATCACTTTCCCGGGAGATGTGCACCAAAGGACGGCTTCGTACACCCTCGGACAGAAGGGACAGGAAACCTCCGGACCCGGCCGCCGGCGCACCCGACCACGGCGCCGGCCAGCAGGAAACGATCCGCACGCGGTCGGACGCGGTCGGATCATCGCGCACAGGCAACTGGCAACTGGCAACACCACGGGGACCTGGTCAGAGCCGCTCACACCCAGGAGACCGCCATGAGTGCCGAGTCACGCCCCTCGCTCGAAACGATCATCAATGACGCCCGGACGTCCCGTTTCCAGGTCCTCGTCATCGCCGTCTGCGTCGCGGTGATGGTCCTCGACGGATACGACACCCAGTCCATCTCCTTCGCCGCTCCCGCCATCGCCGCCGCCTGGCACGTGTCGCCCGCCGGCTTCGGCTTCGTGTTCGGCATCGGCCTGTTCGGCGGTCTGGTCGGTGCGATCACCTCCGGTGTCGTCGCCGACCGGTTCGGCCGCAAACCCACCCTGGTGTGCACCGTCGCGCTGTTCGGGCTGGGCTCCCTCGTCACCCCGCTCGCCGACTCGATGACCACCCTGGGCGTCATCCGGTTCGTCACCGGGCTCGGCGTGGGCGGCGCGCTGCCCGGCGCCATCGCCATCGCCGCCGAGTACGCCCCGGAACGGGCCCGTGCCGCCGTCGCCGCCATCGCCTTCTGCGGCATCCCGCTGGGATCCGTGATCGGCAGCGTGCTGGCCTCCCACCTGATCCCGGACAGCGGCTGGGGCAGCATCTTCGTCGTGGGCGGGCTGATCCCGCTGCTGCTGGTGCCCTGCATCATCGCGTTCGTTGCGGAATCCATCCGCTTCCTGTCCCTGCGGCAGGACGACGCCGCCATCATCCGGCTGCTGACCCGGATGGGGATCGGGGAGCGGGAGGCGGCGCGGGTCCGGTTCGAAGCGGTGGAGGGGCCGCGCAAGGTGCCGGTGCGGGACCTGTTCACCGAGGGGCGCGCGGTCGGCACCTCCCTGCTGTCGCTCGCTCTCTTCCTCACCCTGCTGATGGCCTTCTTCCTGGTCAACTGGATCCCCACGGTCGCCACCGCAGCAGGTATCGGCTCCTCGGCCGCCATTCTCAGCGTGGCCTCGCTCAACCTGGGCGGCATCGTGGGCAGCTTCGTCATCAACCCGCTCTCCCGCCGCTTCCCGCCCGGTGTGGCCCTCGGCGCCGCCTACACCCTGGGCGCCGCCGCCATCGCCCTGATCGGCCAGGCCGGCACCTCCGGCACCTGGCTGCTGATCACGACCTTCGTCGCCGGTTTCTTCGCGATCGGCGCGCAGATGTGCACCGTCTCCCTGGTCGCCACGTACTACGACACCTCGCTGCGGGGCACCGGCGTCGGCTGGGCCATGGGCTGCGGCCGGGTCGGCGGCATCATCGGCCCGACGGTCGGCGGCCGGCTGATCGCCGCCTCGTTCGACATGGGCGCGCTGTTCGTCGTCGTCGGCGTCGTCAGCGCGGCCTGCGCGGTCACCGTCCTCGCCCTCGGCCGGTTCGCCCTGCGCCCCACGGGCCGGCCGCCCAGGCAGACCGCCGTCCCCACCCCGCGCACCACCGGCTGACCGGCGGCAGTTCCACCCACGCCGCCGGGTGACCGGCGGCACCACCGCCCGCGCCACCGACCGGCCGGCGGTGCCGCACCGGGCGCCGCCCGCCACCGCCCCGGCCGCCGGCGCACGCACCGCCGACCGGACCCGAGCAGACTCAGGCACCGCACCCACCACCACTCCCTCGAACACCGCATCCACACCGCAGGACACAGTGAAGCGGAGGACTCCGTGAAGATCGTCCCCTATGACGACGGCGTCTGGGCCAAGGACCACCCCACCGGCGACGTCTCCTTCCACCACATGCTGCGCGGCGAACCGGACACGCCCGAGAACTTCATGTACATCCTGGGCCGCCAGGATGCCGGCTTCTGGATGCCCCGGCACCGGCACAACTTCGATCAGATCCGTCTGCCGATCCACGGCGACATGAACATCGGGCGCGGCCTCGTCCTGCGGCAGGGCGAGATCGGGTACTTCCCCGAGGGCAGCGCCTACGGCCCCCAGGACGACCCGCTCGGCGACGCCGCGCCCGGCGAACGCGTCCAGTTGGTCCTCCAGTTCGGCGGCGCTTCCGGCTACGGTTTCATGAGCATCGAGCAGCGCCGCCGGGCTCGTCAGGAGCTGGCGCGGACCGGGCGGTTCGACGGCAACTACTACTACTTCGCCGACGGCAGGAAACAGTGGGGCCTCAACGCGATCTGGGAGCACGTGCACGGCGAACGGCTGCGCCATCCCAAGCCCCGCTACAAGAACGCGGTGGTCATCGATCCCCGGCGCTTCAACCGGCTCCCGGTCCCGGACGCCCCGCGCGTGGACCGCAGGTTCCTCGGCTCCCACTCCGAACGCGGCATGTGGATGGAGATGGTCCGGGCAGCCGCCGCGCCCAGCGTCCCCCGCCGCCCGGCCGCTCCCCCTGACCGCCCCTGCACCGCCGCGCCGAGAAACACCGAGAAAAACCGAGAAACTCACAAGAGCCACCGAGGAACACCGAAGAACGCTGAGGAGTCGAAACACCCATGGAACCCCTGTCGCTGGACCAGGCCGCCCACATCGTCGACGCCGCACTGGCGAAGGGCCGGGAACTGGACCTCCATCCGCTCACCGTCGCGGTCCTCGACCACGGCGGGGCCCTGGTCGCCTGCAAACGGGAGAACGGCAGCGGGCTGCTCCGTCCCGACATCGCCCAGGCCAAGGCTTGGGGGGTCCTCGGCATGGGCATCGGCGGGCGCGCCCTGGCCGCGCGGGCGGCCACGGCACCGGCGTTCTTCGACGCCCTGACCGCCATCTCCGGTGGGCGGATCGCACCGGTACCGGGCGGCGTGCTGATCCGTGACGCCGAGCGCCATGTCCTGGGCGCCGTCGGCATCAGCGGCGACACCTCCGACAACGACGAGATCTGCGCGCTCGCGGCTGTCGAGAGCGCGGGCCTCACCCCCGACGCCGGCTGACCGCCCACCGCACCCGGGCCGGCTCCGCTCGCCCTGCGAAGTGGTAGCGGGGGCGGGAAGTCCACAGCCGGTTGGCCGGAGCGGTGAGGACCCAGCTAGCCGACTGAGCCATAGCTGATATATCTGCCAGGTCGGCCATCTGCCCTGGTGAGGTGCCTGAATCTCGTTCGTCGTCGCTTGCCGCGGGCCTGGACCGGCACATCCCGGCCGTCAGCGACCTCGTAGAGCTGGGACAGCACGAACGTCGGCACAGCTCTCCGCGTGGTGGCGTGCGCAAGGAACTCTCGGGCACGAGAGCGGGTAGGCCGTTCACGCTCCCTCGCGGTCCATCGAGCCCAGCCACTGTGTCAGGGCCTCGCGCACCTCGTCCGGGTCGGGGTCCTCGGCCGCCCACGCGGCGTAGCCGTCGGGCCGGACCAGGAGGGTCGGGCGCAGGCCGGCCGCCGGGAACGCTGTCACCACTCGCCCCGCCCATGGCGCGGCAACCGCGGCGACATCGCGGCCCACCAGTACGAACCTGCCCTCCCGCAGTGCCTCGTAGAGCCGGGCCGGTTTCTCTGCCAGGCGGAGGTCCGGCACCCGGCGTCCGACGAGCGGATGAGAGCCGCGGGGCGCCCGGTAGGTGATCCCGATGCCGGAAATGCCGCGTGCCGCGCGCGCCTCCACCACGACCAACTGGTGTACGACGGTGGCCAGTACGGCCCGCAACCTACGGATCAGAGGTGACCCGGTGGTGACGGCCGTGAGGAGTGCGTGACTGACACGCAGGACCATACGCCCCACCGGGTGACGTTCCGTGTGGTAGCTGTCCAGCAGTGCGTCACCGGCCCAGCCGTGCAGGACGGCTGCCAGTTTCCAGCCGAGGTTGGCGGCGTCCTGGATCCCGGTGTTCATGCCCATGCCGCCGGCGGGTGAGTGGACGTGTGCGGCGTCGCCCGCGAGGAACACTCGTCCCTGCCGGTAGTGGGGTACCTGCCGCTCGTCGCTGTGGAAGCGGGAAAGCCACCGCGGGTCGTGCATCCCGAGGTCGTTGCCGATCGTACGCCGGGTGATGTCCCGGACGTCCTCCAAGGTGATCGGCGCATCGTCAGGCGCCTGTTCGCGCCGGTCCCAGGCGATGACGCGGTACCAGCCGTCCCCGAACGGCGCGAAGAACGTGAACCCTTCTTCGTTCGAGCTGAAGTTGAAGATGTCGTCAGGGGCGCGGTCGAGCAGCACGTCGGCCAGCATCACGGAGCGAATGACCGACCTGCCGGGGAACGGCATGCCCAGGCTCTGCCGGACCGTGCTGCCCACTCCGTCCGCACCGACGACGTAGCGGGCCCGGAGCGTGGTCATGGTGCCGTCCGGGTGGGACACGTCCACGTCGACGCCGTCCGGGTCCTGCCGTAGCCCGGTGACCCGGGCCCCACGGACGATGGTGGCTCCCGTCTCCTCGGTCCGGCGCAGCAGGGCCCCTTCGACCTGCCACTGAGGAATGGTGAGGATGAAGGGGAAGCGCGTGCGCAGCCTGGAGAAGTCGATACTGAGACGGCCGAACGGATGCAGCCCCCGGGTCGGTGTGCCGATCCGGAGGAGTTCGTCGGCCATGCCTCGGGCGTCGAGCTGCTCCAGGGTTCGCGCATGGAGGGTGAAGGCGCGGCTCAGATGGGATTCGTGGTCGCGTCGCTCCAACAGTGCGACATCGATTCCGGACTCGGCGAGGTCACCCGCGAGCAGGAGGCCGGTCGGGCCGGCCCCGACCACGAGAACGTCGGCGTCCGGTGCCCGGTGTGGGTTCGAGGAGTCACCTCGTGGCATGCCCGTCGTCGTGTTCATATGTCCGAGTGTCAGCCCTGCTCAAGGGTGCCGCATGGCGAGAACCGGATCGTCGGCGCAGCCACCGGGTGCCGCCGGTGAGTGGTACCGGCGCCTCCGCGGGCGCCCTCGGAACCGCACGGTCAGCGGCTTCCGGATACAGGGCGGATGTATGGCAGATACACGGCCGATGCGCGATGCGTGGCCGAATCACCTCGCCTACGGGCAGGGGTGCTCGACGGGGCTTCCGACCGTAGTCAGGTGGTGACGGTCCGATTGCGTGCGGCGTTGGTCGTCCGGTCGGCGCGTCGCAGCACGTCACCCCGCCGCGGGCGGTGGCTGATCAGGGCGTACGGAGAAGGCCGTGTCACCCGCTACCGCCACGATCGCGTCCTGCACGAGGGCGACACTCGGGAGCCGGTTCTGCGCTGAGGGCCCGGGATCGGCCAGTTGGTCCTTCGTCCACCGAGTGGCACCGGTGGGACGGTCGAGGGCGAGCAGCCGGCCGTAGCGGTTGGCGAAGTAGAGAGTGTCGTAGGTGGCGGACCTGGTGGGCGCCGAGAGGTTTTCGATCTGTGTGCTCTTCTGCCATTTCCGTTCGCCGGTCACGGCGTTGACCGCGGTGACCGTGCCGTCGGGGCGCACGAAGTACACCGTGGCGTCGATGAGCCGGGGTGTGCCCCGCACGGCGCTCTTCAGGGGCACGTGGGTGAGGGATCCGGTGTTCGGATCGACCCTGAGGAGGGCGGAGTACGGGGCGTCGTTTCTGCTGTTGTCCGCGGCGTCCAGACTGGCGAGCACGGCGAAGAACGGCCGTCCTTCGGTGGAGCCGAGCGGTTCCACCGTCAGAGGCAGCGGATCGAGTTCTCGCGGAGTGCCGTCGGCGGGATCGAGGCGCAGGAAGCCGACCTGGCCCTGGAAGGGGTCGTTCGCGTTGGTGCACAGCCCGTAGGGGGCGCCTGCCACGACCAGCGGGGAGCATCCGGTGCCCTGGGACGATCGCGCCGACGTGTGCCAGAGGTTCTTGCCGGTCGCGGCGTCGAGGGCGACGAACTCGTGCGCGCCGTCCGGCATCGCCAGGACGCCGCCGCCGAACAAGGCCGCCGAGTGGCCCGCGTCGACGGTGCGGGTCCAGACCCGCTTGCCGGTGGCAGCGTCGAGGGCCACCAGTTGCTGGGCCGAGTACACGTGGTCCTCGTCGGGCGGCACCGTCACGTACACCAGTCCGCGCCGGACGCCGAGAGGCCGCTCCGCGGCCTGGCTGTTGTCACCGAAGCGCCACCGTACCCGGCCCGTCGCGGCGTCGATCCGTGCGACGGTGAAGCCGGTCCCCGCGCAGTACACCGACGCCCCGTCGGCCACACACCCGGAGTCCACGGTGTCCACGTTGGTGGCCGTCGATCCGTCCTTCACGGTCCGGGTCAGGCTGGTCCGCCAGGGCCGCCAGCCGACGGGCAGCGCCGGGGCCGCGGGCCCGGCCGGGGCGGCGGTGACATCGCTGACAGCCGTCCCGCCGGTCTGCCCGCCCGACGTGAAGTGATACACCGGCACGCCCGCCACGGCGACGGCCAGCACCGCGCCGGCCGCGAGGACGAGCCGGCCCCGCCCGCGCCCCCGTCCGGCGGGGCCTGTCCTGTCCCGCGTCCGCGCGCTCGCACCGGGCGCTTCGCGGTTCCCCCCTGCGTCCACCGTCTCCTGGGCCGCCAGGTGCGCCGCGGCGGGCGCACCGGCCGGCGGGAGCAAGGCGGCGTCCGGCAGCGAGGAGAACAGCTCCTGCA
Organism: Streptomyces sp. NPDC001270; assembly: GCF_042896695.1. Classification (NCBI taxonomy): domain Bacteria; kingdom Bacillati; phylum Actinomycetota; class Actinomycetes; order Kitasatosporales; family Streptomycetaceae; genus Streptomyces; species Streptomyces sp. NPDC001270. Next base: position 478,534 of record NZ_JBIAXM010000002.1, on the reverse strand, counting down.
ACTCGTCGAGTCCCGGCCGCTGCTGCGGGTCCTTGTCCAGGCAGCGCTCGACGATGGAACGCAGCGGCGGTGAAGCACGGCCCAGGTCGGGCGGCTCGTGCATGATCCGATAGCCCGTCAGGTACGGGCTGTCGCTGTCGAACGGGCCCCCGCCGGTGGCCGCGTACACGAGCAGTGACCCGAGCGAGAACACGTCGGACGGCGCGGAGACGTCGCGGGGCGACTCGAACTGTTCCGGCGACATGAACGGCGGTGTGCCCATCAGCCGCCCGGTCACGGTGAGGGCCTGGTGGTCGGCCGCGTGCGAAATACCGAAGTCGATGACGCGCGGACCGTCCTCGGCCATCAGGACATTGCCGGGCTTGAGGTCACGGTGCACCACGCCCGCCCGGTGGATGTCCCGCAGCGCCTCCACCAGGCCCAGCGCCAGCAGACGCAACGCGCGCCCGGTCAGTGGTCCCGTCTCCGCCACGGTGCTGCCCAGCGTTCGGCCCGGCACGTACAGGGTCGCCATCCACGGCTGCTCCGCGTCGGGGTCGGCGTCCACGACCGGCGCGGTGAACGCCCCGCTGACTCGGCGAGCAGCCACGACCTCCCGCCGGAAGCGGGCCCGGAACTCCTCGTCCTGCGCGTACTGCGCGTGCACGACCTTCACCGCGACCTGACGCCCCGAGGGCGACTGTCCGAGGTAGACGACTCCCATGCCGCCACTGCCGAGCTTGCCGAGGAGCGCGTAACCACCGACGAACCCCGCAGACCCGGGCTCCCCGGTGTTCCCCGGCATCGATGACACTCTGGACCAACTCCCTGCCTTAGGTGACCTGTCCCACCACGGTGGCCAGCGTAGCCTCCTGCGGGAACGTGAACGCCGCAGACATCACCAGGCTCGATGCCCCTCTGGAGCGTCGGTCGGCCCGTCCCCGCGGGCCCACCGGCCCGCCTGGGCCGTGCGAGGGACTGCCGGTGTCCGGAGGCAGGTGATGCGCCGCGACACCCGGAACCCGGTCGCAACCGCCGCGGCTGACCGGCATCAGACCGCCCCGGCCGAGCGTGCGTATGCGGTGGGTGTCCGGCCGTAGTGCTTCTTGAAGGACCGGGTGAAGCGGCTGGTGTCCGCGAACTGCCAGTGGGCGGCGATCTCCGACACGCTCAGCCGGCCGGACGGCGCGGTGAGCGCGAGCCGGGCCTCTTCCGGCCGCCGGCGGCGCATGCAGGTGGTCGGTGACTCTCCCGATGCGGCGAAGGCCCGGTGGAGCGTGCGGACGGATACGTCGAGTTCGCCCGCCGGCATCGTGGGCGACAGCTCGGGATCGGCGAGGTGACGGTCGGTGAGTTCTTTCGCGGCCTGGGCGCGTGCGGGGGCCAGCAAGGGTTCCACGTCGTCGAAACACCGTCCGGCGACCGCCTTGGCCAGTTCGAGCAGGGTGCTGTGGGCGGCGTTGACCCCGGCCGGGCCGAGGTCGGCCAAGGTGGCGTGGACCATGTCCGCGTGGGCCGCCAGGAGGTGAGTGAACTCAGGGAACTCACGCCGCGAACCGACCAGGCGATACCGCACACTCGGCCCTCCTCGGCCGTGCGCCCGGCGGCAGGAGGGGCCGGAGCGCGCACACAGTCGCCGCGGCGAAGGCCCCGTTGCCGGCTGCGGCATCGGGGCCTGGGCGGTGACCCCGGTACGGAGGCCGGGTTCAGCCGGAGACGGCTGAGCGGTCGAGGAAGCGCCGAAGTCCGTTCCGTACACCGTCCGTGGGCACGGTGGCGGCGAAGCAGGCCGCCTCGATGGCGAGTCCCTCGTCGATGGGCAGGTTGATGCCGCGGGTGACAGCACGCAGGCAGGCCGCCACGGCCGTCGGCGCGTGCCGGACGATCCGTGCGGCCAGGTCCCGTGCGGCGTCGAGGAGTTCGCCGGCGGGTACGACGGTGTTGACCAGGCCGATCTCGGCGGCTCGGGCGGCCGGGATCCGGTCGCCGGTCAGGATCATCTCCAGGCCGCGCTTGCGGCCGACGTGGCGTGGCAGCCGCTGGGAACCGCCGAAGGGCGGCGGGAAGCCGAGGGAGATCTCCGGCTTGGCGAAGGTCGCGTGCTCGGCGGCGATCGCGAGCGGGGCGGCCTCGGTGATCTCGCAGCCACCGCCGTACGCGAGGCCGTTGACCGCGACGATCACCGGCTTGGGGAACTCCTCGATCCGCCGGGTCAGGGTGTGTCCACGGCGCACGATCTCGCGCAGCGCGCGCTCGGGCCCGCCGGCGATGCTGTCCGCCAGGGAGGGAATGTCCGCGCCCGCGCTGAACGCCCTGCGCCCGGCGCCGGTCAGGATGACGGCCCGGACCCCGTCGTCGGAGTCGACGCGGTCCAGCTCGGCGAGCAGCGCGTCGATCGTCGGATAGTCGAGGGCATTGAGCTTGTGCTGCCTGTCGATGGTGAGCGTGACGACGTGGTCGTCCCGCTCGAAGTGAACGGTCATGCCGGGCTCCGTCCCGCCTGGGTATGGACGCACCGAGGCTAGGAGCCCTGTTCCAGTACAATCCAGCTATTGTCCTGGATACATGTTCTGTCCTGAACATGTAGTACGTCTTCTGTCCTGGACATGTACGTCCCTGACACGCTCGATCCAGGTGCCGCATGCGACCGCCTTCCTACAAACCCGTCGTCGACGAGTTCGCCGCCGCGATCCGCTCCGGGGCGCTCGCGGCCGGCACCCGGCTGCCGACGCACCGGGCGCTGGCCCACGAGCGGCGGATCGCGCTGGCCACGGCCACCCGGGTCTACGCCGAGCTGGCCGCCATGGGCCTGGTCGTGGGAGAACCGGGCCGAGGAACCTTCGTCCGGGAGCGGTCCGGTTACGACGGGCTCGAACCCTCGCGCGCGCTACCGGTGGAACGGGTGGCGGACCTGTCGTTCAACCAGCCGCTGGCCCCGGAGCAGGGGGTGCTGTTGCGGCGGGCCCTGCGCGCACTCGCGGTGTCGGGGGACGTCGAGGCGCTGCTGCGCCAGCACCCGCCGGGCGGACGCCGTCCCGACCGGGCGGTCGTGGCCACCTACCTGCTGGAGCGGGGCATCGACACGGCGCCACGGAACGTCCTGCTGACCGGTGGGACGCAGCAGGCGCTCGACTCCGTGCTGAGCGCGCTCACCCGGCCCGGCGACGTCCTCGCGGTCGACGCGCTCAGCTACCCGGGGATCAAGCTCCTCGCTGCGGCGCACCATCTCGACCTGGCGCCGATCCCGGTCACGGGGACGGGCCCCGACCTGAGCGCGCTCGACCGGCTGTGCCGCGCCCGGCCCGTCCGCGCGATCTACACGATCCCCACCGTGCACAACCCGCTCGGCTGGGTGCTGGGCCGGGAGCAGCGCGACCACCTGGTCGCCGTGGCCCGTGCACGGGACTGCCTGATCGTCGAGGACGGCACCTACGCGTTCCTCGAAGCGTCGCCGCCTCCTCCGCTCCAGACCCTGGCCCCCGAACGCACCTGTTATGTCGCCGGACTGTCGAAGAACGTGGCACCTGGCCTGCGGTTCGGCTTCGCCGTGGTACCCGGCCACCACGTGGAGCGGGTCACGCGGAGTCTGCGCACGTCGGCCTGGGGAACTCCTGGTCTCGTCACCGCACTCGCCACCGGCTGGCTCGGCGACGGCACGGTGACACACCTGGAGAAGGACCGTCGCAGGGACGCCGCCGCCCGGCAGGACATCGCCCGCGCCGCGCTCGCCGGCCTGGACGTCACCGCGCACCCGGCGTCGTACACGGTGTGGCTCGGCCTGGAACCGCACCAGCGCCCCGATCACGTCGCGGCCGTGCTCGCGCGGCAGGGCATCCTCGTGTCCACCGCGGACGCCTTCGCCACCGGCCCCTACCGGCCCCATGCGCTCCGGCTGGCACTGGCCACCGTGGCCCCGGACGAACTCGGCGCCGTACTGCGCCACCTGCGAGAGACGATCGAGGCGATCCCGCCGTGAGAGCGGCGGACCGCACAACGAGCCGGTCGGGCCCGTCCAGCACGGCCCGTGCCCACGACCACGCACGAACTCGTCGTTGCCCGGCGGGTCAGCCCGTGACGGTGTTGTAGTTGACGACGCGCTCCACCATGACGGCGACCGCGCCGCCGAGGGGGCTGTCCGCCGCTTTGCTCACCACGTCGGGTAACCGGTGTGCCTCCTCCTGGGTGACCGCCACCATGCCCCAGAACGCGTTGAAGCCCGAAGGATCCGCCGGCTTTTCGGCGGCCGCCCCGACCGTCACTACGCCGCTCTCCTCGACCACGGCCAGCGCACCCAGCTGCCGCAGCGCGTCGGGATCCCGCTCCGCTGCGGCCACTACGCTCCAACCCGCCACCGCCAGGTGCCGGAACGCGGCGAGAAGACAGCCGGCACTCCCCGCGCCGGCGACAACGATGTCAGGCAGGACGAGGGCCACCGGCCCGTGCGTCATCGGCAGGGCGGACCGGATCGCCCCGTCGAGCCCCGGCGCAAAGGACTCGTCCTGGTAGACGAAGGCCATGTGGAAGGTCTCGGCGTAGCGCGCGAGATACCTCACCGTGTCCAGCTTGTGTGTCCCGAACACGACGACCAGGCGCACGTCGAGTCCGCTCTTGGCCAGTTCGACGACGGCCTCCAGGCTGCGGTCCAGCACCGTGACCCCCGGAGCCAGACAGTGCAGTTCCTTCGAGTAGGGCGCGCTGAAGCGCGTTCCGAATCCGGCGCAGGGCAAGATGATCGAAACATCGGGGATGGGCACGGACGAGCTATGCATCGAGTGGTTCTCACTATGCATCGAGTGGCTCTCAGGTTGTGTTGACGATCGGGAACCTCGCGCGCCGCGCCGGGTACGGGCGGCCCACGGCAGACGCCACACGTCGGCCCGGCAGGCGCGCTGGCGCTCACCGTAGTCAGCGAGGACGGTTCCCGGCGAGAGGGAGCGCTGATCGACGAGATCGTCAGCAGGGGGCCGGCGGACGCTCGCCGCTGCCCACGGAGGTGGAACACGGGGGTAGAACACGGGGGTGGAACGCGGGGGTGGAACGCGGGGGTGGAAGTCGACGTCGAAATCGAGGAGTTGGCCCATCGCCCCGGCACCTCGGTGTTCGGTGACCACTCCCGCGTTCAATACCGCGCGCCGTACACTGCTGCCGCACACCCGCTACGGCCGGCGCATCGCCGTCGACAAGGACCGCTCGAAACGTGGGCGGGCACGGGCCGAAGCGTATGAGGAGACAGAGCGAAAGAGGACGCGGAATGCGGGTGCTGTTGTCCACGTACGGGACACGTGGCGATGTCGAACCGCTGGTGGCACTCGCGGTGCGGCTCCGGGCGCTCGGCGTGGAGGTGCGGATGTGCGCCCCGCCGGACGAGGAGTTCACGGAGCGGCTGGCAGGTCTCGGGATACAACTGGTGCCGGTCGGGCCACCGGTGAAGGCGTTGATGCGCGGGGCGAGTCTGCCGTCGGCGGCGGATCTGTCCCGGTACCGGACCGAGATGGTCCACACGCAGTTCGACATCTTCCCCGCGGCGGCCGACGGGTGTGACGCGCTGGTGGCGGCCGGCCTGGCGCAGATTGCGGCGCGGTCGGTGGCCGAGGCCACGGGCATCCGCTACGTGTACGTGAGCTATTCGGCGGTCAACCTGCCGTCGCCGCACCACGCACCGCCACCGCGGCCGGGCTGGCCGGAGCCGGAGGTGAACGACAACCTGACGCTGTGGGAGCTGGACGCCCGCACCGTGAACGCGCAGTTCGGCGGGCCGCTCAACGGCCACCGGGCAGCGCTTGGTCTGCCCCCGGTGGACAACGTCCGCGACCATGTCTTCACCGACCAGCCGTGGCTGGCGGCGGACCCGGTCCTGGGACCGTGGCGCGAGACCCCCGGCCTCGACGTGCTCCAGACGGGTGCGTGGACCCTGCCGGACGAACGCCCTCTCCCGGCCGCATTGGTGACGTTCCTGGACGCGGGCACGCCGCCGGTCTACGTGGGTTTCGGCAGCATGCGCCCGTCGCCGGACATCGCCCGCAAGGCCATCGAGGCGATCCGCGCACGAGGTCACCGTGCGCTCGTCTCCCGCGGCTGGGCGGACCTGGACCTGGTCGACGACCGGGACGACTGCTTCGCCATCGGCGAGGTCAGCCACCAGCGTCTGTTCGGCAGGGTGGCCGCCGTGGTCCACCACGGCGGCGCGGGCACGACGGTGACGGCCGCACGGGCGGGCGTGCCGCAAGTGGTGGTGCCTCTCCAACTGGCGGACAACCCGTACTGGGCCGGCCAGGTGGCGGACCTGCACATCGGCGCGGCACTCGACAGTCCGGCTCCGACCGTCGAGTCCCTCGGCGTCGCGTTCAAGACGGCCCTGGCACCCGAGACCCGGGCGCGGGCGAAGGCTCTGAGCACCGAGATCCGCACCGACGGGGCGACGGTGGCCGCGGGCCTGCTGCTCGACGCCCTCCGGTGAGCGAGCCGGACCCGGCCCGCGGGCCTGGGTGACGCCGCCGGGCAGGAGCGGCGGGCCGTCCGGCAAAGCGCCTCCAAGCCGTCGGCGTTGAAGTCGTGGTCACTTCCCGGACCCGGTCCGCGCACCCAATGGACCGGGAAGGGCGAGCGCCGCCTGTACGGGGGAAACGCAGGATGAAGGTCGCCCCGGCGCCCTGGGCCGGCGGCCCAGCGTCCCGCTCACCGTGCTCGGGGCGGGTGTGGGCGGTGCCGTGGTGATCGGGATGGCGGCGGGCATGTATCCGTCGATCCGTGCGGCGCGGCTCACCCCGACCGAGGCACTCGCCACGACCTGACACGAGGACGCGGCGCCCCGGAAACGGTCGGCCGGGCGCGTCGCGCACCGCCCGGCATCGATCGCGGAGGCAGGCGACGAGGGGGCTGTCTCCCGAGCAGCCGCCATACGGCCACCGTGCAGCCGCCTGAGAGACCTCGCCGTACCCGTGGGACAGCTCGCCGTACGCGTGCGAGACCCGCCGTGCCCGTAGCTGACCGCGCCGTACCCGTGCGAGACCTCGCCATGCCCGTAGGGGACCGCGCCGTACCCGGTCCGGCCCCGCGTCAGTAAACATTCAGCGTTCCGGAAGCGGGTCCTGTCTACGCTCTGCGCTCCGCTCCAGCCAGGAGCCGTGAGCCGCACACGACACCCCCCTCAGGAACGAAGCCATGCCCACGACCACCGACGCGGCCGGCGCACCAGCCGCGACCCCCGAGCAACTGCTGCGCACGATGATGTCCGACCACGCGAAAGCACTGGTCAGCTATGCGGAGAAGCTGCTGAACGATCCCCACCTTGCGGAGGACATCGTCCAGGAGACCCTCATCCGTGCCTGGCCGCACGCGGAACGCCTCTACAGCACCGAGGGATCGGTACTGGGCTGGCTCCTCAAGGTGACCCGTAATCTCGTCGTCGACCAGAGGCGCAGCGCCACCGCCCGCCACGAGACCGTCGGCGCCGAGTACCACGACGTCGCCCTGCCCGACCACGCCGACGCCGTGCTGGACTCGGTCGAGGCGGCCGACCTGCTGCGGCAGTTGTCCCACGACCACCGGGAGATCCTTCTGCACACCTACGTGTGCGGCCGGACCGCGCAGGAGACGGCCCGTGTCCTCGGCATACCCGCCGGCACCGTCAAGTCCCGCCGGCACTACGCCCTCGGTATCCTGCGCGCGCAGGCCGGCCGGGCACTCATGCCGGAACGGTGAGCCGGACGTCCAGCACCGGGATGTCGACGCGGCCGTCGGCGTCGGTGTGCCAGCGCCAGTGCGCGCCGCTCACCTCGCCGTGGACCAGCCCGGTCCAGCCCGCGCCGCCCGGCCCGCACAGGGCGGCCAGTTCGGCGGCCACCCGCTCGTCCGGCGTCCCGGCCACCACGACCACGCCCCGCACCGGGCGGCGCGCGGCCCCGGCGCGCACCGTCCCCAGGTCCGCGGCGGGCGCCGACGGAGCGGGGGCCGCCACCCGGGGAAGCTGCCGCAGCCCCGTCGGCACGGTGAGCGGCGGGCCGCCGTCCGCCCCGCGCAGCACGGTCACCGCGGTGTCCGGCCGGGTGCGGGCGACTTCCGCCAGCAGGTTCTGTACGACGTCGCGGGCCACGGTCCGATCGCCGCTCACACTCAGGACGCCGTCCAGTCGGCTGAGGTCCACGAACACGGGCGCGCCGTCGCTGTCCGCGCCCGCGCGGACGAGGCAGGCCGTGGTGATCGAGGCCGGGGCGGCCGGGCCGGTGTCGTCGGTGCGGGCCGGCCGGCCGGCGGCGGTCGTGGAGCGTCGCCAGCGCGTGCTGTCCAGGTGCGTCCACGGGGCGTCGGCCGTGTCGGCGGCCGTCAGCCACACGGTGGCGCCCCTCTCGTCGACGCGCACCGCGTGCACCGGCCGCTCGGGCCGGCGGCGGGTGGGCACGAACTCGCCGAGGACGCCGTAGGCGCGTCGGACCGATTCCGAGTCGGCGGCGAACCGGCGGCCCGTCGTCCGCCGCTGCGTCAGCCGGCGCCTGCGCCGCACCGGTTCGCCCAGCCCGTGCAGGGCACGCAGTACAGCGGTGTACGCGACACGCACCCTGCGCCTGCCCACGATGCCCGCGGTGACCAGGGCGAGCAGGATCGTCGCGAGCACCGCGACGGCCGCGGCCAGCGGGATGGTGAACATCGTGGACGGAGCGGTGCCCGGCGGTGTCCGTTGTCCGGTGCCGGGCGGGAGGGTGGCTCCGTCCTGGTTGCCGGTGTCGCGGGCCAGTTGGACCGCGGGTCCCGAGGCGTCCTGCGGCAGGCGCAGGATCCAGCCGGGGTGGAGTTGGTCGTCCGGTCCTGTCAGTGCCCCGCCGTCCTGCTGTGCCAGGCCGCGGTTGAGGTCGAGGATCTCGCCGGAGCGCGCCGGGTCGCCCAGGGTGGCGGCGGCGATCGACGGGAGGGTGGCGGGCTGTCCGCCCGTCTGCGCGGGGTCGGGGACCACGAACACCTTGATCAGACCGTCGCCGGGCGCCGCGTGCGCGCCGGTGCCCGCGCCGAGCACCACGAGCCACGCCGCCAGCAGCGCGGCCACGGCGTGCCGGAGTGTGTGTGCCGTGCCGCGTGCCGTGGCGGTCGCCGTCCTGTGCTCGGACCCGAGGTCCGCGCCGTCGCTCATCGTGTCCACCCATGCCCTCCGGGGTCGCCTTGCACCGGATACACGGAACCGCCCGGCGAAAACGTTCGAAGCGATCGCGGTGTGAACCCTCTTGAAGCCCGGCCTCGTGTACCTGGCGAACACCGCATCTGTCAGGCACCGCACCGGGGGATCCTCATGGCACGTCGGCATTCCAGTCCCGAGGACTTCCGGCTCGTCGGCATGGACTCGGACCCGACGCCCGGCGACCCCGACCTCATCCAGGGTGTGATGCAGCGCTACCGGGACGTCGGTGACGCCGCGGAGAAGGCACTGAACGTCCTGAAGAAGGACGGCACGATCTCGCAGGGCCGCGGGTCGGCGATGGACCAGCTGAAGGAGAAGATCGGCGACGATCTCCCCGACAAGCTGACCAAGACCATGACCTCGTACCACGACGCGGCCCAGGCGTACAGCGACTACATGCCGCGGCTGCGTGAGGCCCAGGACACCTTCGACCGGGCGGTGGACCAGGCGCAGGCCGCCGCGCCGCAGGCGAACCAGGCGCCCAAGGAACTCGGTGCGAACCCGACGGACGAGGAGAAGACGCAGGCCCGCCGGACGCAGGACGCCATCGACGCCGGCAAGTCCGAGTTGAGCGCGGCCAAGAGCCTGGCGGAACAGGCCCGGACGATGCGGGAGAGCGCCCAGCGGCAGTGCGCCGACGTACTGGACCGGGCGGCGTCGGAGGCGATCCCGGAACGGAACGTCTTCCAGAAGATCGCCGACTTCTTCAAGGACTTCCCGTTCGTCCAGATCCTGCTGGCCGCTCTCATCGCCGTCGTGGCGGTGTTCTTCCCCGTGGTCGGCGCGCTCCTCGGCGGGGCGTTGTTCCTCTTCAACCAAGTCGTCGCGAGTCAGACCGGCGGTGTCAAGGCCGGTGACTTCGTGGTCGGCCTGCTCGGGATCGTCCCGGGCGGTTCCCTGCTGAAGCTGGGCGGCAGGGCGGCCGAGGCGATCGCGCCGGCCGCCATGGCCGCCGTGAAGAACTCCGGTTTCATCGCCAAGGGCACCGGCTCGATCACCAGGATCGGCGACTCGCTCGGTGTCACCAAGGTCGTCGGCGGTGTCCTCGCCCACCCGGTCGGCAATGTGGTCGCGGGAGTGACCGGCAAGTTCCTGGCCAACTCGGGTCTTGAGGCCGCCGCCAAGGCGGCCAACCACGACGAGATCACGGCCGCGGGCGTGTTCGCCGGGGCCGCGGCCGGAGCGGTGGCCGGAACCGCCTTCAAGGGAGGGATCGGAAAGATAGGAAAGAGCCGCGGGAACCCTCCGGTGGAGGAGGGCAAGGGCGGCCGGTTCGGCGACACCACGGCCCCCGCAGCCGGGGACACCGTGGGCAAGCGGGCCGGCGACCAGGTGGGCGGCCTCGTCGAGGAAGGCGCCGGCCTCGGGGCCAAGATCGGCGTGGGCGTCGCCCAGGGCGGCGACCCCAACGAGGTCGCGGCCGGCGAGATCGCCAACGCCGCTCCCAAGCTGGGCGTCGGGCCGGTCGGCAAGGCGGGGCTCGGCCGCGCGGTCGACGGCCTCAGCGACAAGATCCCCCCCAAGGGCAGCCCCAGACCGCCGGCCGGCCCGGCGAACACACCCCCCGGCCCCCAGCAGCCGGCCCCGGTGGACCCGGCGGACGTACCCCTCCCACCGTCCCCGACCACATCGCACCCGGCCACACCCACCCCCACACCGGTAAACCCCGCGGACGTGCCGCTACCCCCCTCCCCGACCGCGTCACGGCCGCCGTCACCGAACCCCGCCGACGTGCCGCTGCCGCCCTCGCCCGCCACCGCGGACGGCGGCGGCTCCCCGGGACGGCCCACCCTCCCGCCGATCGACACGTCCGGCGCGCCGCCGCACGGCGGTGGCGACTCGCCGTCCCCGTCCGGTGACGGGTTCGTCACGGCGCCGACGAGCCCCTCCGAGAGCCCGCGCGGCGACGGCCGCTAGCCGTCCGCGCGCCCAGTCCTCCGCCCCCGAAAGGGACGGACCACACCGAACAACCAGCAAGGAGTACTCCCATGCCCAGCTACAGCGTCAACTCGGACACCACTTCCTCGACCTCGCAGGCCCTCCTCAACGACTTCTCCCAGTTGCAGGACAAGCTCAACGAGGTCAAGGGCAAGATCTCCAACCTGCTCGCCGACGGCTACAGCACGCCGGCCGCCCAGCAGAAGTTCTCGCCGTTCTTCGACGAGTTCGCCAAGGGCTTCGAGCAGGTCAACCAGGGCTTGCAGGGGATCGGCCAGTACGTGAGGGCCGTCGGTGAGGCATTCGACCAGACCGACAGCCAGCTCGGCTCCAACCTCTCCTGACCCGACGGCCCGGCTCGCCGCCACGGCGGGCGGTGCGGCACCCACCTCCATTCGAGAAGGACGATGAGCAGTGCGATTGACCGTCAGCGTGCGTGACCCGCAGGTCGATGGGGTGTCGACCACCGTCGCCGTGGAGACCGAGCCGTCCGCGCCCACCGGCAGGTTCGCGGCCGAACTGGCCCGCGCCGTCGGCTACGTGGGGGCTGCCGCCGAGGCGCCGACCCTCTACGTCGGCCCGACCCCCGTCGACCCGGACACCACCCTCCAGGCCGCCGGTGTCCGCGACGGCATGGACCTCGGGCTCGGTGCTCCCCTCCCGCGGGAGCCCGAGCCGGAGGGCCGCACCGAGGTCCGGCTCGTCTCCGGACCCGGTGCCGGAACCGTCTTCCGGCTGATCCCCGGCGACTACGACATCGGCAGCGGCCCACTGTGCCGCGTCCGGCTCGCCGAGGGCGCACCCGCGCTCGCGGCCCGGGCCCGGATACGTGTCGACGGCGGCGCCGAACTGCTCATGACCGACATGGCGTTGCTCGACGGCAAGCCCGCGCAGGCCCCCGCCCCGTGGCGGGAGGGCAGCCAGCTCGCCGTCGGTGACATCCTGCTGGAGCTGAGTTCCCGTCCGGCCGCCCGCGCCCCGCTGACCCCCGCCCAGGACGGGCTGGGCCTGGAGTTCAACCGGCCGCCGAGGTTCCTGCCGCGCGCCGCGGGCGCGAAGTTCCGGTTGCCCACCCCGCCGGTCAAGCCCGACAAGCGGCCCGTCCCGCTGCTGCCGATCCTGCTGCTGCCGGCGGGCAGTGCCGCCATCGCCATCTTCGTCACCCACCGGTGGTCCTTCGTCTTCATCGCCCTGCTCTCGCCGATCGCCGCCCTGGTCACCCAGTTCGGCGGGCGCAAGCAGGCGATGCTCAAGTACCTGGAGAAGAAGGAGGAGTACGAGGGGTCCCTGGCCCGGGTGCGTGCCGACATCGACTCCGCGGTGCTGGCGGAGCAGCACGAGCTGCGCCTCTCGCTGCCCGACCCGGCCACGCTGCTCCAGATGGCGGCCCAGCCGTCCGAGCGGCTGTGGGAACGCCGCCGGCAGGACCCCGACTTCCTGTCCGTCCGCGTCGGCACCGCCGACCTGCCGTCCTCGATCGGCGTCGACGACCCCGAGCAGGACGAGCACCGGCGCAGCACCGTGCCGTCGCTGAACCAGGTGCCCGTCGCCGTCCCGCTGCGCAAGGCCGGGGTCACCGGCGTCGCCGGACCGGGCGCGACCCGGCTGGCCGGCTGGCTGGCCGCCCAGGCCGCCGCCCTGCACAGCCCCACCGACCTGCGGGTCGTCGTCCTCGCCGGACCCGACGGCGAACGCGACTGGTCCTGGACCCGCTGGCTGCCGCACACTCAGGCACAGGGTGAGGACGCCTACGCCCTCATCGGCAGCACCGCCGAGTCCCTGGCCCGGCGCATCGGGGAACTCGGTCAGCTCATCGCCTCCCGGACGGCCGACGGCCCCGACGTCACCCGCGGCGGCGCGGCCGGCCGGCCCGACGTCCTGGTCGTCCTGGAACAGGCGCGCCGGGCCCGCTCGCTGCCCGGCGTGATCGCGCTGCTGCGGGACGGCCCGTCCGTGGGGGTCCACACCGTCTGCATCGACCGCGAGGAGCGGCTGCTGCCCGAGGAGTGCGGCGCCGTCGTCGTCACCGAGGCGGGCGCCACCACGTGCAAGGTGCGTACCGGCTCCGGCGCCGCGCTGGAGGACGTACGCGGTGACTCACCGGAGTCCGGCTGGTTCGAGCACTTCGCCCGCGCGCTGGCCCCGCTGCGCGGTGTCGGCGACAGCGACGAGGGTGCGCTGCCCGCCTCCGTACGCCTGCTGGACCTGCTGCGCGTGGAGCCGCCGACCGCGGAGGCGGTGGTGGCCGGCTGGTCGCTGGGCGGACGCAGCACCAGGGCCCTGCTCGGTGTCGGATACGACGGTGAGTTCGCCGTCGACCTGGTCCGTGACGGCCCGCACGCCCTCGTCGCCGGCACGACCGGCTCCGGCAAGTCCGAGCTGTTGCAGACCCTGGTCGCCACCCTCGCCGTGGTCAACCGGCCCGACGAGATGACCTTCGTGCTCGTCGACTACAAGGGCGGCAGCGCCTTCGCCGAGTGCGCCGACCTGCCGCACACCGTCGGCCTGGTCACCGACCTCGACACCCGGCTCGTGGAGCGGGCGCTGGTCTCCCTCGGTGCGGAACTGCGGCGCCGCGAGACCCAGTTGGCCCGGGCCGGTGCCAAGGACGTCGAGGACTACCTCGACAAGCGCGCCCGCGGCGGCGACGTCCTGCCGCCGCTGCCGCGGCTGCTGCTGGTCATCGACGAGTTCGCGTCCATGGTGCGGGAACTGCCCGAGTTCATCTCGGGACTGGTGAACATCGCGCAGCGCGGCCGGTCGCTCGGCATCCATCTGGTACTGGCCACCCAGCGTCCCGGCGGCGCGGTCACCCCGGACATCCGCGCCAACACCAATCTGCGGATCGCGCTGCGCACCACCGACACCAGCGAGAGCCGCGACATCATCGACGCCCCCGACTCCGGGGAGATCCCCCCGGCCAACCCCGGCCGCGCCTACGCCCGGCTGGGCCCGTCGGCCCTGCTGCCCTTCCAGTCGGGGCGCATCGGCGGCCGCCGGCCCGGCGTCCAGGACTCCGAGGGGACCGAGGTGAGCGTCCGGGCGGAACCGTTGACCTGGCAGAACCTCGGCGGCCCGCGACCGGCCGGTGGGGCGCGGGGCGGTGCGGGCGCGGCGCGGACCGAGGCGGTCACCGACCTGGCGGTGCTCGCGGCGGCCATCGCGCAGGCGGCCCGGCTCGCCGGTGTGCCGTCCCAGCCGAGCCCCTGGCTGCCGCCGCTGCCCGCCGTGCTCCCGTGGACGGTGCCGCCCGCGCCCAAGCCCGCCGAGGAGCGGGCGGCAGCCTTGCCGGCCGTGGAGTACGGCATGGTGGACCTGCCCGCACAGCAGACCCGTGCTCCCCTGGTCCTCGACCTCGACCGGGCCGGCCATCTGCACATCGTCGGTTCGCCCCGCAGCGGACGCTCCCAGACCCTGCGCACCCTGGCGGCGGCGCTCGGCCAGGCCCACGGCGCCGACGACGTCCACCTGTACGGCATCGACTGCGGCAACGGCGCGCTCAACGCGCTGACCGCGCTGCCGCACTGCGGGGCGGTCGTCGACCGGAACCAGACCGAACGCCTGGGCCGTCTGCTGGACCGGCTCGGCGCCGAACTCACCGCGCGCCAGGGCCTCCTGGGCGCCCGGGGCACGGCCGACCTGGCCGAGCTGCGCGGCGACCAGGCGCCCGGGGAACGGCTCGCCCACATCGTGCTGCTGGTCGACCGGTTCGAGGTCTTCGAACGCGAGTTCACCTCGTACGACAACGGCAGCTACATGGAACGCATGCTGCGGCTGCTGCGTGACGGGGCGGGCGTCGGCATCCACGTCGTCCTGGCCGGCGACCGGGTGCTCGGCAGCGGCCGGTTCTCCGGCACCACCGAGGACAAGATCGTCCTCAGGCTCAACGACCGGCAGGACTACTCCGGTGTCGGCGTCCCGACCAAGTCCGCGCCGTCCGACCCGGCACCCGGGCGCGGCATCCGCACCCAGGATCTGAGCGAGGCGCAGATCGCGGTGCTCGGCGCGGACCTGTCCGGCGGCGCGCAGGCCGAGCTCCTGGCCGCCCTGGGCCGGGAGCTGACCGAACGCGAGTCCTCGGTCCCCGTGGCGAGGCGGCCGATCCGGCTGGACGTGCTCCCCGAACGGATCACGTACGCCGAGGCCCTGGCCCTGCACACCGGCGGCGGACCGATGCGGCCCCTGGTGGCCGTCGGTGGCGACACCCTGTCCGCGCTCGGCCCCGACCTGGCGGACGTGCCGACCTTTGTGGTCGCCGGGCCGCCGCGCACCGGCCGCAGCACCGCCCTGCTGACCGCGGCCGAGTCGCTGCTGGCCGCCGGGACGGGCCTCATCGTGCTGGCACCGCGGCGCTCGCCGCTGCGGCAGTTGCGGGGACGGCCCGGTGTGGCCGTGGTCATCACCGACGCCGAGGTACCGGCGGGCGAGTTCCGGCAGGCGCTGGGCCATGTGCCGGAGGAGCACGGTGTGATCGTCGTGGACGACGCCGAGCTGTTCATGGGGTCGGAGATCGACGCCGACCTCGCGGTGCTCGCCCGCGGCGGTGCCGGAACCGGCTGGGGCGTCCTCGCGGCCGGCAACGCCGAGTCGCTGTCGCTGAGCCTGGCCGGCTGGATGGGGCAGGTGAAGCGCAACCGCACCGGCATGCTGCTCTCCCCCCAGGGACCGAGTGACGGCGAGGTGATCGGCGTGAAGCTGTCCCGAGGCGTCGTCGGGCAGGCTCCGCAGCCGGGCCGGGGCCTGCTGCACCTGGGCGACGGCACGCTGCGGACGGTGCAGGTGCCGTTCCTCGCACCGGAACTCTGAAGCCGGGAGGTGCGCCTCCGTGTCCCCTCGGGGGCGCACCTCCCTCCCCGCCCGCAGGACGGGATGAGCGGCTGGTCCTGCGGAGCGACGAAGGGCGGCCGGACCGTGGGGGGTCCGGCCGCCCTTCGGCAGGTCAGGCGATATGCCCATGCGGAGGCGGCGTGGCAGGCGGCCTGGCAAGCGTACGAAGCGGCCAGGATCGGAGGCGGCCCGAGTCAGGCCGCGCGAGTCGGGCCGCCCGGATCAGGCCGCCCGAGTCAGGCGGCGGCGCCGTCGCCCGCGCCGTCTTCGTCGCCGTCCGCCGGGATCTGCACTCCGCCGTCCGTCACGAAACGGAACGTGCTGGTGATGGCGTCGAAGAGGTCGTACACCTCGTTCTTCAGCGTCAGGTTGGGGCTGGCGAGGGTGACCGCGAGGAAGTCCTGGGTGCTGCCGGGCACCGGCATCATCGTGTGCATCGTCAGCAGCTTGACGTCGACGTCCCCGGTCAGCCGGGTCACCTCGGTGCCGGTGACCCGGGCCGCCGTGCCCACATGGGGCACCCGTACCGAGGTGATGACCCGGTCCCGGGGTGCCACACCGGTCGCCGAGGAGACACCGAGCCGTGCGGACAGCACGGGCAGGGTCAGTTCCTCGCCCTCGGGCGTGCTGACGGCGAACACCATGGCGTACGCCATGAACAGGCCCTCGGTGTACATGGTCGCGGTGCCGGCGGACAGCAGCGCGCCGTGGCGGCGGGCCGCCCTGCTCACCTCCCGGCCCTGCCGGAACATGTCGTTGATCCGTGCCTTCTGGCGCGGGTCGTCGGTCGAGGCCAGGGCCTGTGCGCGGGTCCTGGCCAGTTCCTCTCCGCTCAGGTCGACCTGCTGCCACGGATCCGGGATGTCCAGCAGAAATCGCTGTGCAGTGCTCATCGGTCGGCCGCCACTTCGTCCGTCGGGGAATGGTTCGGGGGATGGTTCGGGGGCTTGGGGGAACGGGGTGTGTTCATCCGCCGCTTCCGTCGTCGAGGTTCGACGCCGCGTCCTGGTCGGTCTTCTCGAAGGAGTCCAGGATGGTGCCGATGGCGTCGCGGATGCCCTTCACCTGCTTCTGGAGTTGGTGCTTGCCGTCTTCCCACTTGTTCTCGAAGTTCTGGGCGGAGCCGTGGGAGAGTTCGGGGCCGAACGCCGCGTCGAAGTCGAACGTGTGGTGTCCGATGTCGATGAAGTCCGCCACGAAGCCCAACATGTCCTGGGCCTCCTTCAACTCGCTCCCCGGAATGTTGACGTCCGACGCCACTGCGGTCCCCCGTTCCTGTGCGGTGAGGATTCGTCTCTCGGGAAACACGAGGCCACGGGGCCGGAGCGTTCACTTCCCTACGCGGTCCGGCCGATCCGCGGCGGCATTGAACCCTTACCGGGGCCTGTCTCGTGTTGCAGGCATGAACCGGCTCCTGCCCCGCCTGCTGTCCGCCCGCGCCGCCGCCGGGCGCACCGCCGCACGCCGTGCCGCCGTCGCGTCCGTACTCGCCCTGTGCGGCGCGGCGAGCCTGTCGGCCTGCGGCAAGACGATCACCATCGGCGACAGCCCCGCCCCGGCCGCTTCGTCCGCCGCGCCGTCCTCCGCCTCGTCGCCGGCCCCGGTGTCCTCCCCGGCCACGGCACCTGGCCAGGGCGCGGGCAACTCGGCGCTCCAGGTGGTCGACTCCACGGCCCAGGACGCCGGGCTCAGCGGCACCGGCGGGACCGTGGTCGGAGCTGCGGTCCAGGAGGCGCCGCCCAAGTGGGTGCAGTTGTCCGCGGTGACCTCGGCGCCGCTGTCCGCACCGCACCTCATCAACATCAACCAGGCGGCGCTGTACCGCTTCGACGACGACACGGCCGACCCGTCGCGGTCGGCCTGCAACGACGCCTGTGCGGCGAAGTGGCCCCCCGTGACCGTCCAGGAGGGCGGCAACGTCTATCTGGCGGGTGTGAACCCGAAGGCGGTCGGCGCCATCCGCCGGCAGGACGGCCAGGTCCAGATCACCGTGGGCGGACAGCCCGTCTACCGTTTCTCGGGCGACGGCAAGCCGGGTGACCTCAACGGTCAGGGACTCGACGGCAAGTGGTTCGCGGTGGGGCCGGCCGGGGAGAAGGTGACGCGGTAGACGGGCCCGGGCAGGCGTGAGACCGGGTCCCGGCATCGGTTCTGTCACTGCCTGAGGTGTGGACCGAACGGCCTCTCACGACTGGCTCGGGCTGCCCCTCCATGTACGAATGAGGTGACCTCTGCGTCCCGGCTTGCGGTGGCGAGAGGCATACGTGCCGTGCAGGGAGGATGGAGCCCGTGGTGGAGAAGAGTGGTAAGGACTCGTCCGGTGCGGAGGAATCCACGAAGCCGAGCAGACGGAACTTCGTCGCGGGAGCGACCCTTGGCGTAGCTCTTGCCTCAGCGGGCATCTACGAGGTCATCGACAAGTTGGTCACCCCACCCGAGCGGGACCCCGCCGAGACCGGAAAACCCCTGCCGCCGGAACAGTACGCCCTTCCCGCACCACGGGTCATCAAGGACAACGGCACAGGCATCGAAAGCAGCGACGGAACGATCCCCGTCCTGATTCCGCCGTTCCACGCCCACGTCATCACCGCGACATTGAAGGTGGCGCCGAACGCGAAGGCGTTGCAGGAGGCACAGCACCACCTGGAGTCCGTCATCCAGGACCTGGAGAAACGTCTCCCACCCCCGCCCAGCGGCCTGGGCATCGTCGTCACCTGGGGACTTCCCTATTTCGAGCACTACATCCCCAGCCTCGGGAAAAGCTCCGGATTCTTCAAGGCGGGAACACGTTACCCGGCCTACCTGCCGGTGGATCTGATGACGTCCAAACAGCAGGGCCGCACGATTTACGCGCTCCAGCACGCCCGGACGTATCCCAGTGACCAGCCGCCCCCCGGCTTCGGAGCCGTCCGGCTGGAGCAGAACCACCTGGCCGTACTCATGCGCAGTGATTCGCTCGACCACATCATGGAAGGCACCAACACCCTGTTCGGGACGGGGTCCGGCCGGGCCGGTGATCTTTTCAAGGTGACCAGTATCCGAAGGGGCTTCACGGGCGGTGGCCACACCGGGAAGCAGTCGCTCGCGAGCAAACTCGCCCTTGAGGCCGGTCTGCCCGGAGCCACCTCCGTTCCCGAGTATTCTCCCCTCTTTCTCGGCTTCACCACCACACTCAAGTCCGCGGAGAGTTCCACCCCTGTTTCGAACCTGGAGACGCTGCCCGGCTACACCGACCAGTGGCCCAACGGCTACTTCAGGTACGGGACCATCATGCCCCTCTCGCACCTGTACTCGGACCTGGCCACCTGGTACGGGGAAGGACGTGCGGGAACACAGGACTTCCCGGGATTCCCGGACCGGATCCGCGCGATGTACCAGCCGGGGCTGTCGGTCCCACAGGGCACAGTGACCGTGAACCCTCCCACCCAGAACAAGAACGACGTCTTCCAAGGAGTGAAGGACTCCGGCAGCTACGGCCACAACGGGAGCATGCAGCCGACGAACCGTCTGCAGAAAAAGATCACCAGTAACTACGGTGTGACCTATCCGGCCACCACACCCGTGTCCAACCGTGGTGATTTCGCCACGCTGGACAACCCGTTCCACTACACCTCCGACCCGGCCGGTGATCATTACAGCTCCAAGAAAGCAGCCGGACTGCACTTCCTGATCTTTGTGCCGACGACTGAGACGTTCAACCGTATTCGCCTGGCAATGGACGGCTATTATCCCGACGGCAAAAGAGTCGACGACTTCTCACCGCGCTCACCCAGGGCCGGGCTGAACGCGGTGGTCAACACGACCCACCGCCAGAACTTCCTGATCCCACCGCGCAGTCACCGTTCGTTCCCGCTCGCGGAGTTTCTGGGCTGATCAGGACCCGGCGCACGAGCCGTTCGCGGACTGCTGTTTCAGCGCGTTGATGCCGGTAGGCGGAGGCGCCCGTCATGGACTTCGGCGATCCGGTCGGCGGCGGTGAGGTGGGTGTGGTCGTGGGTGACCAGGACGGTGGCGGTGGCCTGCTGGTGGGTGATACGGGTGATCAGGTCGATGACGGCGGCGCCGCGTTCCTGGTCGAGGGCGCTGGTGGGTTCGTCGACCAGGAGGACGGTGGGGTCGTTCATCAGGGCGCGGGCGATGCTGACGCGCTGCCGCTGGCCGCCGGAGAGCTGGTGGGGTCGGCGGCGGGCCTGGTCGGCCAGGCCGACCGCACCGAGCAGTTCCATGGCCCGGCCGTGGACGGTGCGGGGCTTACGGCCGTCGATCCGGCCCATGACCTGGAGCTGTTCGACTGCGGTGAGGGAGGGCAGCAGGTTGGGCTGCTGGAAGACGATGCCGATCTTGCGGCGCCGCAGGTCGGTGAGCCGGCTGCGACTCATGCCGGTGGTGGCGGTGCCGTCGATGGTGACGGTGCCGGCGTCGGGGGTGATCAGGGCGGCGGCGACGGCCAGCAGGCTGGACTTGCCGGAGCCGGAGGGGCCGACCACCGCGGTCAGGCTGCCCCGCGGAACGTCCAGGCTGACCTGGTCGAGAGCGGTCAACCGGGTGTCGCCGTCGGGGTAGGTGAGGGTGACGTCGGTCAGGTGCAGGCTCATCGGGCGCTCCCCAGTGCGGTCAGCGGGTCGACGGAGGTGATGCGGCGGACGGACAGGACCGCCCCGAGCATGCCGAGCGCGATCATCATCGCGCCCGGGAGGAGGGCGGTGGCGGGAGTGAGGAGGAACGGCACCGCCGAGCCCGCCACGAGTGCCCCCAGGGCAGCGGCGATTCCGGTGCCCAGCAGGGTGCCGCCGGTGAGCAGGACGACGGCCTGGCCGAGGGCGTCCTTGAGCAGGCCCGCGGTGGGGGCGCCGAGAGCCTTGAGTACGGCGACGTCACCGCTGCGCTGGATGGTCCAGACGGTGAAGAAGGCCCCGATGACGAGGGCGGAGATGGCGAACAGGAAGCCGCGCATCAGTTGCAGGGAGCCGTTCTCGGAGGTGTAGGAGCCGATCGCGGACAGCGAGTCCCCGGTGGCGACCGTCCTGGTGCCGGCCTGCTGGTCGGTGGCCGCCACGTCGGCGCCGGACGTGGTGTCCAGGGCGATGACGGTGGCGGCCGGTCCGGTACCGCTGCCGGTGGGCGGCGCGGTCTTCCGCCAGGTGTCCAGGCTGGTCCAGACGACCGGGGTGTGACTGAAGTAGGCGTCGCCGCGTACCGCGGCGACCTTCAACCGCTGCCCGGCCAGGGTGAGGAAGTCCCCGGCCTCGACCGCGAGGTCGTCCGCGGCGCCGCTGGACAGCACCACCG
Source organism: Streptomyces sp. NPDC001270 (assembly GCF_042896695.1). Lineage (NCBI taxonomy): Bacteria > Bacillati > Actinomycetota > Actinomycetes > Kitasatosporales > Streptomycetaceae > Streptomyces > Streptomyces sp. NPDC001270. The sequence goes on along the minus strand of NZ_JBIAXM010000002.1, from coordinate 457,335 downwards.
ACTCGTCGTCGATCCGGCTGCCGTCCGGGGCGAGGCGGGAGCCGGGCCGGACACCGAAGGCGGACACCCCGGTGCTCCGGTCCCCGGCGGTGGCCTTCGTGGCGCTGATCCCCAGCGGATCGGCGCTCTCGACGCCGGGGGCCATGGACCACTGCCGCCATTGCCGCCCGGTGACGGTGGAGTCGGCGTACGACAGGTTCTGGCCGGCGGCCGGAGCCTGGAAGGCGATCCTGTCGGCGGGCAGCGACGTGATCGCGGAGGTGTTCTGCCGGCCGAGTCCGGCCGTGAGCCCGGACAGCAACCCGACCAGCAGCGAGATCAGTACGATGACGGCCCCCATCAGGGCGAACCGCCCCTTGGCGAACTTCAGGTCTCTCCAGGCGACGAACACGGCCTCGGCCTGCCTTCTCCAGCGGTGGAAGTGGTACGTCTCCACCGTCGCCGTCGGCCCCCCGTGAGCGCGTCCGGCGCAGGACGGCACTTCGCGGGCCGAAAGACGGGACGCGGGTTCCACCTTTCGATGGACGCCCCCGGGGTTCCGCCTTCGTAGCCTGGGAGGCACTGTGAACGCGACCGCCCCCACCCTGACCCCGACCACCCGGGTCCTGGCCTGGTGCCTGCACCTGCTCGTCATCGGCCTGCTCGCGCTGGCCGCCGGGCGGACCCTCGCCGACGGTCGGCCCCATGCCGGGCCGGTCGTCGCTTCCGCGGCGGCATGCGCTCTGGTGTACGCGGCGGGCCCCGTGCTGCCGAACGTACGCCGCTCGCGGCGGGCCGCCGCGCTGTGGCTGACCGCCGTGGGCGTCGTGTGGCTGGTGCTGCTGGCCCTGTCCCCCGACGCCGTATGGGTGGCGTTCCCGCTGTACTTCCTCCAGCTTCACCTGCTGCCTCGCCGTACCGGGATCGCCGCCGTGGCTGCCACCGCGGCCACGGCCGCGGCCGGCTTCGCCGCCCACCAGCACTCCTTCAGCCCGGCCATGGTGGTCGGTCCCGCGCTCGGTGCCGCCGTCGCGGTCGCGGTGGTGCGGGGGTATCAGGCCCTGTACCGGGAGAGCGAACAGCGCAGGCGACTGATCGAGGAACTCACCGCCACCCGCGCCGACCTGGCCGACGCCCAGCACGCCGCCGGCGTACTCGCCGAACGTGAACGCCTGGCCCGCGAGATCCACGACACCCTCGCCCAGGGCCTGTCCAGCATTCAACTGCTGCTGCGGGCCTGTGAACGTGCCCTGCCCGACCGGCCCGATACCGCCGCCCGGCACGCGGAGGCAGCCCGGCAGGCCGCGGTGGACAACCTCGCCGAGGCCCGCCGCTTCGTCGCCGCCCTCACCCCGCCCGCCCTGGAAGGCACCACACTGGCGGACGCCGTGGCCCGCCTGTGTGTCACCACCAGCGACCGCCACCGGCTCGCCGCCCGCTTCCGCCTCACCGGCGACGCCGCCCCGCTGCCAGTCGCCCACGAGGTCGCCCTGCTGCGGATCGCCCAGTCCGCCCTCGCCAACACCGTCCGCCATTCCGGAGCCGCCGGAGCCGAGGTCACCCTCAGCTATCTCGGCGACCACATCACCCTCGGTGTCGTCGACGACGGCCGCGGCTTCGACCCCGGCCGGCTCTCCGCCCCCGACGGCGAGAGCGGCGGCTTCGGTCTGGCGGCGATGCGTGCCCGCGTGCACGCCCTCGGCGGCGCCCTGACCATCCGGTCCGCCCCCGGCCACGGCACCGCCCTGACCGCCCGGCTCCCCCTCACCCCGCACGTCGAGACCAGGACCCGCCCATGACCAGCACTCCCATCCGCCTCCTCCTGGCCGACGACCATCCCGTGGTACGGGCCGGGCTGCGTGCCGTGCTGGAGACCGAACCCGGACTGGCCATCGTGGCCGAAGCCGCCACCGCCGAGGACGCCGTCACCCGCGCCGCCGAAGGTGACATCGACGTCGTCCTGATGGACCTGCAATTCGGCAGCGGCATGGGCGGCGCGGAGGCCACCGCCCGGATCACCGCACGGCCGGGTGCCCCCCGCGTGGTGGTCGTCACCACCTACGACTCGGACGCCGACACCCTTCCCGCCATCGAGGCCGGCGCCACCGGCTATCTCCTCAAGGACGCCCCGCCCGAAGACCTGGCCGCCGCCGTACGCACGGCGGCCGTCGGCCGCACCACCCTCGCCCCCACGGTCGCCGACCGCCTCATGAACCGACTGCGCGCCCCCGGCACCGCCCTGACCCGGCGCGAGACCGAAGTCCTCACCCTGGTGGCCGAGGGACTGTCCAACCAAGCCGTCGGCCGCCGCCTCCACCTCACCGAGGCGACCGTCAAGTCCCACCTCGCGCACGTCTTCACCAAACTCGGCGTCGAATCCCGCACCGCCGCTGTCGCCGCCGCGACCGACCTCGGCCTCATCCGCCGCTGACCGGACAAGCGGGCCGTCCGGGCGCCGCTCGCACACTGTCGTGCTCGGTGCGCATCCGACGGCCGCGGGCACCTCCACCACGGCGCGGTCCGTGCACACGCCGACGTCGTCGACGACGTCGACGACGTCGACGACACGGACGGCGGCCCCCACGGCTCCGCCCGTCGACGACACGGTGAGCCGCCACCCCCACCCCACCGTCTCCTCCGCGCCCGGTCCGTGGGAAGCGTCAGAGAAGTCGGGTCCCCGCGGTCCCCGGCCGATCCGGGTCGATGCCCGGGTGGGTCAGCGGACCCATGAGCGCGCAGTCGACGTCCACCACCCCTTCCACACTCCGTACCAGTCGCGCCATGACGGGCACGAGGGTGCTGTCCCTGACTCGGCCCGTCAGCGTCACGACGCCGTCGTGCACCTCGATACGCAGCGGTTCGGACGGCGAGACGAAAAGGCGCTCGACGACATTACGGCGGACGTCCTCGGCGATCTCCTCGTCGCTCCGCAGGAACACCTTGAGCAGGTCGGAGCGGCTGACGATGCCCGTGAGTCTGCCCGCGCCGTCGACGACGGGCAGCCGCTTGACCCGGTGGCAGGCCATGGCCCGCGCGGCGCAGGCCAAGGTCGCGTCCCCGGTCACGGTGATCGCGGGCGTACTCATGAGCTGGTCGGCCGTGACCGCCCCGGCCTTGACGGGGTCCGCGCGGTCCGCCGCCGACGTACCGGGGTCCCGTTCGCCGCCGGCGTCCCGGGTCTCTTCCTTGGCCAGCAGATCGGCTTCGGAGACGACACCGACGACCCGCTGGTCGCCGTCCAGGACCGGCAGCGCGGTCACCTGCCATTCGCGCAGGGTCCTGACGATGTCCTTGAAGGACGCCTTGGCGCCCAGGGCGACGACCTTGCGGGTCATCACGTCGCTGACGGCGTACCGTCGGCCGCTCGTCATGGCGACCTCCCGGGGTCTCGGATGCACTCGTCCACGTACTCCAGGCTGGGGCAGAACTCCACGGCCGGGATGGGCCGTGCGGCCCATCCCGGGGTGCCGCGAGGCTCCGATGGGTCAGCCGTACGGCTTTCTGCTCAGCCGTCGGCTGTTTCCGGCCGGGACACCTCCTCCCGGCCCGCTCCCTCTCGATCACGTCGACCGGCTGAGGGCCGCCGCGCCGTTCCACCAGGGCCGTTCGGCTCTTGGCAGCGGACATGAGGGCGGAAGACTGGGACGGTAGGCAACTCGACGGAGCCCGGAGACTGCCGTGAACGAGCGCGAGAACTTCCACGCGGAGACCGAGACCCGGCGAACGCTGCCCGCCCGTCCCTTCAGCCCCGGCGAAACCGGACGGCAGGGCATGCTGATCCGCTATCTGGGCGCCGTGGCCACGGCCACGGCCCGGCACGCGCGCGCCGAGGAACAGGGCCGGCCGGCCGCCGGCGCCGCCTCCCCGCCGATGGCGGCCACGTCACCGGCCCGGCCGGCTCCCCCGCCCGACACTCCGGCCACGACGGTGCGGGACGTGATGGACGTACCCGCGGTGTCCTTGCGCGACGGCATGCCGTTCCGGGACATCGCCCGGCTACTGGCCCGCGAGCGGATCGGTGCGGCCCCGGTCGTGGACGCCCAGGACCACGTGGTCGGTGTCGTCTCGGAGTCCGACCTGCTGGCGAAGGTGGCCTTCGAGGCGTCCGGTCACCGGCCCGGCCCCATCGGCAGACTGCGTGAGCGGCGGCTGCACGGAAGGTCCCAGGGCGAGACGGCGGCCGATCTGATGACGAGCCCCGCGATCACGGTGCTCCCGGGTGCGAGCGTCGCCGAGGCCGCGTGGCTGGCCGCGCTGTCCCGGCTGAAGCGGCTCCCGGTCACGGACCAGGACGGCCGCCTCGTCGGCGTGGTCCGCCGCAACGCGCTGCTGAACGCCCTCATCAGGGACGACGCCGCGATACGGGAGGAGGTCGAGGCGAGGATCGAAGCGTGCTGCCCGCCGGCCGACCGGAAGGCGGTGGAGGTCGCCGTACACGACGGCGCCGTGCAGCTGACCGGACGGATGCCCGCGGCCACGACGGCCCGCCTCGTGGCCGAGGTCGAGAGCATCACCGACGTCGTGGAGGTGAAGAACCTCCTCACCACCGACTGACTCCGGCCCCCGCCCCGGCCTCAGTCACGGACTCCGGACGGCGCGCGGCGGGGCTGCACGTGATCGTGCCGGGTGCGCCGGCGCCGGGCGGTCCCCACGGCCCGCGCGGTCCGGCGGCCACGTCGTCAGGCATGTTCATGCTGTCAGCGACCCTGGCCCCCCGGCGCCGAAGCTACGCGTCGGCCGCGGTGAGCCGGCAGTCCACGCTCACCACGCCTTCGACGCCGCGCACGAGGCGGACGGCGAGCGGAATCCGGGTGGCGTCCGGGACTCGTCCGGTCAGCGTCGCGACCCCCTCGGCGACCGTGATGTGCACCGGCTCGACCGGCGACGGGAAGAGGGGGTCGAGGACGTCGCGCCGAATCTCGTCGGCGAGGTCGTTGTCCCGGCGCAGGAAGACCTTCAGCAGGTCACCGCGGCTGACCACGCCGTCGAGCACGCCCTCGGCGGTCACCACCGGAAGCCGTTTCACGTGCCGCAGCGCCATGATGCGCGCGGCCTCGGCGAGGGTGGCGTCGGCGCGGACGGTGACGGCCGGAGTGCTCATCAGTTCACCGGCGGTCAGCGCCCCGGCCTTGGCGAGGTCGGCCAGGCGGCGCCGCTGGACGAACCGGTCCGGGTCGGCGTCGCGGAACTCCTCCTTGGGCAGCAGGTCGGCCTCGGACACCACTCCGATCACCCGGCCGTCGCCCACCACCACCGGCAGCGCACTGACCTTCCACCGCGCCATGCGTTCCACGACGTCCTTGAACGGCGCCGCACGCCCCACCGCGACGACGGCGTGTGTCATCACGTCACTCACCCGGTGCGGACTGCTCTGCATGCTCTCCTCCTCGCCGGGACGCGGACGACCGCTCGGCCGCCGCCCGTCCCACCGGGACCGCGGTCGCCCGGCCGGACTCGGGGCTCTCGGCGCACAGCGCCCAGACCGGCCCGGCGTCGAACTCCCCGAGCCGCACCAGCCGTTCGCGGTGCTCGGGCGGCAGGGACGTGATCACGGTGATGACGGGGCTCATCGCATGGGCTTCCCTGACGACGGCGGCTCCGCGCCCGGGACGTGTCCGGGGCGCGGCACCACGGGTGCCACGGCCCACATACGACGGGAAGGGCCATCCGCTTCTCGTGGATCCGGATTGCGCGGTGCACGGCCCGGAGCCGCTTCTCCGCGTCTTCCCACGCTCCTTCCCGTCATGTCCAGCACACCACGGGAACCACCGCCCGGCGAGTGCCGTTCGGCCCCGGTCCCGGCCGGACGGTCCGCTGCCGCGGTGCTCGCGCGGGACGCGCGTGATGTGTCCGCGCGGCACGGGCGGCCGTGTTGCCCCGGAGCCCCGCGGGAGCGACGGTGGAGGAGAGGGGCAGGGAGAGTGAGGACCGTGCGAGCGCTTGTCTACCACGGACCGGAACGAAGTTCCTGGGACACCGTCCCGGACCCGGTGATCGAAGAGGCGACCGACGCCGTCGTACGCGTCGACGCCACCACCGTCTGCGGCAGTGATCTGCACATCCTGCACGGGCAGCTTCCCGAGGTGAAACCGGGCACGGTCCTCGGCCACGAGGCCGTCGGCGAGGTCATGGAGGTGGGCGGCGAGGTCCACCACGTGCGCCGCGAGGACCAGGTGATCGTCTCGTCCGTGTCGGCCTGCGGGCACTGCCGGGCGTGCCGTGACTCCCGGTACGGGCAGTGCGGCGGGGGCGGCGGCTGGATCCTGGGAAGTCTGGTCGACGGAACCCAGGCGGAGTTGGTACGGGTGCCCTTCGCCGATCACTCCACCACACTCTGTCCCGCCGGCCTCCCGCTCGACGACGCGGTGCTGCTCTGCGAACTCCTGCCGACCGCCTACGAGGTCGGAGTGCGCAACGGACACGTGCGCCCGGGAGACACCGTCGTCGTGGTGGGCGCGGGTCCCGTCGGTCTCGCCACCGCCGTCCTCGCCCGGCTCTACTCGCCCCGTCGGATCATCGTGGTGGACCTGTCCGGAGCCCGGCTGGAGAACGCCGTCCGGGTGGGCGCCGACATCGCCGACTCGCCGGGGAAGATGATCGCCGATCTGTCCGAGGGACCAGGTGCCGACGTGGTCGTCGAGGCGTCGGGCGATCCGGACGGCTTCGTCCTGTGCACGCGGGCCGTCCGCACGGGAGGGCACATCGCCAACATCGGCGCACACGGCAGCCCGGCGACCTTGCACCTCGAATCCCTGTGGCGCAAGAACGTGACGATCAGCACCGGCATGGTGGACACGTCCTCCACTCCCTGGCTGCTGGAGCTGATGAGGTTCGGACGCCTGCCCGTCACCCCGCTGGTCACCCACACCTTCCCCCTCGACCGGATGGCGGAGGCTTACGAGGTGTTCGCGCACGGCACCACCACGGGAGCCGCGAAGGTCGTGCTGCACCGCCGGTGACGGCCAGGTGTACCGACACAGTCCTGACGGCGCGGTCGACGCGCTTCCGCGACCGCATCCCGCTGGCTCGCCGGTCGGCGCGCCGACCGGCGCGGAGCCGCCGGGCTGGTCGTGCCGGGGCTGGTCGTCTCGGCCGCCGGCCTCCTCGTCGTCGCCCTCACCGGCGTCCCCGCCGCGGTCGTCGTGGGTGCGGCCGTGTTCGGGGCCGGCTTCGGCATCACCCAGAGCGCCACCATCACGCTGATGTACTCCCGGGTCCCGGCCTCCGGGTACGGGACGGTGAGCGCTCTGTGGAATGTCGCCTACGACGCGGGCATGGGCATCGGCGCGGTCGGCTTCGGCACGGTGGCCGGCCTGACCGGCTACCCCTGGGCATTCGCCCTGACCGCGCTCCTGATGCTGACAGCCCTGGTCCCGGCGTGCTGGGACCGAACGGCAGCGCCCACACGACCAGTGGCGGCCGGGGAGGATCGGGCGGTGACGGCGGAGGGACACCCGTGAGCGCTTGCCCGCGCCCTCGTCCAGTGACGGGTCGTGCAGTGCGGGGTGGTAGGGAGTCGCTGTGGCCTGCGGGTGTGGCCGAGCCCTGCCGTTCCCGGCCGGCCGTACGTCGGGGACGCACCCGGATGGGTCCTCGGGCGGCGCGTTCGTGCGCGGCGCGGGCGCCGGCGCACGGCCGAGGCGGCGAAGGCGTTCTCACATACCGTCAGCACAACACCCGCCGGCTCCGCCACGCTCGCCGTCGTCCGTACGAACGGACGGACGGACGGACGGACGCAGTCGACCTCGGGCCGGGCCGCAGGCTCGGCCCGTCCGGTCCTCAGCGCCTCGATCGCCGACGGCACACTCCCCACCCACCCCCACTCAACACCCGCACATTCGCCGTGAGTTCGACACCGACGACGGTAGATGCCGACGCCAACGGCTACACCCCGACCCCTGAACGTCACCCGGCGAGGGCGCCGTCACAAGATCTGCACCCAATTCCGAAGACCCGGCGAGGTTCACTGGAACCCCTTGATCGGCAACTCGCATCTTTGTGAGAGGGAAGCCCGGAGATCCCGGTCACCCCCACCAACACCCCGCAGGCGGACCGCTGGTCTCCCGGTACGTCGGCGTCGCGATCCGGCGCCTTCGCAACCCCGGGTGACGGGAGCGCTTCGGCGTGCCCTCCCACCCTGCGGGCAGGCCAGAGACATGCGGTTCCATGCCGCTTCGCCGAGGCCACGGCGCAGCCCACCCATGACGATAGAACCAACTCAGGTGAAACTCCATGCCTTCTTCCGACACTCTGGAAACCATCGACGACATCCGCAGCCGCTTCTTTCCCGTGCGGCTTCCTGGCGCGGGGAGCGGAGTCGGCCGGTGCGTCGACGAAGCGACGTTCCGGGAGGCGGTCGGGCAGATATACGCGTCCGTCTTCCCCGATCGGGACGCCCACCCGTACCGCCCGAAGTCGGATGAACTGGTCGCGGAATACCGCAGGGTGCACCAGGAACGGATCCTCATCGAGGACGGGGACGGAAAACTGATGGGGTGGCTGAAGGGCCGGATGACCGACCCCGACACCTTCTACCTGGGCACGAGCGGGATGCTGCCCGAATACCGCTCGCAGCGCGTCGCCGCGCTCTGCTACATCAAGCTGCTCGATTACCTCCAGGCGCTCGGGTACGAGCGTGTGACGTCCGAGCACCACCCGAGCAACCGCACCGCGATGATCTTCCAGCTCAAGCACGGCTTCAGCATCGAGGGCATGAGCCTGGACGAGCGCTGGGGACCGATGGTCAAGATGGTGCGCTTCTTCGACAGGGACCGCCAGGCCGAGTTCGACCGGCGGTTCGGCTTCGAGCAGTACCCGAAGGGCGCCTGACCGTGTTCCTGGCCCACGCGCCGCACAGCCGGCCCACGACCGCCTGACCCACCGGCAGGGCACCCGCCGCCACTCCTGCGGAAGGGCGGCGACCCCGGTCCGGGAACGGCATCCAGGTGCGTGTCCGGCACAGGGCCGCCGTACACGCACCGCCCCCACTCAGTGACCCGATGAGGAAGCGTGCACATCACCTACCTGCTCGCCACCGGCAGCAACGCCATCTACGACGGAAAGTACAGTCAGCGCGGGCGCTACCACACGTACGGCCAGCAAAGTTTCGTCCTCGACCTGATCGGCACGATGAGCAGAGCGGGCCACACCGTACAGCTCATCGTCGACGACCCCTCCAGGTTCGCCCTGACCTCGACGTTCCGCGGCATGGACTCCGTCACGGTGACGGAGGAGATCGATCCGTCGGGCAAGACCGATCTGATCCTGGTCGACGAGGTGCCCGACGAGATGCTGATGCAGTTCGACGAGCACGTACCGGCGTTCAGGATCGTCCACCACGCGGGACGCCGCTCGTCGGACTACCTCGTCGCGCGCTGCGCGCGCTTCCTGTGCATGACGGAGAACGCCCTGTCGCTGCAACGGAAGTACCTTCCCCAGGATCAGGCAGTCCTCATCCACCAGGGGGTCGACCTGGAACGCTTCCCCGCCGTCCACGGCACGAGCCGCCCGCCGAAGCCACGGGTCCTGCTCTACTGCCGGCTGGACTCGGGGCGCGAGGCCCTCCTCGGCCGGATCATCGAGAACATCGACCGCGAGGAGATCCTCCTGTACGTGGCGGGCGACGGTCCGGGGTTCTGGGAGACCAGCGACCGCTTCGGCAGCGAGATCATCCTCATCAACCACATGCCGTGCCAGTCGATCCCGAACCTGCTCGGGGAGATGGACGTGGTCATCTCGCTCGGGCGTGGGGCGATGGAGGCCATGGCGACGGGGCTGCCGACCCTGTGCGCGGGCCACGGCTACGCCGGCCTGATCACGGCGGACAACATCGACTCCCTCCTGCGGTACAACCTCACCGCCGTCGGCAGCGACCGGGACCCGGCCCTCGTCATGGAGGACATCCGCGAGGCACTGGACGTCGACCGGCACGGCGTCCGGGCGCTGGCGGAGGAGCGGCTGTCGGCGGGTGCCTACATGGAGGGCGTGTCCGACCTGTACGCACAGGTCGCCGGATGACGGACGGGGCAACGGGCGGGACGGCGGACGCGGCGCCCGCGGTACGCACACCGGGACTGTTCGCGTCCCGCAATCCACGGTTCTACTACGCCGGGTTGATCGTCTCCCAGGTCGGCACCAACACGCAGCTCGTGGCGCTGGGCTGGTACACCTACCAGCTCAGCCACGACGCACTCGTGCTCGGTGTCGTCACCGCGGCTCCGATCTTCACGATGCTGCTGCTCAGCCAGCTGGGCGGCGTGGTCGCCGACCGTCTGCCACCGCGTCGGGTCCTGCTGTGCACCCACTCCCTGCTCACTCTGCTGGCCCTGCTGCTCGGCCTGTTGGCGCACAGCGGCTCACTCGCGGTGTGGCACCTCGTGGTCAGCGCACTCTGCGTCGGCAGCATCAACGCGATCGGTCTGCCGGCGGAGCAGGTCTTCGTCTCGGAGGTCGCGGGGGACGCCCTGCTCAAGAAGGCGGTCACGCTCAACAACGTGATCCTCAACCTGTCGTTGGTCGTCGGCTCCAGCGCAGCGGGACCGCTCATGGCGGCGGTGGGCCTGGGCGGGGTGGTCCTGCTGAACGCGCTCTCCTACCTGACGATGCTCATGGCGCTCCTCCTCATCCGCCCGGCGCGACTCCACGTCCGTCCGGCGCGGCCGGGCAGGCGCCCCGGGGTGCGGGGCGCCTGGGGGTTCGTGTGGCACAGCCCCGTCCTCACGCTCCTGCTTCTCGTCATCGGCATCGTCGGCCTCTTCGGCACGAGTCTTCCCTCGCTGCTGCTCCTGCTGTGTTCGGGCGAACTCGCGGCGCAGGCGGGGGCGTACGGCATTCTGCTCGCCGTCATTTCCGTCGGTTCCCTCATCGGTGCGTGGCTGACCTGGCGTACCAAGGTCGTACTGGGCACGGTCCTGGTGAGCAGCCTCGTGCTCGGGATCCTCGAACTCGCCACCGCGGCGATGCCGTCGCTGCTGACGCTCGGCTTGGTGCTGCTGCCGGTCGGAGTGGTCTCCCTCGTCCTGCGGGCGGGCCTGCTCAGCCTGGCGCAGCTTCAGACACTGCCGGAATTCCGTGGCCGAGTGATGGCGATCTTCCAACTCGTCTACCGCGCGGGCTGGTTCCTCGGCACCCTGATCGCGAGCTGGCTGGCACAGACGTGGGGCCCCCGCCCGGCGATCGCGTTGGGCGGGGCCGCGGTGACGTTGCTCGTCGCGGCGGTCGTCCTGGTGATGACGGCGTTCCGCGCCATGTCGGTGTCGGTGCTCACCCAGCGGGTTCCGCGCATCAGCATCGACCTGGCGCCGGAGCCCGAGGGCCGCCACCGGCGTCCACCCCGCCACATGGCCGCGGATTCGTGAGTCCGGCCCGGACGGCCGGGAACGCGCGGTCTGCGGCGGGAGCGGGGCCGCCTCCCGTGGTGTCGTTCTGCCGGCCGGACCGGTACCCGCCGGCCAGACGTCCTGGCGTTCTGGCGTTCTGACGTCCGCCGGGGTGCATGCGGTCACGGGGCCGGCAGTTCGCTTCCGCCCGCGACGTCCCCGATGTGGACGGTCGCCTTCTGCCAGGCGACCGCACCGGTCGCGATCTGCTGGACGGACAGTGTGAGGGCGATCTGGCCGCGCTCTCCCGGGCTGTTCTGCCCCGCGGCAGGGGCGCCCGCCGTCGTGACGCAGCGCCGGGCTCCCTGCCGCATCGTCAGCAGCGCGGACTCCCACTCCTTCTGGAGGTCCGCGAGCGGTACGGGGAAGTACTGCTCGGTGTTCTCGACGGTGCTGTCCAGTGCGGCGCAGGTGCGCCGGTAACCGGCCCAGTCCGGCTGCACACCCCGCTGCTGCCCCTCACCGAGCAGCTTGTTCAACTGCTCCAGGGCGTGGCGGATCTGCTCGAACCGCTCGGTCCCACCGTGATACATCCAGGCCCATGCCTGCCAGGACCGCATCCTGGCCTGCTGCTCGGGAGCCCTGGCGGGTGGCTGCCGCGCCGGCTGGACGCGGCTCTGCATGTACTCGTCCGCCCCGGTGCCGACGGTCACCTTCGGCGAGGTCACGGCGGTGAGCAGGAGCGCCGGCACGCTCAGCGTGGCCAGTTCGGCCCGCAGGGTTCCGTCGGCGTCGACGGCCTCGACCGGCACCAGCCGGTGTCGCCGGTCCCGCCACACGGGCAGCAGCCAGTACGTCGCCGCGGCGACGGCGAACAGCACGAGGGTGCCGATCACGCCTCCGTACGACGTGGGCTGCTCGCCGACGCACTGGTCGAACAGCTTCATGCGGCCGATGACGGCGTTGATGGTGTCCACATCGGCGCTGGACGGGTCGACGCCCGCTGCCAGCAGGCAGCCGAACGTGCCTTTCAGGGGCGTGGCGCTGGAGTCGGTCCCCAGGTCCCGGATGCTCGACAGGACCACGTCGAGTGTGGTGGCACTGGCCGCCACGACGAGGGCCAGGAGCAGGGCGAATCGGGGACCGGTCCCGTTTCCGCTGCGCAGTGCGTTGACGAGCCTCACGACGCGGCGCCGGACTGCCCGGGGTGCTCGGGAGGCTGGTGCGCGGGCTGATCGGCCGGCGGTGTCGGAGGGTGCGGCGGCACCGGCCGGCCCGTGGAGTCCTGCGGCCTGCCCTGGGAGATCGCGATGCGCGCCACGACGCTGTCCGCGAGGGCCTCGGCCGCCGCACCGGGCATGCCCCGCTCCTTCGCGCGGTCGAGGACGTGGTCCGCACGGTCGCGAGCTGACCGGGGTCGAGGACGACCATGACGCGGTTCGCCTCCGTCGTGTTCCGGCGCAGGAGGCGGCGCGCCCACTCTCTGCCGCGGGTCAGCACCGTGTCCGACGCCCGGTCGACAGCGTGCCGGACGACCTGGTCGAGGACCATCCAGACGACAGGAGTGACCACGGCGGCGGCCTCGGCGTAGCCGAAACCGAGTGGCTCCTGCTTCTGCCCCGTCCGGTTGAGGACACGAAGGGCCTGGTCGTCGTCGAAGTCACGGAGACTGTCGAGCACGGGAACCTCGTGCGGTGCTTCCTGCACCACCACTTGGCGCACCAGATCACGTACGTACGTCAACCCCCGTTCAAGGACACGCTGTTCGAGCGTATTGCTGATCGGCGGAGGCTTCCGGGGGCTCGGGAAAATACCTGTGGCCCGAACTGCAAACTCACGGGTCGGCAGCGTGCGCACGAGCCCCGGCCCGCACCCGGGAGCACGGCCGGGCTGTCGGCGGATCGGGGCCGGGCCCGCCGTACGTCGACGGCGGGCCCGGCCCCCGTCCCGGACCGCGCATGCTGATGTCAACGACAGGCCCGGCACCGTCCTGAACTGTGGATGCAGGTGATGGTCGCCGGGCTGCGGATGAGCCCGTGGACATCTGTCAGCCCGTGAACACCTGTCAGCCCGTGTGGACCTTCAGCGCGGTCCGGACCGCGGACTCGAGTGCGCCTTCGATCCAGGCCGATTTGACGGACGTGTGGTCCCCCGCGAAGTGCAGCGGTCCCTCCGACGTGGGGACGTCAGGGAAGAGTTCCGTGTGCTGGCCAGGGAGGAGCACCGACGCCTCGCCGTAGGCATAGTGGTCACGCATCCACGACTGTGTCTTGCACTTGTGGGTGAAGAAGACCTCGCACCGGCGGCCGAAGACCGCCTGCACCCCGGCGAGCGCACGCAGGTACCGCTCGTCGTCGGCGAACGCGTCCCACTTGAGGGCGTCGTCGGACCAGCTGTAGGAGGCGAGCACGATGCCTCCGTCGCTGCCCTCCATGGGATGTGCGTGCTCGAAGTACAGGAAGCGGTTGGCGTTGTCGCTCACGTTGCCGCCGCCCCGGATGTGCGCGGCCTCGGGGTCACCGCCGGTGGGACGGAAGGAGGTGAAGCACTGCTTGAGTTCGTCGGGGATCGTCACCTTCAGGTCCCGCACGGACTTGTGGGCGCCGAGGTACGTGCCGTCCTTGACCTTGCCCGCCCGGTACTTGTCGTAGAGGTTGTCCTCGATGGAGTTCAGCGCCTTCTTCCACTGCGCTTCGGTGAACTCCCACCAGCGCTGGGAGAACTCCAGCAGCACCTTGGTCGCGGCGTCGTAGTGGAGTTCCGTGACGGCCCGGCGTTTGCCGTAGGTGAGCGGGGGGTCGAAGGCCACGTGGCGCAGTCCGGCGAAGGGGACGGTGACGATCGCCTCGTCGCCCTCGAAGACTTCCGTGGTACCGCCCCGGCCGGTCTGGCACTCCTCGGAAACGGTGTGCACCCTGACTTTTCCTGCGTGGCGTTCGATGCGTACGGCACGCCTGTCGAGCCGTACCTTTCCCTTCACGGGCGTGTACATCGCGTCCGCGAGCAGCGCGGTGCCGCCCTTGATCTCCCAGAACCTGGTCTTGGGGTCGATCAGTGCGGCGGACAGGAAGCTGTGCGTGAAGGAGAGATGCAACCGCGAGGTCAGGTTCTGGACGGTGCCGACGAGATCGATGGTCCTGGTGTCGAGTTTCCCGACCTCGGTGAGGTACCGGTACATGGACCAGTGGCCGTACCGCTTGAGGATCTCGGCCCATCCGCCCACGAGGGCGGTGCCCTCCTTGCCCCGGATGAGCTGGTGCGCGGGTTCGAGTGCCGCCGCGAGGATGGCGGCGGCGGTCTTCGTACGGTGGGGGCCCGTGACACCGAAGGTGTCGTTGATCTTTTCCGGGTGCTGCTCGTAGTCGGCCCGGCGCATGTGGACGCCGTTGACGTGGATCCAGGCCCGGTTGGCCTGCTTCGCCGGGTTCTCGACCTCCACATCCACGAGGTAGAACTCCTGGAGGGGGAGGTTGTGCTTCTTGAGCAGTGCCATGAGGAGGGGGTGGCTCTCGGGCAGTCGCATGGCCCCGGCCTCGGCGTACTGCCTGGAGTCGGCGAAGGGCTGTTCCCCGTTCTCGTGGCCGCCCTTGCGGAACGTCTTGATGCGGCCGCCGACGCGGTTGCCGTTCGCCTCGATCACGACGACGTCGTGGCCTGCCCGGTTGAGCAGGTCGGCGGCGAGCAGGCCGGCCGGTCCGGCACCGACGACCAGGACCCGCTTCGTCGCCTTCGCCCGGCTCGCGGGCAGTCCGTTCTCGATGACCTTCAGATAGGACGGTACGAGGGATGTGTCGTTGTCGTCGTAGACCGCGATGGCGCGGGCGACCGTGGTGTACGCCTTGGGGTCGGTGCCGGGCGGTACCGCCGCGGGCGCCGGCGGGGGCGCGGCGGCGGGGCTCAGCGCCGTGGCGGGCGTGGCGGACGCGGCGGTCAGTCCCGCGGCGAGCGCACCGGCGCCGCTCGCCGCGACCACGGCACGTCGCGACAGCCGCACGCCCGGCGAACGGGGCGCGGACCCTGCGGACTGCGCGGGCTGCGAAGGCTGCGAGGTGGTTAAAGCCCCCGGCTCGGGGTGTTTCTCGCTCGGTGTGTCCGTGTTCTCCGTGCCGGAAGTGATCGCACCTGAAGTAGTCGCACCGGGAGTGATCGCGCCGGGGGTGCTCATGTCGTATGTACTCATCGCGCATCACACTGGGCACATGAGCAGCACACTGCCAGCGGCTTGACACGGATCGGAACGGTAAACCACCCGCACGGCTACAGGACACCGAACTCCCCGCCAACGGCCTTTGGAGAAAGGGACGTTCGTTCTCCTGCCCGGGAGACGGAAGCGTTCGTTCTCCTGCTCCTACGTGGTGTCGCGTGCGGCGCGCGCCGACACCTCGCCCCCGGTCGATCCGGCCACGGTGATTGTGGGCGCGGCGGCGGTGTTCAGTGCGGCATCACCCAGCCGGGCCTCCAGGTCCCGGGGGCGTCGAGGCCGGCCGCCGTGTCGGCGAGGTGGGCGCGGAGGGTGGCCAGCGCCGGGTGGGGGTTGTCGCGGCGCCAGAGGAGCGAGTGCGGGTAGACGGGTGTCGGGTCGGTCACCGGGATGCGGCGCAGGCCGTGGCCGGCGGGCCACACGTGCCGGGTCCGCTCGCCCATGAAGGTCGCCAGGGCCGGGGTGCCGGCGATGGTGTCGAGGAGTGCGTCGGAGCCGAAGTTGGGGCCGGTCACCTCGATGGTGAGGCCGAACTCGGCGACGAGGTCGTCGTAGTAGGCGCGCCACTCGGTGCCGGGGACGACGCCGGGCATCCAGATCCGGTGCCCGGCGAGCTGGGCGACGGTCACCGACCGGGCGTCCGCGAGCGCGTGCTCCGGGCCGGTGAGGAGCTGGAGCGTCTCGTCGAGCACCCGGACGGACTCGATGTCCTCGGGAAGGGGCCGGCCGGGCATGGCGACGGCACGGAAGGACGCGTCGATCGCGCCGGACCGGATGGCGGCGACGGCCGTCTCGATGTCCAACAGGGTCATCACATCGAGATCGATGTCCGGGTGCGCTTGGTGGAAGCCGCGCAGCAGGCCCGACGCCGCGCCGCGCGAAGCGATCATGTCGACGCGCAGTGGACGGCGGCCGGGGCGTACGGACGCGACGGCGCGCTCGGCGACCCGCAGCAGATCGCGTGCGTGAGGCAGGAACGCCTGCCCGTCGATGGTCAGCTCGGCACCCCGCGGCGTACGGGTGAACAGCCGCACGCCGAGAGTGCGCTCCAGCGCGGCGATCCGCTTGGAGACGGCCTGCTGGGTGACCGCCAGCTCCGCGGCCGCCTCCTGGAACTGCCCCACGTCGGCGGCGACGACGAAGGTCCGGACGGTGTCGAAGTCCATGCCGACACCCTATGAGCACAACTGTCGGTTGTGGCCGACCGGTCCAGCGGTTGTCGGTTCCCCGGGTGTGGATCTTGCGGACCAGAGCACAGCCCCGCTCGGCATCCGTCCCGGAAGCGCAACGCGATCCCTGCCCCACCGGCTGCTCCGCGGGCCCGGCCTCCGTACCGTCTGCCCCGAAGGCCACGACCGGCAACGCCACAGGTTCCGCGCCCATGCCCCTGCTGTCACGCGGCCGTGGCACAGGAAGCGGCCGGGTTGATCTGGCGGGCCCCGGATCGGACCTCAGCGCCGGGCCAGCGCCAGCACGCTCAGCCCGAACATCAGGACCCCCAGAGGGAGATGGACCGACGGGACGTGCGCGATGCCGAGTACGACTGGACCGAGGCGAGTACGAGGAATCCCGACGCGTGCCACACCGGCCGGGGCGAGCCGCCGCCCGGCTTCCACGCCAGCACCGCCGCGAGCAGATACAGCATCGACGCCCCGTACATCACACGGGCCCCGACGCTGTGCAGCGTCTCTCCGTAGGACGAGGTCAGCAGCAGTCCGGCGGAGACCGCCTGGAAGAAGATGGTCAGGGTCTGCAGGGCGATCGCGATCCGCAGGAACGAGGAGCCGCGCCGTGCCTTCGCCGTCGTCGCCTGAGTGGCCATGTCGACAGTCCTCTTTTCCGCCCTCGGGCAGTGGATCGATAAGGTCTCGTGAGGTCGACGACGCGGGCCTGCGAAAGGTAAGGCGAGGGGGCGGCCGGAACCATGGGGACTGTCGGAGTCAGCACGGCTGAGATGGCCGCCGAGCGACGCCAACTGATCAATGTCGCCTACCGGTTGCTCGGTTCGGTGACCGAGGCCGAGGACGCCGTGCAGGATGCCTACGCACGCTGGTACGGGCTGTCACGAAGCAGGCAGGAGGAGATCCTGTCCCCCGGTGCCTGGCTGACGACGGTGACCAGCCGCATCTGCCTGGACCTGCTCGGCTCGGCGCGGGCCCGCCGTGAACGCTACGTCGGTGCGTGGCTGCCCGAGCCGCTGCCTGACCGCACCGAGTGGGATCGTGCGGGCGCCGGTCCCGCCGGCTCGGCGGACCCTGCCGGCCAGGTCGTCCTGGACGAATCGGTGGCCATGGCCTTCCTCATCGTCCTGGAGTCGATGACGCCCGCCGAGCGGGTGGCGTTCGTCCTGCACGACGTCTTCCGGTACCCGTTCGCCGAGATCGCCGGCGTTCTCGGCCGGACCCCCGCGGCCTGCAAGCAACTGGCGGCCTCCGCCCGGCGGCGGGTGAGCGGCGCGCACACTCCGGTGACGGCGACCGGCCGGGCCGAGGTCGTCAGGCGCGTCAAAGAAGCCTGGGAGACCAAGGACATCGCAGCCCTCGTGGCTCTCCTTGACCCAGCCGCCGTGCTGACCGCCGACGGCGGCGGCCAGGTCGGCACCGTCCTGCGCCCGGTCGAGGGCGGCGCACGTATCGCCCAGTACATGGTCGCCATTGCCGAGAAGGCTCCGGGACTCGAACTCCTGGAGCGGTCGGTCAACGGTGCGCCGGGCCTGGTGGCCCAGCGCGCCGGCGTCGTCATGACCGTGGCCTCGTTCGACGTCTCCGACGGGCGTATCACCCAGATCTGGGCCGTCCGCAACCCGGAAAAGCTCCGACCGTGGGCACGGAGAGGCCAGTAGGTTGTCGCGGCTTATTTTTGCTGTGTGGTTGGGTAGAGGTGGCGGAGTTTCACGCGTGCGTCGTCGGTGGTGAAGTGCCACGCGACTTGGCGCTGGTCGTTGTTGGTCTGCTGCTGCCAGGCGGCGAGTTCGGCGTTGAGCACGGCGAGGTCGTCGATGCGGCGGTCCAGGCACTGGCGGGTGAGCGCGGAGAGCTCGATCTCGGCGATGTTGAGCCAGGACCCGTGTTTGGGGGTGTGGTGGATCTCCAGGCGCTGGGCCAGCGCGAATGCCTTCCCCGGGTCGAACGCCTCGTAGAGCGAGGCGATGGTGTGGGGGTTGAGGTTGTCCATCACCAGCACGACCGTGGCGGCGTCGGGGTAGTCCACGGTCATCAGGTGCTCGACCTGGTGCGCCCAGTCGACCTTGGTCCGGCGGGGCCGGGCGTCCACGCGTCGCCATCCGCGCAGCGGCTCGACCCAGCAGAAGATCGGGCAGGTCCCCGAGCGGACGTACTCGTTGTCCTCGCGACGGTCACGGCCCGGCCGCGCGGGAAGCGGATCGCGGACGTGGCCGGGCAACTGGTACGGCTTCTCGTCCATGCACACCACCGGACGTGCCGGATCGAAGGGCCGGGCGTAGACAGCCAGGACGTCTTCCATCCGGGCCGCGAACTGCGCGTTCGCCCGTGGTGGGATGGTCCAGCACTTCTTCGGATGAGGACGCAGTTCCGTTTTTTTAAGACGCGTCCGATGGTGGAGTGGTCCAGATCCGGGATGTCCTCGACCAGCGCGACATGCTTCTCCAGCAGCCGCAGCGACCACCGGGCATGTCCCCTGGGCGGTGCCGAGCAGGCCAGCGCGATCAGCCTCGCCTCGACCTCCCCGGTCACCGGGGAGGACACCGGCGGGAACGCGCGCTCCTTCCGGCCGACCGTGGCCCACACATCGCCGCCGGTCTCCACGTACCGCTTCGAGATCAGGCGGACCGACTCGCACGAGACCCCGCCCCGCTCTGCGATCACCGCCCGCGGATCGACCTCACCGACCGACGTGTCCAACGCGAGCAGCACCCGCGCCCGCCAACGCGACGGCCTGGACGGCCTGGGGGAAGCGGCGCCGGGCACCTCGGTGTGCCCGGACGGTGTGCTGGTCGTCGACGCCGGCCCCCGTGGCGGGAGCCTCGGCTGCTCAGGAGGCCGCTGTGTATGTTCGGCGGGCGGAGAGCAGTGACAGGCAGTTCTCCCACAGGGCTTCGAGGCGCTGGGTGTTGTTGTAGAGCTTGGCGAACAGCACCTGGCCCTCCAGTTGGGCGACGATCGACCGGGCGGCTTCCGTGGTGTCGCGGACGGAGACCTCTCCGCGCTCGCGGGCCTCGGTGATGACCTCGTCGACCATTTTCACCTGGGCGTCGAAGATCTCCTGGAGGCGTTCGCGGATGGGTTCGGTCTGGTTGCTCAGTTCCAGGGTGAGGTTTCCGAACATGCACCCGGAAACGGTCCCGCAGCTCTGCTGGCCCTCGCGCAGGTCCGCCTGGGTCTCCTCCAGCAGTCGGCGGAGCCGCTCCAGTGGCTCCGCGTCGTCCCGCAGGACCCGGGTCCAGTCGCCGCGCTGGCTCTCCCACTGCTGGTCGATCACGGCCAGGGCGAGCGTCTCCTTCGAATCGAAGAAGTAGTAGAAGCTGCCCTTGGGCACGCCGGCGGCCTTGCAGATCTCGGCGACACCGAGTGCTGTGTATCCGCGCTGCTCGATGAGCGAGTGCGCGGCGGTGAGGATCTTCTCCTTGGCATCACTGGTGCGTCCCATGGCGAGAGTATACGACCGATCGTCTATTTCGCATGCCGGTCCCCGGGCGCCGCACGGGGCGCCCGGGGGCACCGGGGGCGCATGCGGTCAGTGACCGGCGCTCTGGCCGCCGTCGACGTGGAGGATCTCACCGGTGACGAAGGGGGCGTTCTCAAGGTAGACGACCGCGTCGACGATGTCGCTGATCTCACCCATGCGCCCGAGCGGGTGCAGCGCGGCGAGCGTCTCGTGCTGCGCCTCCGGATGCATGGGGGTCTTGACGACACCGAGGGCGACCGCGTTGCTGCGGATGCCGCGGGCGGCGTACTCGACGGCCAGCGACTTGGTGGCGGACTGCAGCCCGCCCTTGGTGAGGGAGGCGAGCACCGAGGGGACGGCCGAGTTGGCGTGGTCGACGAGACTCGTGCCGATCTGGACGATGTGACCGCTTCCCTGGCGGAGCATCTGCTCTACGGCGAGCTGAGTGATGCGGAAGAACCCGGCCAGGTTGACGCCGATGACCGTGTCGTAGTCCTGCTGGGTGTACTCGGTGAACGGCTTGGCGACGAAGACGCCCGCGTTGTTGACGACCGTGTCGATGCGGCCGAAGCGCTCGACGGCGGCCGCGGCCACCCGCTCGGCCGTAGCGGGGTCGGCGATGTCGCCCTGAACAGTCAGGACGTCGGGATCCTGCGAGGGGGCGATGGTGCGCGAAGTGGCCACGACGGCGTAGCCGAGCTTGCGGTACGCCTCCACCAGTCCTGCGCCGATGCCCTGGGATGCGCCGGTGATGACGGCGACCTTCTGACCGGAAGTGCTCATGACTGTTCCCTCTCGGAATGGTTGTGCGCACCGACGTGTGTCAGCTCGCGACCGAAAAACTAGACGACTGGTCGACTATTTTCAACGCCACCAACGGGGCTTCCAGTGTTGCGGCCCCACGGCGGGCCCGCCACCTGCGGCGGGAGCCTGCACCCACAGAAGAAAACGGCCGCCCCCACCCGCCGGAAGTGGCCATCTGCCGCATGGCGGGCCGGACGACGAGGTGCCGATTCCGTGCTGGGCGCCGCGCCCACGGGACACACCCGCGCGCCCCTCGGGTTTGAGCCCGAGGACCCAACCCGTGCCGACACCTCGCCGCCTCGCACAGGCAGGCGATCCCCCGCGCGCCGCGGAGGCTGTGCTCCGGAGATTGCAACTAGCCGACCGGTCAACTAACCTTCTGCCCCGGCGGCCCCGACGGGCCGTACCGGGAGCCGTCCGGCACCGTAGGTCGCACGCGCCCCGGCAGAACCGAGAGAGGAGAGGCCATGAAGGAGTTCCTGGTCGAGCTCACCACGACCGTGCCCGAGGGCACCGACCCCACCGAGGTCAGCCGCCGCCGCGCCGAAGAGGCCGTCCGGGCGAAGGAGCTTGCCTCCGCGGGTCATTTGGTCCGGCTGTGGCGCCCGGTGGGCGAGCTTCGGAGCATCGGGGTGTGGCGCGCCGAGGACGAGGCGGATCTGCGCGAGAAGGTCCTTGGCACACTGCCCCTGTGGCCCTGGATGACCGCGGTGGTCACCGCCGTGCAGCCACACCCCAATGACCCGGGCCCGACCGGCCCCACCGCCTGATCCCCTCCGGACCCGCGCCCATGCACCTTGCGGAAGCCACGGCCACGGAAGGCGGTATTCGATCTACCGCCCGCGCGTCCCTTCGGAAAACCCGCGCATCTCTTCGGAAGACCCGCGCGCCCCTTCGAAAGATCCCCGCGCCCCTTCGAAAAGGAGAACCCAGATGACCAGCACAACAGCGCAGGAAGCGATCCTGTCCGGCGTCATGGACGGATGGAAGGCCGGGGTCGACGCACACGAACCGCAGCAGGTCGCCTCGCACTTCACGGAAGACGCGATCTTCCAGGGTCTCCGTCCCTACACCGTCGGGCGTCAGGGAGTCGCCGAGTACTACGACGCCCAGCCTCTCGGGTTGACAGCCGACTATCGGGTGCTGGAAACACGGCAGTTGGCGGCGGACGCACTGCTCGGCTACCTGAGTGTCGACTTCTCCTTCACCGACCGGCCGCCCGTCAAAGTCACCCTCAGCATCGTCCTCAGGCACATCGCCGATCACTGGCGCATCGCCCACTACCAGGTGTCGAAGCAGGACTGACGAGTACGTCGTCCTTTTTCTCTACCTCGACCCGCGCTGTCATGAAGCGGGTGTGCGGGTGTCCGGCAGCTGGTCATGGCGTCGGCCAGGCGCCCCGCTCACGTCTCGGCGAGGGCGGCTCGCAGTTCGTCGGTCACCGCGTCCAGGCAGCTGCCGAAACTCGTACGTTCCTCGGCCTCGAACCAGCGACGGAAGGCGTTGTTGCAGGCCACCGTGGCAAGCTGGGCGACCAGTTCGGCCGTCCCGATGCTCACCTGACGCTGCGTCAGGGCATCGCGGATCGCCTCGGTGATCGCGGCCGTCTTGGTCCGCTCGCGCTCCTGTAGCTCCGGGCTGGCGTCGATCACCGCGCGGCGCTCCGTCGCGCCGTCCATGTGCTCGACGAGCTGGGCACCGACGTGCGCCAGCGCGTCGAGGGCGGCGGTGAGCGGAGCCGCATCCGGGTCTGCCTTCAGGACAGCCTCCGCGAGCGCCGGGGGCAGGCGCTCCGAACCGGCGAACAGGACCTCGCGCTTGTCCGGGAAGTAGCGGAAGTAGGAGCGCCGGGTGAGTCCGGCCCGCTCGGCGATGTCGGTCACCGTCACGTTGTCGTAGCCGCGTTCCAGGCACAGTTCCAGAGCCGCCCGCTTCAGGCGCTGCTCGGCACCCGGATCCCACCTAGCCATAGGTGGACTGTAACAGGCGATGTCCCACTGTGTCGTCGGTGCTAGCCTGCACTCACGACACAGTGTGTCATCACTGGGGGCGCCCGTCTCCGGTGCGGCCCGGAGCAGGCAGGGTGGGTGACGTTCGCATGACCGAGACCAGCGAAACCGGCGGGACCGGCGGGACCAGCGGGACGACCGGCGAGAGCAGGACGAACGACGAGGTATGGATAGTCGGGGCGACCGGCCGTGTGGGCCGGGGCGTGACCGCGCGACTGGCCGCGCGGGGGCTGACGGTCGTGCCGGTCGGGCGCAGCCGGGAGCGGATGGTCGCCGTCGGGGCCGAAGCCGGCCTGCCCGGGGACGCGAAGGTCGTCGTCGCCGACTCCGCTGAGCGGATCGCGGACGAGATCGTGCGGGAGCGCCCGCGGGTGGTGGTGAACACGATGGGCGCCTTCGCCGCCACGGCACCGGTGATCGCCCGTGCCTGCATGCCCGGCGGCCACTACGTCGACCAGGCCAACGACGTGGTTGCCGTGGAGGGGCTGCTCGCCCTGCACGACGAAGCGGTGCGGGCGGGCAGCACCCTGGTCACCGGCGCCGGATTCGGTGTGCTGGCGACGGAGGCGGTGGTGGCGAAGCTGTGTGAAGGGCGGCCCGCGCCGCACCGGGTGCGGGTGGACGCCGTGGCCTCGGTGGCCGTCGAGGCGGGTGTGCTCGGTGCCGCCCTGGCGGCCGGCATCGTGGACGTGCTCACCACCGGCGGGCGGCGGTACGAGAACGGACTGCTGGTGAGGTCGCGCCTCGGCGCCGACCCGCAGCAACTCACCTTCCCGGACGGGGAGTCGGCGAAGTCGGCAGGTGTCGCGTCCGGCGAGCTGGTCGCGGCGCAGGCGGTGAGCGGAGCACCGTTCGTCACCGCCACTTCCGCTCTCGTGCCGACCGCTCCGCTGATACGTGCCCTGCTCCCGCTGCTGGGCCGCCTGCTGTCCGTTCCGGCGGTGCGGCGCCGCGCCGTCGACTGGCTCGGCCGGGTACGGGTCAAAGCCGCGCCCGGTCCGCGCGAGCACTCCTGGGGGCACGCCGTCGTCGAGTGGGCGGACGGCACCCGGCGCGAAGGATGGCTCCGTGCCGGCGACGGGATGGACTTCACGGCCGATGTCACCGCCGCCGTCACCGAACTGCTGGCCCGTGGCGTCGGCAGGCCCGGGGCCTGGACGCCGGCACCCGCCCTCGGGGCTGACCTGGCGACGACCGCGGGCGGCACCTTCGTACTGGACTGAGGAGCACCGGTGCCCGCCGTCCCGTGGCTGCCGGGACCTCGGCGAGTGGGCGCGACAACCCG
Source organism: Streptomyces sp. NPDC001270 (assembly GCF_042896695.1). Classification (NCBI taxonomy): domain Bacteria; kingdom Bacillati; phylum Actinomycetota; class Actinomycetes; order Kitasatosporales; family Streptomycetaceae; genus Streptomyces; species Streptomyces sp. NPDC001270. The sequence goes on along the minus strand of NZ_JBIAXM010000002.1, from coordinate 433,095 downwards.
TCCGCCCGGCTCCCGGCGTACCGGGGCGGACCGGCCCGCCGGGAGCCAGGCGCACCCCGCCCCGGCCAGGCCGGCGTCCCGGCGATGGCCGACCTGGCGACCTGGCGACCCGGCGACCCGGCGACCCGGCGACCCGGCAGCTTGACAAATCCTGGTGATCACCGCTCAGGTGACGTCAGGCGGGATCTGCGTCGAGACGAGCCGCCGCCGCTGATCGGTGTCACTACGGCCGCCGACTCGGAGGGGGGCGGCATCACCGGGCGTCTACTCCTGGACAATCGCCGCGGTCTGGAGGCGTGCCGCGTCCTGGCTCGGCGGGGCTCCGAACATGCGCCGGTACTCGCGGCTGAACTGCGACGGGCTGTCGTACCCGACGGCGTATCCGATCGCGGCCACGTCGTGCGGCGCCGCGATGAGTTGGATGCGAGCCTTTTGGAGTCGGAGTTGTTTTTGATACTGAAGCGGGCTCATGGCGGTCACCGCACGGAAGTGCCGGTTGAGCGAGGAGACGCTCACGCTGACTTCGTCGGCGAGGTCGTCGATGCGAATCACCTCGTCGTAGTGGGTCTTGATCCACTCGACCGCGCGGGCGACGAGGGTCGTGCGGCTGTCGGCCAGGCCGATCTGTCTGACCAGGGCCGCCTGGGGTCCGTTCAGCAGTCGCCAATGGATCTCGCGTCGCACGGCGGGCGCCAGTACCGGGATGTCGCGTGGCTCGTCCAGCAGACCCAGCAGCCGGACGACGGCGTCGAGCAGTTTGTCGTCGGCGTCGCTGGTCGCGATGCCCGGACCGTCGTGAGGGAGAACGACTGCGGGGTTGGCTTCCACCAGCAGTTGCGCGATGATCGCGGGTTGCAGCGGAAGCCCGAACCCGACGAACGGCTCGGCCGGCGTGGCCTGGATGATCTGTGAGGTCAGGGGAAGGTTGACGGTCACGACGAGGTACTGGCCCGCGTAGTAGTCGAAGACGCGGTCATTGAGGACAGACCGCTTCGCTCCCTGCACGACCAGAGCGATCATGGGTTCGGTGACCGAGCCCAGCGGTTCGGTGGTGTGCTCGGTCGAGAACACCGTCATTCCCTCGATCCGCAACGGGCGTGGGCTGCCCGCGGCGAGCCGTCCGATCCGGTGACGAAGTTCGTCCAGGTGATGCACCGCACCAGTGGACCATGGAAGGGTGCGCGAGGCCAACATGATCCGGGCGAGGTTGAGCGGATCGTGCAACGGTCCGCACGCATCGTTCTAGGCGATCACGACGCTTCGGGCTCGAATGGAGGAGCACAGGGAGACGGCCTCCGAGCTGTCTCGTACCCCTACCAGTTCGGAGCTTCGACATGTCGCTCGATTCCTACGTCACGCTCGGCCGCTCGGGACTGCGCCTCAGCCCCTTCACCCTGGGCGCCATGACCTTCGGTGAGGATCACGGCTGGGGTTGCAGCCCAGAGGAGTCCAAGAACATCCTCGCGGCCTACCTGGACCGGGGCGGCAACTCGATCGACACCGCCAACATCTACACCAACGGCCACTCCGAGAAGATCATCGGCGACTACTTCGCCGGGCGGCGAGCACTGCGTGACCGGGTGGTGATCGGCACGAAGTTCTTCGGCAACCTGTACGAGAACGACCCCAACGGCGGCGGAGCAGGCCGTAAGGCGATCGTGCAACAGCTGGAGAACTCGCTGCGGCGTCTGCGGACCGACTACGTCGACATCTACTGGCTGCACAATTTCGACCCGGTCACGCCGGTCGAGGAGACCCTCCGGGCACTGGACGACCTGATCGGCGACGGCAAGGTCCGCTACGTCGGATTCTCCGACGTGCCGGCGTGGGCGACGGCCGAGGCGGCCACCATCGCGCGCTTGCGCGGGTGGGCTCCGATCATCGCGCTGCAACTGGAGTACTCCCTGCTCGAACGCACCTCGGAAGGGGAGCTGATCCCGATGGCCCAAGCCCTGGGAATGGGCGTGCTGCCGTGGGGGCCGCTCAAGAGCGGGTTCTTGTCCGGCAAGTACTCCAGCGCCATCACCGGCCCGGTCGACACCACTCGTGCGCAGCTGGTCGGCACCCCGAGCGAGGCCGACTATGTCGTGATCGACGCGCTCAACGCCGTCGCCGGCGACGTGGGCGCCGACCCTGCCGCAGTGGCCCTGGCCTGGGTGCAGGGCCGTCCCGGGATCACCTCCACCCTGGTGGGCGCGCGCCGCTTGGACCAGTTCGAGGCCAATCTGCGCGCCCTGGACGTGACCCTGACCGAGGCCCAGCGCACCACGCTGGACGACGTGTCCGCTCCCGCACTGAACTTCCCGGCCGTGAACAACAGGACGCTGGCACCCATGCTCCAGTTCGCCGGAGCCACCGTGGACGGGATCCCGTCCGTGGCGTCCCCGCGGCTGCGGGCGAGCAGTGCCCGCTACTGACCATCACTGCGGCACTGGCCGGGCGTCGCGACGGGGCGAACGTCGCCCGTCGGGGCACCGGATACCACCGGACCCGGTGAACGTCCCGGTCAGAGCCGAGTGCGGGGCCGCTCCTCAGGGGCGGGTGTGAACACCGATGCCGCCAGAGACGATGAGGTTGTCGCCGGTGATGTAGCCGGCGGCGTCCGAGGCGAGGAAGGCCACGGCTTCGGCGATGTCGGCGGGAGCGCCGACGCGGCCGAGCGGAACGTCCCCGGCCCAGGAGTCGATCATCTCCTGGGAGACACCCACCTTGCCGTAGGCAGGGGTGTTGATCAGTCCTGGGCTGACGGCGTTGACGCGGATGCGGCGGGGGGCGAGTTCGAGCGCGAGGGACCGCATGAGGGGCAGCAGGGCGCCCTTGGCGGCTGTGACGGCGGGCCCGAGCCCTTCCCCGGCGCCCACGGTGAACACGACCGAGGCGCCCTCGTTGAGGAGCGGGAGCGCCTTTTGCAGGGTGAAGAAGTTGCCCTTGACGTTGATGTCGAACAGGGCGTCGAAGGCGTCTTCGTCGGTTGATTCGATCGGGCCGGGGCGGGAGACACCGGCGTTGAGGAAGAGCAGGTCGAGGGAGCCGAACCGCCGGCGTGCCTGGTCGATCGCCCGGTCGAGGTCCGGCAGGGAGCGTGCGTCGGCCCGGACGGTCAGGATGTCTTCGGGAAGTCCGGCGGTGGCGAGACTGTCGATGCCGGTGACCATGACGCGGTAGCCGCGGGAGTGGAGCAGTTCGGCGGTCGCCTTGCCGATGCCGCTGGTTCCACCGGTGATCAAAGCTGCGGGTGCGGACATGGTGGGTTCCTTTGCGTGCTGCGGGGAGGTGGGCGGGTGACCGGTGGGCGGTTCCGGGCCGTGGGGCGGCGGGCTGCGTCGCGCGATCACGATTGGCAGCGTACGCCACTTTGGCAGTCGCTGCCAAGCATGATGCGACTGCCAGTCTGGCAGTGCTGGGCTAATCTGGTGGCATGAAGCAGGAAGCCAAGACGGCGACGGGTGCACCGGCCACGCTGTGGGACCGGACACGGCGGCTGGCCGCCCAGGAGATCCTTGAGACGGCTCTGCGCCTGTTCACCGAGCAGGGCTACGACGAGACGTCCATCGCCCAGATCGCCCGAGAGGCCGGCGTCTCCCAGCGCACCCTCTTCCGCTACTTCGGCACCAAGGAAGACCTCCTCGGCGGAGACCAGGACCGGTTCGGACAAGTCCTGACGGACACGATCAGCGAACTGCCCGCCGAAGCCGATGTCTGGGAGGCCCTGCGCGCAGGGGTTGCCGCCGTACTGGCCTTGCACGAGAGCCGCGAACAGGCCCTGGCGCGGTTCCGCCTCCTGCACAACACCGCCTCGCTGCGCGCCGGTTGGCTCGAAAAGCGACTGCGGTTCCAGGACGAGTTGCTGCCGCTCGTCAGGACACGTATGGACGCTGCCGCGGGCAGGACGGATCCGGGGGCCCGCGCGGTGATCGCGGCGGCGTTCGCGTGTCTGGATGCCGCGTCGATGACGTGGGTCGACGACGACGGCAAGGGCGACATCATGGACCTGTACGACGAGTGCCTGGCCGCGGTGCGCGGCTGACCCGCGGCGACCGGCCGGTCCGGAACCCGCCGACCGACAGCGCCGAACGCATCGGTCTGACCCGTGTCGGCCTGACCCAGGCACCCGGCACGCGGGCCGTCGTCCGCGGGTCAGGCGTCGTGGTCGTGGTCGTGCTCGCGTGGGACCAGGCCCCGGTAGTAGGCGAGTTGCACGCCGGCCGGTCCGGCGCCGATGACGAGGTAGTCCAGCGTCTTCTGCGTCACGTCGTTCTCCAGGAGTGCGCGTTGAGGCTTGCGGACGATGGGGCACGGGGCCGGACCCGATCCGGCCGTCTCCGGACACGCAAGGACAGCGGCCTCGGACGCGCGTCAGGGTGTGCGGCCCGTGTGCGGGCAGGTACGGGTGGGCGCGGGCGGTGCCGTGCCGGTACCGGGCTCTGTCCCGGTGCCGGTGCTGATATCGGTGGGGGTGCCGGTGGCCGAGCGGACGGCGTTGTCCGCGTCGTCGTGCGGGTCGTCGTGCGGGACGTGGTGCCGGTCGTCGTGCGGGTCGCCGTCCGTCGGCGGGGCCGACCGGTCGGGCGGACGCCCCTGGCCGTCGTGGGAGGCGAAGTGGCGGGAGGCCGGCCGGGTGCGGCGGGCGTCCAGCACCATCCAGGTGCCGAACCCGAGTTGGGCGATGCTGCGCCCGACGTCCTCGAAACGGTCCCGCGTCCACAGCGCGCCGCGCAGGGCGGACCGTTGCCGCCGCGGCAGCCCGGAGTCCCTGGCGGATCAGCAGACAGGGGGCACGGTGCGGGATGGACCGGGTGTGGGAGACGGAGGAGTCGAGCACGAAGCGGGACAGGGTCTCACGGGTCGCGGCCCGCATGATCAGGGGTGCCAGACGCCAGGCGGGGCAGGGCCGGTTGGCAGCCACCCCGAAGGGAATGTGGTGGGCGTTCCTGGCCGAGGTGTGTTCCCAGCGCTCCGGGTCGAAGGCGTCCGGGTCCTGGTATCCGTAGGCGTGGTAGTCGGGGTAGCTGAAGCACAGCACGGACCCGGCCGGGATGGTCGGCGGACCGTCCAGGGCGATGTCGTCGGTGGTGATCCGGTGGGCCACGCCGAACAGCGGGTAGCGCCGGAAGGTCTCGTCGATGACGTGGGAGAGATACCGGTCGTCGTCCGGATGCCCGGCCACCCGCCGCTGCACGTCGGGATGTTGGGCGAGCGCGAGCAGCAGGTGGGCCATGGCCTCCGACAGCTGCACGACGGCCGTGTTGAAGAAGGTGCCCTGTAGGTAGTACGCCTGCTGGAGCGGCGTCAGGCAGGCGGGCAGCGGCCGGCGCGTGGTGTCGCCTGCGGAGAGCCGGCGCAGCAGGTGCCGGGTCAGCCGGTCACGGCGTCCCAGGTGGCGCGGTCGGGTGCACTTGAGGCCGTTGACCACGTCCTCGGCGTTGTCCACGATCAGCCGCCGCACGTGTGCCGGGCAGGGCCGGGCGAAGACCAACTCGTGGAAGAACTCCGCCCACACCGGCATCATCAGGTCACGCGGCCGGACGAGTGTCACCCGCCCGGTGGCCACGGTGTCGAGTACGGCCGCGGTGTGCGCGGCGGCACGCGCGTACAGGTGGTCGGAGGAGCCGGCGAGGAAGGCGAGGGTGCATCGGGCGACCTCGTCGTAGCGGGGGCCGGCCTCCAGGTGTTCCTGATGGACGTCGGCGCCGGGCGCGAGCCAGTACCAGAACAGGTCGGACAGGACGGCGCCCTCGCTCCGGCCGTTCGCCGCCGGGTGGCCGTAGAGTTCCTGGAAGCGGTCCGCGCCCGCGGTGGCGTTGGGGAAGGTGATGCCCTCGTCGCCGTTGACCTTGGCGAACACCTTCATGCGCAGGGCGACGACCGAGCGGGGCAGCCATGCGGGGGTGGACAGCAGCAACGTGCCCGCCGCCAGGGCCGCCGCGGTCCTGGGCCTGACCATCGTCACGCTCCTCTCACGGGGTGGGAGTGGGGATCCCGGGTGCGGTGTGCGGGGGCGCGGGGCCTTGCCCGGTGTGCGGGAGCCGCGCCTGGTGTGCAGGGGCTGGGCCATGTGCGGAGGCCGGGGCCGGTGTGCGGGTCGTTCCTCGGGGACGGGAAGGCCGCACAGGACGGGGCGGCGCGACAGGCGGGCCGCACAGATCCCCCGGGCGGCGGCCTCCACACGGCGCGACGACGTGCGCGGACTTCCGGACTTATCACGCAGGGCCTTCCCACGCAGGGCCTTCGTCCGCACGGCCCTCCTCCGCACGGCCCGCCCTCCTGCGGCCCAGCCTCGTACGGCCTTCTCCCGTACGGCCTTTCCGTGCGCGCCCGTCAGGAGGCGGCCCACAGGACGCCGCCCTGGGGTTTGTGCACCGGGCCGGAGGGGACTCGACGTCCAGCGGCGCCACCCGGTCCGTCTCGGCCCCTCATGAATCGCGTGAGCCACATTCGGCCACACGGAGCGAGTCCGGCCCCGGCCCCGGCGAGGTGAGAGCACCGGAGCACAAAGGAGGGAGGGGCGAAGGAAGGGCGAAGGAAACGCGAAGAAAGGGGAGCAGGAGTGACTACGTACGTCTACGGGATCACGGCCGCATCGCACCCCGCGCCGCCGGAAGGCACGGTCGGCGTCGGCGACCCGGCCCGTCCGGTCCGCACGCTCACCGAGGGTGAACTGGCGGCGGTCGTCAGTGACGCGCCCGAAGGTCTGCGTCCCGAGCGAAGGGACCTCCTGGCCCACCAGAACGTACTCACCGAGGTCGGCGCGACCGGCTGCGTGCTCCCCATGCGGTTCGGCAGTGTCGCTCGCGACGACGACACCGTCACCGACGTGCTCGTACAACGGGCCGGTCACTACCAGGAGCGGCTGCGGGCGCTGAGCGGCATGGTCGAGTACGACGTCAGGGCCAGCCCCATCGAGAAGGCCGTGCTGCACCGTGTGATGAGCCAGAACGCGGAGATCCGGGACCTGGCGGAGGCCAACCGCCTTGCGGGCGGCGGCAGTTACGAGCAGAAGGCCCGGCTCGGCGACATGGTCGTGTCCGCGGTGCGGGCCCAGCAGGTCGAGGACGTCGCCGCGGTGACGCGGACCCTGAAGGCGGAGGCCGCCGCCGTCAGTGCCGGGCCGGAGTCGACGGGCAGCCTGGTCGCCATGTCCTTCCTGGTGGGACGGGACACGGCACAGGCGTTCCTGGCGGCCGTGGAGGACGTGCGGGCGAACCTCCCGCATCTGGAAGTGCGCGTCAGCGGTCCGCTGCCGCCGTACAGCTTCGTGGAGCCGGGCCCGTCCGAGCCCGCGGACCGTACGGCAGCAGGTGCCGAGCAGCCGTGACACGTGCGCCTGTGAGATCCCGAGCCGCTCTCCTGCGTCTCAGTAGGCTTGTGCGTCGAACAAAGGAGCTGCGCATGAGCTATCGCCTCAAGGCGATCACCCGCGAGGAACATCTGGCCTTCGTCACGGCTCGTCCCTCGGTGAGTCACATGCAGGTTCCCTCATGGGGCGATGTGAAGCCGGACTGGCGGGCGGAGAGTCTGGGCTGGTTCGACGAGGACGGCGGCCTGGTCGGCGTCGGGCTGGTGCTGTTGCGGCCGTTGCCGAAGCTGAAGCGGTACCTGGCGTATCTGCCCGAGGGCCCGGTCATCGACTGGGCCGCTCCTGATCTGGAGCGGTGGCTCGAACCGATGCTGGCGTACCTGAAGCGGCGGGGCGCGTTCTCGGTGAAGATGGGGCCGCCCGTCGTCACCCGCCGCTGGAGTGCCGAGGCGGTCAAGGCCGCGATCGCCGACCCGCAGGCCGGGCGGCTGCGGGACGTGGCGGCCACCGCGCACGAACCGCAGGCCCTGGACGTCGCCGACCGGCTGCGCCGGCTGGGCTGGCAGCAGACCGAGCCCGGCGGCGAGGACGGTTTCGCGGCGGGCCAGCCGCGCTACGTCTTCCAGGTCTCCTTCGCCGGGCGCACGCTGGCGGAGATCCAGCGCGACTTCAACCAGCAGTGGCGGCGCAACATCAAGAAGGCCGAGAAGGCCGGCGTCACCGTCGCCCAGGGCGGCTACGAGGACCTGCCCGTGTTCTACGACCTGTACGCCGAGACGGCCGAGCGGGACCGGTTCATCCCCCGTCCGCTCGCCTACTTCCAGCGGATGTGGACCGTGCTGCGGGCCGAGGACGAGAACCGTATGCGCCTCTACCTCGCCCAGCACGAGGGGGAGATCCTCGCGGCCGCCACCATGCTGACCGTCGGGGAGCACGTCTGGTACTCCTACGGCGCCTCCACCAGCCGCAAGCGGGAGGTCCAGCCGAACAACGCCATCCAGTGGCGGATGATGTGTGACGCCCACGAACTGGGCGCCGGCGTATACGACTTCCGCGGCATCACCGACACCCTGGACGAGGGCAATCACCTGCTGGGGCTCCTGCGGTTCAAGGCGGGCACCGGCGGCCAGGCCGTCGAGTACCTCGGTGAGTGGGACTACCCGCTCAACAAGGTCCTGCACAAGGCCCTGGACCTCTACATGTCCCGCCGCTGATGCGTCCGGTCGGGATGCGTCCCGCCGGTGATGCATCCCGACGCTGATGCGTCCCGTCGGCCGCTTCCTGACAGAGGAGCAGGTGGCACTTCCGAGCCGCCTCGGCCGGGTGCCGTCTGCGTTTCAGGGGGCTGCCGGGCGGCCGGCGCGGAGACCGGGCGACCGGTCCGGTCACGGCTCCCGCCGTGCGCCCGGGAGCCCGTCGATCATCAGGCCGATGGTGAAGTCGAAGCGGTCGTGCACGGTGCCCTCGGTGAGTTCGGCTGCGTAGCGCTTGGTGTGGGGGAAGGTGTCCGGCAGTGCGGCGAATCGGCGCAGCAGTTCGTCGCGGCTGACGACCCAGTTGTCGTCACTGCTGCCGATCCTCCTGTTGGCCAGGGAGACCTCAAGGCTGTAGGCGTTGACGTAGAGCGACAGTGAGTCGACCGCCCAGGCGGCAGGCTGCGGTTCGATACCCCCGGCGAGCAGGATGCCGAGCAGTCCCTCGCCGACGCGCAGCGTGTCCAGACTGGACGGAGCGGCGGCGAAGGCCGCCTGCGAGATGCCGGGATAGCGCAGGTACTGGTCGCGCAGCTGGGTACAGACGCTGACGATCTGCTGCCGCCAGCACGCGGGGTCCGGCTCGGGCAGCTCGATCTCGGCGCACAGCCGGCCGATGAGCAGTTCGTCCAGGTCCTCCTTGTTGACCACGTGGGCGTAGAGCGAGGACGGTCCCGTCTCCAGCGCGGTGGCCACGCGCCGCATCGTCAGGGCCTCGTACCCCTCTCTTTCCACGATGCCGAACGCGGTGTCGATGATGGCGTCGACCGTGATCGGCTTCTTGCGACCGCCGGACGGTCCACGCCGGGCCGCGACTGCGTCCGAGCCGGTGCCGAGCCGGTGCCGCACTGCGCGCCGTTCCTGCGGAGTCGGTGACATGCGGGCAGTCTAGCGAACGAACGAACAGTGTTCTACCTCACTAAGAACAATGTTCGTGTTGATTGGAACGTCGTTCGCATGTAGAACAGCGTTCGTGTCCATCAACCAGCGCATATCTCAAGCGCCTCCCACCAGTACGCTGCCGCTGCGCACCGCGTGGCTCGTCCTGGCCGTCGTGGTCCTGGCCGACCTCATGGATCTGATCGACTCCAGCATCGCCAGCCTCGCCGGCCCGTCCATCCGCGCCGACCTCGGCGGCGGCCAGGTGACGGTGCAGTGGGTGCTGAGCGCCTACACCGCGGCCTTCGCCCTCGGCCTGGTCACCTCGGGACGGCTCGGGGACCTGCTCGGACGCCGACGGCTGTTCCTGCTCGGCATGTCCGGCTTCACCCTGACCTCACTGGCCTGCGGGCTCGCCCCCCATGTGGTCTTCCTGATCGTCGCCCGCACCCTTCAGGGCCTGTTCGGGTCGGTCATGATCCCGCAGGGCCTGGCCCTGGTGAAGGTCGTGTTCCCGCCCCAGCACCTGCGCAAGGCACTGACCCCGGTCGGCCCGCTGATGGGCCTGACCATGGTGGCCGGGCCCATCCTCGCCGGCTGGCTGCTCCACCTGAACCTGTTCGGCAGCCAGTGGCGTTCCATCTTCCTGATCAACGTCCCGTTGGGCGTCGCCGCCCTCGCACTCGGCCGGCGGGTCCTGCCCCGCCACGGCGGGGAGGACCGGTCCGCCCGCCTCGACCTCACCGGCGTCGGCCTGCTCACCGCGGCATCGGCCCTGCTCGTCGTCCCGCTCATCCAGGGACGCGACCTCGGCTGGCCCGCCTGGACCTACCTCATGATGGCCGCCTCGGCCGTCCTGCTCGCGCTGTTCGTCGTCTCCCAACGGCGCAGCAGGCACCCGGTCATCGCACCGTCGCTGTTCCGCAAGCGCAGCTTCGTCGTCGGCCTGGTGATCGTGGCCGGGTTCTACGCGTCACTGAGCGCGTTCGTCCTCGTCATCAACCTGCTGTTGCAGCAGGGCCGCCTGCACTGGACGCCGCTGCACACGGGCCTCACGCTGATCCCCTGGGCCCTCGGCACCGCGGTCGCCGTGCTGCTCGCCGGCGCCGTACTCGCCGAGAAGCTGGGCCGCTCCAGCCTGCACCTGGGGCTGTCCATCGCCGTCGTCGGCCTGCTGGCCCTGTGGTGGTCCGTCGCCCACTGGGGCACCGGTATCACCGTCTGGAAGCTGGCGCCGGCGCTGCTGCTCACCGGCTTCGGCTCCGGGCTGGTGTTCGTCCCGCTGGTCGATTTCATCATCGGCGATGCCACCGCCGAGGAAGTCGGCACCGGCGCGGGCCTGCTCAACGCCGTCCAGCAGTTCGCCGGCGCGATCGGTGTCGCCGCCCTCGGCACGGTGTTCTTCGCCCGGGTCGGGCACCCGTCCGTCCCTGCCTACTTCGCCGCCACGGAACTGGTCTTCGGCATCGCGGCGGGCCTGAACTTCCTGACACTGCTGCTGGTGGGCCTGCTGCCCAAGCACGCCCAGCAGGCGCACGGCTGACTGGGCGATCCCGCGAACGCCGGCCGCGAGGTGTGCGCGTTCCGGGCTCTCGTCGAACGCGGGATCATTCGCTGTCTCCGCGCACCACCGCAGCGTAACGATCTCCCAACTTCGTCCGCAGGACTTGGAGTTGTCCTGCGGCCACGGCCGCGACATGTGACGACGCGGGCTGCAGACTGGTCGTCTCCCACCAGTCCGTATCGACTCGACCGCCGCTCAACTGCGCCCGGATCAGTGTGTCGATCTCCGTCACGTGCTGCGCGAATGCCTGAGCCCATTCCTGCTCGTCCGGCCGGAGGAACGGGGAACGCCGCAGAAGGAGGAGGTTGACCTGTGTCAGCCGTCTCGTCTCGTTGGCGGCGGCCGGATCCCGGCGGGACATGGCCGTACGTTGCGCCTCCTCGAAGTCCGACAGTGCCTCCCACACCTCTTTCAGGGCCGCCACCCGCTGGACACGGAAGTCCGCCCGTGCTTCTCGGGCCTGGGCCCGCTGCCACTGCCAGAGCCCCGCCGCCGTGGCCAACCCCGTTCCCACGAAGGTGAGAACGCCTACGACGACCGTGTCCGAGACCATGCCGTGAGGCTACTGAAGGCGTGGGCCGCACGGGACCGCTTTCTCAGGTCGGGTTCGGACCGTACGGTGGCGGGCCGAGGACGGCGGTCATGCGGTGGGGCCCGGGGCAGAGGCTCGCCGGGCGGTGTCCCGTCGGGCGATGGCCTCCGCCACCTGCCCGATGGCGGCCCGCAGCGCGGCACCGTCGACGGTGGCGGCCCATGCCGTGGCCGCCGGCTCGACAGGAACCAAGGTGCGTGTCGACAGACGGAAACGGTCGGTCGCGGTCAGCGTCAGTGCTTCTCCGGCCGCCTCCATGTGCAGTCCGCCGAGTACCGGCATGCCTGGTTCCCGTGCGGTCGCGGTGAGGACCTGCTCGACCGCGCCGGCCAGTACGGGCCCCTTCAGCACGGCGATCGGCACGCTCGGCACCCCGGCGAGCGACGACTTGACCGCGGCGGCCTTCTCCAGCGCCGCCGCCGCGTCCCCGAGGATCTGCGCGACGTGCTCGTCGATCAGCCGCGCCGCCTCTGCGGGCTCGGCGTCGAGGACCGACCCGACCGCGGTGAGCGGCATGGCGATCTCACGGAGCCGACGCAGCACCGTGGCCCGTGCGACCTGGTCGGCGCCGTAGTAGCGGTAGCCCGTGACCGGGTCGACCTCGGCGGGACGCAGCAGTCCGGAGTCCGCGTAGAACCGCAACGCGCTCGGAGTGAGACCACTGCGTCGGGCGAAGACGCCGATCGGCATCAGCTCGGAGAGTTCGGAAGGAGGCACCCCGCCATCGTCGCCCTTCGACCAACTCGAAGGTCAACACCGGTCCGGCCGGGCGCACGGAGGCGCCGGTGGCGTCGGAGAACTCCGGCCTACCGGCGCCGCCCGGGCCCAGTGACACGTGACGAGGGGTTCGCAGCCACGGGCCGCCCGCCCGGCCGGACGTCCAGCCGGGATCCCGTCACAGGCCGCCGTTCACCGCCGCTCGATCGCGGCGGCCAGGGCGTCGAGGCCGTCCCGGTAGATGCCGGTGAACAGGGCTTCGACCTCCTCGTCGGTCACACCATCGGGAACGAAGCGTCCGCTCCACTGGACCTCGGCCGCCTCCGGCCTGCCCGGCAGGGCGTGGACGCGGAGGGTGGAGAGGTAGCCGGTGACGGGGAACGGCGTCTGCAGGAAGGTGTAGCTGTAGGAGCGCTCCAGCAGGTCGTACGCCGTCAGCTGTTCGACGATCACTTCGCCGTCGGCGCTGGTCAGTCGGCGTGCGCGGCCACCCTGTTCGGAGACGCTCGCCGGGATGAAGGGCAGCCAGTCGGGCAGGGAGTGGAAGCCGCCGATCAGGTTCCAGACCTCATCGGGGGAGGCTTGGACGACGCGGCTGACGGAAGTGGATGCCATGGACGGGTCCTTCGTACGTCGGGCTGGGGTTCTCGTGGGGTGCGGGTCGGACGCGGGGCGGGCACGGCCGGCAGCGGGGCGGGTCAGGCGCCGGCCGGCAGCGGGGCGGCCGGGTCGACCAGGCCGGCCTGCCGCAGGTCGTGCCAGAAGGCGGCGGGGATCTCCTCGCGCAGGGCCGCGAGGTCCTCGGCGATGCGGGAGGGACGGGTGGCGCCGGGGATCGCGGCGGCGGCGGCCGGGTGGGCGAGGGAGAACTGAAGCGCGGCGGCCTTGACGGACACGCCGTGCCGTTCGGCCAGCTCCCGGATGCGCCGGACGGTCTCCAGGATGTGCGCGGGGGCCGGCTGGTACTCGAAGTGGGCGCCGCCGACCAGGACCCCGGAGCTGTAAGGGCCGCCGACGACCATGTCGACGCCTTGTTCCACTGCCGCGGGCAGCAGCCGCTGGAGCGCCTGGTGATGGTCGAGCAGGGTGTAGCGGCCGGCCAGGAGGAACCCGTCGGGGCGCGGCTCGTCCAGGGCGAGGGTCAGCTCGACGGGCTCCACCCGGTTGACGCCCAGGCCCCACGCCTTGATCACGCCCTGGTCGCGCAGGTCGTCCAGGACCCGGAAGGCGCCGGTGCGGGCGGTCTCGAACTGGGCGAGCCAGCGGTCGCCGTGGAAGTCCTGGGCGATGTCGTGCACCCAGACGATGTCCAGCCGGTCGGTGTCCAGCCGCCGGAGGCTGTCCTCGATGGAGCGGTGGGTGGCATCGGCGCTGTAGTCGTCGGTCATCTTGTTGGGACGGCCGTGCTCGAACAGGCCGCCCTTCTCGCCCAGGTCGCGGGTGGCGGGGTCCTCCACCTCGTCGTGGACGACACGGCCGACCTTCGTGGACAGCACGAAGGAGTCCCGCGGCTGCCGGGACAGCATCTCGCCGAGCCGGATCTCGGCCAGTCCGGCGCCGTAGAACGGGGCGGTGTCGTAGTACCGGATGCCCTGGTCCCAGGCGGCTTGCAGGGTGGCCTGCACCTCGTCCTCGGGGATGGCGCGGAACATGTTGCCCAGGGGGGCGGTACCGAAGCCCAGCGGGCCGGGCAGCAGGTGGGTGAGGCTCATCAGGAGCCTCCTTTCGTATGCGGTGGTGAACCGCTCGGCGCCGCCGTCCGCCAGAGCCACCGTCCACAAGAGCCACCGTCCGCAAGAGCCGTGGTCCGCGAGAGGGGAGAAGCAGGGACCGGGGCCGATGACTGGTGGGGGTGGCTGATGGCTGGTGGCCGGTGACCGATGGCCGGGATCGGGCGGCGCCGGGCTCAGGGCAGGATGGAATCGACGTAGCCGCCGTCGGCGCGCACGGCGCCGCCGGTGGTGGCCGATGCGTAGGGCGAGGCGAGGTAGACGACCAGGTTGGCGATCTCCTCGGGCTCGATGAGGCGTTGCAGCAGGGACTGCGGGCGGTACTTGACCATGAACTCGTGCTGCGCCGCGTCCCAGGGCAGTTCGTCACCGACGAGTTCGCGGACGAAAGCTTCGACCCCGCCGGTGCGGGTCGGTCCGGCGATGACGGAGTTGACGGTGACGCCGGTGCCCGCGGCGTCCTTGGCGAATCCGCGGCTGACGGCGAGCAGGGACGTCTTCGTCATGCCGTAGTGGATCATCTCGGCCGGGATGGCCACGGCCGAGTCGCTGGCGAGGTTGAGGACACGCCCCCAGCCCCGCTCCTTCATCGCGGGCAGGTAGGCACGGATGAGCCGGACGGCGGAGAGCACGTTGACCTCGAAGTAGCGGCGCCATTCGTCGTCGTCGATCTCCAGGGGCATGGCGGCGCCGAAGATGCCGAGGTTGTTGACGAGGATGTCGACCGTGGGCACCACGTCCAGTACGGCGGCGGCGCCCCGCTCGGTCGCCAGGTCGCCCACGGCGCCGGTGACGTCGTCGCTGCCGGACTCGGCCCGTACGGTGCGGACGGCCTCCGCGACGCGCTCCTCGCCGCGGCCGTTGACGACGACGCGGGCGCCCGCGCGGGCCAGGCCGTCGGCGATGGCCTGGCCGATGCCCTGGGTGGAACCGGTGACCAGAGCGGTACGGCCGGAAAGATCGATCTGCATGAGGCGTTCCCGTCGTCGAGGCGAGGAGCGGCTGTCGCGGTACCGGCGCTCCGGGGCGTTCGTCAGGTGAGGGTGTCGGGGTCGGGACCGGTGCGCAGGCCCCGGTCGAGGCCCGTGAGGGCGGTCATCTCGGCGTCGGTGAGGCCGAAGCCGAAGACGTCGAGGTTCTGCCGGATGCGGTCGGGGGTGACGGATTTCGGGATCACAATGTTGCCGCTCTGCAGGTGCCAGCGCAGGACGACCTGCGCCGGGGTTACGCCATGCGCCTCGGCGATTCGCACGATCGCCTCGTCCCCGAGCACCGCGCCCTGGGCCAGGGGGCTCCATGCCTCGGTGGCGATGCCGTGCTCGGCGTGGAAGGCGCGCAGCGCGGTCTGCTGGAGACCGGGGTGCAGCTCCACCTGGTTGACCGCCGGGGTGATGCCGGTGTGGTCCAGGAGCCGCTGGAGGTGCGGGACCTGGAAGTTCGAGACGCCGATGGCGCGGGCCCGCCCGCCGGCCAGGATCTTCTCCAGTGCCTGGTAGGTCTCCACGTACAAGTCGCGGGCCGGGGTGGGCCAGTGGATGAGGTAGAGGTCGACGTGGTCGAGGCCGAGCTTGTCCAGGGAGGCGTCGAACGCGGCGAGGGTCCGGTCGTGTCCCTGGTCGGCGTTCCACAGCTTGGTCGTGACGAACAGTTCCTCGCGGGGCAGGCCGGCGGCGGCGATGGCCTTGCCGACGCCGCGTTCGTTGCCGTAGATCGCGGCGGTGTCGATGCTGCGGTAGCCGGCCTCCAGGGCGGCGGCGACCGCGGCGGTGGTCTCCTCGTCGGGGACCTGGAAGACGCCGAAGCCCAGCTGCGGCATGGTCACGCCGTTGTTGAGCGTCACGTTCGGTACGGAAGTCATCAGGGGTCCTTCTTCGGATTCGGTGGTGCGGTTTCGGTGGTGCGGTTACTGGGGGACCTGAACGGGGGCCCGAGCGGGGGCTTCTGGAGCAGGCCACCGACGGTTCGCGGGCAGGTCGGTCGGAGAGAGCGGAAGGAAAGGCGAGAAGGGAGGGCGAGGGGGGAGGGGGAAGGCGGGTACGGGTGATCAGGAGCGGATGACTCCGGTCGTGGCGGAGGCGACGCCACCGTCGGAGACCGGGGCGGAGACGACGCGCTGGTCGGAAGCCGCGGCGGGATCGGCGCCGTGGCCGGAAACCGTGGCGTGGTCGGGGTCCGCCGGGGCGGAATCCCCGGTGGCGCCGGGGCTCCGCAGCTCAAGCCGGTGCGAGAGGACGGCCAGGACCAGCGCGGCGGCGGCCAGGACGGCCCCGACGGCGTTGGGCGCGGCATAGCCGAGGCCGGCGGAGATCACCAGGCCGCCGAGCCAGGCGGACAGGGCGTTGCCCAGGTTGAAGGCACCGATGTTGGCCGCCGAGGCCAGCGTCGGCGCGCCGTGGGCGTGGTCCAGGACGCGCTTCTGCAGCGGCGGCACGGTGGCGAAGCCGAAGGCGCCGATGAGGAAGACGGCCACCACGGAAGCGGCCTTGCCGGAGGCCAGGAAGGTGAACAGCAGCAGGACCAGCGCCAGGCCGCCCGGCGCGGTGTAGAGCATGGGCATGAGCTTGCGGTCGGCGAAACGGCCGCCGGCGAGGTTGCCCGCCACCATGCCCAGCCCGAAGACCACCAGCAGCCAGGTGACGGAGGATTCCGCGAAGCCGCTGACCTCGGTCATCATCGGCGCGATGTAGGTGATGGCGGCGAACACGCCGCCGAAGCCGAGGACCGTCATGGCCATGGCCAGAACGACCTGGGCGTTCCTGAAGGCGGCGACCTCGTGCCGCAGGTGCACCCCCTGCGGCTTGGGCACGTCGGGGACGAGCTTGGCGACGCCGGCCAGGCCGAGGACGCCGAGGCCCGCGACGATCAGGAAGGTCACGCGCCAGCCGGCGCTCTGGCCGACGAACGTGCCGAGGGGCACGCCGACGACATTGGCCACGGTCAGACCGGTGAACATCAGGGAGATGGCACCGGCCCTCTTCTCCGGCGCCACCAATTCGGCGGCGACGACGGAGCCGATGCCGAAGAAGGCGCCATGGGCCAGTGAGGCCACCACGCGGCCGATCAGCATGACGGCGAAGACCGGGGCGACGGCCGAGATGAGGTTGCCGAGGATGAACAGGCCCATGAGCAGCATGAGCATGTTCTTGCGGGAGATCCTGGTCCCGAGGACGGTCATGATCGGTGCGCCGAACATGACGCCGAGGGCGTAGCCGGTGACCAGGAAACCGGCCGTCGGTACGGACACGCCGAGGTCCGCGCCGACCTGGGGCAGCAACCCCATGATCACGAATTCCGTGGTGCCGATTCCGAAGGCCCCTATGGCGAGGGCCAGCAGTGCGAGCGGCATGACGAGGGTCCTTTGACATGCGGGAAGGGGAAGATGCGTGAGCGCCTTACACGCATCGACAATAGTTGTATACGATGTCTATTGCAAACGCGGGTATAGTGATGAGAGTGATTGTGGTACGGCGGCAAGCTCCGGCCGGGGCCTCCGCTCGTACGACCGGACCCAGGGAGCTGTTCATGACCGCCACCGACTCCGCGTTGACCGCGCTGGCGCACAGTTGGTCCGCGCTCTCACTGCTGCACGGACGCATCGAGAGCAGAGTCGAACGTGCGCTGCAGAGCGCACACCGGCTGAGCGCGCGCGAGTACTCGCTGCTGGACGTGCTGAGCCGCCAGCACGACGGCGAGGGCGGGCATCTGCAGATGCGGCAGGTCGCCGACTCCGTCGTCCTCAGCCAGAGCGCCACCACCCGGCTGGTGACCCGGCTGGAGGAGCGCGGTCTGCTCGCGCGCTACCTGTGCCCCACCGACCGCCGCGGCATCTACACCGACGTCACCGACGCCGGCCTGCGCCTGCTGACGGAGGCCCGTCCCACCCTCAACACCGCCCTGCGCGATGCCCTCACCCAGGCGGCGGCCGAAGCCACGCTCGCTCCCCTGGTCCACGTCGTCCAGCAACTGCAGGGCGGTTTCCAGCCGGTATGAGGTGCGGCCGCAGGCGCCCCCGCCGCGGACTGCCCGGTCACCGCCGGCTACCCGAATGGCGTACGCCCGATCGTGCGGCCGTCGGAGCCGGTTGAGGGTGGTGTGTGTCCGTGACCGTCGGTGTCGCCGGTCCTCACACGCCGCCCGCAGGGAGATCCCGATGTCCCAGACCATTGACGGCAAGCCCGCCGAGCAGCAGATCTCCGGGGCCAACGCGGCGGTTCGGCAGCGGTTCGCCTTCGACGACACCCAGGACCTCAAGGACGCGCGGCGAGGTTTCCTGGGCACGGCGGAGAAAAGCGTGATCCGGGACCGCGACGGGCGTGCGGTGTGGGACCTCGACGCCTACGGGTTCCTCGGCAAGGACTGCCCGGACACGGCCAACCCGAGCCTGTGGCGGCAGAGCCGGCTCTGCTCCGGCCACGGCCTGTTCGAGGTGGCCGAGGGCATCTACCAGGTGCGCGGCTTCGACCTGTCGAACATGACGATCGTCGAGGGCGAGCGCGGCATCCTGGTGATCGATACGCTGCTGTCGGCCGAGACCGCGGCTGCGGCGCTGGCCCTGTACCGCTCCCACCGCGGTGACCGCCCGGTGAGCGCCGTGCTCTACACCCACAGCCACGCCGACCACTTCGGCGGGGTGCGCGGTGTCGTCACCGACGCGGACGTCGCGGGCGGCGTGCCGGTGTTCGCGCCGCACGGGTTCCTGGAGCATGCGGTCAGCGAGAACGTCTACGCGGGTACGGCCATGAGCCGCCGCGCCGCCTACATGTACGGCGCGGCCCTGCCGAAGGGCGGGCGCGGGCAGGTCGGTGCGGGCCTGGGGCAGACGACCTCGACGGGTGCGGTCGGGCTGATCCCGCCGACCGTGGACATCACCCATACCGGGCAGACGGAGACCGTCGACGGAATCCGGATGGTCTTCCAGCTGACCCCCGGCACCGAGGCACCGGCGGAGATGAACATCCACTTCCCCGACCGGGCTGCGCTGTGCATGGCGGAGAACGCCACCCATAACCTGCACAACCTGCTCACCCTGCGGGGCGCGCAGGTCCGCGACCCCCGGGTCTGGGCTCGCTACCTCACCGAGGCCATCGATCTCTTCGCGGGATCGAGTGACGTGGCGTTCGCCTCGCACCACTGGCCCACCTTCGGCCGCGAACACGTCATCGAGTTCCTGAGCGAGCAGCGCGACCTGTACGCCTACCTCCACGACCAGACGCTGCGCATGCTCAACCAGGGCCTGACCGGTCTGGAGATCGCCGAGCAGATGCAACTGCCCCCGGCGCTGGAACGGGCGTGGCACACCCACGGCTACTACGGCTCCGTCAGCCACAACACCAAGGCGGTCTACCAGCGCTACCTGGGCTGGTTCGACGGCAACCCGGCACATCTGTGGGAGCATCCGCCGGTCGAGTCGGCGCGGCGGTACGTGGAGTTCATGGGCGGCGCGGACGCAGTCCTGCGCCGCGCCCGCCGGTCCTTCGAGGACGGTGACTTCCGCTGGGTGGCCCAGGTCGTCGACCACGTGGTGTTCGCCGACCCCGGCAACGCCGAGGCCCGCACTTTGCAGGCCGACGCGCTCGAACAGCTCGGATACGGCAGTGAGAACGGCACCTGGCGGAACTTCTTCCTCATGGGCGCCCACGAACTGCGTCACGGCTCGGTCGGCACGCCCACCGTCACCGCCTCGCCCGACGTGGTGGCAGCCCTCTCCCTGGACCAACTCTTCGACGCCCTGGCCATCCGGGTGGACGGCCCGCGCAGCTGGGACGCGGACATCACCGTCCGCTGGAACCTGACCGACGGCGAGCAGCACACCCAGCGGCTGCACAACGGCGTCCTCACCCACGTCACCGGCACCGGGCCCGCGGCGGCCGACCCGGACATCGAGGTCACCCTCGCCGAGAGCGACCTGCGGGCCGTCCTGCTCGGCACGGTCGGCCCGGCCGACCTGGCGGGCCGGGACACCGTGAAGATCTCCGGTGACCCCGGCAGACTCACCGAACTCCTCGGTCACCTCGGCACCGCGGACCCGGACTTCGCCGTCGTCACCCCGTGAGCCGACTGCTCGGCGGGGCGCCGACCGGGCGGGTACGACGGCGGCGGGCACGGACGACCGTCATGAACCGCCCGTCCCGCCGCCCTGACCGGCACACGGTCTCGCGCCACTCGAACGGCCGGGTGCAGGCTGTCCTCCGAAAGGCCCAGGAGAAGTTGCATCACCCGCACGGCGGTCCTGACATGCAGCCGGTTGACCCACCCGGAAGCCTAGGATCCGTACCGGCCAACAGAACCATGTCCCTCTGACAAGGGAGGTGGGCGGGCTTTTTTCCACCGAGGGAGACGGGATGTCGCACCACGTCGGCAGAACCCGTTGGCGGCGCTTCGCGACCATCCTCGTGCCCGGCGTCGCGGTCTGCGCCGCCCTCGGCATCGCCATGGCCCAGGGCGTGCTCGCCGCCTCCTTCCTCATCTCCGGCCAGAGGTTCCAGGTCACCGCGAACACACTGACCGCCCGCGGAGTGAGCATCTACGGCATGGTGGACGTGGCCAAGAAGGGCGAGAAGGTGCCGGTCCTGGTCACCGGAGCCCGGCACGCCACCATCAGCGGCCTGTGCGAATCCGTACCGATGGACATCCCGGGCCTGGGCTCGCACACACTGCGGCTCACCGGCGGCAACGACCGCCCGGTCGAAGCGTCGAACTTGTTCCTCGACACGACCTTCGAGGCAGCGGGCCAGGCGAACTTCACGGACTTCGACATGGGCATCGCACAGGGGGAGATCACCAAGGGACCGATCAACCCGGGCGACCGGGACTCGCGCTTCTTCGACCCCAGCGGCTTCGGGCAGCAGGCCGCTGCGGTCTCCATGACCGACGTACGGGTGACCGCCGTCGCGGTCTCCGCCGGCACGTTCAATGTTCCCGGCCTGCGCGTCCAGATCGAGCAGGGCGACCACACATGTTTCTGACCCTCGTCCGCCGAACACCCCGAGCGGACTCCCGCACCCGCCGCACACGGCCCCCGGCGCACACCGCACCGCTGATCAGGACGGCACGTGATCACCAGCAACTTCCGCAGGCACCCCCGACCGCGCGGCACAGCGGCACGCGCCCGGTACAGGTTCAGAACCTGGCGCGGTGAACGTCCCTTCTGGGCCGGTCTCTTCACCTTGCTGGCGGGCCTGCCCATCCTGTACTGGCCCTACGCGCACCTCGACCTGGCCGGGATCCCGCTGGCCCTGTCGACCACCTCCGGAGCCGGATCCCTGATCATCGGGACTCTGCTCATCACCCAGGGCCTCACCCTCTGGTACCGCCGGCACCTGCGCATGTTCGCCGGGATCGCCACGCTCCTGCTCACCCTCGTCTCCTTTCCCGTCGCGAACTTCGGCGGCCTCTTCCTCGGACTGGCCTGCGGCCTGCTCGGCGGCTCCCTCGCCTGCTCCTGGATCCCGCCCGACGCCACCGAACCGACGACACCAACGACAGCGACAACACCGACAACACCGACAACATCGACAACATCGACAACAGCAACGGCCAACCGCGCCTCCGAGGCCGTTCCCACGGGAGATTCCCGACGTGGCGACTGACCACCACAGCACGCGGCCCACGGGCTCGCCCCAGCCCCGGCCCCGCCCTTCGGGCCGCCCCCGGCGACCCGTCCTCGCGCTCGGCCGACCGCTCCGGCCCCTCGCCTGCGCGCTTGCCGTGACCGTCGTGCCCCTGGCCCTGCACTTCCCCACCCCCGGGCCGGCCGATCCCTTCTCCCCCCGTGGCGACACCGACAGACCCATGGCGCTGCCGAGTTTCCTGCCGCGCCCCACGCCCACCGCACCGCCGGAGCCGGACACCACACCGTCCGCCACGAGCACCGTCCCGGACCCGGCCCGTGTCTCGCCGCTCCTCCCCGGACCCGGCCGGCCGTCCGCACCCACCGCGCACACCTCCGCGCACACCCGGCCGGCCACCGCAAAGCCCTCGGCGACGCCCTCCCCCGCACCCCTCGACCGGCTGCCCGCCCGCCCCGCGAACACCTCGTGGGTCCTGCGCGCCGACCGGCTCGTCCTCCGCTCGCTCCACTTCCACGGCGTGGTCACCGTGCGCACCGCGACCGGGTCCGTCCGGGTACTGAAGTTCACCGCGCGCTCGGTGGACGCCACCGCCCTCGATCTGGCCACGCACGGCGACGGCGGACGCACGGCGATGCGGCTGTCGGCCGGGCGCGGAACCACGTCGACGCTCACGGGCCCCGGCAGCGACGGCGTGGTGACCCTCTACGTCCGCAAGCTG
This sequence comes from Streptomyces sp. NPDC001270, assembly GCF_042896695.1. NCBI lineage: Bacteria > Bacillati > Actinomycetota > Actinomycetes > Kitasatosporales > Streptomycetaceae > Streptomyces > Streptomyces sp. NPDC001270. The sequence goes on along the minus strand of NZ_JBIAXM010000002.1, from coordinate 410,774 downwards.
TCCGGCAGGGTCACGGCCCTCGGCGGCGGCCCGCTCCCCGCGGACCGCACCGTCACCATCGCCCCCGACGCCGTACCCAGCTGGCTGGCGCACCAGGCCGCCCCCACCCGCACGATCACCTTCACCGACGCGGCCGTGTCCCCTCTCGCCCAGTTCGGCGGCAACCTGTCGATCACCGGGCCGCGGCTCCACGCCCGACCCGGATGACCGACGGGCCGGTCACCCCGAGGGCCACGTCCTGTACGTATATTTCCCGCGACCGGGCAGCACGGACGACGAAGCGCTGCGCGGCCTCGCCCGAGAATCCTGCGCAGGCCGCCCGACGGTCCGGCGGTACGTCGGTGGGCGGCGCCTGCGCACTCCCTGGGCCCCCTGGGCCGGACGGACTCCCTCGGCCTTCCACGCCAGGCAGCTCATGGACGAACGGCCCTGGCATCGCCCGGTCAAAGCCCGGCAGCCGCCGCTTCGTCGGCCGCGGAGCCCGCGGCGCTGCCGAGCAGGTCGAGGGAGATCTGCCACAGGCGGGCCGCGTTGTGCGGGTCCACGGCGTGGGCGGCCACTCCCCGGCGCACACCGGGCCGGTGCGGGCCGGCCTCGTCGCAGTCCTCGAAGTACCGTCCGGTCACGCCCTCGACCAGCGGGGAGGCGGCGAGCAGGACCGAGGTCGCGGCGCCCTGCTCGATGGTCTTCCAGGACACGTCGGTGCTGGTGGGGTCGAAGGAGGCCGGGCTGTCGGAGATGTCCGCGATGTGGCGGCCGAGGCGGGTGCTGGTGATCCGGCCGGGGTTGAGCGCGTTGACGGCGATCAGGTCGGGCGCCCAGCGACGGGCGGCCTCGACGGCGAACAGGACGTTGGCGGTCTTGGACTGGCTGTAGGCCGCCCATGGATCGTAGGGATGCTGTTCGAAGTCGATGTCGTCGAAGAGCACGTCGCCGTTGACGTGACCGACCGAGCTGACGACGGCCACGCGCGCGCCGTGGGCCGCCGCCAGGGCGCCGTGCAGGCCGGTGGCGAGGGCGAAGTGGCCGAGGTGGTTGGTGGCGAACTGCATCTCCCAGCCCTCCTCCGTCCGCTCCAGCGGCGAGGCCATCACGCCGGCGTTCAGGACCAGGATGTGCAGCCCTCCTCGCCATGCCTCCGCGAAGGCGCGTACCGAGGTCCGGTCGGCGAGGTCGAGCAGCGCGGCGCGCACCGATCCCGGACCGTCTGCCGGGGCGATCTCCTCGGCGGCCCGTGCGCCTGCGGCCAGGTCCCGGACGCCGATGACGACTTCGGCGCCGGCGGCGGCCAGGACACGCGCGGTTTCGCGTCCGATGCCGGACGCTCCCCCGGTGACGACGGCACGCCTGCCGCTGAGGTCGACACCGGTCAGCACCTCGGCGGCGGTCGTCTGCGCGCCGAAGGGGGTCGTGATGAGGTCGTCCGTCATGTGGTTCTCCGTGCGGGCGGTGGAAGTGGTGGACATGAAGGCGGCGGAATCGGGTGCGGCGGAATCGGGGCGGTGAGCCGCGTGGCCGGTGGCACGCGGGCACGGGCCCGCCGTACGCTTCTGTCTCCATTCGGAACTGGTTCCGGTTCGAGAGTAAGCGGAACCAGTTCCGGTTGCAAGTGCGGAGGGAAAGGGAGGACGAGTGACCGGCCACGAGGGGGGCGCAGCGCGGCACCGCAGGCCGCTGCGCGCCGACGCGCAACGCAACGAGGACCGACTGCTGGAGGCAGCAGCGGCCGCCTTCGCCCGCGAGGGGGCGGGTGCCTCGGTCAAGGACATCGCCCGCGTGGCCGGCGTCGGCATCGGCACGCTCTACCGCCGGTTCCCGTCCAAAGAACTGCTGATCGAGGCGGTCTACCGGCAAGAAGTGCAGCGCCTGTGCGAGGTGGCACCACACCTCACGACGACATTGCCGCCGGTGGACGCGCTGCGGACCTGGATGGAACAGTTCATCGACTTCATGGCCGCCAAGCAGGGCATGGCCGACGCGCTGGCCGTGGTGCTGACCGACGACAGCGAGAGACTGCACACCCGGGCGCTGCTCGCCGACGCCATCACCCATCTGCTCACCGCCCTGGCGGACCAGTCCGTGGCGCGCTCAGGGGTCGGTGCCCAGGACGTGCTGATGGCCCTCGGCGGGATCAGCCTCATGGCCGCCAGCGAGGAACAGCGTGAGCTGGCCTCCCGCCTCATCGACCTGCTCCTGCACGGCATCGTGACGCCCTGAACCGTGAACCGGCCCCGCGGGCGACGGCGGGGCGAGACCGCCGCCCGCCGGTGCCGGCCCGGAGAACCACCACAGGGTCCACCGGGCGCCAAGTTCCCACAAGGCACCAGACGCCGAGTACCCCTACGGCACCGGACCCCAAGTGCCCCTATGGCACCGGACGCCATCGGAACACCCCGTCCGTTTGGCTACAGTGAGAACGGTGACGAACCATGAGCCGCACTCCCTGCGTTCCGACGCCCGGGACAACCGCGAGCGCATCCTCGGTGCGGCCCGCGCGATCTTCGCCGAGCAGGGGTTGGACGTGGCGATGCGCGAGATCGCGCGGCGCGCCGAGGTCGGCCCCGCAACCCTCTACCGGCACTTCCCGACCAAGGAGGCGCTGGTCACCGAGGTGTTCTCCGAGCAGATGGCGGTCTGCGCCGCTCTCGTCGACGAGGGGCTGGCCGATCCGGACCCTTGGCACGGCTTCTGCCGGGTGATCGAGAGAGTGTGTGAGATGCACGCACGGGACCGGGGCTTCACCGCGGCTTTCGTCTCGGCCTTCCCCCGCGCGATCGACTTCACCGCGGCCCGGGAGCAGGCGCTGGGCAAGGTCGCCGAACTCGCCCGCCGGGCCAAGGCGACGGGCAAGCTGCGTCCGGAGTTCGTCCTGGACGACCTGGTCATGGTGTTCATGGCCAACGGCGGCATCCGGACCGCCTCCCCCGCCACCGCGGTGGCCGCCTCGCGCCGCTTCGCCGCGCTGCTGATCCAGGGCATGCAGGCCGAGCCGGTCATCCCACCGCTGCCCCCGGCGGTCCGCATGCCGCTGATGGCGGTCGTCCAGGGCAGCCCTGGACCAGCCACTTCCCGTCGCGCATCAGGGTCCGTCCGGCCATCTCGGGAACCGTTCCCCACGCCTGTAGCACCTGCGGAGTGACCTGGAAGAAAACGTACGAGGGGTGGTCCTCGCGAGGGTCCCAGCCGTCCTTGGCGGCGAAGGCGTCGCCGACCTCGGCCGGAAGCTCCTCGCGGGTCAGCATGCGCGCGACGCCGTGGATCAGGACCACGTCCCGGCTATGGCCGAAGCTGAGCCGGACCCGGCCAGAGGAGCACAGGTTGCGCCCGGTCGGGTTGGTGTCGCGGGTGGACAGCCACACCGCCTCGCCGTCCCACCAGAAGGCCAGCGGAACGAGGCACGGCTCGCCGGTGGCGTCGGCCGTGGCGACCCATACGTCGTTGTCCCGGGCGAGCCGTTCAAGCGCCTCGCGCTTGCGCTGCTCCGCACTACGGGGGCCGCTGGGCTGAGAGTCAACTGCCGTCATGTGGGGAGGTTATGGCGCGCGGCGCCCTGCCACATCCGGCGGCGGACCTACGTCGCACGGCGGAGGGCCGCCCTCGCACTGGGTGTACTCGAACAGCCCCGACGCAGCAGCGGGCGTGCCAGTGCCAGGCAGGACTTTCGATACACGCCAAAGGACCTCGATCCACTTTGGCAACGGATCCTGGTACCAACGCCGTTGAGCCGGGGCGGCGTTGCGTGTCGCCCGCGCACATCGATCATCCGGCGGTGGACGAGAATACGCACATGCCGCGGTCCGAGGGAGGTGCCGGATGATCCGGGTGGAGGTGCTCGGGCCGTTCGCCGTACGGCGTGACGGGGCCGAGGTGCCGCTCGGACCACCACAGCAGCGCGCCCTGTTCGCCGCGCTGGTGCTGGCCCGCGGCGTACCCCTGTCGGCGACCACGCTGGCCGCCGGCATCTGGGACGGCGAGGCACCGGCCAGCGCCGTCGCGGTCATCCGCAAGTACGTGCACCATCTGCGCCGCCTGCTCGGCGGCGAGCTGACCATCGCATCGTCCCGGCGGGGTTACGCGCTCACGCTCGCCCCCGGGATGCTCGACGCGGACGACTTCTCCCGCGCCGTCCACGCGGCGGACCGGGCGCGCGCCGCCGGTGACCTCGACACCGCCGGGGGCCGGCTGCGCGAGGCGCTGGCGCTGTGGCGTGGGCCCGCGCTGACCGGCGTGACCGGCCCCGGCGCGGACCAGCACCGGCCGGTGCTCGACGGACAGCACCTGGCGGCGCTGCGCAGCCGGCTGGAGATCGACCTCGAACTGGGCCGCGAGCAGCGGATCCTGCCGGAACTGCGGTCCCTGGCGGACGCCCATCCGCTGGACGAGCACCTGCGGCTGCTGCTGATGACGGCGCTGTACCGGTGTGGCCGCCAGGCAGAGGCGATCGCCTCCTATCAGGAGTGCCTGAAGCTGCTCCGCGACGACCTGGGGGTGGATCCGGATCCCCGGTTGCGGGAGCTGTACGGCCGGATCCTGCACGCCGACGAGACGCTGCTGCCCACCTCGGCCGTTCCCTCCGTACCGGCGCAGCCGCCCACCCCGGTCGTCCCCTCCGTACCGGCGCAACTGCCCGCCCCGAGCGCGGCGTTCGTCGGCCGGGCGAAGGAACTGGAGCGGATGGAGGCTCTGTCGGACGGCGGCGTCGTGGTGATCTCCGGGATGGCCGGGGTCGGCAAGACCACGCTCGCGCTGCACGGTGCGCACCGGATCGCCGAGCGGTTCGGCGACGGCCACCTCTACGCGGACCTGCACGGATTCGGCCCGGGACGGGAACCGACGCCGCCCGGGGAGATCCTCGACCGGTTCCTCCAGGCACTCGGGGTCGCGCCCGCCGACGTACCCGACGATCTCGCGGTCCGCGCCGGGCTGTTCCGCACGCTGACCACCGGGCGGAGGCTGCTGATCCTGCTGGACAACGCCGCCGGGGCCGACCAGGTGCGCGACCTGCTCCCCGGCGCCGGGCCCGGCCTGGTCGTCATCACCAGCCGGGGGACCCTTCCGACGCTGCTCGCCCGCGTCGGCGCCCGGTTGCTGGCGCTGCGGCCGCCGAAGGACGAGGAGGCGCTGGCGCTGCTCGCGGCGCGGGTCGGTACGGACCGGACGCGCGCCGAGCCGGTCGCCGCCCGCGAGATCGTCGCCGGTACCGGCGGCCTGCCGCTGGCGCTGGCCGTGGTCGCGGCACGGGCCGTGGCACAGGAGCACCTGCCGCTGTCCGCGATCGCCGCCGAACTGCACGACGCGCACGGCACGCTGGACGCCTTCGGCGGTGCCGGTGATGTGCGCGCGGTTCTTTCCTGGTCGTACCGCGCGCTCGAACCGGCGGCCGCGGACGCGCTGCGCGTCCTCGGCACGCACCCCGGCCCGGACGTGACCGTCGCGGCGGCGGCGAGCATGCTGGCACTGCCCGAGCGGCACACCCGAGCGCTGTTGCGCGCGCTGGTCGAAGCGGCGCTGCTGGTCGAGCACCGAACGGGCCGGTTCGCCGCGCACGACCTGGTCCGCGCGTTCGCCTCCGAGCTGCCGTGGCCCGGTGACCAGGAGCGCCGGGAGGCTGTGCACCGGCTGCTCGACCACCACCTGCACACCGCGGAGCAGGCGATGGCGGCCGTCTTCACGGGCCGGCCGAGGATCGCGCTCCCGCCGGCGCTGCCGGGCGTGGTGGTCTCGGCACCACCGCCGAACGCCGCCTTGTGGTTCGTCGACGAGCATCCGACGCTGCTGGCCGCGCACGACCTCGCCCACCGCGACGGGTTCGACGGGCACTCGTGGCGGCTGGCCTGGGCGCTGCGCGACTTCTTCAGCCGGCACGGCCTCTGGCATCACCTGCAAACGTCCCAGCACCTCGGGTTGGCGGCGGCGCGGCGCCTGGGAGACCGGCTCGCCGAGGCGCACTCCCGGCGTGGGCTGGCGCTCGTGGAGTCGAACATGGGCCGGTACTCCGCCGCCCGTGAGCAGCTACGGGAGGCGGCCGGGGCGTTCGAGGCGGCGGGGGCGAAGGAGTTCCTGGCCGAGACGTACCGCTTCGAGATCTGGGTCCTGGACCGCGCCGCCGAGCACGAGAGCCAACTCAAGTCGGCGCAGGACCTGTTGGACCTGTATCCGCTCGCCTCCGGCGCGAGGCACCGGGCCTGGGCGCTCAACGCGGTGAGCTGGTCCCAGGTCCGGCTCGGCCGTTTCGGCCCCGCGCTCGAACACGCCGAGGCGGCGCTCGCGCTCGGCGACGGCCTCGGGCCGTACTCGCTGGCCGACACCTTGCACACGCTCGGCAGCGCGCAGGCCGGGCTCGGCGACCACGAGGCGGCACAGCGGAGCTTCACCCGCTCGGCGGACAGCTACCTCCGGCTCGGCGCCCACGCCCACGCCGTGGTCGCGCTGCGCGCGCTGGGCGACGTGCACCGCGACGCGGGGCGGCGCGACCTGGCCGACGCGGCCTACCGGCGGGCGCTCGCGGTGGCGGAGGAGACCGACGACCCGAGGGCGGCGGCGATCAGCGGGGAACTGGCCGTCTATCGGACGTGAACGGTACGGGAACCGGCCGCTGTGAGGGTGGACGCGTCACCGTTCTCCCCGGAAGGACCGACCGCGCATGTCCGCACCCACCCCACCCCCCGGCGTCGTGATGACGCAGTTGCTCGCAGGCTTCCAGGTCTCGCAGGCGCTGTACGTCGTCGCGAAGCTGGATGTCTGCACCCTGCTGGACGACGGCCCCCGCACCGTCGCCGACCTCGCGGAGCACAGCGGTGTGCCGGCGGACCCGCTCGGTCGGCTGATCCGCACGCTGACCATGGTCGGTGTGTTCCGCAGCGAGGGCGATCTGGTGGCCACCACGCCGCTGGGCGCGCTGCTGTCCCGCAACCACCCGGCATCGCTGGCGGGCGCGGCCGAGCTGTGGATGGAGACGCACTACGGCCCGTTCGGCGGTCTGCTGGAGACGGTCAGGTCCGGCGTGCCGGGGGCGACGCAGTACTTCGGCAAGCCGTTCTTCGAGTGGCTGTCCGAGGACCAGGAGCGGTCGGCACTCATGACCCGCGCCATGGCGAATGTGACCGGTGCCCTGCGGGAGGGCGTGTTCGACGGATACGACCTCCCGCCCGGCCGGGTCGTGGCGGACATCGGCGGCGCCGACGGTTCGGTGCTGGTGCAACTGATCGCGGACCGGCCGGAGCGTACGGGCGTCATCCTTGACCTCCCGCCGGTCGAGCCGGCGGCCACCGCACACCTCGCGGAGCGGGGCCTGGACGACCGGATCACGTTCACGGCGGGTGACTTCTTCGAGTCGGTGCCGGCGGCCGACGTCTACGTGCTCAGCTTCGTCCTGCACGACTGGGACGACGACTACGCCGTACGCATCCTGGAGTCGATCCGGAAGGCCGCGAACCCGGGCGCCCGCCTGCTGGTGCTGGAGGGCGTGATCCCGCCGGGCGACACGCCCCACATGATGAAGATGGTGGACCTGACCATGCTCGGCATGCTGCCGGGCCGGGAGCGGACCGAGCCGGAGTTCCGCACGCTGCTGGAACGGGCCGGGTTCACCTTCGACGGCGTCGTGCCCACCTCGACCGTCTTCTCGATCGTCGAAGCGTCCGTGGACTGACGCCGGCTTCGGACCGCCCCGGGCAGGACGATACCCAGGTCCTGCCCTGGTCCTGCCCGGGGCTTCGAAGGTGCCGACGATGCGGGAGACGGCCGGACGGAATCCCACGGGGCCGCGGCACACCCATGGGAAAGGGCGCACGGCCCGTTCCGGTAGGTTCACCGCCATGGGTACGGAACCGCAGAACGACGTCACCGGACCGGCCAACGAGCCGGAATTCCCGAGCAATTGGGGCCGATGGGGTGCGGGCGACGAGTGGGCACGCTCAACCTGATCTCCGAGGAGGCCCGGGCCAGGGGCGCCGCGGAGGCCCGTACCGGGCGAGCGGTCTCGCTGGCCCAGCCGATCCAGCCGGCACCGCTCGTCAGCGGGCCCTTCGCGCCCACCACCCGCGACGTCTCGCCGGTCCAGCAGTTGATGCAGTACACCGGGGGCGCACCCGCGACGGCGGACATGATGCTGGTGGCCAACCACCACGTGCGCTCGACCCACCTCGACGCCCTGGGGCACCAGATCGTGGACGGCCAGGTCTACCCGGGTCGTCCCCTCGCCCAGAGCGTGACACCGGCCGGCGTGCTGCACGGTTCCACGGCGGCCTTCGCCGCCGGGATCGCCACCCGGGGTGTCCTGCTCGACCTGGCCTCCGACGGCCCGCTGCCCATGGGGCACCCGATCACCTCGGCGGACTTCGAAGCGGCCGAGGCCCGCCAGGGCGTACGGCTGGAGTCCGGGGACGCCCTGGTGGTGCGCTGCGGGTGGGTCTACGCCATCGACCCCGCAAGGCCGATGCCGGGCATCAGCCTGGACGCGGTGCGGTGGATGCACCGGCGCGGCGTGTCCCTGTACGCCGGCGACCTCGGCGACGCCCACCCGCCGCTGGATCCCGCCGTTCCCGGACCGCTGCACCGTGTCGCTCTGCCGCTGCTGGGCATGCCCCTGATCGACGTCGCGGAGCTGACGGAACTGGCCGCTGTCTGCGGGGAGTCGAACCGCTACGCCTTCCTGCTCACGGTGGCACCGCCACGCATCCACGGCCTGACCGGCGTCCCGGTCAATCCGCTGGCGATCTTCTGACGGACACCACTCCTGCGTCGCCTGCGACCAGCACCCCGTCGCCGTGGCGACAGCCGTCGCCCCGGCCGCCGACGGAGGCGGCCGGGGCGGGAGCCGGGGGCCGTACCCAGGCACCGGGTCAGACGGTGATGGTCTTGTACTCGGTGTAGGTGCCGAGGCCGACCGCGCCGTACTCCCGGCCGATACCGCTGGCCTTGAAGCCGCCGAACGGGCCGTCGAAGGCGACGGAGGCGCCGTTGACCGTGAGGGTGCCGGTGCGGATGCGGCGGGCGACGGCCAGCGCGTGCTCCTCGTCGGCGGACCAGACGCCACCGGAGAGACCGTACTCGGAGTCGTTGGCGATACGGACGGCGTCGTCCTCCCCGTCGTAGGCGATGACGACCAGGACCGGGCCGAAGATCTCCTCCTGGGCGATACGCATGGAGTTGTCGACGTCGGCGAAGACGGTGGGCGTGACGTAGTTGCCCTGCTCCAGGCCCTCGGGGAGCTGCGGGCCGCCGGTGACCAGGCGGGCGCCCTCGTCGATGCCGAGCTGGATGTAGCTGCGTACGCGTTCCTGCTGGTCGGGGCGGATCATCGGGCCGATGAAGGTGTCGGGGTCGCCCGGGTCGCCCACCTTCAACGACTCCACCAGTTCCTTCAGCGCGGTCACGACCTCCTCGTACCGCTCACGCGGGGCCAGGATGCGGGTCTGCGCGATGCACGACTCGCCGTTGTTGAGCAGTGAGCCGAACCTCACCCCCGCGACGGCCTTGTCGATGTCGGCGTCCGGCAGGATGACGGCGGCGGACTTGCCGCCCAGCTCCAGGCTGACCCGCTTGAGCTGCTCGCCCGCGATCGCGGCGATGCGGCGGCCGGCGCGCGTCGAGCCGGTGAAGGCGATCTTGTCGACGTCCTGGTGCGAGACCAGGTACTCGCTGGTCTCCCGGTCGGCGGGCAGCACGCTGATCACGCCTTCGGGCAGGCCCGCCCGCTCCACCAGCTCGGCCAGGAAGCCCATGCTCAGCGAATTCTCCGGGGACACCTTGAGGACCACGGAGTTGCCGGCCAGCAGGGCGGGGATGATCTTCGAGGTGGCCGAGGAGAACGGCGAGTTCCACGGGATGACCGCGGCGACGACGCCGACCGCCTCACGGCGCACCACGCTGCGCACCGGGGACGCCGGGTCGGAGGGCACCAGCGTCTCCTCCCAGCCGAACTCCTCCGCCGCCTTCAGATAGGCGTTCGCCTGGCGGGTCAGGCCGGGTTGTCCGGCCCGGGTGAACCACCCCGCCGAACCGTTCTCCAGCGAGATCAGGTGCGCGATCCGCTCCGCGTTCTCCTCGCGCAGCGTGTTGAACCGGCGCAGGACCGCGATCCGTTCCGCCGGCGGTGTGTCACGCCAGACACCGGCGTCGAACGACGCCCGTGCCGCTGCCACCGCGCGGTCGATGTCCGCCGGCTGCGCCTGTGCGGCGGCACCGACCACCGACCGGTCGTGCGGCGAGGCGATGTCGAGCAGTTCCGGGTTGCTCGGCTCGACCCAGGAACCTCCGATGAAAAGCCGGTCGTAGGTGATCACGTGCAGTCTCTCTTCCGGTGCTTTCGTTTCAGTCAGCTCGAACGCGCCATCCAGACGCCACATCAATGTAGCACTTAGGCTTGTTAGCTGCACTTGAGAGTTGCTCTAATGCCTCGATCCTCATCATCTGAGTTACCCTTCCAGGGTGAGAGCCGACGCAGCACGCAATCTGCAAGCCGTCATGACCACCGGTGCACGTATGCTCGCCGCCGACCCCGGCGCGAGCATCGCGAGCATCGCCGCCGAGGCGGGCGTCGACCGGCGCACCGTCTACCGGCGCTTCGCCTCCCGCGAGGACCTCCTCGCCGCCGTCCACGAAGCCCGGCTCACAGCCATCGAGCAGGCCATCGAGGACGCCCGGCTGCGCGAGGCACCCGTCGCCGTCGCCCTGCACCGCTACGTCGAGAACATCATCACCGTCAACCGCACCTGGCCGGTCGACCTCACCCGCATGCTCACCGACGACACCGTCCGCCGGCGCCGCGACACGTCCGTCCGGAAAGTCGACGACTTCCTGCGCCGCGCCACCCACGAGGGACTACTGCGCCCCGGACTCCCGGAGGGTTGGGTGGGCGCGCTCCTGCCCCAGCTGATGCACCTGGTGTCCCGGCAGTTGCCGGAGCTGAGCCCCGGGCAGGCCGCCGACGTCGTCGTGGACACCCTGCTGCACGGAGCCGGAGCGTCCTGACACACCTACGGCCACGGAGACACGTATGCAGGTGGTCGGCCGGTCGGGGCGCACCGTCGGCGGCAGTCGTCCGCTGCCGTCGTACTGAGCGCTATCGGGCTCGGCCGGTGGTCAGAAACGTATCGATGGCCGCGAAAGTCTCCGCGGGCTTCTCCCGGGTGGGGACATGACCGGCCCCGGGCAGGACAGTGAATTGGGAGTGGGGGAACGCGGAGGCGTAGATGCGGCCGAACTCGGTGCCGACGACGGGGTCGTGCTCTCCCCACAGCACCAGAGTGGGGATTTCCACGGCTGAGAGCCGGGGCAGCAGGGACTCGTCGCCCTTGGTGGGATCGATGTAGGTGCGCAATGCGGCCACGGAGGGCGGTTCTTCGCCCTGTCCCGGCCGCCGGGGCACCTGGATGGGGTGCCCGGGGATCTCCGGTCCGATGGCGTCGATGAGGATGAGCCGGTCGATGGTGTGCGCCTGGTCGCGGATGGCCATCTCGGAGGCGATCCAGCCGCCGAAGGAGTTGCCGATGACGGCCGCGCCCTGCGGGGCGAACTCGGCCAGTACGTCGAGGTAGGCGTCGGCGAGGTCGCCGATGCCGCTGAACCAGTTGGGACGCGGTGCGTCTTCCCATCCGGGGTGGATCGGGGCGAGGACCCGGTGATCGCCCGAAAGGTGATCGATGAGCGGGTCCACGCCCTCCGGGCCGGATCCCCCGTGCAGGATCAGCACCGGGTGGCCCTGCCCGGAGTCACGGATGGTCAGCGGGAAGCCGTCGTCTGCGGGGTAGAGGTGTTCAAGGACGTTCATCGTCTTGCTCCTGGCTGTCAGTCGGGTGGTGCGGGAGGCCGCCGCGCGTGCGCGGGCCGCTCGGATCAGGCGTCGGTGCGACTGCACGGAGTTTTGGGGCGAAGGCACGGAGTTCCTGGGACGAAGGCCGTAACAGGCGGTGGCTTCGAACCCATGGACGTGGAGGATGCGCGCGGATCATGCGCCGCCGGGGCCGCTGACGTGCGCGCCGTCGGTCGATGGCGTGCCGGTCCTGGTGATGTGCCGGTGCGGAGCACGCCGTTTGGTGGTGATCGGACGGGATTGTCGCGGTACGAAGGGCGCAGGGTCTACAGGTCGGGCCAGCCGCGCCGCAGGTGCGCGAAGGCTGTCTCCAGCGATGCGCGGGAGTGGCGGTCGGCACCGATCAGGTCGGGCAGTTCCAGTACGTAGCGTGCGAGCAGCCGCAAGGAGACGTCCTGAGGATCACGTCCGCTCTCCTCGGCGAGCAGCCCTGTCAGGCTGCCTTCGCAGCCCATCCACAAGGAACGGGCGTGTGCCCGCAGTACCGGCGTCGAAATGATCAGCTCGCGCTTCCGCTGCTCCTCCGGCGACAGGCTTTCGGCGAAGGCGCCCCGGTTGGCCAGGTAGGTCTCAAGGGCGTCAAGGGCCGACATTCCGGCCGGCCGTTCGGTGAGTGCGGCCTCCAGCGCCTCGCGTCGCTCGGTGCCGTCGTCGAAGATCAAGGCTTCCTTGCCCGCCGGGAAGTGTGCGAACAGGGTTGCCAGGGCCGTATCGGCCTCGTCCGCCACTTCGGCGACCGTGACGCCGTCGTAGCCACGCTCCAGGAACAGCCTCAAGGCGGCGCCGGACAGTGCCTTGCGGGTCGCCGCCTTCTTGCGCTCACGGCGCCCGGGTACCTGCGTGATCATGCCTCGACCCTACATCACAGCCAGAGTGACTTGAAGGTCGGAGTCGACGCATTTCTGAAGTGACTATAGATTTGTGGTGGGGGTGGGGCGCGGTAGTCGGTCGGGTCCTCGGCGGTGACGTCGGCGTGCTGCTTGGGCAATCCGGCGAGCAGGGACACGAAGTCGCCGACGTGGCCGGCGCCGAGGTTGTCGCGCCGCCGGACCGCGGTGGCGCGGTGGCAGTCGACGATCCCGAACCGGCCGGCACGGCGCCCGGATCCATGCTGCGGGCGAGCTCGCCGAGGCGGTCCGCTGTGTCAACCGCGCAGCGCCAGCGCCTCCGCCAGCCGCGCCCAGTCGGCCCGGGGAGGTGTGACCAGGTCGGGACCGAGTACCTGGACGCACACCGTGTCCGCGCCTGCCGCCAGATGCTCGTGGATCCGCCGCACCGTCGCCTCCAGGCCGCGCGGCACCATCGCCTCGGCCAGCCTCGGGCTGCCGCCCCGGGTGAAATCGGCCTCGCCGAAGCCCTGTCTCAGCCAGGATGTCCGGTAGTTCGGCAGGCCGGTGTAGATCTCCAGGTGCTCGTGCGCCCGGCTCTGCCAGACCTGCGGGTCGGGGTCGAGCACCGCGGCCTGCTCGACCGCCAGCAAGGGCCCGTTGCCCGGCTTGCCGCCCAGGGTCTCGCGAGCCATGGCCGTGTGTTCGGGCAGGACGAGGTAGGGGTTCGCGCCGTCGGCCCGGTCACGGCTCAGCCCCAGCATCCGCGGGCCGAGCGCGGCCAGCACCCGGGGCGGCAGCCGGTCTTCGCCGGGGACGCCCGCGGGGGCGGCGTCCAGCGCGTCCAGGTAGGCCGACATCGCCGCCACCGGCCTGCCGTAGTTGTGGCCACGCATCCCTTCGACCAGCGGCGCGTGGGACACGCCGAGCCCGAGCACGAACCGCCCCGGATACATGGCGTGCAACGTGCGCGCCGCGGCCGCGGCGGCCACGGCGTCCCGCCCGTAGATGCTGGCGATGCTCGTGCCGACGACCATCCGCCGCCCGGCCGCCAGATACACCTGTGCTGCGGTCAGCGCCTCGCGGCCGAACGCCTCGCCGAACCACAGCGACCCCCAGCCCTGCTCATCGAGGTCAGCCACCACCTCCCGGGCCTCCGGCAACGGCAGCGCGTCGAGCACACCGGTCCAGATCCCGACACTTCCCAAGGTCAACTCCATACCACCAGCATTATGCAGACCGGTCTAGTACGTCAAGGATAGAATCGGCGCCGTGAGGACGAACGCGCGTGACCGCATCATCAGTACTGCCGCACGCCTCTTCCGGGAACGCGGCGTGACCGGCACCGGCGTGCTGACCGTGCTGGCCGAGGCGCAGGCACCCCGCGGATCGCTGTACCACCACTTCCCGGGAGGCAAGGACCAACTCGTCGTGGCGGCGTTGCGTTACGAGTCCGACCGGGTGACCGGGCAACTGCGCGCGCTGCTCGCCGAGGACGTGGACGAGTCGACCGCGCTGACCCTGTTCGCCGAGGCGCTCGCCACGGACCTGGAACAGAGCGGCTTCCGCCTCGGCTGTCCGGTGAGCACCGCCACGTTGGAACTGGCCAGCGACAACGACGAGATACGCACCGTGTGCTCGGCCACCTATCAGGCATGGACCCGGCTGGTCGCCGACCACTTGCTCCGCCGCGGCTTCGACGCGTCCGCCGCCGACGCGCACGCCGAACTGGTCGTCGCCGCCTTCGAGGGGGCCCTCCTGCTCGCCCGGGCCGCCCGGAACGCCGACGCCCTGCGCCGCGTCGCCAAGAGCCTGTCCGGCTACGCCGCCGAGCTGCGACGGTAGCCGACCGCCCGGCGCGGAGCCGCTGGGGCTACGGAGAGAAGCGGCCCCGCCGGTCGAACGGGCTACCCGGCCACCCGGCCACCCGGCCACCCGGCCACCCGGCCACCCGGCCACCCGGTGCCAACTCCCTGCGGTCCGGCCGGATTTCACAGGCCGCGCAGAAACTCCAGCAGCGCGTCCGTGACCGCCTCGGGGCGCTCCTGCTGGGTCCAATGGCCGCACTGAGGCACGTCGACGATCCCCCGCAAGTTCGGCACGATCGCCCGCGCGGCGTCGTCCATCGCGTAGAAGGTGCGCACGACGTCCTTCTCACCGCTGATGTACAGCGACGGCGGGGTGATCGGGGCGTCCTGCCAGGGGGCGGTCAGCTCCCAGTTGCGGTCGAGGTTGCGGTACCAGTTCAGGCCGCCGGTGAAGCCGCTCGCGGTGAACTGCTCGACGAAGACCGCCAGGTCCTCCTCGGTGAGCCAGGCCGGCAGCGTCTCGGGTTCGGCGAACATGCCGAGGAACCCTTCCGTCGGCTCGGGATTGCGCACGGCGCTGTAGGCCAGCCGCAGGGTGGCCGTGATGTCCGCGCCCAGGCCGGCCTCCGCGACTCCCGGTTCCTGGAAGTAGTTCTGGTAGAAACCCTCGCCGAAACGCTGCTTGCTGACGGTCAGCGGCGGCAGCGGTCCGCGGGGCCACGGCGGCACGCTGATGCCGACCACCCCGCGCACGATCTGGGGGCGCAGCAGCGCGGTGTGCCACGCGACGACGGCGCCCCAGTCGTGCCCGACGACGACGGCCTGTTCCTCGCCGAGTTCACGGATGAGCGCGACGACATCGCCGACCAAGTGGAAGATCGAGTACTGGTCGACGCCGTCGGGACGGTCGGTGGTTCCGTAGCCGCGCTGGTCCGGTGCGACCACGCGGTAGCCGGCGGCGGCGAGGGCGTCGATCTGGTGCCGCCAGGAGTACCACGATTCAGGAAAGCCGTGCAGCAGCAGGACGAGCGGCCCTTCGCCCTGCTCCGCGATGTGCATGTCGATGCCGCCCAGACGGACGTGACGGTGCTGTGGCAAGACCCGCCTCCTCATTCCTCTTCCCGCGCCGCGGCCGGAATGCCCGCCGCGCTGCCGGACTCCTGCCCCGCCAGTATGGCCGTGATCCTCTTCCGGATGTGCGGGTGCGCGCCCACTTCGGTGCGCACCCGCGCGGCCCGCCCCGGGCTGCGGTCTCGCTCGTCATGTCATGTTCCTTGCCACGCGCCCCAACTTCTCTCAATGTTCCTTACGTTGGAACGTAAGGAACCGTTGCACCGGCCCGCACGCGGTCCAGCGGCCGGGTCAGGACAGCATCCGATGCCTGCGTTGCCGGGCAGCCAGGGGGAACAGCCTGTTGAAGCTTCCGGCCGTCGTGCGTACCCGGGGCCGGGACCGGTTGCTCTCCTCGATCTGTGCCCTGCTGCTCGCGGGCGGCGGCGTGCTCGTGCTCACCCCCGAGAGCGCCGTGGTCGCGCTCCGCCGCCTCACCGGCGTCACCAACTGCGCCGTCCCGCTCATCTACATCCTGCTGATGGCCTTCTCCGGCGCGTCGGTCGTGCTGGTTCTCCACTGGCGTGGCGGCCCCGCCGTGGCACACACCAGGCGGCTCTCCCGCATCACCGTGCTCGCGTACGGCATCGTCTGCGCCCTGATCGCGCTGCTGTTCACCCTCGGGCACACCCCGGCGGAACGTCGCCGGGACTTCGACACGTATTACGCCACCACCCCGTTCATCCGCGAGATGATCGTCCCCCACCTCGTCGCCCACGCCGTCGCCACCCTCACCGCCGGCCGCCTCTGCTGGCGGTGGTCCCACAAGGTGCGGGGGGACGCTCCGTGTCGGGCTGCGCATCCTCGCGACCGCGTACTCGACGCACTACGGAATCTACGACACCCCCGTGTTCACCGCCGTCGCCGCGCGGGGCCAGTCCTTGGACTTCTCGAAGTACCGGCGCTCGTTGCGGGTGCTGTGGCTGAGCGCGACATCGGTCAGCGGCTCGGCGCCGGAGATCAGCCGACCGACGATGGGATGCCGCAGGCCGAGGACGCCCAGGACCGGGACCGGGAGCAGAAGCAGGACCGGGAGCAGGTGCGGCCCGCCGACCCTGACGTCGCCGCGGTCACCGTACGGCAGGTCGCCGATGCCTGGCGTCGCATCACCGGCTGGCTCCGGCACAACGCCCCCGACTCGTACGCGGCGCTCCGCCCCGGTGCCGGCCCCGCCGCCATCGCCGCCTCGGTGGGAGGCTGGTGTGGCTCAACGGCGTCGACCCGGCCTTGAAAGACCGGTGGCCGCCCCTGACCGGCTGACCACGGGCGTGCCGACCGCGAGTGCTGAGGCAGGCGGCCTGCCGCACGCCTCACGGCGGACGTTCATGCACCGGCCGATCGTGCGCCCGCCCTCCCGGCGGCGGCCGCGGTGTCCGACGACAGGCGCTGGGCGAGGTAGATCGGGATCACGGAGAGCAGGACGAGCACCGCGGCCACCACGTTCACCACCGGGGCCTGCTGCGGCCGGGTCATGTTCTCGAAGATCCAGACGGGCAGGGTCTGGATGCCGGGGCCGGCCGTGAAGGTGGTCACCACGATCTCGTCGAAGGACAGCGCGAACGCGAGCAGCCCGCCCGCGAAGAGCGCCGAGCGCACCAGCGGAAAGGTGATGTCCACGAAGGCCCGGAAGGTGTGCGCGCCCAGGTCCATCGCCGCCTCCTCGTACCCGGCGGAGGTACGGCGCAGCCGGGCGACGACGTTGTTGAAGACGATCACGATGCAGAAGGTGGCGTGCCCGACGACCACGGTGAACAGCCCGAGCCCCACGCCGAGCGGTTCGAGGACCGTACCGAAGGCCGAGTTGAGCGCGATGCCGGTGACGATGCCGGGCAGCGCGATCGGCAGGACGACGACGAAGGAGACGGCGTGCCGCCCGAAGAACCGGTACCGGGCCACCGCGAAGGCGATCAGGGTGCCCAGCACCAGCGCCACGGCGGTGGCGCCGAGACCGGCCCGGACGGACGTCCACAGCGCGCCGCGGGCACCCGTGTTGTCCCAGGCGACCGACCACCAGTGCCCGGTGAGTCCGGGCGGCGGCCAGCTCGCGCTGCGGTCCGGGTTCAGCGAGTTGACGAGGACCAGCAGCAGCGGCACGTAGACGACGGCGAAGCCGATCCCGGCGGTGACGCGCAGTACGATCCGCGCGGTACGGGAGAGTTGCACGGCGGGCTCCTCTACAGGCTGCTCAGCGCACCGGTGCGGCGCACGGCCAGCAGGTACAGCACGATGACGACGACCGGGACGGTGGCGAGCGCGGCGGCCATGGGCAGGTTCAGTTCGATGTTGGAGTAGACGAGGTTGCCGATGAGCTGGGTCTTGCCGCCGACTATCTGCACGGTGATGTAGTCGCCGAGGCTGAGTGAGAAGGTGAACACCGATCCGGCGGCGACCGACGGCAGCACCGTCGGCAGCACCACGGAGCGGAAGGTGCGGCCGGGCCGTGCCCCCAGGTCGGCGGAGGCGTCGAGCAGGCTGTCCGGCAACTGGACCAGGGCCGTGTGGATCGGCAGGATCATGTACGGCAGCCAGAGGTACGTCAGGGTCAGCACGGTGGCGGGGAGCCCGAAACCGGGTCCGGAGAGCCCGAACGGCGCCAGCATCCAGTCGGCGAGCCCGCCCTGGGACAGGATCAGCCGCCAGGCGTACACCTTGACCAGGTAACTCGCCCACAGCGGGGTGAGGATGGCGACGACGAGCAGCGGGCGCAGGCGCGGGCGGGCGACGCGGGCGGTGTAGCAGGCCATCGGAAAGGCGATCACGGCGCACAGGACGGTGACGGCGAGGGCCACCGCGACGCTGCGCAGGACGACCTGCCGGTAGACGGGGGTCGTCAGCAGTGTGCGGAAGGTGTCGGTGGACCAGACCTTCACCACCTCGGACGTGAAGGAGTCGGTCGTCCAGAACGCGGAGACGAACAGCACGGCCAGCGAGCCGAGGTAGAGCACGCCCAGCCACAGCAGCGGGGCGCTGAGCAGCAGGGCGAGGCGGAGCCGGGGGCGGCGGTGCAGCGCTCCGGCGAGCCGCCGGGTGGTGTTCCGCCCGGCGGTCGGCGCGACGACGGTCATGGTCAGCCCTTGATCTCGGTCCAGGCCTGGACCCACTTGGCGTACGGCACGCACTTGACGTCGGTGCGGCCGTCCAGGCACTGCTCGATCGGCGTGTTCCAGAAGGCGATCCGCTTCCAGTAGGCGCTGTCGGCGGCGTGGTAGGTCGTGCAGAAGTTCTTGTCGGTGGTCTCCGCGCAGGCCCTGGCGTTCGCGGGGGCCTCACCGAAGTACTCGGCGACCTGGGCGTTGACCTTCGGCGAGATGATCCAGTCGAGCCACTTGTAGGCGCAGTTGGGGTGTGCGGCCTGCGCGGAGACCATCCAGGTGTCCGACCAGCCGGTCGAGCCCTCCTTCGGGACGAGGGCCTTGACGTCGGCGCCCTCGTCGGCCGCGAGGTTGGCGATGACCTGCCAGGTGGTGCCGATGACGGAGTCGCCGCTCTTGAAGGCGGAGACCTCCTTGAGGTAGTCGCTCCAGTACTCGCCGATGTCCGCGTTCTGCTTCTTCAGCAGCGCGACGGCGGCGTCGAACTGTTTCTGGTCCAGCGCGTAGGGGTCCTTGATGCCCAGTTCGGGCTTGCTGGCCTTGAGGTAGAGCGCGGCGTCGGCGAGGTAGATCGGCGAGTCGTACGCGGTGACGTGGCCCCGGTGGGCGGCGGCGTCGTCGAAGACGGCGGCCCAGGACGTCGGGGCGGGGGTGACCTTCCGCGTGTTGTACATCAGGAGGTTGGCGCCCCGGCCGTGCGGGATGCCGTACGCCTTGCCGTCCACGGAGTTCCAGGGCTGCATCTTCAGGTCGGCGAAGACGTCCTTGTAGTTCGGGACGAGGGCGGTGTTGACGGGGGCCGCGGCACCGGAGGCGATCAGCCGCAGGGACGCGTCGCCCGAGGCCGAGACCGCGTCGTACTCCCCCGTCTTCATCAGTTTGACCATCTCGTCGGAGCTGGCCGCCACCTTCGAGTGGACCTGACAGCCGGTGCGCTGCTCGAAGTCACTGACCCAGTCGGCCTTCGGGTCGTTGGAGCCGTCCTCCACATAGCCGGCCCAGGCGATCAGGTTGACGCTGCCCTCGGTCGCGCCCAGCTTCGACGGGGCCTTCAGATCGGGCGGGTTGAGGCCGCCGGCCGCCGATCCGCCGCCCGAGCCGGAGGAGCCGCAGGCGGTGGCGGTGGCGGCCAGGAGCAGCGCGGCGACGGCCGCCGTCTGAAGGGTTCGGATGGGGCGCACGCGGTTCTCCCTAACATGGGGCGGGTTCAGTGGGGGGACGGGACCTGGACCGTGTGGCGCTCCTGCCACTGGAGCCGGACCCGGGTCCCGCGGTAGGCGGCGACGTCCTCGGCGGTGTTCTCCAGGTTCTGCTGGAGCACGGTGAGGCGGCCGCCGGCGTCGAGGTCGACCAGGAAGCGGGTGGTGTCGCCCAGGTAGACGACCTCGGCGACCGTGCCGGTGGCGGTGGCGTGCCCGGGATCGCCGGGGCCGGCCGACTCCTTCAGCACACGGATCTTCTCGGGGCGGACGCTGTAGGTGCCGGGCGTGCCGACGACACGCTCGGCGGCCTCGCCGGCCAGCAGGTTGGAGGTGCCGACGAAGGAGGCGACGAACGGGGTCGCGGGGCGTTCGTAGATCTCGGCGGGGGTGCCGACCTGTTCGACGCGGCCTTGCTGGAAGACGGCGATGCGGTCACTGATCGCCAGGGCCTCCTGCTGGTCGTGGGTGACGAAGACGAAGGTGATGCCGACCTCGCGCTGGAGCGCCTTGAGTTCGACCTGCATCTGCTCGCGCAGCTTGAGGTCGAGCGCGCCCAGGGGCTCGTCGAGCAGCAGCACGCGGGGCCGGCCGACGAGGGCGCGGGCGAGCGCGACGCGCTGGCGCTGGCCTCCGGAGAGCTGGGCCGGTCGCCGCGTGCCGAACCCGTCGAGGCGTACGTCGGCCAGTGCCTGGCGGGCCCGGTCCAGGCGCTCCGCCTTGGGCACCTTGCGTACCTTGAGGGAGTAGGCGACGTTCTGTTCGACCGTCATGTGCGGGAAGAGGGCGTAGTCCTGGAAGACGGTGTGCACGTCCCGCTCGAACGGGGCGCGGTCGGTGACGTCCTGACCGGCGAGTTCGATCCGGCCTTCGGTGGGGGTCTCGAAGCCGGCGACGAGCCGCAGCACCGTGGTCTTGCCCGAACCGGACGGGCCGAGCATCGAGAAGAACTCCCCGTCCCGGATCTCCAGGTCGACCCCGGCCACCGCGGTCGTCTCGCCGAAGGACTTCCGCAGCCCCTGCAGCCGGATCGCGCATGCCTCCATGGACGTGGAACCTTTCTGGCGCCGTCGACCGTTGCCCGGAAAGATATGAAGTCGTGGTGCAAAGCTCAAGACCGCCTGGACGTAAAGCTTGAGTCAATGCGCAGGTGGGGGGCCGTGAAACAGCGGCAAAGTCATGGCGGTTGTGCGCACCGTGCGGTCTTCGCCCCAGTGGCCGGCCGGGCCCGGGTCGACGCGGTCGTCCAGGACGGGGCCCGCACCTCGGCCGGCGCCCTGGCCGAGCGATGCGTGCGGGAATCGACGGCGCGGCTGGTCGCGGTGCGGCTCACTCTGTGCCGGGTCCGTCCGGGGCACCGCCACGCTCCGTGAGATGACCGCTTTATGGCGGAACACATCACGCTCACTCGTTCAGTTGACGGAAAATACGCTCGCCGCTGCTTACCCTGTGAGGGCATCAGCGGCTGGGCAGGATGAGGCGAGCCGCGTTCCCCTGCTCATGGCCA
The DNA here is from genome assembly GCF_042896695.1 of Streptomyces sp. NPDC001270. NCBI lineage: Bacteria > Bacillati > Actinomycetota > Actinomycetes > Kitasatosporales > Streptomycetaceae > Streptomyces > Streptomyces sp. NPDC001270. Next base: position 389,416 of record NZ_JBIAXM010000002.1, on the reverse strand, counting down.
GTAAACCCAGGCAGCGGTCATCACCATCGGAGATCACCCATGCACGACCACGAGAACTCGGCTGCGATGCCTCGGCGGAAATTCGTCGCGTTCTCAGGCGCCATGGGCGCCGCCACGCTCTTGACCGTCGCGGGAGCGGCCGGAAGCGCAACCGCGGCAACGGACCCGGTGCCCGGCGAGCCCGCGTACGGCTCGTGTCCGACCCCTCCTCCTGGGGGAGGCGCGAGCCCCTGCCCACCTGCTCAGATGCAGTCGCTCTGCGGCAGGCCCACCGACAACGACGCACTCTGGCACGACGTCCAGTACTGCACGAACGGGACGGTCCCGCCCCCGCCGCAGCCCAAGCCCGACTGCCTGCGGGCAACCCCGAACTACGTCGTGCTGCACGGCAAGCCCGAGAACCAGCACAACTATCTACTGCTTCCCAGTTGCCGGATCACGGGTATCGAATGCCCGTTTCTTGAGGACCCCGCGGCGGCGAACTACTGGAACGACGCGTGGCAGAACGCGAGGAGCGGCGGAAGCGTTCCCGTGCAGTACCCCAATATCGGGTTGGGGATCAATTCGCAGGGCGCCCGGCGCTTCAACCAGTTGCACATTCACATGGCCGGCATCCGGGCGAGTACGCAGAGGCGGCTGCAAGAACTCGAATCCATGGGCCGCATGGCCACCCAGCCCGTGCAATGGGCTGCCCCGGTGAACCAGGCACCCGTCTCGGGCCCTCCGGGTACGGGGGACCGCACGTACCGCATTCTCAAGGTGCCGAACCTCATGCAGAATCTCTTCACGCTGCTGTACCGGAACGTGGTGGCGCCGAACGGGCTGGCCATGGCGAACCAGACACTGATCGTGGTCCCGAAGATGACCACCAGCGGATTCGCCCAGGCGTTCTACGTCCTGAACAGTGATGTCTCGCTCCACGATGGCACGAGCACGTGTGACTACTTGCTCGTGTACAACTGATGTCGTCTCGCCGTCTCGCTGACGGCACCTGTCGGACCTCGCCGTCGCAGGGCCCCGGGTCCGCTGATGTCCGGCCTGCTCCCCGCGGTACGGGACGACCTGCACGGTCAGCTCGACAAGCTCGGCATCGAACTGTCGAACCGCGGTCGGGCGCCAGCCTTCCGTGGTGTCGCGTCGTAGTGCCGTCCGGCTGGGCCCGAACGGCACTACGAGCGGCCCTCACGTCCCGGCACACACACGGCTCCCCTGTTCACTGGACGCATGTTTTCGGTGTGCTAAGGTGACCGCCATGCTTATCGAGGTCGACAGACTGTAGCCGCGCCAGGCATTCATCACGCCACCGCCTGCGCACCTGATGACGCGGCATCCCAGTTCCACGCACGAGTCGGAGTTGCGTGGCAACGTGGCGTTTTCTTCGGCCGTCATTCCCCGCATTCCCATTCCCATCCCCCTTTCCTTTTCGGCGTTCTCCTGAGAGCACCGCGTCTTTGGACGTCTCGGCTCGGAACGCTTCGGCTGGGGGCTCCTTGGTGTGCGGCGGATCCTGACGGCTTCAGCACCGCGAGATGCGGACAGCGACGGTAATTCCCGGATCGCCTCCGCACAGCGGCAGGTGTGGCGTGATGTCACACCCACCTGGGCACCCGAACGATCCCTTCTCAAGATGGCACGTATCAAAGTCATGACGCACCAGCATCACGCCAATAGTTCGCGCGCTCGCGCACGCCGGTCCGACGTCCCGCTCGCCAATCCCCCGCCGGGCACTCGACTGGCATCGATCCGGGACCATCTGGAATCCATGGGCGCGCCTCGATTCCGCTACCGCCAAGTCGTCACCGCCATGCGCCGCGGCGAACCCGACACCTTCGAGTCCATCCACGGACTACCCGCTGACCTGCGGCGCAGCCTCACCGAACGGTTCGGTCCGCGGCTGCTGCCCATCGTTCCGGTCTCCTGCCGATCCGCTGAACAAGTGGAGAAGGTCATCTTCGAGTCGGATCCCGGAACGCGATTCGAAACCGTTCTCTCCCGCTACCGGGCCGGCTGGTCCTCGATCTGCGTTTCCTCCCAGGCCGGGTGCGGATTGGGGTGCACCTTCTGCGCGACCGGTGCCACCGGTCTCGCCAGGAATCTGACGGCCGATGAGATCTACGCCCAGGTCATGCACCCGCGCTGGCGCCCACAGGACGAGGGCCTGCCGGACAGTGTGGCGTTCATGGGCATGGGCGAGGCACTGGCCAATCCACACGTGTTCGATGCGCTCACCCTGCTGTCGGACAGTGGTTTCGGTGATATTTCCCCGCGCAGGATCACCGTGTCCACGGTGGGTTTCGCCCCGAATCTCCAGACGCTCACCAAGGAGCACCCGCAGGTCACGATCACCTTGTCCGTGCACTCACCGTTCAGTGACGAGCGAGCCCGGCTGATCCCGCTGGAAAGGCGTTTTCCCCTGGGCGACAGCCTGGCAATTCTGGACGAGCACGCGGCTGTCGCTCGCCGCAAGATCTATCTCGCCTATCTGCTCATCGCCGGTGTCAACGACACCCAGGACCATATGCACCGTCTCGCCAGGATCGTGGCCGCGCGGTCAAGGCCGGAACTGTTCCACGTGAGCGTGATTCGCTACAACCAGGCGGTGGGAGCGGACCCAGCCTTCCATGCCCCGTCGTCGCCACAGGTCAACCGGTTCGTCGCCGGTCTGCGCGCACTCGGTGTGCACGCCACCAGACGACGTCAGTTCGGCTCCTCCATCGATGCCGCCTGTGGCCAACTGCACGCCCGCTACGTCGCCTCCACGGCGTCCGGTGATTCCGACGTCGACCAGCGGCCGACAGCTTCCGCAGGGCACCGGCTGCTACGCGTCCTACCACCCGACCGGCAAGAGTCCCGCCCGGCTGCGGCCGAGTGCGGCCGGCGGGCGGAGAGCCACAGGTGACACACCTGACGCGGGCCCTGGCCGTCCGACGGTAGGCCCTGGCCGTCCGGCCGTAGGCCCTGGCCGTCCGACGGTCGTCCGGACCGGTTCGGTTCACGGACCGGGAACGACACGGCGGCGAGGCGAGGGCCCCATGTTTCCCACACTTCTGAAAGGACGAGAGACCCATGAACACCACTGAAAGCCAGACGCAGCGCACGGCCCCGCCCGTGCCCTTCGAACCGGAACTCGCCGACGCGCTGGAGAAGCTGGGTCCGGCACTGGAGAACGTACCGCTGTCGAACGACGACATCCCCCAGTGGCGTGCACACGTCGCGGCAGCGGACCCGTCGCTCGACGAGCTGCGCGACCGGGGCAGGTTCGAGGTCCGGGAACTCCTGGTGCCCGGACCGGACGGGGCACCGGACGTCCCCCTGCTCGTCGCACGCCCCGCGGGTCTGCATCAACAGGCGCCCGTTCTCTACCACATGCACGGTGGAGGCATGATCAGCGGAACACACCGCACCGGAGTGCAGGCGATCCTCCAGGAGTGGGCCGAACCCCTCGAAATGGTCGTCGTGTCCGTCGGCTACCGGCTGGCTCCTGAACACCCCTACCCCGCGGCGATCGAGGACTGCCATGCCGGGCTCAGGTGGGTCGCGCAGCACGCCACGACTCTCGGCGCGGACCCACAGCGCATCATCATCGCAGGTGGCAGCGCCGGCGGGGGTCTCACCGCGGCCCTGGCCCTCATGGCCCGCGACCGGCAGGGTCCCGGCATCCTCGGCCAGCTGATGATGTGCCCGATGCTCGACGACCACAACGACACCCCCTCGGCGATACAGATGACCGGCCTGGGGGTGTGGGATCGCCATGCCAACGAGCTGGGGTGGACGGCCCACCTCGGCGGCGACCGGGGCGGCTCTGAGGTTTCCTGCTACGGTGCCGCCGCCCGCGCGACGGACCTGTCCGGGCTGCCGCCTGCCTATCTCGACGTCGGTGCCGCGGAGACCTACCGCGACGAAGGCGTCCAGTACGCGACGCGCATCTGGCAGGCGGGCGGCGACGCCGAACTGCACGTCTGGGCAGGTGGATTCCACGGCTTCGACCAGATGGCCCCGCACGCCGGCGTCTCCAGAGACGCCCGCCGGGCCCGCTTCCGCTGGCTGTGCCGACTGCTGAGCCGTTGACCCCAGGCGGCCAGTGAGCCATCCATGGCGGCCTAGCCACCCGTGGCAGACGACCCATACGTTGCGGCAGGGCCGACCATGGCGGCCGACCCATCCGTGATGGCGGGGCCGACCATGGCGGCTGCGCCGGCCACGGTGGCCAAGTCATCGGTGGTGGCCGCACGACCGGCGGCGTCCGAGCAAGGGGACACATGCTCCGGAGCCGGACGTGTGCGGCCGCCGTCGGTCGGCTTCATCGAAGCGAGTGACAGCAGACCGAAGCAGAGTGCAGCTGACCGCAGCGGAACAGGGCGGGTCGGGCGGGTCGGGGCGGAACGCCGTAGGCCGCTGCGACACCCACTCGATCGCCACAGGTCACCGCAGCGTTGTCCTGATCACCGTAGAGCGTCGGGCGTCTTCCCGGTTGTCGAGGCCAGGCGGTGTCAACGGCCGGCGGAGTGCTGGGCCTTGAGGTAATCGATCAGGATGTCGAGGACCGCTTCGAGATGGGTGGTGCTGCCGGTCGACCGGAGCATCTGGACACCGCCCTGGATTCCGCCGACGAACGCGGCGGCGGCCCGGTCGGCGTCGACCGCGGGGTCGATGAGGTCGCCGGCCTGCATCGTGGCGATGCCCTGGCGGATGAGCCGCTGCCAGCGCGCGAGCAGTGACTCGGCCACCTCCGCCGCGCCCGGGGTGCTGCCGACCTGGTCCATCAGGGTCGCGAGCGGGCAGCGCGCGCCCTGTGCCCGGTAGCGCGCGGCCACCGCGTCCCGCCAGCGCGCCCAGGCCGACCAGGAGGTGAGCGCGTCGAGGTGCGGCTGCTGGTCGGAGATGACCCGTTCGGCCTCGAAGCGGGCGACGGCGAGCAGGAGTTCCTCCTTGCCCCCGGGGAAGTAGTGGAACAGCTGTCCCTTGCTGGTGCCTGTGACCTCCCTGATGTCGTCCAGCGTCACCGTCCCCGGTTCGTCGCTTCTCAGGTGTGCCGACGCCCCCTCGATGATGCGCTGCCGGGTGGCGCGGCCCTTCGCCGTCAGTGCCATACGTCCAGGGTACCCAGACTGGTGGGGAGCCCGGTGCACACGTATCTACCGTTGGACGCGCGGATCATTCCTGATCTCCCGGTCAGGTCCGTCGCGATTCCTGGACTTGCCGGTCCAGAATTTGCGTCCTACGATCGCCGTCGTGACGCAGCGGCTCACCGGCACCGACGGGTTCCCGCGTTCGCGTTCGCCGTCACAGATGCAAAGAAATTCCCCGGGAGAAGAGGCTCCCCTCCGCATCGACCGCCGGTCACCGGGCGGACGTATCGACAGGAAGAGGTGTGCGCCATGCGCGCTGTGGTGGTGGAAGAACTGGGTGGCCCGGAAGTCCTGCGGGTGAAGGAATGGCCCGACCCCGAGCCCGGACCGGGGGAGCTGCTGGTCGACATCGAATTCGCCGGCATCAACTTCATGGACACCGGCTCCCGGGTCGGATTCGGGCTGCCAGGCGGTGTCCCGTTCATCCCCGGGGTCGAGGGTGCCGGCCGGGTCACCGCGCTCGGCGAGGGAGTCAGCGGCTTCGCCGTCGGTGACCGGGTGGCCTGGGTCTCGGTCTACGGCAGCTATGCCGAAAAAATCGCGGTCCCCGCGGACCAGGTGGTCCCGGTGCCGGACGACATCCCGAGCGATGTCGCCGCCGCGACGATGATGCAGGGACTGACCGCGCACCACTTCGTCACCGAGTCGGCGCCGCTGACCGAGGGCCAGACCGCGCTCGTGCACTCCGCCGCCGGCGGTGTGGGGCGTGCGGTCACCCAGTTGCTGAAACTGCGCGGCGCGCGGGTGATCGGCCTGGTGTCCCGTGCGGAGAAGGTCCCGATGGCGAAGGCGGCGGGCGCGGACGAGGTGCTCGTCTCCTCCGGCGGTGACTTCGTGGACCGGGTCAAGGACCTGACCGGCGGCGAAGGGGTGCAGGCGGTCTTCGACGGCGGGGGTGCCAGCACGTTCTGGCCGTCGATCGAGACGCTGGGACGGGTCGGCACCCTGGTCTACTACGGCCCTTTGATCGGTGACATCCCCACGGTGCGGATGTTCGACCTGCCGAAGAGCATCAAGGTCACCTATGCGGTGTACGCGGATCACGTTCACAGCCGGGAACTGCTGCTGAAGCACACCGGGGACCTGTTCCAGAAGATCCGCGAAGGCAGGCTGAGGATCGACATCACCGAACGCTATCCGCTGGACGCGGCCGGGCAGGCCCACACCGACATCGAATCGCGGCGTACCTCGGGCAAGCTGTTGCTCGACCCGGCTCGTTGAGCCGGACCCGTAAGCCGCACCCGTAAGCCGCACCCGTACGAACCGGCCGGGCACCCGTTGACCAGCCGCGAACCGGTGTCGTGGTCGGGCCCGGCCGCGGCCCCTTCGGCCAGCCTGGTCCGCCACTGAGGCGCCTGCGACATGTCCGCCTGAATGATCACCGCATATCGTGAACTCACACAAGAGAGATCTCGTGCAATAGGTATGACACTTTTTTCCACCCCTTTCGGAATGCGTGCCACAGCCTCGGAGGTCCTGGCCGGAGTCGACCTGACCGGGCGACGCATGATCGTCACGGGAGGTGCTTCCGGACTGGGGACGGAGACAGTCCGTGCGCTCGCCGGTGCGGGCGCGCGGGTCACCATCGCCACACGTAACCCCGCTCTCGCCAAGCCGATACTCGATGAGTTCCCGTACACCGACGCCGTCGCCGTCGACCTCGCCGACCTGGGTTCCGTTCGTGCCTTCTGCGACGCCTGGTCCGGGCCGGTGGACGCCGTCGTCGCCAATGCCGGCGTGATGATGCTGCCCGACCGCCGGCTCAACGCGCAGGGCTGGGAGATGCAGCTCGCCACCAACTACCTGGGCCACTTCGCGCTGCTGCTCGGGCTGCACGACGCCCTGCGGTCCGCTGAGCATCCCCGTGTGGTCGTCCTCAGCTCCGGCGCACAGTTGGTGGCGGGCTTCGACTTCGACGACCCGCAGTTCGAGCAGCGCCCGTACGATCCCTTCGTCGCCTACGCGCAGTCGAAGACGGCCGATGTGCTCCTCGCGGTCGCGATCAGCCGCCGCTGGGCCGCGGACGGAATCTCCGCCAACGCCTGCGCCCCGGGCACGATCCACACCGCCCTGACCCGGCACATGGACAGGGCCGCCATGCAGGCGCTGAACGCCATGGACAGCGAGGGCAACCTGCTCACACCTGGCTACTTCAAGACCCCGGAGCAGGGCGCCGCCACCCCTGTTCTGCTCGCCGCGTCGCCCCTTCTCGACGACGTCACCGGGCGCTACTTCGAGGACAACCAGGAGGCCGAGACCATCGACGGTGGTCCCCACCTGTTGTCGCGCGGCGTCGAGAACCTGCTGGGTCTCGTCGCCAAGTGGTCGCTCGACCCGGCCACCGCGGACCGGCTGTGGGACTACGCGCTCCCCGTCGTGCGGGACGCGGTGTAGCGGCTGTCCGGTAGCGGCTCCGGTTGCAACTGTTCGGTGGCAGCTCCGGTTGCAGTTGTCCGGTAGCAACTCCAGTTGCGGCTGTTCGGTGGCAGCTGTTCGGTGGCAGCTGTCCAGTTGCAGCAGTCCGGTAGCGCTGATTCGGCCCGCCGCCGGTGGCAAGGCAGTCCGGTGGGGCGGTCCTGCCGCCGGCGGCGGGCGCACGTCCGTACCCGCACACGGCCGTCTCCCGCCCTGCCCGACGCCCCGGGCAGGGCGGTTCCGGTCTCCGGCCGCCGGTTCAGCGCCGCCCGGCCAGGAAGCCGGCGCACACCCGGTTGAACAGCTCGGCGCGTTCGTACTGGGCCCAGTATCCGGTCCTGGCGAGCAGATACAGATCGCAGGAGGGCATCCGGTCGGCGAGCATACGGCCGCCGGCGGGCCGGTTCACCTTGTCCGCCGTGCCCCAGACGACCAGCGTGGGCACGGCCAGGCGGGCGAGGCGCCGATCACGGGTGAGGTCCATCGTCCAGAGGGTGCGCAGGACGCCGCGGCCGGCGGGGCGGCGCAGTGGCGGAGCGGCGACGGCCTCGGGGTCGAGGCTGGCCCGGTAGCGGTCCTCGATGGCGGGGTCGGGGATGTCGGCGCCGTCGACGACCAGGTAGTGGCGGATGAACTCCTCCAGCTTCCGTCGCGAGGGCCCCTCGCCGGTGTAGTAGTTCAGCAGACGGTTCACGCCGGGGGTGGGCAGCGCGCGGGTGGTGCCGATGCCGCCGGGGGCCGCCAGGACCATGCGGTCGACCCGGTCGGGGGTGTCCAGGGCCAGGCGCAGGGCGCAGGCTCCGCCGTAGGAATGGCCGACCAGGTGTGCCTTGTCCAGGCCCAGCTCGTCCAGCAGGGCACGGATGCCGTCCGCGAGGTGTCCGAAGGGGTCGGTGCGGTCGACGCCCTTGCTGCTGCGGCCGTAGCCGGGCAGGTCGGGCACGATGACCCGGTGGTCCTTCGCCAGCTCCGCGATGTTGCGGACGTAGCTGGAGACACCGTCGGTGCCCGGACCGCCACCGTGCAGCAACAGCACCGCCGGGCCGTCCCCCGCCTCGGCGACGAAGATCTTCTGTCGGCCCGTGTCGTACGTCGCCTCTCGCATGGCCGGCGGGGCGCTGGGTGCGGTCATCGCGGTGTTCCTCACTGGGCGGCGTGCGCAGCGGGCGACGCACATACCTGTCGAGCACATCGGCCCTGGACCGGGCCAGGTTAGTCGATACCGATCCGGTGACTCGGCGCCGCCCAGCGCCGCGGGCATGCAGCGTGACGTATGCGTCCGGGGCTGACGACTATGGCCGCCACCAGGCACGACGCGGAAACGACAAGGGAGCGACCGACAGTCGAACGACGGACGTCCGGCGCCGGAGGCAGCGGCAAGGCTGTGGGACGTCCTGTTGATACATGTGCTGGGCGGGACACCCACACACATGGCGGTGTGTGCACTGCCTCGCACACCTTCCCAGGATGCTTCACCCGCACGAGGGAAGTTCATCTGTTCAACGAGAGAAGTCGCCGCCCTCGGCCGTCCGGGCCGGTCGGCCGGCCGCCGCGTGCGCCCCGTCGGACCGCGCGGGCCCTCCGACTCACTCTGGGCGGGTCCGGAAGATCATGCGAGAGTGGGCCCATGACGGCAACGGAAACGACGGTCGTGGCGGTCGACGAGGTCGAGGGGCTCGCGGTGGACGGGCTGCGCTGGCTGACCGCGGCGGCGCGGGACACCACCGGCGGGGGCCTCGCCTGGACGGCCAGGCCCTCGGACGACAGCCTCGACCCGTCGCTCTACAGCGGTACGGCCGGGATCCTCCCCGTACTCCTGGAGGCGTGGCGGCACTTCGGTGACGACTCCTATGCCGATACGGCAGTGCGCGCGGCACGCAGCCTCGCTGCCGCCGTCGACGGCTTCGACGACGACTCCCTGTACTTCGGCCGCACCGGAACGGCCCTCGCCCTGCGGGCCGTCCACGACGCGCTCGGCGACCCGGCCGCGGACGCCGCAGCGGACCGCGCGCTGGCACACGTGCGATCACGCTTCGACGGGACGCGCTGGGGCGACCTGTTCGAACTCATGGGCGGCAACGCGGGCATCGGTCTCGGCGCGCTCGTGGCCGGGGACACCGAACTGGCCGTCCTCGCCATGGAGCCGTATCTGCGGACGGCGGAGCAGACCCCGGCGGGCGTCCACTGGGCGCACCGCACGGGCGTCGACTCCCGGCTGCACCACATTTCGCACGGCACGCTTGGCATCGTCCTGGCGCTCGCCCGGGTCGGCCACGCCACCGGCCGTGCGGACCTGCTCGAACTGGCGCTGGCCGGTGCCGCGGACATCGTGGCGCGCGACGAAGCGGGGCCGCGGGGCTTCCTGGTGCGGCACTCCACCCCGCAGTACCGCCCCGATGTCATCGAGCCCGTCAGCTTCGGCTGGTGCCACGGCCCGGCCGGTGACGCCCAGGTCTTCCGGCTGCTGCGGGACCTCACGGCCGATCCGGCCTGGGCCGCCCTCGCCGACCGCTGCTGGCACACGGTCACCCGCTCCGGCCTGCCCGAGCGGCTGCGCCCCGGTTTCTGGGACAACAACGGTCGCTGCTGCGGCACCGCGGGCGTCCTCGCGCTGGCCTGCGACCGGATGTCCGAACAGCGGGACCCGCACGACTTCGCCCACGTCCTCGTCGCCGACCTCACCGCCCGCGCGATCCGCGACACCGACGGCGCCCGCTGGTCCAACGTCGAGCACCGGGCCACCCCGAGCGACCTCGAACCGCGCACCGGCTGGGCGATGGGCAACGCGGGCATCGTCCGCGAACTCCTGCGCTTCGTCCGGCTGAGCCGCGAGGAGGACCCCCGCTACGCGTTCGCCTGGCCCGACCAGCCTCCGGTGTCCGCGCAGGCGACGCTTCCTCCCCAGGATGGCGACGCCGTGTCGTGACGGCTCGCGGCACGCGCCGCCGTTCGGCAACGCTTCCTCCTCCGGATGGCGACGCCGTGTCCTGACCGCGCGCGGTACGAGCCGCCGTGCGGCGCGGCCGGACAGCCGGATGACCGGCCGTACGGTCCTCCGGCCGTGCGGTCCTCCGACCCTCGGCCGTCCGGTCGTCCGGTCGTCGTCCGGACTGGTCGTCCGGCCCTCCGGCACAGGTCTACGAGACTGACCCGGCCCGCCTGGCCTCCTGCTCCAGTCGGCTCCGGTGCTCCGCCCACCAGGCCGCGTCACCGGGCGCCATGTTGTCGTTCCCGGGCCGCTGTCCCGTGGCCCCGTCGACGAGTTCACGGACGATGTCGGCGTGCCCGACATGCCGCTGGGTCTCGGCGATCATGTGGACGAGAAGCCGACGCAGCGACACCACGTGCCGCGGCCCCCACGGCACCTCGCCCACGGCGTCGAGAGGCAGCGACTCGATCGTCACGTCCGCGTGCGCGCACACCCGGCGGTAGTCGCCGACGATCTGCTCACGTGTCTCGTCGGCGGTCGCCCACAGGTCGGCGTTCGGCTCGGCCGCCCCCACGATCCACAGCGGCGGCGCCTCGACCGGCCGCCCGAAGGTCTCGCCGAAGTACGCCGCTTCGGCGCCGGTCAGGTGTTTGACCAGGCCCAGCAGATTGGTGCCCGTCGGTGTCATGGGCCGGCGGACGCCGTACTCCGGCAGGCCCTCCAGCTTCCACAACAGTGCGTCCCGCGCGTCCTGCAGACAGAGACGGAGATCCGCCTTCACCTCTGATTCGGTCATCGCACCAGTGTCGCCATCGCATGATCACGGTCCACTGCTTTTTCCCGGTGCAGGGGAGACCGGGCCGGCGCAGGAGAGACATGGCCGACGCGGGGAGACAGGGCCGGCGACACCTGAGTACGGCACCGCGGTGTCCCGCGGCCCGGCCGGGGACGAGGTGGTCGCGGCCGCCCCGGCCGACCGGGGACGGCATGATGGTGCCCCCCGCACTCGTTTCCCGAAGGGGAAGACATGTCCGCCGTACCGGCACCGGAAAACCTCCCGGCCTCGGCCGCGATCCTGCTCGTCGAGGACGACGAGGTGATCCGCAGATCCGTCACGCTCGCACTGGAACGCTACGGCTACCGGGTGGCCTCGGCGGGCGACGGACTGACCGGGCTGGAGCGGTTCCGCGAGGGCGGACACGACGTACTGCTGCTGGACGTGATGCTGCCCGACCTGGACGGTATCGGGCTGTGCCGGCGGATCCGGGAGACCAGCACGGTTCCCGTCCTCATGATGTCCGCGCGCGGCGACGCGCTGGACGTCGTCTCGGGCCTGGAGGCCGGTGCCGACGACTACGTGGTCAAGCCGGTGGACACCGCCGTGCTCGTGGCCAGGATCCGCTCGCTGCTGCGCCGCGCCACCTTCAGCGGGGCCGGCGCCCCGGCGGCCCCGGGCTCCCGCGGCACCACCCGGCTGGTCTTCGGCGAGCTGGCCGTCGACACCGCCGGTCTTGAGGTGTTCCGGGGCGGCGAACCGGTCGCGCTGGCCCCCACCGAACTGCGGCTGCTGCTGGAGTTCGCCGCGAACCCGGGCGTCGTCCTCGACCGGCAGACGCTGCTGCGCACCGTGTGGGACTACGGCTGGGACGGTGACACCCGGGTGGTCGACCTGTGTGTGCAGCGGCTGCGGAAGAAGATCGGCGCCGACCGGATCGAGACGGTCCGCGGCTTCGGCTACAAGCTGCGGCGGCTCTGACGTGCCCACCACCCCCACGCCGCCCACCACCCGCCGCACACCGCACACCACTCGTGCGCAGGCCGTCACTCGTGCCCTGGCCACCGCCCGTACGTTCCGCATCGCCCGTACGTTCCGCATCCCCCGTGCACTGCCCGCCGTCCGTGCCCTGCTCAACTGGCGTTCGCTGCGCTGGAAGATCGCCCTGCTGGTGGCCGCGGCCTCGGCTGCCGTGGCGCTCACCGTCGGTCTGCTGGTCCACCGCAGCACCCTGGACCGCTCCATGAACGACGGCGCGGCGAAGGCACTGACCGCCCTGTCCCACTCCATGGAGCGGTACGGGCGGGACGGGACGACGTCACCCGGCGACGAGTCGGATCCGGCCGCGATACCGGACGAACTGCGACACCGGCTCCGGGACCGGCCGGACTCGACCGGCGGGTCGGCCACCTGGTACGACGGCGACCCCGTGCACCCCAGCATGTGGGCGGCGCAGACCTACCGGGGCAAGCCGTTCGCGGTGAGTGTGGACATGACTTCCGATCTGCTCACCCGGCGCGCGCTGGACCGGCACATGTGGAAGTACTCGCTGGCTGTGCTGGCCGTCGTCGTGCCCTTGTCCGCCCTCGCCGCCGAGTTGCCTCACCGCAGGCTGCGGCGGGTGGCGCGGACCGCGCGCCGGATCTCGGCCGGGGACCTCGCCGCGCGGACCGCGGCCGGGGGCGCGGGAGACGAGATCAGCGCCATCGCGGCCACCGTGGACTCCATGGCGGACAGCCTGCACGAACGGCTGCGGGCCGAGCAGCGGTTCACCGCCGATGTCGCCCATGAGCTGCGCACCCCGCTGATGGGGCTGGTCACCGCGAGCGGGCTGCTGCCCGCGGGCGAGGCGACCGATCTGGTCCGGGACCGGGTGACGGTGCTGCGGAACCTGGTCGAGGAACTGCTGGAGATCGCCCGGCTCGACGCGGGTGCCGAGACCGCCGATCCGCGCCCGGTGCCGCTGGCCGCGGTGGTCCGGGACTCGCTGGCCCGCACCGGCCTTGCGGCACGGTTCACCGCACACGGGGAGCCGAGGGTGGAGACCGATCCGCGCCGCCTGGACCGGATCGTCGCCAACCTGGTCGCCAACGCCCACCGGCACGGCCGTACTCCCGTCGAGGTGGAGGTGGCGGGCACGACGGTGACCGTACGCGACCACGGTGCCGGTTTCCCCGCACACCTGCTGGCCCACGGCCCGCAGCGCTTTCGCACCGGGGCGGCCGAACGCGGCCGGGGACACGGTCTTGGCCTGACCATCGCACTGGGCCAGGCCCGGGTCATCGGCGCCCGGCTGGACTTCGCCAACGCGCCCGACGGCGGGGCGATCGCCGTGCTGCGGCTGCCCGCAGCCTCCTGAGCATTCCCCGCAGTCCGCCGTCCACCGTCCGCCGTCCGTCGTCCGTCGTCCGTCGTCCGTCGTCCGGCCGTCGATACACGGCGGATACACGGCCGAGCGGTACGGGAGATCCGGCCACGGCCTCCCGGACATCCCGGCCGCGCAAGGTGGCCCGGGTGCGTGAAGGTCACGCACGTACCTTCAGGAGGTGCGTTCCCATGTGCCCGGTCACCGGTCCTGGCGAGCCCGATCCACGTCCGGACCAGGCGTCGCCGTCCAGTCCTCCGTTCCGTGCGTCCCGGCTGTGGCGGCTGCCGCGCTCGCGCCTGACGACCGCAGGCGCCGCAGGCGCCGCCGCGCTGGCCACCCTGGTGGTGCTGGCCACCGTGGAGGCGGGCGGCGGCCACCCCGCGGGCCCGGCCACCGCCGGGTCACCGGCCTGGCCGGAGCGGGGTCAGGCGGCCGTCTTCGTCGAGGGTCTGGGCGTCCGCGGTGACCTCGGCTCCCACGGCGCACAGGAGCCGGTGCCGGTCGCCAGCGTGACCAAGGTCATGACGGCGTACGTGATCCTGCGCGACCACCCGATACCGGAGGGCGGGAGCGGAGCCGGCATCACCGTCGACGCGCAGGCCGCCCAGGAGTCCAGCCTGGGTGCGGAGTCGACGGTGCCGGTCGTGGCGGGGCGGCGGCTGACCGAGCGTCAGGTACTGGAGGTAATGCTGATCCCCTCCGGGGGCAACATCGCCCGGATGCTGGCCCGTTGGGACGCCGGTTCGGAGGAGGCGTTCGTACGGAAGATGAACCGCGCCGCCCGCGACCTGGGCATGACGCACACCACGTACACCGACCCCAGTGGTATCACCCCCACGACCGTCAGTACCGCGGAGGACCAGTTGAAACTGGCCCGGCAGGTCATGCGTGACGCGGCGTTCCGGTCCGTCGTCGCCGAGCGGGAGGCCACCGTACCCGGTGTGCCCGGCACCCTCCACACCACCAACACCCTGCTCGGCGAGGACGGTGTGATCGGTGTCAAGACCGGGTCCAGCACCCCGGCGGGCGGCAATCTGATGTGGGCGGCCACCGCGCCGGACCGCACCGGACACGACCGGCTCGTGCTGGGCGTCGTCCTCCACCAGCGGGCCGGGGTCGGCTCCGAGCAGGGCCTCGACGCCGCGCTCTCGGCCAGCCGTTCGCTGATCGCGAGCGTACGGCGGTGGGTTGCGGCCACCCGGCCGGCGGCCTAGCCACACCACAGCCTGATCCGTTTCCACGGCGCTTGGCTCACCGCGCAGTGACACCATGGCGAAATCGATTCCACGTTCCCAATCTTGCGCTGATGTGCGACCTGAGTCATGCTCAAGGACCCCTGGCGTGGAGACAGACATGACTCGGGTGGAACAACGGGCTTCCCACATCCGTACTATCTCTACGTCGGGCTGTCCGCTTCGGGTACTGCCATGGGCACTCGGATGCCGGCCCGGAGACACATGCGCTTGGCTGTTTTCCATGCCTGCGCCACAAGGGCTGGACGCCCAGTCCTGAAACGGAAGAAAGGTAACCCCATGTCGGAGAGTACGACGGCCGGCACCGGTCTGACGTCGCAGTACGCCGCCCAGGTGAACAGCGACCTCGAACACAACACCAAGGAACAGGACCGCATCAGCGCGGAGATCACCGCGTTGCAGGAGCAGTTGGAAGCCCTGCGGCGCGACCACTCCGTGCTGGTCAATGTGCAGGAGGTGTTGGGCGCTTCACCCGCGCCGGTGCAGTCTGAGGCCGAGCCCGTAACCGAGCCCGCGGCCAAGCCCGAGGTCACCCCGGACAGTGCCGCTGTGCCGGCTCCCCGGAAGAAGCCCTCCGGTGCGCCCGCCACCGCGGGCAAGTCGACGCGGGGGAAGAAGGCCGAGGGCACCGGGGGCCGCAAGAAGGCCGCGGAGACCCCGGTGAAGAAGACCGCCGAGACTCCCGCGACGAAGGCCGCGGAAACCCCGGCCAAGAAGACGGCTGAGACTCCCGCGAAGAAGACCGCGGAGACTCCGGCGAAGAAGACGGCGGTCAAGGCCGCGTCCGCGAAGGCGTCCCAGCCCACGCTGGTGGAGTTGGTCCGCCGTCATCTCACCGCGCAGAACGAACCGCGTTCCGCCGCCGAGGTCACCTCCGCGCTCGCCACGGCGCACCCGGAGCGCGGCATCAAGCCCACCGTCGTGCGCACCACCCTCGAAGGGCTCGTCGCCAAGAACGCGGCTCAGCGCACCAAGCAGGGCAGCTCCGTCTACTACACCGCCGCCGAACCGGCCGGGCGTACGGCCGCACCGGCCACGGACGAGCAGCCGTCCGGCGGGGCCGCGTAGGACCGTGGTCCGCGCAGGACCGTGTCCGCGTGAGGTGGCCCGCTCGACGACCGAGCGGTGTCTCCCTCACCGGGCGGGGGCGCACTGGGGTGACGCGGCCGGACGTCGTCGGTGGGCGACGCCGGCAACGGCGGTGAGTGGGCCGAGCACGTATATCGATGGCGATGCCGCGCAGTGGTGTGGCGGTCCTCGTGCTCGCCCCTCTCGGGCGCAGGTCCACGGCAGGGCCCTTCGCCGTGACGGCACCGGGCGAAAGCCCGGTGCCCCCGCCCATGTCACCGGCGTACATGAGGCACGCGGACCGGTCAGGCGGGCGCGATGTTGTGGTTGAAGCGGAAGAGGTTGGCCGGGTCGTAGTCCTTCTTCACCTGGGCGAGCCTGGCGTACCGCTCCGGCCCGTAGACGGCCCGCACGCCCTCGGTGTCGGTCGCCTCGTCCGGCGACAGGAAGTTCACCATGTTCCGCTCCACGGCCCAGGGCGCCAGCCCGTCCACCACCTTGGCCAGTTCCCCGCGCAGTTCCTCCGCCTGGCCGAGGCCGCCCGCCGCGAACCCGAACACGACGAACGGCACTCCTCGGGTCGGTATCGAGTTGGCGGCGGCGGGCTCGCGGTCGAACGCACCGCCCAGCGCCCGGATCTCCACGTTCGCGAGCACGGACCGCGACTCCGGCCCCGTCAGCTCCACCAGTGTCTGCGCGGTCTTCTCGGTGAACTCCGCGAGGCACACACTGCGGTCGAAGTACGGCATCGGGTCGACCGGGTCCAGGTGGATCTCGCCGATGGAGGTGAAGGGCTTCTCCGCCACCAGGTCGAGCAGGACCGGCGCGGCCGACCGCAGCGGGGCGATCAGCTTCTCGCCCTCGGCGGCCGAGCCCAGGTAGCCGATCCGCAGGTGCACCACGAACGCACCGCGCAACGGCTCCGGCAGCGTGGGCAGGTCCGGCAGCCGCTGGATGCCGATGGAGGAGGTCATCTCCTCGCCCACGGTCGGCAGCCAACCGGACCACGCGCTGAGCACCTCGGCCAGGTGCTCACCCGGGAAGTAGACGGCACCGCCGTAGAACCGCGTCACCGGGAACACGTCGAACTCGATCTCGGTGACGACACCGAAGTTGCCCTTGCCTCCCAGCAGCGCCCAGTACAGGTCCGGTTCGCTGTCCGGGGTGACGTGACGCAGTTCGCCGTCCGCGGTCACCACGTTCAGGCGGCGCACGTGGTCGGCCGCGTAGCCCAGCGTCCGGCCCAGCAGCGGACTCTGCCCGCCGCCGAGCGTGTAACCGACGACGCCGACGTCCGGTGCGGACCCGACGATCGCCGCCAGACCGTACTCGGCCGTGCGGGGCAGCACCTCGCGCCAGCGCACTCCCGCCTCCACCCGGACCGTCCGGGCCTGAGCGTCGACGTAGACGCCCTTCATGCGTTCCGTGGTGATCAGCAGCCCGTCGTGGGCCGGAGCGACGACCTGATGGGCGGTGGCCTTCACGGCGATCGGCAGGCCATGCCGGTCGGCGAACCGGACCGCCGCGCGCACATCGCTGTCGTCGGCCGCACCGACCACCACCGCCGGACGGAAGCCGGTGTTCAGGTTGTACGTGGCACACTCCACGTCGTATCCATCGGATCCCGGCGTCAGCACCGGCCCGTTCACGGCCGCACGGAGGGCCGCAATCTCCGCCGGCTGAAGGCTCGTCCTGGCATGACTCGAAAGTTGTGCACTCATCTCGATCTCGCAACCTCACTCGCGGCGCGCCGAGCGCCCCGCACCTGAACATTCCGGCGTCGCACAGCGCAGAGCAGAGCAGAAGAGCAGATACGGGCGACGGAATCCGACCGATGGTGACACGTATGTAGTACGCCCCGAGGTTCACGGTGGCGCGCGCCGAGCCCGGAACGGCCGTGGCGCGTGGCCGAGCGCCCGGTGCCTGCCGAGCGGGGCAGCGGAGTACACGGCGGTGCGGAACCGAAAGGTTTCTCGGGTGTCTTCCTCACACGTTCCCATTGCCGGAGGGAGTCACCCATACCCCGCTGAAACATGTCATTCCGATACTGTGAAATCCGTCCCGTATGCGAATCCCTCGACTTTCCGGATGACGTGAGCCATGTCGGGCGTCTACTCTGCTTGGCGGTGGTCCGGGTGGAGCGGGAGGAAGGCGATGAGCAGCGACTACGCTCTTCAGGGGCAGGCATCGACCAGCCCTTCCCGCCCTGGGCGATTCCGGACGTGTGACAACGTGGTCACGTTCCGCATGCGTGCGCGGTCAGCCGCGTCGGACGGCGGCCGGGCGGATTCCCGTCGTACGCATGTCCTTCGGAAGCGGGACCCTGGTCCGCCTCGTGGCGGCGCGGGGGACACGGCACGGTGTGTGCATGCGCACCGGCGGCAGGCACGGATGCGGGTGTGATCGGACCGAGGTGGTCCGGGGTGAAGGGAGCGGGGCCGTGGAGTCACTCGGCGGAGCGATGATCGGCCGTGAGAGTGAGCGGGAAACGCTGTCCGCGTTCGTCAGCAACTCCGGAGGACAGGCCCTGACCCTGCGGGGCGAGACGGGTGTGGGCAAGACCGCCCTGCTCGATCACGTCGCCCAGCTCGCGGCGCGGGAGGACCACCGGGTGATCCGGGCTGCCGGGGTCGAGGCGGAGTCGGATCTGCCGTTCGCCGGCCTGCACCAGTTCCTGTACCCGCTGCTCTCCCACATCGACCGGCTGGACGACGCGACCCGGGCGACGTTCGACGTCGTCTTCCGACGGAGTGAGGACAGACCTCCGTCGGTGATGACCCTCGCCATCGCGGTCCTCGACCTGCTGTCTCTCGCGGCCTCGCAGAAACCTCTCCTGCTGGTGGTCGACGACGGCCAGTGGCTCGACACCTCCAGCGCCGAGGTGTGCGGATTCGCGGGACGCCGGCTCGCCGGCAGCTCGGTGAAGCTCGTCATCGGACTGCGTTCCGACATCCCGTCCCGGTTCGACACCG
Organism: Streptomyces sp. NPDC001270; assembly: GCF_042896695.1. Classification (NCBI taxonomy): domain Bacteria; kingdom Bacillati; phylum Actinomycetota; class Actinomycetes; order Kitasatosporales; family Streptomycetaceae; genus Streptomyces; species Streptomyces sp. NPDC001270. The sequence goes on along the minus strand of NZ_JBIAXM010000002.1, from coordinate 370,507 downwards.
CCGCCCTGCCGGAACTGCACGTGCCGCCGCTGTCCGAACCGGACGCGGAGAAACTGCTGGACACGCATCACCCCGGGCTGGAGCCGCAGCTCCGCCGGGTCGTCCTGGACGAGGCCCAGGGCAACCCGCTGGCCCTGCTGGAGCTGCCGCCCTTCCTGAGCGCGGGCCGGACCGGACGCGGCACCGAGGAGTCGTCCGGGTACCGGGGTGTCCCGCTGCCCCGCCGGCTCCAGCACGTCTTCGGGACACGTATCAAGGACCTGAGCGCCACCGTGCGCGCGGAACTGCTGCGCGGCGCCCTGGACGGTGTCGAGGCGGGAAAGGGAACCGGCCGGATCGGCGGCGGCACCCGGTACCGCATGATGGACGCCGACGAGGCGGCCTTCCGCGGCCTCCTGGACATCGACCCGCTCAGCGGCGACTTCGTCTTCCGCCATCCCCTGGTGCGGTCGACCGTCGTCCAGTTGGCGACCCCCAACGAGCGGCGCGCGGCACACGCGGCCCTCGCGCGGGTGCACCAGGACGACATCGAGCGGCACGCCACCCATCTGGCGGCCTCGACGGTGGACCCCGACGAGCGGGTCGCGGCCAAGCTGGAGGCGGCGGCCGGCTCCGCGACCCGGCGCGGTGGCGCGCTGGCGGCCATGGCCTGGCTGACCCGCGCCGCGGAGCTGAGCGAGGACCGCGAGGACCGGTCGCGGCGCCTGGGTGACGCGGCCTTCATCGCCGGGCACGCCGCTCTCCTGGAGCAGGCCCAGCGGCTGGTCCACTCCGACGTCGTACCCGGCAGAAACGAATCTCCTTCCTCGACGGTGACGGCTTCCTATCTGGCGCTGTACCAGGACGGCGACGTACGGTCCTCGCGCCGCCAGGTCATGGCGGCGATCGAGACCATGCGGGAGAACGGGGTCGACGGGCCGGACGAGGTGCTGACCCGCCTGGTGAACCTGCTGCTCGCCATCTGCCAGTACGCGAGCGATCCGGCGTCCTGGCAGGAGACCCGCGAACTCCTCGGCTCGCTGGGCGAGCTGGTTCCGCCGAGATCGCTGGTCTACCGCGACGCGTGGAGCGACGTGGTGCGGCACGGCGCCGGCTTGCGCGAGCGGGTCGAGCGGGCCCTGGCCGGCCTCCCGAACCTCGAACCGTGGGAGGTCACGCGGCTGGGTGTCGCGGCGTACCACGTCGATGTGTTGAACCAGTACCGTCCCTACCTCCAGCGCACCGTGGACCGTGAGGTCGAGACCGGGGCGACGTCGAGCGGCATGACCATGCTGCACCTGATCATGCTCGATCAGATGACCGTCGGTGAGTGGGACGAGGCCGAACGCACGGGCCGACGCGGCCTGGAACTGGCGACGACCCACCAGCACGCGCTCTTCGCCCATCACAGCCGTGCCTATCTGGCCCTCCTCGCCGCCATGCGGGGCGAGACCGACCGCGCGCGCGAGTTGCAGGCCGTCGTCGACGCCTGGGCACGCCCCCGCGGCGTCGGCTTCCTCACCCAGATCGCCGACGCGGTCGGTACGATCGCGGCGCTGAGCGAGGGTGACTACGAAACCGCCTACCTGTACGCCATCGGCATCACGCCCCCCGGCTCGTTCGAGCCCTGCGCCCACCAGGCCCCGCGCACCCTGCTCGACCTCGTCGAGGCGGCGGTGCACACGGGCCGCGCGGAACAGGCCCGCCGGCACGCGGTGGCCGCGCGGGAAGCGGGGCTGCCCGGCATCTCGCCCCGGCTGGCCCTGATCACCTACGGGGCACTGGCCATGACGGCGGAGGAGGAGAAGGAGGCCGCCGAGATGTACGAGCGGGTCGAAGCCCTCTCGGCGGAGGCCGGGTTCCCATTCGAGCTGGCCCGGATCCGGCTCGCCCACGGCATCCGGATCCGGCACTCGCAGGGGCCCAAGGCCGCCCGGCCCATGCTGACCCGCGCGGCCGAGTCCTTCGAGCGGCTCGGCGCCGCGGCCTGGGCCCTGCGGGCCCGTGCCGAGCTGCGGGCCTCCGGAATGTCCACTCCCGCCTCCTCCGCCCACCTGGCCTCGCTGACCTGGCAGGAGCACCGGATCGCCGATCTCGCCGCAAGTGGCCTGACCAACAAGGAGATCGGCGAGCGGATGCACCTGTCCCCGCGCACGGTCAGCTCCCATCTGTACCGGGTGTTCCCCAAGCTGGGCATCACCTCTCGCGCGGCGCTGCGTGACGCGTTGGGCAAGACGCCCGTCGACCGGGAGGTGTGACACCCCCGCGTCCGGGAGGCGTGAGACCCCTGTGTGCCGGCCGGGCGCGGGCCGTCGAAGTCCCGGGCCGGACCCGCGCGGGCCGGACGGCGCGCGCGAGTACGCCCCGGGGCCGCCCCGGCGACGGATGCCCTGAGGCGCGGTCGTAGCCGGTCGCGCCGTTCCCCGCTGCCCCCTTCAGAGCGCTGCCGAACCGCAGCGGGCTTCACCCGGCCTGCTCAACGGGGCCCCTCGGATCCGGTGAACATGTCGATCAGGCCGTGGGGTGCGTCGTCGCCGAACATGAACTCGTACAACCCGTCGCCCTCCGTGGCGGCTTCGGCGCTGCGCGGGAACATGGCCTGCTCGTATTCGGTGAGTGCGGCCTCGGTGTCGTCGGGGTGTGCGGCGAGGGCCTTGCCGAGTTCGGCGCCGTCGAGCATGGCCAGGTTGGCGCCTTCGCCGTTCGGAGCCGCTAGGTGCGCGGCGTCGCCGACCAGAGTCACCCCCGGCACCCGGTCCCACCGGTGCCCGACGGGCAGGGTGTTGAGGGGGCGCAGCACCGGCGCGGTGTCGCTGTCGGTGATCAGCGCGGTCAGTTCCGGTGCCCAGTCGGCGAATTCCCGCGCGATCCGGGCGGTGGCCGCCGCGGCGTCGGTGAAGTCGACGGCGGCGAACCAGTCCTGCGGCCTGGACAGCGCCACGTAGGTGTGCAACGTGCCGCCGCTCTCGTGGTGGGCCTGGATCCCCTTCCCGGGTGCGAGCGCGAGCATCGATCCGCCGCCGACCGCCTTCGCGGCGGCGGGGTGCCGGGTCTCGCCCTCGAACAGGTAGGTCTCGACGAAGGACATGCCGGTGTACCGGGGGGTGGCGGTGGAGAGCAGCGGCCGGACCCGTGACCAGGCGCCGTCCGCGCCGACCAGCAGGCTCGTGGTGACGGTGGTGCCGTCGGCGAAGGACACCTCGTGGTGCCCTTCGCCGAGCGCCCGGACACCGTTGGCCTTCTGCCCCCACCGGACGGTGCCCGCCGGGAGCGAGTCGAGCAGGATCCGCCGCAACTCGCCGCGCTGCACCTCGGGACGTGTGCCCGTGCCGTCGTCGGGTGTGTCGTGCAGGACGTTCCCGTCCCGGTCGAGTACCCGCATCGCCTGGCGGCCCGCCAGGACGAGGGCGTGGAACTCGTCCATCAGGCCGGCTGCCTCAAGAGCGAGTTGCCCGTTGTAGTCGTGTATGTCGAGCATCCCGCCCTGCGCACGCGCCGACGGGGAGGGCTCCCCCTCGTGGACCGTGACCGGGATGCCGTGGACGTGCAGGACGCGGGCCAGGGTGAGGCCGCCGAGTCCTGCGCCGATGATCGTGACCGGAGTGGTCATGGTGCTTCCTTCCTGCTTGCGGACCGCTGGGCGGGCCCCCGGCCGAGTACGCCGGGAGGCCCGTCCCCGTGAGTCGGCACGGTGTGATGACGTGGCCGGTGCCGCCGTTGCCGGCCGGCGCCGACCGGTGCCAGAATTCCGGCAGCCGTCGACAGATCACCGACAGCGCGCCGTCCACCGCCGACAGCCGACCTACACCGGCTCCGGCTCCGGGCCGGCCGTCAGGGGCCGGGCGGGGTGCCGATCAGCATGCGGGCCTGCCGACGCCGTCGCCGACCCGTCGCGCCGGGCGTGATGTTCAGGACCGGGTCCGTGTCCGCTGCGTGTGTCGATGGTCTTCCGCGCGTGTGTGACGAACTGGGTGCGCTTCGACGCCGCACGGTTCAGGAAGCGTCGGATGCGTGCGGAGCCCGAATCGGAGAGGGGAAGGTTCGCGCCCTCTCCGAGGGTGTACGGGTCGGTCGTGGCGACGCAGGCGGAGAGCGACCGGGAGAACTCCGCCGCCATGCGGGCCGGTTTCTCCGGTCCCTCGATCTCCACGGTCGCCTGGGCGTGCGGAAGCTCTTCCTTGAGCGAGGTGCGGACTTGGGCGATGCGGGCGCTATTGCGCCGTTTCCCACGTGATGTGACGGTAGTTGGCGAGTGCCCGCGCCCGCACCGATGTCCCCAGGGCCGGGTTCAGCCCGTGGGGCGCCGGGCCGCCACGAGGACGGGGCCGCCCGGCACCGTGGGAAAGGTCCGTGACTCCCGCAGGCCGAGTGACTCCAGGACCTCGGTCATCCGTGCCGTGTCGTAGGAGTTGCCGCCGTTGCGCACCGCGAGCCACTGGCCCACCGACCGGCGCAGCGCGTCACCGGCGGCCGGGTTGGTACCCACCACGAGCCAGCCGCCCGGCACCAGGGCCGATGCGAGGCGGGGCAGGGCGGACCGCAACGCCTCCTCGGACAGGAAGGGGGCCGGCAGCCAGACGAGCGCGTAGGTGTCGCGTTCCGGCACGTCCGCCGCGTCCTGCTGCCGGAAGGACACCCGGGCGGCCACCGCCGGGTCAGCCCCGGCCAGTTCCTGCCGGGCCAGGCGCAGCGCCCGTTCCATTACGTCGATGCCCGTCACCCGGGCGTGCGGGAGGGATTGGGCCAGGGCCTGGGCGAGCAGCCCCACACCGGTGCCCACGTCGAGGACGCGGCTCCCCTCGGCGGCCAGCAGGTCCGCGGCGCCGGCGAGCTGCGGCACGACCTTCCCGGCCAGCGCGCGACCCGTCCCGGCCGACGCCCGGCCCTGGCCGAGCAGCACCTCGTCGGTCTGTGCCGCCCAGCCGCCCTGCGGCGCACCGGCCGGCGGGACGGCCGCGGCGGCGACCGCCTGGCGCAGCGAGCTGAGTTTGGCCTCCACCGCGCTGCGCCCGTCGGCGCCCTGGGCGGGTCGCAGCGCGGGGTGCACGTCGAATCCGTCGCCGTTCCTGCTCAGCAGGCCGACGCTCGCCAGGACCGCGGCACGCTGCGGATCGGCGGCGAGGACGTCTTCGAGGGGCTCCGCGAGCGCCTGCCGCTGGGTGCTCACCACCGCGGCCATGGCCCACACCGCGGCTTCCAGCACGGCGACGGGGTCTTCGCCCAGGCCGGGCAGGGGCAGGGCGTGATCCGGGGACGCGCCCGCGGGTCCGGACACATTTGGCATGAGCACCCCTTGAACATGTATCTCGCGATAGAAAAATATGTGTGGTCATGACTCTAGGGCGCGTATCGGGGCGTGAACAATGAGCACCCGCGGTTTCCGGGGCGGGTGTCTCGTCGGGGGGACGGGGTCGGGCGATCTGCGGTTGCGCCGTGTGGGCCCGAGTGACCGGAAGCGATGCCGCAGACAGGCAGCGGGGCCCGGGGATCCCGGCTGTGTGTCCGCCGGGACGGTGGTGCGTCAGAGCTTGGCGAGCCGGTCCACCAGCAGCTCCGTCCTCCGCTCGGTGTCCTCCGGCGGCAGCCGTCCCGCCCGGGTCAGGGTCGCCAGCCCGTGCAGGGCCGCCCAGAACACCTCGGTGAACAGCGCCGGGTGGACGCCGTCGCCTGCGACCTCCCCGAGGCTCTCCAGCAGGGCGGCGAAGGCGTCCTTCAGGGGTTCCGGGGTGTCCTCGTCCGCGAACGCCAGGCCGCCGTCGAGCTGGAACATGGCGTCGTAGACCGCCGGGTTGTGTGCGGCGAAGTCGAGGTAGGCGCGGGCGAGGGCGGTGACCCGGGCGCGCGGGCCGTCCGCCGCAGAGGCCGCGGCCCGCACCGCCGCGGCCATCTCGGCGGCGCCTTCGAGGGCGACGGCGCCGACGATCTCGCGCTTGCCGCGGAAGTGGCTGTAGAGGACGGGCTGGCTGTATTCGATGCGCTCGGCGAGCCGGCGGGTGGTGACCGCGTCCCAGCCCTGTTGCTCGGCGAGTTCGCGGGCCGTCGCCAAGATGAGGCGCTCGCGGTCCGCGCGTTCGCGCTCCTTGCGTTCCTGTACCGACATGATTCGATGCTAGCACCGCTAGACAATCGAGCGACAGTAGAACTAGCGTTGACTCGCCATCTAGCGGCGCTAGATTCCAGGAGGGGTCATCATGTTCAACGCAATCGAGGTCGTCACCACCGTGGTCGTCGGCGTGATGGTGGGGGTGGAGTTCTCCGTCGCCTTCTTCGTCAACCCGATCCTCGACGGCCTCCCGGGCGACAACGGCCTGCACGGCCGCACCCACGGGGCCCGGCTGCTCGGCGCCGTGATGCCGTTCTGGTACATCGCCTCGCTCGTCCTCGTCGCGGTCTGGGCCATCGCCGGCCGGCACCACCACGGCACCGGCCTCGTCGTCACCGCCGCCGCGCTGCTGATCCTCAGCGTGATCATGTCGATCCTGCTGCTCGTCCCGATCAACAACCGGGGCAAGACGTGGACCGCCGAGAACCTGCCCGCCGACTGGAAGCAGCAGATGAACCGCTGGGACCGCTTCCACTACGTCCGCGTCGCCGTCATCATCGCCGCCTTCGCCCTGCTGGTCACCGCCCTCACCTGAGCCCGCGGGACCTGTCAGGAAGCCACGGCCGGGACGGCGGGCAGCGGACCCGGACGCGCCCGGCCGGGCTCCGCGCGGGGCCGTGAACCCCGGCCGAGTCCTTGTTCGTTGTCCCAGATGGAGACCCAGATGGAGACCCCCCGCCGCCAAGATGGTGATTGGCTGGTCACGGGCGGCGGGGCAGAAGTGGTCGTCCCCGCACGCTTGCCGGTGGGGGCGACCGCTTCGTACCGGCTCCCGAAGCCGGCCACCAGGTGCGCAACGCCGTGCCGGGGCGCGCCGCCCACCGTACCGACCCGCCCGGGAACCTGGGCCCGCAGACCGGGAAGAACCGTATGAACCCGCAGGAAGACCAGTGCCCCCACCGGAACGGGAGGGTGGTCCTGAGCCCCGCGTTCAAGGCGGACGCCCCCGCGCAGTACGCCAGGCTGCGGGCGCTCGGTCCCATCCACCCGGCCGAGTTCCACCTGGGTCTGAAGGGCTGGGTGGTCGTCGGGCACGATCTGGCCCGGGAGGCGCTGACCCACCCGGCGCTGCTGAAGGACGACCGGCCGGCCGCCGACGCCCTGGCCGCCGCGGGATACGTACTGCATCAGCCCGGGGTGGGACTCGGCGCGCAGATGCTGGAGGCCGATCCGCCGGAGCACACCCGGCTGCGCCGGCTGGCCGCGGGGGCCATGACGCCGCGGCGCACGGCCGAACTGGCCCCGCGCATCCAGCAGATCGCAAACGACCTGATCGACGCCATGCCGCTCGCCGGTGAGATCGATCTCGTGGAGTCGTTCAACGCGCCGTTGCCGGTGGCCGTCATCGCCGAGTTGCTCGGCATCCCGGTGGAGCACCGGGAGGACTTCCGGCGCTGGTCGAGCCACGCCCTTCAGGTCGCCTCGCCGGAGCACCGCCCGGCGCTGGCCGGTCTGCACGGCCTGCTGCGCGGCCTCATCGCGGACAAGCGGCACTCCCCCGAGGACGATCTGCTGTCCGCGCTGGTGGCCGTCCGGGACGAGGACGACGGTCGGCTGTCGGAGGAGGAACTGGTCGGTACGGCCCTGATGTTGACGGTCGCGGGCCATGAGACCACCGCCAATCTCCTGGGCAATGCCACCCTCGCGCTGCTGCGCCACCCCGACCAGCTGCGGCTGCTGCGGGACAGTCCCGAGCTGATGCCCGGGGCGGTGGAGGAGTTCCTGCGGTTCGACACCTCGGTCGAGCGGTCCACGAACCGCTTCGCGTCCGAGGACATCGAGCTGGGCGGGGTGCGCATCCCCCGGGGCGGCATCGTCGCCGTGGCGCTCGGCTCGGCCGGGCACGACGCCCAGCAGGCCGCTGGGCAGGATCCCGCCGTGCTGGACGTCGCCCGTCCGCACGCCCGCCATCTGGCCTTCGGCCACGGCGTCCACTACTGCCTGGGCGCCCCGCTGGCCCGGCTGGAGGCGACCATCGCGTTGCGCACCCTGCTGGCCCGGGTGACCGAGCTGGAGTTGGCCGTTCCGGTGGACTCCCTCCGGTGGATCCCGTCCGGGATCATGCGGGGAGCGGTGTCGCTACCGGTGCGCTACCGCATCGGCTGAGCGCGCTCCGGCGCGGGCGCGGGGTCGGCCGCACGCCCGGTGAGCCGGTGAGCCGGTGAGCCGGTGAGCCGGTGACGAGGGTGGAGGACACCGAAGGGGTGGCGGTCCCGGTCCGGCACCGCCACCCCTTCCGGGTGAATCCGGGGTGTGGCACGGAAGCGTCCCGGTCCGCACCCGTGCGGGTACGGACCGGGACGCGACGTGGTGCTCAGGCGGTCCGCAGCTGGCGGGCCTTCCAGCCCAGCAGCACGGCCTGGGCGATGAAGAACACGCCGCCGCCCGTGGCGTAGACGGCCAGCACGTCCAGCGACGGATCGTCGCCCGCGGCCTGGATGTTGTAGGTGATGCCGACGAGGAAGGACAGGCCGCCCGCGATCAGCATCGGCCACTGCTTGCCCAGCTCCGGGCCGCGCCGCCGCAGCCCCACCACCACCTGGGCCGCTCCGGAGAGGATCGCCCAGGCGCCGAACACATGGAGCACCGGCGCCACTCCCCCGGCCCCCGCGATACCGACGGCGAGGGCGGCGAGGGTGCTGAGCACCCCGTTGAACGTCGTCACCTGACGCTCCGACCCCTCCGGCAGGGCACGGCGGTCGATGAACGAGGAGACCGCGTCGATCAGCGGGTAGACGACCAGCAGGGTGATCGCCAGGGCGTCCACGCTCTCGTGGGCTCCGGCGAAGACGGCGGCCCACGCGACGGCCAGGATGCCTCGGGACAGGTAGAGCCTCAGCAAGGAGGAGCGCTCACCGGCCGCCGTGGGCGCTCCGGGTGTCGCGGTGTTCGTGCTCATGGTCGTGGGGCCTTTCTGGGGTGACGTGCGTCGTGGGGAGGGTCAGTGCCGGGTGTCGCGGACGCAGCGGAAGCTGTCGGCGGCGGCCGGGTCACCGTGGCCCTTGTAGCGGGACACCATCGGGTAGGCGCACAGGTCACGGGTGACCTGTCGGCCGGCGGAGTTCGTCAGCGTGGCGGTCAGCGTCTTCGGGGCCTTGCCGTGCTCGACCCAGGTCCGCAGGGCGCCGAGGTCGTCGGTCTGGCCGTTGAGGCCGCAGTGGGCCGTGCCCGGGGCGAGGAAGAGGCGGTAGAAGTCGTCGACGCGCTGTGCGCCGCCCATCTTCCGCTCGACCTGCTTGCGGTACTGCACCGTGCCCTGGGTGGGGATGAGCTGGTCCTCCTGGCCGTGCCAGGTGAGCAGCTTGCCGCCGGACCTGCGGAAGGCCGACAGGTCCGGGTCGTCGGAGCCGATGACCTTGTCGTACTCGGCCTGGGACTGCTTGAACAGCTGGGTGAACTGGCTGTAGGTGATGGTCGAGACGTCGAACGACGGCTGCTTCTTCAGCCAGGTCGCCACCCAGGAGGCGGGGACGGGGAACGGCGCGCCCTTGAGGTTGCCGTCGGTGCCGGGCAGGGTGCCCGCCAGGTTCGGGAAGCCGAGCGAGGCCCCGATCGGCACGCCGGACCACAGCTTGCTGCCCGACGCGGTGCGCGGGCCGTCCCAGATCTTGCGGACCACGGCCGCGTCGGCCGCCGTGACGGTCACCTGTTTGCCGTTGCACTCCAGCGTGGTGCCGATCAGCTTGCGCGGGTCGAAGTCGCACCGGTTCGGGTCCTCGACCAGGCCGTCCTTGACGCCGTCGAGCGGATCGCATGCCTTGACCGCGGCGGCGTTGAACGCGTTGAACTCGCAGTCGGTCGGGTAGGTCTTCGCCTCGTTCATCACCACCTGCGGCCACAGGGTGGCGACCTCGAACTCGTCCCAGTTGATGGCGGGCGCGTTGGCGAGGATGCCGTCGTAGTCGTCGGGGTGGCGCTGGGCCTCCATGTAGCCCTGACGGCCGCCGGTCGAGCAGCCGTTGAAGTACGAGTAGGAGGCGGCCCGGCCGTAGAAGCCGTCGATGACCTCCTTGGCGACCACCGCCGTCTCGTGCTCGGACCGGGAGGCGAAGTTCTCCAGCAGCGCCGTGTCGACCTGGCCCTTGCTGTTCAGCCCCCAGCTCGTGTCGAGGTAGGTCCCGACGCCGGCGTCGGTGGTCGCGGCGGCGTAGCCGTTCTTGACCGCGGCGGCGAGGCCCGATCCGTAGTCACCGGCGGCGTAGGCGCTGCCGCCGACGGTCTGCAGGCGGCCGTTCCAGTCGTTCTGCGGCAGCCAGACCTTCACCTTGGCGTGGTCGCCCTGGCCCGGATGGGTCAGCGTGACGGTCACGTCGCAGTAGGCGGGTACGTCGGGCACCTGCGCGGCGTCGAGCGGCGGGATGGCGGGCACGTCCACCGTGCCGGCCGGGCGGCTGACCGAGGTCACGTTCTCCACCTTTGTGCCGGCCGGTGCCGTCACCCCGATGGACGAGCAGGTACGCGGGGCGGAGGCGGAGCTCCCGGTGTCCGCCGAGGCGGTCGGCAGGAACACCGCCCCGGCCAGCGGCACACCGGCCGCGAGGACGGTCAGAAGTCGTCTCATGACTTTCCTATCCAGAAGTAGGTGTCTGCCTGGAGCGGTGACACATGTATACGCGTGTCTCCGGCCCAGGTATCGGGAAGAGAATGACACGAACATACGTCACCGGTCAAGCAGGTTACGAGGGCGACATGTGAAGCAGGGCGCGGGCGGCCGGAACTCCACCGAGGTCGACGCCACCCACTCTGGCCTGGGTCTCTCCCCGGCACATCAGTCAGTTGACGGTCACCCCGGAAGCGCCGTACCGAATCGTCCGCACACCGGAACAGCACAGCCGGGGCAGAGACCAGCCACGGGAAGAAACGGCTGGCCACCCATGTGCACGCCGCTCCAAAGACACACGTGTCCGCCCGTCCGGCAGACACATACTGGTCGGACCGCTTAGGTCATTCGACGGTCCGCCGCCTCCCGGACGTCCACTTCGAGCCAGACGGTCTTGCCCCGTCCGTTCGGTGAGGTGTTCCACGCGCGGGCCAGCGCGTCGACCAGGTAGAGGCCGCGCCCGTGCTCCGCCCGGCTGCTCCCCTCCTCCGACAGGGAGTACAGGGCGGGCACGGGCGGGTCGGTGGCCTCGTCCCGCACCTCAAGGCGGACGCGGTCCCCGAAGAACCTGATGCGGATGTCGACATCGCTGCCCGCGTGGACCAGGGCGTTGGTCACGACCTCCGACGTCATGAGCTGGAGATCGTCCGACAGGTCCGCCAGCCCCCACTCGCGCAGGCGCTCGTGCACGAAACCACGGGCCTGTGCGACCGCCCGCAGGTCACGCCGGTGGATGTGCAGCCGCCCGGTCCGAGGCATCGCCCTGTCGTCCGCTCCTTCGTAGCGGGCCAGGAGCAGCGCCGTGTCGTCGCGCCGCCCGCACGAACCGGTCATGCCCTGCAACAGACGATCGGCCAGGTCTTCGAGGTTGTCGCCCGCCTCCCTGCCGAGGGTCGCCAGCAGTTCGGAGGCCCCCGTCCCACCGGAATCGACGGGATCGAGCAGCCCGTCCGAGTAGAGCATGAGCAACGCGCCCGTCGGCAGGGTGTGCTTCCAGGCGTGGTACGGCGTGCCGTCGGTCAGTCCGAGCGGGACGTTCGCGGGTGCCCGCAGTGGGCGCACGGTGCCGTCGGGCAGCCTGAGAAGCGGCATCGGGTGCCCCGCCAGCGCCACCTCGGCCGTTCCGTCGTCGGTGTCCAGGGCCACCACACAGCAGGTGGCGAGGAGGTCGGTGCCGAGCCGCGCCAGCAGGGCGCCGGTCCGTTGCAGCAGGGCCGCCGGCCCATGGCCCTCGGCGGCGTAGGCGGCCACGGCACTGCGCAGCTGACCCATGACGGCGGCGCTCTCGATCGTGTGCCCCTCGACGTCACCGATGACCAGCGCGACACGGTCGTCCGGCGTCCGGATCACGTCGTACCAGTCGCCGCCCGTCTCCCCGCAGACCGTGGCCGGCTGGTACCGGGCCGCGGTGCTGAGCCGGGGCACCTCCGTGAGCGCGGAGGGCAGCAGCCGCGCCTGGACGTTCTCGGCGAATGCCTGACACCGGGCACCCAGCACGACCCGCTCGACCGCCGAGCCGAGCAGCCCGGCCATCATGCTCAGCACGGCCATCTCCTCGGGCGCGAAGCTCCGCGGTCCGCCGAAGGCCAGACAGCAGACCCCGACGGTGTGGTCGTCCCTGGCGATCGGCAGATCGACGACGTGCCTGCTGCCGATGAGCGGGAGGCAGGCGAGGGCGTGTCCCCGGTCCCCGGCCACGCCGGACTCACTGTCCGGCGCCATGGCGGCGCGTTCTCGGTCCTTCGCCGTGCCCCTGCCCGGACCCGACCCGCCGTCCGGCACCACGGCGGCGTGTCCCCGGTCCTTCGGCGTGCCCCTACCCGTACCCGGCCCCGACTCACCGTCCGGCGACGCGGGGAAGAACAGGGCCCGCCCGGCCCGGCTCTGCGCGGCCCGGGCCGCGGGCGTACGGGCATGCAGGGGTGTGCCGTGCACCTCGTGGACGAGACGCGACGACCGGCCGCTGTGTCCCACCACCCACAGGCGGCCGTCGGCCGCGGACGCCAGGGCCATCGCCTGGGCGCGGAAGGGTGCCCTGAGACAGAACTCCGCCGCCGCGGTGACGTGCTCCATGGTCGTCGCCCGGTTCAGCATGGCGGCCAGCCGGTGCAGGGGATACATCAGGCTCATCCCGGCGGACCCGGCGACGCCCGGCACTCCCCAGGTGATCTCGGGTATGCCGTGCGGCGGCGAGGGCGCCAGGGTGCCGAACACCGGAACCAGCAGCGGGAGGTTCCCGGGTGTCAGCACGGCGCCCTGGTCCAGGAGACCGGCCAGGGCGGCGGCGTGCCGGTCGCCAATCCGGCGCAGTCGCCGACAGTCCAGGTCGCTGTACCCGCCGCTGTCCGCGGTGCGCAGGACCGTCAGGGAACCGAAGCGGTGCTCACCCTGCATGAGGGGGACCGCGGCGACGGTGTACGGGTAGGCCACGGTGCCGGGCTCCGGTTCCCGCTGCGGGTCGGGGTCGGCCAGGAACGCGGGCTCGCGGGTGACCAGCGCGTGGGCGGAGGCGTACAGGGTGTCCAGGGCCATCCGCCCGGGCAGGGTCAGCACGGCGGGCGGGCTGCCGCCGATCACGGCCGGCCGCAGCTCACTGCCGTCGGCGGTCAGCAGATACACGGCCGCGGCGACGGCACCGAGGCGGTGGGCCGCCTCGTGGACGGCACAGTGCAGTGCGGCTGCCAGGTCCTCGCCGAGGGCCGATACGGATTCGTCGTCGTGCTTGTCTCCCGCGTGTGGTCGAGTGTCACCCACAGATTTGGTTTCCTGTCCTCATTGCCATGTGTGCCCGGTGCGCCCTGAACGGGGGAGAGTGCGGCACGGGCGTTTCCCGCCTTGTCAGCCGCGTTTGACGCGGCCCGGCCGAGCGGGCCCCGCGGCGGGTCGCGGGGGCCTGCGGCGGCGGGTCCGGTCCGCGGTGGCGAGTCGTCCCCGCGCCGTGGCGGCGGGTCGCCCCCCAGTCGGTCCGTGGCGGCGGGTCACGGACGGTCTCCGGCGTCACGATGAGACCGCGCCTGAGATATATGTCACTTATCGACTGTTTTCTTCGCCACCCTACCGAGACGGTCCTCGTCAAGCCATCGGGAATGGTGCCGCTCCGCCCAAGCCCGGCTGACGTATCCGGTCCGCATACCTAGCCTCGCCTCCGGATCCCCGTACGCCGTGCGCAGATGCCCGAGCAGGACGGCGGTCATCGCCCAGGCGAGACAGTCATGGACGAAGATCGCGCTGGTGCGGGAGATGAAGGGCAGCAGACCCATGAACCACATGAGCAGGCCGGTGAACATCATCATCAGCACGGCGCCGGCGATCCAGCCCGCGTAGAGCTTCTGCCCCGCGTTGAACTTGCCGGCCGGGCGCGCCTGCGGCGACGTCAGACGCCTGCGGACGGCCCGCAGCCACTGCCGGTCGTACACCGCGAAGCGGTTCAGTCTGCGCAGGTCCGCGCGGAACTCCGCGGACATCAGCCCCAGCAGGAAGGGCACCGGCAGCAGGATGCCCGACCACTCGTGGACGGTGACCATCAGGTGCCGCCTGCCGACGAGCTGGGCGACCGGGCCCAGATACAGACAGGCCGCGGTGACCAGGCACAGCAGCATCAGCCAGCCGGTGGCCCGGTGGACCAGACGTTCGGCGGTGCTGAACCGGCGGACCCGGCCGGAGACCTCAGGCGGCGTCATCGTGCCGGTCGGCGTCGTCGAGCCAGCCGTCGACCGCATAGCCTCGCTCCTCCCAGAAGCCGGGGACCACCTTGTCGGTGACCTCGATGCCGGACAGCCACTTGGCCGACTTGTAGAAGTACATGGGCGCCACGTACAGGCGGACCGGGCCGCCGTGCTCGTGGGTGATCGGCTTGTCCTGCATGTTCAGGGCCACCAGGACGTCGGAGCGGCGGGCCTGCTCCAGGGTGAGGCTTTCGGTGTAGGCGCCGTCGAAGCAGGTGAACCGGACCGCCGTGCCCCGTGACCGCACTCCGGCGGCATCCAGGAGATCGGCCAGTTTCACGCCGGTGAAGGGGGTGTCGTCCACGCGCCATCCGTCGGTGCACAGGACGTCGTGGACGATCCGTGTCTGCGGAAGCGCGCGCAGTTCGCCGAGTGAATAGGTCTTCGGCCGGTCGACCAGGCCGCCGATCGTCAGCCGGTAGTTCGTCTCGTCCTTGTGCGGCACCGAACCGACGACGCTGTAGTACCGGAAGCCGCCCGGGTTGGGCAGCAGGCCGGTCAGCCCGGTCGAGTCGACCTGGGAGGCCGCGGCGAGGACCTTCTCCCAGCCGCCCTGGAGGTACGGCGCGGCGGCGAGCCCCGCGGCCCCCGCGCCGAGCACACCCAGCAGGGCACGCCGCCCCACGGGTGCGCCGTCGGCGCGCCGTCTCGGCTGTTCTGCCATGTCGCTGCTCCTTCGACGTACCTGGCGACGGTCTTCGCGGCGCACGGGAATCGCCGTCCAAGGCGTGCAGGCGCGCGCCGGCGGCCACGACTGCGATCACAACCCCCAGAATCACCGTCTTAACGGGTTACGATCGTGACATGCCGCAGGACCGCCGTCAACATGCCAACCTGCCTAATGGGTTACGGACCTTGCGTGCCTGACTGTCACCCGTCAAAATGGTTACATGAAACCTGACCATGTATTCGTGTGCGGCGACCCCGCGCTCGACTTCGCGGCGACGCTGCGCGCCAGACGCTCGTCTCGATTTGAAATGCTCACAACACCGGATCGGCTCGACGCCTGGTACCGGGAGTCCGGACTCGTCGACTCGGTCACCCCGGCCGGGGAAGCCGACCTCCAGCGGGCGAAGGCCGTCCGGGAGGCCGTCTACGAACTGGTGGCGGCCCGCCGGCTCGGCGAGCGGTACGACGAGAACGCGCTCGCCGAGGTGAACGCCGCGGCGCGCGGGCCCTCCGCGGCACCGCAGTTCAGCCCGCCGCGGCGGCGGACGGCGGCGACGCCCGGACAGGCCCTGGCCACCGTGGCCCGGCACGCCGTCGAACTGCTCGGCGGACCGGAGGCACACCTTCTCAAGGAGTGCGGCAATCCCGAGTGCACCCGCGTCTACGTCGACCGCTCCCGCGGCGCACGACGGCAGTGGTGCGGCATGGAATCCTGCGGGAACAAGGTCAAGGCCGCCGCCTACCGCGCCCGGCGGAAGAACGCGCCCGTCCTGGCGGGCCGCTGACCTGCCGCTCGTCTCCGTGCCGCCGCACACGGGTCGACACACACGGACCGTCCGCGCACGGACCGCCGCACACGGGTCGTCACACACAGACCTGTCACGCACAAACCGACGCACACGGGCTCTCCCCGTACACCTGGCGAAGCCCGCCGCACACCCGGCGGAGCACCACAAGGTCCGCTCAGGCAGCTTCGGAGCTGAGCACGGTGTGCAGTTTGCGCAGCGCGTAGTGCTGCCGGGACTTGACCGTGCCCGGGGGCACTCCGAGTATGCCTGCGGTCTCCTGGACCGTACGGTCGCACAGGTATATGTGGATCAGGACCGCGCGGTGCTCCGGGGACAGCCGGCCGAGCAGGGGCCTCGCCACCATGGCACTGTGCACCGCTTCGAAGCCGTCGGTCCGCGACTGCGGATCGGTGTACGCGGCTCCGGCCACCTCCCTGCGCGCGTAAGGCTTGCGCACCCAGTCGATGACGAGATGCCGAGTCACGGTGAGGAGCCAGCCCCGGACCGAGCCCTCCATCCCGTACAAGCGGTCGATGTTCCGCCAGGCCCGAATGATCGTCTCCTGGACGATGTCCTCCGCGATTCCGTGGTCGCCCAGCATCCTCTCGGCATACGAGACGAGCTGGTCCCAGTGTTCTCTCATGATCGTGCCCAGCAGGTCCGACCGGGTGGTGGCCGTGGGGAGCGTAGCCATACTCTGAGCCATCCTGTTTCTCTGTCACACAGACCGGATGCAGTCTCTGCACGCACACTCTATGCAGTGCACGTATGAGAAACTTCCACATCTGTGACACACGTGTGACCTGTCGCCACGGCTTGACGTGTGAACAACCGGCACACCACCAGAAAATCCGCTCTGAACAGGGATGATGCCGCTCCGAAGGCGCCACGGGCAGGTCACGGACCAGAGACCTACCGTACGGTAAGAGTTGAATGTCACTCACGTTGCGCCCGACACAGCGGACCCCCTTTACTCACACGTGTGCACCCTGAGGCACCTTCGTGACCGCTCCCCCGCCGGATACCCACCGGATCCGGCCGCGGAGACGTGGGGCTCACCCGCAGCCGGGCCTCGCCCTTGCACATCTCCCGCCGCCCCGTGCCGGAGGAAGCACCGCCCGGCCCCGGCTACCGCCGGTCAGAAGCAGGGTGCGGGCGCGCTCCGCGTACGGGTCACACGGCGGTCGGCGGATTCGGACGCGGCGGGCGGACCGAGCTGCCGGAACATCCCCCGGCCGCACGTCGACGTCGCCGCGCGGCCCGCGGTGCCGGTCGGCGGCACGTCCGGGTGACCGCAGGGCACATGTGAGATGTCGGCATGGAACATATCCCTACCATCGTGTCTTCTTCATCACATATGCCGCTGGAAATCTGATACGCATCCCCGAGATCAGCCGCAATGTGCGGTTCAGTTGCACACTTCAAGGGCATATTTGTGCCGAGACCCGACGCACCGGCGACCGCCGCCACCAGCAACACGGCCTCGGGGAGCCCTTTCACGTCGTCAGCGCTCCTCTGCACCGACGCTTCGGCATAGGTACCATGCGCAGCGTCAACCATTACTAGGGAGTGAACGGTTGTGACCAGCCATTCAGCCGCCACGCTCCGATCGCGGTACGTAGCACAGGCCGCGTCGGATCTGGAGGAGAACCGTCGCCGACAGCGAGAACTGGCGGAGAAGATCAAGATGTTGGAGCAGGAGGAAGCACTCCTGGTCGACATCCTGGTGCTCGCTGAGCGGTACGAGGGTTCCGAGGAACTGTCCCCGCTGCCCGAGCAGGCGCAGGACGAGCCCGTCATCACACGGGCGAAGTCCCACCCGAAGGCCAAGCAGGAGTCCGCCGCCGACACACCGGCGCGCCGCCCGGCGTCGTCCGCGGGCAAACGCACCAGCACCTCGACGACGAAGGCTGCCGCGAAGGGGAAGTCGCGGCAGCCCCTGCTCGGGGATCTCCTGGCGGACCTGCTCGCTGCCTACGACGAGCCGCGCCTGGCCAAGGAGCTGCGGGACGAACTCATGCAGAAGCACCCGGACAGGTCGCCCACCCCGCAGGTGGTGCGGAACACCCTTGAGTCGCTCGTCGCGAAGGGACGGATCCGACGCCACAAGCAGCAGCGGTCGGTGATGTACACCCTCGCCGAGTCCGCGGCAGGTGTCACCGCGGCGGACGGCCTGGCGGACGACGAGGACTGATACGCGCCGCCCGCGGTCCGGTTCGCCGTGCGGCCCCAGGTGGCACGCACGACATGCCCCGCCGTACCGCGGCTCGGCGGGGCACTGCCGGCGCCGGTCGTCCGGCTTCCGGCCGCTCGTCGTCCGGTGTGCGAACACGCGTGCGCGGCAGGCGGGCGGAGCGGCCCCCGCCGCTCATGTGTCCCGGAGCGGCCACTGTTCACGGCCGCCGTACCGCTTCCGCTCATCCCCGCCGGACCGTCCCCGCTCATCCCCGCCGGACCGCTTCCGCTCATGACCGCCGTACTCGCCGTACCGTGTTGGTCGGACGACGCCTGTGCCAGGCCGCCGAACAGCAGCGGCACCGCGCGGCTCCCCCAGGGCACGACCGGGTTGTCACAGCCTGGAGGTGTGTCACCACCAGGGGGTAGGTGGCCGCGCGACACTCTGCTGCGGTGGGTCTCGATGTCCCGGTCGAGCCGCTTGCCGGTCCCGCGCGGCTCGTGGCCGTACCCCACGTAGTCGTCCTGCCGTCCGGCCGGCCCAAGCCGCGGCGTGAGACGGCCGCCGGACACCGCGTCAGTGCCGACCGCCTCCTTCGCCGGCGGGATCGGCGGCCGGACGGGCCCGAGCAGCCGGGTGCTCATCAGACCCCTCTCACTCGTGACGCTCGCCGCGGGTACCGACGCGTCCGTGTCCATGACGCCCGGGTAGGAGATACGTCCGAGTGAGCCGAGCGAGCTGAAGCCGTCCTCCTGGGAGCACCTGGCCCACTCGGGCACGACGGCGCGCCGGACATGGCGAATCTGGTGGGGCAGCCCCATGCCGATCTTCAATCGCCGATCTCCTCAACGCTGTCCCGCCGGACGGACACCACCCGGCGCCGACTCCTCCATCTGTTGCACGGACGGGGGCGGCGAAAAGGTTCACCTGACGCCGCGCAGTACGCAAGCCGCCCTGTATTTCCGACGGGCGTGTGTACCCGCGGCGGGCCGCCCGGCGGGCCAGGTGCCCGTCTCCGTCGCTCTTTGACCATTCCTGTCCGACCGCGTCCGACAGGAGGATCCATGACCAACCCGCGCAAACATCCCACGGCGGCGAACGGATACGACGTTCCTTCGAACCAACTCTCGTGTGCCACCGGTTCATCCAGAGGGAGGCAAGTGGCCACCGGACGGCATGTGTCCGCTTGACACCCGCGCTCACGGATGAGACGGTGACGTAACCAGTTAAACTGGTTACTACGATCCGGCGCTCAAGACGGCGTGATACGGAAGGAACAGCGAGGTCAGCCGCGGGATGGATGCAAGAGTGCGCTACTCGGTCCTCGGTACCGTGTGTGTCCGGCGCGGCGACATAGAGCTGGACATGGGTCCACCGAAGAGACGGGCCCTGCTCGCGCTCCTGCTGCTCCGGGCGCCGGCACCGCTCACGCTCAGCGAGGCCGTCGACATCCTGTGGGACGAGGACCCGCCCCCCAGCGCCGTCAACGTCGTACACCGTCACATCGGCGCCCTGCGCAGAACGCTGGAGCCCGGACTGCACAACCGGACCAAGGCCGAACACCTCGTACGGGCCGCGGACGGGTACCGCCTCCGCGTGGACTCGGCCACGTCCGACCTGCTCCGCTTCCGGGACCTTCGCGCACAGGCGCAGCTCGCGGTCAAGGCGGGCGACCCCAAGAAGGGCGCACAGGACTTCATCGAGGCACTGGACCTGTGGCGCGGCCCGACCGTCGCCGCCGGCACATACGTGGCGCAGCACCCCCTGTTCACATCCGTGGGACACGAATACGTCGCGACGGTGAAGGAGGCCGCCGACGTGGTCCTGACGGCCGCACCCGCGCTGACGGAGGAGATCCTCGCGGCGCTGCGCCGCGCGGTCGACTCACACCCCTTCGACGAGGCCATCCATTCCCGGATCATCGCGGCCCTCGCCGCCACCGGCCGGCAGGCCGAGGCACTACGGCAGTTCGAGAGCATCCGGCGCACCCTGGCCGAAGAACTCGGTGTCGAGCCCGGTCCCGGCCTGCGTTCGGCCCAGCAGCACCTGCTGGCGCGCAGGGTGCCGCGGGAGGAGAGCAAGCCGCCGCCGCAGGCCGCGCCGCTCCCGAGGCCCACGCAACTCCCCGCGGTCTACCTGCCGTTCGCGGGACGGCACAAGGCGCTCAGCCAGTGCCTGGAGTCGCTGCCCCTGGAGGGCGAGACTCACCCACCGGCGACGACCGTGGCCATCTGCGGCATGGCGGGTGTCGGCAAGACCACGTTGGCGCTGCACTGGGCCCACCTGGTCGCCGACCGGTTCCCCGACGGGCAGATCCACATCGACCTGCGCGGACATCACGCCTCGCAACCGCCCCTCGACCCCGTCCCGGCGATGGCCGAGATTCTGGGCACGCTCGGTGCGAGACCGGACCCGGCGCACGGGAACACGGCGCTCTGTTCGGTCTACCGCAGCACGCTGGCCGGACGCCGGCTGCTGATCGTCCTGGACGATGCCCGTGACTGCGAACAGGTACGTCCGCTGCTGCCCCGTACCCCGGGCTGTCTGACAATCGTCACCAGCCGGCGGCGGCTGGCGGGCCTGGCCGTCACCGACAACGCCCGCCTCGTCCCGCTGGCCCCCATGACCCGGCACGAGGGCCTGGAACTCCTGGAGGGCCGGCTGGGCGCGGACCGGGTCCGAGGCGCGCTCGCGACGGCACAGGAGATCGTCGACCTCTGCGGCGGCCTGCCGCTGGCCCTGGCCGTCCTCGGCACGCGGGCCCTCATGCAGCCGAACTTCCCGCTCAGTTCGCTGGCCGGGGACCTCCGGGACAACCGGGACAGCCTCATCACCTTCTCCAGCCACGACGACGCCCGTACGGACGTCCGCAGTGTCTTCTCGCGCTCCTACGAGACGCTGAGCGAGGGTGCCGCGGCCCTGTTCCGGCTGCTGAGCCTGCACCCCTCCCCCGACATCGCGCTCCCGGCCGCGACCAGTCTGCTGGGTGCCGACCCGTGGACGACACGTGCGCACATGGCCGAACTCGTCGACCGCCACATGGTCGTCGAGCAGACGCCCGGCCGGTACGCCTGCCACAGCCTGCTGCGCACCTACGCGGCCGAACTCAGCCGCACCGAGGACGGGCCGGACACGCTCGCCGAGGCACGGGCCCGGATGTTCGAGCACTACCTGCACACCGCCGACGCCGCGACCACCCTGATCGCCCCGCACGACACCGAGGTGGCCCTGCCGACCCCCCGGCCGGGTGTGCGTCCGCAGCAGTTCAAGGAGCGGACGGACGCGGCACAGTGGATCGTCACCGAGCAGTACGTCCTGCCGGCCCTGATCCAGGACCTGAGCCACTACCCCCGGGTGGACACCTTCCAGCGGCAGCTCACCGCCGCGCTGGAGATGTGCCTGGATTCCGGGATGCCGTGACGGCCGGGCTCACACCGGTTCGAAGGTCGCCGCGGCACGCAGTTTGCGCAGCGCGTAGTGCTGACGGGACTTGACCGTGCCCGGCGGCACTCCGAGTATGCCTGCGGTCTCCTGAATCGTGCGGTCGCACAGATAGATGTGGATCAGGACCGCGCGGTGCTCCGGCGACAGCAGGCGCAACAAGGGCCTGGTCACCAGGGAGTCGTGCACCGTGTCCAGGCCGCTCGCGGGGGACCAGGGATCCTCGTACGAGGCTCCCACCACCTCCTTGCGGGTGTGGGGCCTGCGTACCCAGTCGACGACCAGGTGCCGGGTCACCGTGAACAGCCAGCCGCGTACCGAGCCCTCCATGCCGGCGAGGCGGTCGATGTTCCGCCAGGCCCGGATGGCGGTCTCCTGGACGATGTCCTCGGCCAGCCCGTGGTCACCGAGCATGCGCTCGGCGTAGGACACGAGTCCGTCCCGGTGCTCGTTCATGATCGCACCGAGGGCGTCTGACCGGCTTGCAGCCATGGGAGGCGTAAACATGATCCTCTGCGTCTTGGTTCTGGGGCATGCGGCGAACGGTGGCCGGATGCAGCCCCCGTGATCCGCACCCTAGGGGGGAGTGAGTGCCAGAAGACTGTCGAATTCGTGCCGCCGCCGTGCCGTCGCGGCAGCCCCGGGCACAACGCCCGGCAGTGTCCTTCACACACGGACAGGTGTGTTCAGGTGTCAGGCCACAGCCCGCGCCGTGCCCGCCCCCTGTACGACGGCTGGGTCCGTCACTTCCGTCCGCGGACGAGTCGCACGTCACACAGCAGAACCCGGCACTCCCCGAATCCGGTACAGGTGTGCGGGGCTCCGAGCGTCGGACGATATCCGCCAGGTGTCACTGCCTGAGGTCACTGCCTGATGTCACCTGTGGGACCGGTCCGGCACCTCACCCGTCATCCGCACCTCACCCGTCATACGTCGGCCTGATCGTGCTCGGCATCCCCGGGCGACCTGCCCGCACCCCCGCGCCCCCGCACCGCAGACCGCCAAGGCCACCGCCATGCGGCCCGACCGACCGGTCCACGCCCTGACGTCCCACCGGCCTGACGTCCCACCGGCCTGTCGGCCGGCCGTCGGACCCGACGTCTCAGCAGCCGACGCCCCTGGCCCGGCGCCGCGGCGGCCGCAGCACGTCCGGGGGCGTACCCGGCTCGGTCCGCAGGGCCAGGCCGCGCCGGTCCGGGCCGAGGGAGTGGCCGGGCCCGCCGGTCAGATGCAGGCCGCTGGCTTCCACGATGCCCGCGCGCCGGGCGGAGACCTCGGCCCGCGCCGTCGTCAAAGCCTCCATGACGCTGTCGGCCAGTGCCTGACCACTCATGCCCTGGAACCTGTTGTTCGGAAAACGTAGGCCGGACGTCTCGCCGTCGACGCCCACGGTGGCCTCCACGGCACCGTCCCTGGACTGGGCCGTCACCGACAGTTCCGTCAGCTTCAGCTCGGCCTTGAGCAGGGCCTCGTGCTTCCTGACGAACGCCGCCAGAGCCTGTTGCAGGCGACTGCCGTGCTGCGTGTCCATGGTTGCCTCCCTTGCCGGTGAGAACGCCCCGACCACGGCGGGGCGGGGCGACGGATCGGTCATCCCGGGACCGCTCCGACCTGCCCAGCGGGGACACGGGCTCGTCCGCGAATACGAAGCTCCTTCCAGCCCCGGTCGGCGGCGACGGCGTGCCGCCGGGCTCCCGCTACAACCACACAAACGAGACGGCGCCGCGCAGAGTTCATACGACCTCTTGATGTCAACGCGGCGCACCGTCACGGAGGCGGCTCGTGGGTCGTCCGTCCGACAGGCGAAAGCACCTGGACGCGCAGGCCGAGGATCGCTCGCCTGCGAGGTTCAGCAGGAGGCGATCATGAGCGACGAGGAATGGCCCGACGATTATGAAGAAGGCGATACAGCCGGCGCGGAGAGAGTGACGCGATGGGGCTGGAAGGCCACGGCCACCGTCGTAGCCCGGCTGGAGCGGTTCGAGCCCGACACCATGCGCGCCCCTTGGCTCCACACCACCTGCCGGCCCCCGCTCGCGCACCACGCCCGCCGCCACCGGCTGCGGACCTGACCGATCAGCCGCGCGAGTCGAGAAGGCGCCGCCCAAAAAATAGTCCCACGTACATCGAAGGGCGAAGGTGAACAACACCATCGCCCTTTCCATGCCCTTTACGGCTCTGTTCTACCTCGCTCCGGGCTTCGGCCGAGAAAATCTGGACCGACTGGTCAAAGTCCGCTGGTGCTCCGGCGGACGAGACAGTCCCCGGCAAGAAGCCGGGGCCATCCCTCGTGGGTCAGTGGGAGGCGTCGAACGCGTCGCGGACTTCCTTGGGGACGCGACCGCGGTCGTTCACCTCATAGCCGTTCTCCCGGGCCCACGCACGAACCTCTTCCGCGCTGGGACCCTCCGCCGCGGCCCTGCGCACCCGACCCGCGCCCTTCACCCGGCCCAACTTCCGGCCGCTCTCGATGAATGGCCGAAGCGCCTCGTCCAATTTGTCATAGTTTTCCGGGGTCAGATCGATTTCGTAGTCCACGCCGTTCAGAGAGAACCTGTGCGTGCCGATCTCGTCCGATTCCGTACCGGTGAGGTCGTCGTAGTAAACGGTCACAATCTTTTGAGTCATGGCCGGATGCTACCGAAAGACTTCCCCGGCTCGATTACCCCGGCAGAGCCGCGCCGACCCGCAGACACGCGTCATTCGGAAGCAACCGCCCGATACCCGACCGGCGTCAGGGTCGTGGCCCAGGATGCACGCGGCGCATCGCGTGACGACGGCGAAGGCCCCCTGACAGGCCGGCAGACGGTAACACCGCACGGGCTGCGCCCAGCGCACCGACGTCACCGACGTCACCGACGTCACCGACGTCACCGACGTCATCAGCAAGGAGAAGGCCGCACACGTCGGAGTACGTTGTGTGCCCGTCGTCCGGGCGCCGATGCCGACCAGCCGACCGCTGCGTACGGCTCGGCCCCCCATCCCCCAGAGGCACTTGGAGTCGTATTTTGTTCAGTATCACCGTTCGTGATCATCTGATGGTCGCCCACAGTTTCCGTGGCGAGGTCTTCGGCCCGGCGCAGCGTCTGCACGGGGCGACCTTCCTCGTCGACGCCACCTTCCGGCGCCCGGAGTTGGACGACGACAACATCGTCGTCGACATCGGTCTGGCCACCCAGGAACTCGGCGTCATCGTCGGAGCGCTCAACTACCGCAATCTCGACGACGAACCGGACTTCGCAGGCATCAACACCTCGACCGAGTACCTGGCCAAGGTGATCGCCGACCGCCTCGCCGACCGCATCCACCAGGGCGCGCTGGGCGAGGGAGCGCGCGGCATCACCGGGATCGCCGTGACCCTGCACGAGTCGCACGTCGCCTGGGCAGGCTACGAACGCGCGCTGTGACGCCACCGACCCGTCCCGGGGCACGCCCGCTACGGCCGCCGTACCGAGCGTGCCCCTCCTGCCAGGAGTAAGGGCCTGCGCCGTCGGCTCCGCCACCCCCGCCCCCGCGCGCCGTACCAGTCGTGTCGACGTTCGCGCATCCCAGCGGCAGGAACAAACGTGTGGCGGAGGCGATGATCACACATCGGGTGTCGATCCCTGGAGCGTGGAGTCGAGGTAGGTGTGCGAAGGTGTGAGCCGGTGCGGGCCAGGTGCCGTTGCCACTTCTCCCCTCACACCTACCCCACACTTGTGTATAGACTCCCTCTATCGAAATGAAGACCCACTCGGTGTCCTCACGCATTCCTGTTTGCACGTCGTCCATGCACCGGGTCTCGGTGTCCATGTGAGCCAGGGAGCCACACGCCATGAGCAACTTCCCTTCGCCGCCGCCTGTCCCCCAGGACCGCCAATTCGTTCTGGGCCAGCACCTCCGCCTTTCCATCCTCACATCCGCGGAGGAGACGGACGGCCGCCACGACATCTCCGACGTCACACTTCCGGCCCACGCGGGCACACCCCTGCACGTGCACACCGGCTACGAGGAGCGCATCTGGGTGGTGGAGGGGACCCTGACGGTGTGGGCCGGTCCCGACACGTACACCCTGCGCTCGGGTGACTTCTACCGGGTGCCGATGAACACCCCGCACACGATCAAGGCCGGCGCGGACGGCGCCCGCACCCTGGCCATCACCTCCCCCGCCCGGTTCGCCGAGCTGATCCGCCGCACCGGCACGCCCGCGCACCTGGCCACGGCCGACACGGAGTGGGACATGGGGCTGTTCCAGGCCGTCACCGAGGAGTTCGGGGACATCATCCTCGGACCGCCCGGTGCCACGCCGGCCAGCCTGGAGGCGCCCGAGTGGGCGTGAGACCCGCGGTGTCCAGCGGTCCGGCGATCAGCCGGTGAGTGATCATGTGTGCTGTGCACCGCGCCAGGTGCGCAGCACACATGTGGTTTTGGCCCGTCCTCGTCCTACTGCCCGGCCACGGCCGGTGTACCGCGGATCGGTGCGGCGGTCCGCCGGACTCGCCCGCAAGCGCACCGCGAAGTGACCGCCGGGCCGGCCCCGACCGGTGGACGCGAGGAGGCTGTCCACCCGTTCCGTCCACCTCCGCGGGCGACCGGGGTCAGACACACGTATCCCTGATCCCTCAGGAGACGTATCTACCTCGGCACCTTGGCTACATCCCGAAGTGCTGTCCCTGCGCGAGTGGAAGTCCTCCCTCGCCACCGCCACCCTCCTCCAGGCGAACGGCTTCACCGTGAAGTGGGGCGCCGCGGGCTTCCCGACGGCCTTCGCCGCCACCTACGGCGCCTAGGGACCCGTCAGCGGCTTCACCGCCGAGTACGACGCCCTGCCGGGTCTCTCCCAGAAGAAGGGCGCCACCGTCCACGACCCGCTGGTCTACAACTACGACGCCTACGGCCCCCCTTACGGTGCCGGACACGGCGACGCCCACAACGCGCTGGGCGCGGGCGGCACGGCCGCCGCCATCGCCGCCGCCCAGGCGATCCACACGGGCGGGCTCAAGGCCACGGTGAAACTGTTCGGCAGCGGCCGGTGCGGACCTGCTCAACGACACCATGCGGCAGATCGGCGCCCCGCGGTTCACCGACGCCCACCACGCCCTGGCGAAGGCCGTGCCCCTGGGGCCACCCTGGTGTGACCTGAATCACTCCCGATGGACCGAACTTCGGTGCTCTCCCTGGTCCGTGTCGGTGTCAGTGACACTCTCGACCACTCGGAGATCGCCATGAGCCCCCGTACGAACCCCGCTGCCGCCGCACAGGCCGAGGACGGCCCGCTCTCCCCCGGCACCCACTCCTTCGAGATCGGAGGCATCACCCAGCGTTACCACGTGTACGGCAGGGGTCCGGTCTGTGTGGTCCACTCCGGCGGACCCGGCATCTTCTGGGACTACATGCGCATGCCGCTCCTGGAAGCGCACCTGACCATGGTCTACGTGGAGCCCATCGGCACCGGCGACTCCAGTCGGCTTCCCACCCATCCGCACGGCTACACCCGGGACCGCTACAGCCGCTTCCTGGAGGTGTTGGTCAACCGGCTCGGCGTGCCCGAGGTGCATCTGCTGGGCCACTCCCACGGTGCGTTCGTCGCGGCCTACCACGCCCTGTACCGCTCGGAGCGGCTGGCGGGCGTCATCCTGTACGAGGGGGCGCCGGTCACCGGTCCCGAGCACGGTGAGGAAGCCGCCCGCAGGGTGC
This sequence comes from Streptomyces sp. NPDC001270, assembly GCF_042896695.1. Taxonomy (NCBI): domain Bacteria; kingdom Bacillati; phylum Actinomycetota; class Actinomycetes; order Kitasatosporales; family Streptomycetaceae; genus Streptomyces; species Streptomyces sp. NPDC001270. The sequence continues at coordinate 343,350 of NZ_JBIAXM010000002.1, read as the reverse complement.
AGGAGTTCGCGGCGAAGCACGCCGGGCATCCGCAACTCGCCCGTGTGCTCGCCGCGTTCGGCGCGATGTCCCGCATGCACGACGACGAGTCGACCGTGGCCGTCGCCCGTGGCGTGCTGCCGTCGTACTTCGCGGACTACTGGGGCAACGAGGACCGGTTCGCCCCGGTCCGGGACGCGGTCCGGGCCACCTACATCTCCGGTCTGGACGAGGAGTTGTCGCCCGATCTCGTCGACGACCGGGCCGCGCTCAAGGGACTGGCGGTACCGACCCTGGTGATCGTCGGCCGACACGACGTGATCTGCGGACCGCGCTGGTCCCGGGAACTCCACGAACTCATCCCCGGCTCCCAGTTGACCGTCCTGGAGAACAGCGGCCACATGGGTCACATCGAGGAACCGGAGCAATTCACCGACGCGGTCCGCGACTTCGTGCTGCGGCCCACCGGCTCGGAACGCGACGTCAAGTAACTCCCCCTCGGCGACGGCCGGTCGACGCGCGTACGGGCGACACGGCGAGCCGGTCCGCGTGAGGGCCGCACTCTACGGAGTGCGGCCCTCGCCCCTGGTGCCCGTCCTGCCCGCTCGAAGCGGATACCGGGACAAGCAGACGCGACGCAGACCGATCACACCTACGGTTCGACCCTTATCGGCTGACTTTCGAATTGTGCACCATGATGTCCGCCCGCATCACATCGGCCCTGAGTACATCGCGGTGTGCCGGTGCGCACGCTTGGACCGCCGCCCAGCGGGAGTACCTGTTCAGGCCGCTCGAACGGAGGCCGTCGCCGACAGCGGGCGGCCCCGACACCCTCGTAGGCCGCCACAGCCCCGCACCGGCGATGAACGGGAGCCTGTGGACAAAGTGCCCGGCCCCGTCCTGCGCGCCCGTTGTGAGGGCTTCTGCGTGGCACGGACGGTCCCCCGGGAGTCAGGCCGGCCGGGCCGCCCCGCACTCCCCCGCCGTGCCTGCCGTCACGGCGCGGACGTCGCTATGGCCACGGAACCGCTCTGCGATCTCGGAGTCTTGGCTCCGGGCTTCTTCGGGGCGATGGTGCGCGGGTCGACCGCCTCACCCGGTGCCCCCTCGCGGTACAGGCCGTTGGGCAGGCTGTCCCGGTCGTGGGGCAGCAGGAAGAAGACCCGCCGCTTGTACAGGCCGCTGTCCGGGTCAGGGGTGGCGGCGTCGTCCAGGAGCGCGTACCCCACCATGCGCCCGTCCCGGGCGTACGGCGGCTTGGTGTTGCGCCGCCGGGTCTTGTCCAGCGCCTGACGGACGTAGTCCAGCCCCTCGGGGTTCTCCAGCCACACGACCTCTTCCTCGTGAATGAGGTCGCTCTCGGTCAACAGCGAGCTCATGGCCGCAGCCCCTCCTTCGTCGGCGTGCTCCCCGGCCAGGGAGACGTGGCCGGGCCTCTGTCCGTATCGCTCCGACCCGTGTACCGCCCTGTGGTGGCCGTATCTGGGGCCTGGCATCCATGGTAGAGCGCGCGACGACAAGCGTGTAGGTCGCGTGCTCTCGACGGCTCATTCACGACAGCCGTCATGAGTGCTCCAGCAGGGCGATGCCGGGGTAGTACTTCCGGCCGTTGGACTTGATCATGTCGGCGGGCGAAGCCACTCCGACCTCCTGGCGGACCCGGTTGGCGAAGGCCCGCGGCGTCGCGGGCCTGATCCCTTCACCCGCGTTGCACCACGAGCTGTACTCCGTGTACAGCAGACCCTGTTCCACCCGCAGGTCCCGGCCGGTGTCGCCGTCCCGCGTACAGCATTCGGCCAGGAACCGCCCGATGTGGTCCTCCGTGGTGGCGTAGGCGGTCGTGGCCATGCGGACCCGGTCGGGGCCCTCCAGCGGGTCCCTGGTGGCCAGATACCGCTGTGCCCCCTCGATCAGCCACCGCAGGATTCCCGGGCCCTCGTCCCGGACGAGTTCGAAGGCGAGGTTGTCGATCCTGCGGGCCGCCGGCACCGTCCGGGTGAAGGGCAGCAGCCGGATGCGGCGCCAGAAGGCGAAGCCGCCCGTGGAGACCTCGGGACGGTGGTTGCCGAGCAGCCACAGGTGGTGGGTGGGGGTGAACGAGAAGTAGTCCTGCCTCATCCGCCTGGCCTTGATCTTGTCACCGCCGGTCAGCAGCCGGACCCGGGCCTCGTCGAACTTGTCGTTCGGCTTCAGCTCGCTGCACACCACCAGGCGGCGGCCGTGCAGTTCCGTCAGTTCCGTGGAGTGCTCCGAGAAGGCACCCCGGTCCATCAGGAAGCCCGGCGGAGCGGCGTCCGCGTAGTCGCCCAGGATCTGGATCATGATGTCGAGCAGCACCGACTTGCCGTTCTTACCCTCACCGTGGAGAAACGGCAGCACCTGGGCGCCGACGTCACCGGTGATGGAGTACCCGAGCAACAGGTGCAGGAAGTCGATCATCTCCTGACCCTCGTCGTCGTCCCCGAAGGTGTCGGCGAGGAAGCGGTGCCAGCGCGGGGTTTCCATGCCCTCGGGAGCGACGCTGGTGGCCCGGGAATGGAAATCGCGTGTGGGATCGGCCTTGCGCAGACTCCCGGTGTGCAGATCGACCACCCCCGCGGGGGTGCACAGGGCGTACGGATCCCCGTCGAGGCTGTCGGGGTCCACCGACAGATCAGGTGACGCCTTCGCCTGGGTCAGGAGCGCTTTCATCCCCGTCGTGGACAGCGTGCGGCGCTTGTGCTGGCTGATCTCACGCTCACTGAACACTCCGCGCGGGTCACTCTCGGGCATCTCCTCGGCCATCTCCCCCGCGGCCCAGAGAGCTGCCTTCTCTCCCCCGCTGCGCTTCCAGCGGTGGCCGTCCCAGGCGAACCAGCCCAGTCCCTCGACATGGCGGAACTGATCGCGGTGGAGCTGGGCGAACAGCCTCGCGTTGCCCCGGTCCGACAACGACGGAGGCAGCGGCGGCAGTCCACCCCCGACCGGTCGGGGGGCCGCCGCGGGGAACTCCGGGAGCGGGTCGGAGATCGTCTGAGCAGGCAGACGCGTCAGCGCGGCCTCCTCCGCCAGCTGGAGATCGAGCATCTGCTGAGCCACAGCCTGCGGGTCGAAACGCTGAGAGCCTTCGGCGCTGCTGCTCATGGAGTTCCTTTGAGGTGGAGAGGGCGAGCGGCCCCCGCGGCAAGCGCATCATCGACGATCATTTCATTTCTGGTCCGCTGCCATGGACGGGCATGGCAGGCGACACGGACCAACCGGTCACGGATGGCCGTGTGGTCGAGGTGTCCGGCTCCGACAAGACCGCCCGCCGTGTACGCGGCCCGGTTGAGCTTCTCCGTGAAACCGGTCCCTTCCGGAGCCGCGGCGCATCCGGCCACTTGCGCGATCAGCGGGTCGACTATCTGGTGGGCCGTACCGACCTTCCTCCGGCCGCCGGATCGGGCCGGGGCGCCGCCCTGTCCACCCGCGGCCGAGAGGGCCTTCCTGGGCTCGATGACGTGTCCCGTGCGCACAAGTTCGCCCCGAAGCCAGTCCGGCAGCACAGCGGGTTTGCGGGCGGCTCCTTCAGCCCGGTAGACCCCCTTCGGGGTCCGCGTACCCGGCGCGACGATGTAACCGCCGTCGGCACGCACATCGACCTGCCAGGCGAGCGCCGCGTTGCGTCCCGATCCGGTCGAACACCGGAAGCGGGGCGCGGGATCGGGATTGCTGTACCAGACGTGCAGGCCGCCCGACGGGGTCCGCACCCGAAGCGTGCCGGTGTCCTGCGCGGGGTCCGGCGCGCGCCGGTATGCCGCCAGCAACGCCAATGTGTCGAAACCCGACGCCAGTCCGTCCAGGCTCACTTGCTCGGGGATCGGGATACCGGGCAGCAGTCGGGACCGGTCGGCCACCGGGGCCGCGTGCGCATCGATGTCGATGACGACAAGTCCGGCGGGGCCACACGCCACACCGACTCCTGGCGCGGGGCTGACGTTCCACCAGCGGTCGATCAGCTCCGGGTCGGTGGTTGCCGCGTGGAAGCCGTGACAAGGCAGTCCTGCGGGGAGGCAGGGGCACTTGGCGGGTTCGTGCCGCTCGGTCCTGCAACGGGGGCAGTTCCCGGCGGGGGTCTTGCGTCCTGGAGCCAGCGGGTGCACGGGCCAGCCCTGGCCGGCACACCACCGGGCGATCGCGTGGGGTGGTGCGAGCTCGACTCGGGCAGCACTCTCGCGGTTGTCACCTTCGCGCGGCACGGGATCGTCCTCGTCACTTCTCATTGCTGGTTCCCTGCACGGGCGCCTGGCTGGCGGCGAGCAGTCAGGGACCGAAGGGACTCTAGTTCCCGAAAGAGTGTAGGACCCATTGTCCCTGAAGGGGCGGTAACTGGACCGAGTGCTGTTTCTATCAGTTCCCTCGGTCCCTTTGGTCCCTGGGTACCTGCGAGACCTGGGGGGCACTCACACCCTAGGGGCTGAAGGGACTCAAGACTCGGAAGTGGGCAAGGCCCGAGACGCCCGTCTTCACAGACGGAAAGAGACCGAAGTGCCCCAGGGACCAAACGACAGGGCCTGGAGAGAGCTGGAGTCCCTCTTCGGTCACTGGACATTCCCGCAGGTCAGACGGTTTTCCCTAGCCGAGAAGGGACTGTAGGGACTCAACTCGCCCATTATGAGCTGTACTTGATGTGTGTTGTATGCGCGCGTGCATATGAACACACATAATCCATGTCTACGTCATAATTGCGGTTTTCAGTCCCTCCAGTCCCTCGTTGGACTGGCAGAACGTCTCTGACCTGCGAAAACGTCAGGGACTGAAGGCCAGGGACCGAAGGACTCACAGACCCTTCAGTCCCCGTCGTTTGGTCCCTGGGTCTCTTCCCGCCCTGTGCCCATCCCTACCGCGGCGAAGGACACTGTCTCGGTCCCTTGGTCCCTCCCGCGTAGCCGGTCCTGCCGTCTGAACTTTTCAGTCCCTGCCCTCGTGTTCAGTGCAAGGGACTGTGCTGTGCGCCCTGGGGCCCACGCCGCTGTCCGGAGGGAAGGTAGGCCCAGGCCACTGGTCAACGGCAGCAGCCGTAGAAACATCCTTTTGGATCTTCGGACTGTGGCAGTTGGTGGTGGGGCTCAAGATGCCCGCTTGGCTGCCCCAGCGTTCCCCCCGGCAGGCAGCCGGTCCCTGGTCCCCGGTCCCTTACCGGGGCAGAGAGTGCGTCACCACTCCCCTCCCCCAGCCGTGGTCGTGGAGTTCCAGCGCCTGGCTGAGCTATTACGCCGTAATAGCTCAGCGGGTGTGAGTGGGTAGCTGTCCTGAAAAGCAGAGATGCTCCAGTCGCCTTGCGCAGTCCAGTCCCTGCCAGACGGTGGCGGTTGCTTCTGCCGCTGGAGGAGGGTCCGGGGGCGACGCAACAATGGGCCGCGAAAGATGCCTCCGTGCGCAGGCGATCGATTCGTCGACTTCGGCGACGCCCTGCTTCGCGAACGTCCCGATGGGGAGTACTGGAAGTCCGAGCCGCTGGTCGCGTATGCCGACGGCCGGCCTTTCGCCTGGGTGGACGACGAGCAGGGTGACACCGATCATGCCTACGTGGTTACTGAACATGCGGCCCCCGGGCTTCTCCACCAGGTCAATCTGCGGATCGGGATGCGGAATGAGAACTTCACCGCCCTCGCAGACTTCGCAGAGCTCCCCGCCAGGCCCGCCGGGGTTGCCTGAGCAGACGCGGCTCACCGACCACCCTTCAGGGCGGCGCCCGGAACCTCAGCCAGCAACGCTCAATACCTGTGGATCACTCCTGACGGAATGAGGCATACCGTCCCGATGGATCGATCGATAGGTCATCGAGTAGGGCCGGTGTTCGTAGCCCCGGTCGGGAAAGGCACGTTAGTGCTTGCGGTAGTCAGCGAGGACGGCACCACGCCAAGCGGCAGCTCGTTGCTGGATGAGACAGTCCGGGAGGGGGCGCGGCGGATGCCGACCGTCGATGGAAGCCGAAGTCAACGCCTACATAGCCGAGTTGGCCGACCAACATCACGAGCGTGGCCGAGGTCTCGTGATCCGCGGCTACACCAGCCGAGGAAGGTGACCACCGCGGCCGCGGGCGGAGAAGGCCATCAGAACGCGAGCAGTTGGTCCTGGTCATCGCTGATCTTCTTGATGGCCTTGGGGAACTTTGCGCCGTAGAGCTGGGGGAACGTTGTGATCGCCGCTTCGGCGTGGTCGCGGTCCTCGGTGTTCCGAGCACTGGATCCAACTGCGGACCACGAATCCGATCGAACCCACGTTCTCAACCGTCGGCCTGCGGACCAAGGTCACCCGAGGCGCTGGCTCCCGCACTGCCGCCCTGGCCATGGTCTTCCAACTCGTTGAGTCTGCCCAGCAACGGTACCGAGCGGTGAACGCCCCGACCTCGTCGCCTTCGTCCGCACCGGAGCCCGCTTCGAACGCGGCCACCTCATCGAACGCGAGGAGACGAGAGCAGCGTGAGCTTTGCGCCGATTACCCTGCGCCCATGGCGGATCTGCGTGAGCTGCATTCCATCCATGACGTCCGCAGCGCAGCGAACGGTGATGCGCTGCTGCTGTGGGCCGCGGGCGATGCCTTCGGATGGATGCAGACAGAAGCCTCTACCAGCCGCCGCGACAGGGCCGCGTAGCTCACCGCATCGGATCGTTCCGACCTCGTCAGGCTGCTGGACGAGGCATTCCCGAATTCCTACGCCCGACCCGATCGGCTGGGCGTGCGTCGCTGGGCCGGCGCCCGCAATGAATCCGGAACGCTGCTGGCATGTGCCGCCGACGCCTGGAGCGCGCCGAGTGTCGGATTCCTTGCCGGTGTCGCCACCGCTGAACAAGCGCGTGGGTGCGGTATGGGCACGGCCGTGTGCAGTCTCGTCCTGGACGACCTTGTCGTCGACCACGATGTGGCCGCGTTGATGGTCGACAACTGGAACACCGCCGCCGTCCGCCTCTACCGCGGCCTCGGCCCGTCATGGCGTCCTCTCGCAGCCGCCCGCGTCACCGACTGCTGAACGCCTCCGCGCCACACCGCGCCGAGAACCATCGATCCACAAGTTTTGACCATTGCTCACCCTCATTGCCGTCTGCGGGACAAGCCTTAAGAGCTGGCTGGGCCCTCCCGCGTCGGAGAAGAGACCGTCGTAGCGTCGAGGGACGAGGTCCACGGACACCGAGACGGATGCCGAGCAGGAGGAACCACTGGGCTCGACCGGGTAACAGCGGTCAGCAAAACAGACCGCGCACCTATTACGGCGTAATAGGTGCGGGGGCAGCGAGCATCCTGCTTCCCGCGTAAGGGCCGACCTGGAACCGGATCGCCAGTGACTTTCCCTGGGGCGATGCAGCCCCTGACCGGACTCCGGACCCCTTGTTCACCCTGGCTCGCCGTGGATCGGGAGTTCCCTGTGCGGAACCTGTTGTTCTTCGCCCACACAGAACGGCGTGCAGTGAGCACTGGTCCTGCTACTACCGCTGGGAGTACTCCGTCTCCGCCCGGTATCCAGGAGGCGACCCGGAAGTGTCCTGGCACAGGCTTTCGGGCTGCTGTGTCGGAACAGGCGGGTGTGCAGTGGCCGCGTCACGTACTGCTCCCCTGCCGATCACCAAGCCGATTGAGCGAGCTGTGCTGGAGATGATCCAGCCTCAGCGGTCGGGCGAGTGTCCCGTCTCGGCGACGTTGGTCGTTCAGGCGCTGCTGATCGGAGTGGACTGGATTGATCGAGACACTCGGACTCGACTCGTTGAGACAGACCGAAAGTCCTGTCCTTGCGCCGCTGTGTATCGACGCTTTGACGGACCTCAGCAGTCTTGTGGACGATGAAGCGGTGTGGGCTCCCATCCACCGGCTCGCAGGAGCGTTGGACAAGGCCCTTCCCGGAATCTTCGCGGCGGACTACTCCGAGCGTCTGGAGGCAGCGGCCGGACGGTGAGAGAGCACAGGGATGAGAAAGCTGTCCTTGGACCTCCGCAGCTATTACGGCGTAATAGGTCGAGGGTCGTTTCTGACCCAGGCGACCCCTCTCTGTCAAAGTAGGTCGAGTCAGGCATACTGGATGATTCATTGAGTCGAGGGCGGAGAAGGAGTAGTGCCCGGGTGGCCAGCACGAATGACCACGGGACCCCTGATCCGCAGGTGGAAGCCCGTTCGACCGGTCCGCGCCGGTATACCGCGGAGTACAAGACGAGGATCCTCGCGGAGTACGAGTCGTTGGACAAGAAGGGCAAGGGTGCCCTGCTGCGGCGGGAGGGGCTGTACTCGTCGTTGATCACAACGTGGCGGCAGCAGCGGGACAAGGGCGCCCTGGACGCGCTCGCCGCGCCGGCCGGACGGCCGAAGGCGGACCCGCGGGACAGGGAGATCGCGAAGCTGAAGGCGGAGAGGGACCGTCTGGAGGCCGACCTCGCCAAGGCCCGCACGGTCATCGAGGTCCAGGGAAAACTCTCCGCGCTGCTCGACCAGTTCGCCACGGACAGCGCCCCGACCAAGAACGGCGAGAAGGACCAGTGACCGGGGCCCGGTCCGCGGCCGTGACGTTCACTACCGCCCGCGACCAGGCCCTCGAAGAGCTCACCGGGCTGGTCGGACGGGTCCAGGCATGTGCCGCGCTCGGCGTGAGCCGGGCCACCTACTACCGCCACCACCGCCAGAGCCCCGCCCCGGCCGGGCCGCGGCAAAAACGGCGCCGGCACCCCCGCGCGCTCACCCCGGAGGAGGAGATACGGGTCCTCGATGTGCTCCATTCCCCGGAGTTCGCCGACATGGCGCCCGCCGAGATCTACGCGATCCTCCTCGACCGAGGCGTCTACCTGTGCTCGGAGTCGACGATGTACCGGGTCCTGCGACGCCGTGGCGAGGTCCGTGAACGCCGCCGGCAGGCCGTTCATCCGCCCCGGACTGTTCCCGAGCTGGTCGCCGAGGGCCCGAACCGGGTCTGGAGCTGGGACATCACGAAGCTGAAGGGCCCGGTCAAAGGCGTCTACTACTGCCTCTGCACGATCATCGACATCTTCAGCCGCTACACGGTCGGCTGGATGATCGCCGGCCGGGAGAACAAGGACCTCGCCGAGCGGTTCCTGTCCGAGACGATCGCCAAGTACGGCATCGTGCCAGGCCGGTTGACGATCCACTCGGACCGCGGGTCCCCGATGGTCGCGCAGAACGTCGCCCAGATGATGGCCGGTCTCGGCGTCACCAAGTCGCATTCGCGGCCGAAGACGTCGAACGACACCCCGTACAGCGAGAGCCAGTACAAGACCCTGAAATACCGGCACGACTTTCCCGAGCGTTTCGGCTCCCTCGAGGACGCCCGGGCGTGGTGCACCCAGTTCTTCACCTGGTACAACGAGGAACACCGGCACTCCGGGATCGGCCTGCACACGCCCTACGACGTGCACTTCGGCCTCGCCGAACAGCTCCGCGAGATGCGTGCCGACCTCCTCCAGGCGGTCTACGCGAAGCACCCCGAACGCTTCGTCCGCAAGCCACCGGAGCCCCCGAAGGTCCCCGCAGCGGCCTGGATCAACAAGCCGGCACCAGACGGCCCACTGATCCCGGCACAGCGTTAGAACGATCTACCTGCCTTGATCGCTTTGACAGGTTCCGGACGGCATTGCCGGTGCACTCGACGTGCCGTCCGTCTGATCCTCCGCTCTCCCCTTGGTTTTCCCACAACTCCCCCGTGACCAGCGGTTTTTCTCCGTACTGCCGAGGTGTTCAGTGATCTGCCCCGTCCCAATGCGGCTGATTCACAGAATGTGAATCCCTCTTCGAGGGGGCACAATCTGAGGATGGCGAAGCGCGCGCGAGTGACGAACCGACCGACGAAACCGCTGGTCAGGACCCCCATGCGCATCGGCACACTCGATGCGGGGGCTGTCGTCGGAGAACTCCGTCAGATGCACGAAGATGCCGAGGACCCAGATGTGGAACGCATGCCGGCCGACGACGAACTGTTCGGTGCGCTGCTGTACGCCGAGAAGCACGCGCACGTCCTACGGAGGCTGTCTCTCCAGGCTCAAGGCGCTGCGGCTCTGAAGCGAGTACAGCTGTGGGAGTACCTGCGCGAGCAGGCCGATGCCCATCAGGCTCGTGCGGTGAGCGATGCACGGGAGGCCGGAGTCCAGTGGGCGCAGCTGGCTCCCGCACTGGCCGTCGCAGCCCCCAACGCGGCCTACAACAAGGCGAAGCGCTTGAAGGCCATCGACCTCACCGATGAGACCCCCCAAGCCCGTCCCGTCCGCCGGACACCCGAGGCGGTGCTGCAAGCAGAGCGCCGACTGATTCTGGAGCAAGCCGCGGAACGCCGGAACCAGGAAGCGGCGCAGAAGCGGCATGAGCTATTGGTCCCCATCGCCGTTGCCCTCATGGACCAGCGTGACGATCTGCAGCCGGACGACGATGCGGACTACTGGCTTGAGGAGATCGAAGCCGTACTCCCCCATTGTCAGACTCCGTTGCAGATGGTCAGCCTTCATCGCTATGTGGAGGCAGCTGTGCGTGCCTTCGGCAAGCTTGCGAGACAGACGGCGAGGAACCCGGCGCTTACTGACGAGGCTCGGCTGGCCCTGGCTGCCGCCACGGAGTTCGTGAACGGAGCCAAGGCAGACAACGGGTTGGCTCGGACAACGACGACGTAGGAGTGAGTAGGAGCTGGGTACGGGGCGAGGTACCGAGGTACCGGGCGAGGCGCCGGGCCGACCGCACTGTCCCGTCTTCGTGCGCCGACCTATTACGCCGTAATAGAAATCGGCGGGGGAGAGGCGGAGTGGCTCGACCCTCGCCGCAGGCGATCCGGGCCGCGGTTCACAGCTCGCGGTCACCGTTCATGGTGCACAGCTCACAGTCACGGCTGACGGCTGACGGCCGTTGGCTTGCGGACTTCGGCTTGCGGACTTCGGATAGCGGACTACGTTGTGTTCGTGGCGGCTGCCTGTTGGCCGGACCGTGCCGGGCCAGCTCGATGGAGTGGGGTATGAGGGTGGGACTGCGGTTCAGGCGCGAGGGGTCTCGTGAGACGGCTTTCAGCCGACCGTTGCCCGGCCCCTGCTGGCTTTGAGCACGGGTGCCGTAGCCGCATCCAGGGGCCTGACCTATTACGCCGTAATAGGTCGAGGGTCTCGATGACCCGACCCGCGGTCAGCCAAGCGCCGTCCGGCGACCTTCGCGTGAGATAGTCAGGCGGTCAGCTGTGTGCTCGCGCTGGGCCGCGGGGGAGACCGAGCTGTGAACCCAGGGTCTCTATTACGCCGTAATAGGGCTGGGGGCGCTGACGCATCACCAAGTCGTACTAACTAACGTGTCGGTGCGGCAGATGATCTAGGACGTTAGTAAGGTAGCGCCATGAGTATGCCAGCCACCTCGAACGACCGGGCAAAGGTCGTCTCCAAACTGCCGGGATGGCTCCGGCAGAACCTCAAGATCAGATCCGCTCAACTCGGCATCGAGATCCAGACCTCGGTGGAGCAGGGGGTCTCCCTGTGGTGCGGCCTCGCCTCACGCATCGCCACGGTCGACACGGCCGGAGCCGAGTCCTTCTCCACTTTCCTTCCTCCGGGACAGTGGGAGGAGTTCCGAAGCATCGCGGAGGACCGCAAGGTCTCCCTCATCCAAGGGCTGGCACAGTCCGTTCAGCTCTGGCTGGACACCAATCCGGCACCGGACGTGGAGCGGCCCGCCGTCACTCGGCGGATCGTCGTGTGCAACCAGAAGGGCGGCGTCGGCAAGACTGCCATCACCGCGGGCATGGGGGAGGCGCTGTCGGAGGACCCCAACCAGCTGTATCCCGTGCGGGTGGCCAAGGCCCTGGCCACCGCTCTCCGTGCCGGTGAGACCGAAGACGGCGCAGCAGGATCCGACAACGACCCCCTCGGCGTCGAAAAACTTCCAGGGCTCGGCTTGCGCGTCCTGCTCGTCGACTTCGACCCGCAATGCCACCTCACCAATCAACTGGGTGCCGCACCCCTGCCCATGGAAGGGGACAGCCTCACCAACCACATGGCGGGTGACCCCAGGGGTGACCTCAAGGACCTGATCGTCTCCATCGACGACGACCACTTCGGCGGGCGACTGCACCTGCTGCCCGCCTGCCATGACGCCTTTCTCCTCGACGTACGGCTCTCCGCCGTGCGCGCTCGCGAGGCCGCTCTGGAACGGGCGCTGCTGCCGCTGGAAGGTGACTACGACGTCATCCTGGTCGACTGTCCACCCAGCCTCGGACTCAGCATGGACGCCGCCGCGTACTACGGTCGCCGCCGCGAGGGTGAGCAGCCCGGCCAGTCGGGAGCGCTCATCGTCGTCCAGGCCGAGGACAGTTCGGCGGATGCCTACGACCTGCTGACCAACCAGATCGAAGATCTGCGCAATGACCTCGGCCTCGATGTCGGTTATCTGGGCATCGTCGTCAACCTCTACGACGGCCGGCGCGGCTACATCGCCACATCCTCCTTGCAAGGATGGATCGACATAAAGGATCCGCGCGTGGTCGGGCTCATCAGCGACCTGAAGGAACAGAAAGAAGCTGTGCGGATGAAGCAGCCCCTGCTGAGTTACGCTCCCGCCTCGCAGCAGGCTGTCGGCATGCGCGCGCTGGCTCGGGAGATCTCGTGAGCAAGGCCGATCAGCTTGGAGCCGGGCGCTTCGGAGGCAGCGCCCGGCCTGTCAGTGCCCGACGCGCGGCCATCGGCGCCGCAACGGGCGTACCCACGGACGGCGTCGCCCCTCCGGGTCGACTTCCCGTCTCTCGCATCAGCCCCAATCCCGACAATCCCCGCAGGGCTCTGGGTGACCTCAGTGAACTGGCGGGCAGTCTCCAGGAACACGGTCAGAAGCAGGCCATCACCGTCATGAACCGTGATGCCTACATCAAGGCCAATCCCGAGAGGGAAGGGGACCTGGAGCCCAATACGACCCACGTCGTTGTCGACGGTAGCAGTCGTCTGGCTGCGGCCAGAGAAGCCGGTCTCACGCATCTCAGCGTCATGGTCGACGACGAGCAGGGCAGCGACGGCCACGCCATCCTCGAATCCGCGCTCGTCGCCAACATCCACCGCAACGACCTGGATCCGTTGGACGAAGCGCGTGCCTTGCAGCGGTTGCTCGCCATCCACGGCTCGCAGGTCAAGCTCGCCAAGCGGCTGAGGAAGTCGCAAGGCTGGGTATCACAACGCCTGGCCTTGCTGAACCTGACGCCGGAACTACAGGCGGTCGTCGGCGAGGAGCCCGTTGAGTTTCTGCGGGCTGTGGCCAAAGAGCCACAGGACCAGCAGGAATCGGCGCTTGAGCAACTCAAGGCAGAGCGCGCCCGCAAGGATGCGGAGAAGCAGGCAGCTGCTGCCCCGGTGCCGGTGCCGGTGCCCGCGCCAGTGCCGTTGGCAGTGGAGGAGCCGGAACCCACCACCGAGCCGCGAACGGCGGTGGAGCCGGAACCCGTCGAGCAGCCGGAAGAGACCGCGCAGCCCGTGGTGCCCGAGACGCCAGAGGCACCGGCGAGCGTTCCTTCCGCTCGTACGGATGAGCCGGAGAGCCAGCCCACTCCGGCTTCCTCAGTTCGTCCCGCTTCCTCACCTCCGGCTCCGTCACCTCCCGCTCCCGTGGCGAAGGCCGAAGGCCCCCAACCGGCGGGTTCTGTCGGCCGGAAGGGGAGTGGGGAGCCGGCCGAGACCGTTCCGGTGCCCCGGTCCGACAGTGGTGTGGCCGTCCCGGAATCTGAGTTGGCCGATGCGAACGTGTCGCCCAGTCGACGGCTTCCCTACGAGGACGGCGCCTTCATCGCGATGCACCTCATTCACAAGATGAGCGACATCGAGTTCGACCGGATGCTGGAGATTCTCAACAAGCACCGCCAGGAGCGCGCTGGGTCGTAGGCCGTGCCTGCGCCCGTCCGCCCTGAACCCAGGGCGGACGAGTGAGTAGCAACCCCTGTGGTGACCACGGTCAAGTCCCGTGGTGACCACAGGGGTTGCTGCTTGGTTGACCTTCGCCGTTCACTATTACGGCGTAATAGGGGGGTGGCGGAGTCCGCAGAGTTTGTCGAGGGGTGGTCTTCGTCCGTGTGCTGCTGCGGCTCGTCGTTGGCCGCCGTCGCGAGGGTGCTGTGGTCGCTGTGGTCAAGGAGCGGAGAAATTACGCACAACCGGACTTCTGGGTGCGTAAGTTCACCTAGATCGAACAGTTCGATTCTTCGCTCAGAACGATTCTCCCGGAAGCGTGTTCGTTCCGGTCGGAGTGCATTCTCGTGCTGTCGGTCGCTGTGGCGACGTCCTGAGCGTCGATAGCGTCGATTTCCCGGCCCAGGGTGGTAGGAGGTGCACGGCTTCATGATGGTTCGCGTGCTCTGTCGTGGCTGTGCTTCGGAGGTTAGCCGTGCATTGCTCAGGGAGCCTCCAGCCACCGTGCTGATCGTCAGCACGCATGTACACATCACTTCCGCGCCCCAGTGAGCCACTGTGGCCGAGCGATCAGAAAACGTATGCATACGTGTGGACAGGACACCCCACTCCGAGGGGTACAGGTACTCTTCCCATAGTCGGGGGTGAGTCAGCCGGCCGTACGCCTGATGCGGCGGTCGCTACGCCGTCGACCTGAGTTCATTCTCACTTGTCAGCGACCGCTGTGAACTCTCCAGGCACCGAGTCCGCTTGAGTGAACAGCGGCGCATACGGAACCCCTCGCGGCATCCTGAAAGGCCAGGCATGGAACGCACCGAGCTATCTGAAAAGGTGGCCCAACTCCTCGACGAAAAGGGCCCCTTGAGCATCGTCAACGCCGGTGATCCCGTGCTCCGGCAGAAGACAGAGCCCTACGAGGGACAGCTCGACGACGACACCCTGCAACGCCTGATCGTCCGTATGCGCACGACGATGGAGGACACCCCCTCGGCGGTCGGACTGGCCGCGCCCCAGATCGGCATTCCCTTGCGCCTCGCGGTCCTTGCCACCCCCGAGCAGTTGTCCGCCTGGCTGATCGAGCGCGGACAGCAACCGGTGCCCTTCACCGTGCTGATCAACCCCTCGTACCGCGCGGCCGGCCGACAGCGAGCGGCGAGCTTCGAGGGGTGCCTGAGCGTGCCGGGCTGGCAAGCGGTGGTCGCTCGTCCGGACCGTATAGAACTGCGTCGGGAGGACGAGCGGGGCAAGCGCCTGGTGGAGGAATACGCCGGGCTCGGCGCACGGATCGTGCAGCACGAGAGCGACCACCTCGACGGGGTGCTCTACCTCGACCGTGCCGAACTGCGCTCCCTGTCCACCATCGAGGAGGTGAAGGAGCGGTGGGGCCCCGCCGGACTGGCGGCTACCGCCGAGCAGTTGGGCTTCCCGCTGCCGTAACGACGGTCCGATCAGGGGCGGTTCGGTTCACAGCCAGCCGCGCCTGGCCGCCTGCCAGGCAAGCTGTACCCGGGAGCCGGCACCGGCCTGTTCCATCAGGCTCTGCACCCGCCGTTGAACCGTTCTACGGCTGAGGCCCATCTGCGAGGCGATCGCCTTGTCGGGAACTCCCGCGATGAGCAACGAGAGGAGCCTGCTGTCGGCCGGCGAGAGCGACGGGTGGGTCGCGGTGTCGTGCCTGGTCAGGCCGCCCACGTCCGAGACACTGAGGGGGACCGCGTTCTCCCAGTAACTCTCGAACAGCGCGCTCAGGGCGCTCAGCAGGTTGCCGTCCCGGACCAGGGCGGTGGTCGGCTGCTCGGGACTGCCGTTGGGACCGCCCGGAACCAGGGGGAAGATGGCGACCGATCGGTCGGCTATCGCGAGGCGGAGCGGGAGTTCGGGAACGGCACGGGCGTTCTCCCCGGCACGTACACCCGCAACAACGTTGTCAACGGTCCCTTCGTCGTCGAAGAACGCCTTCTCGTACAGCACGCGGTAGCGCACACCGCGGGCGAGTGCCTCGAACTCGTCGGTGTTGCTGCCCGAAGGCATCGCCACGTACTGCGCCTTGCAGAACCAGAGCATCTCCTCGCGAGCGGTCGCCTGGATCCGCTTCAGGCGTTGGCGCAGGGCCTCGGCTCCCGTGATGACCTCGAACAACTGCCCAGCGTCGTGGCGGCGCATGGTCTCGCGGTGCGCCTCAAGCAGGCGGTCCGCCTCCGCCCGGGCGGCGTCCAGCGCCTGGGCGCTGTTCTTGATGCGGGGGAGCAGGGCCACGTCCGGAGGCACGGCCCGGAAAACCCTGGGGGTGCCGTCCGTGTGACTGGCCAACCCCTGGCGCACCAGCGTTTCGAGCACACCGGTGCCGTCCAGGACATCCATGCCGGTACGCAGGGCGACGTCCTCGGCGGTTGCGCCGCCCGCCGTCACGAGCATGTGATAGACGGCTGCCTGTTCCTGTGAGACTCCCACAGCTTCCAGCACTTCGCAGGACCTCCCCGTCCGCATGGCGTGGACAGTCCGAGACTGTACACAGCGTCGGGTGCGGCTGTAGCGAGCGGGCTGTGGAACCGCTCGCCCTTACCTCCTGTTTTGCGCAATATCGGGTCCAATGCCGGTAGTTCAGCACTGCTCCTCCCCGGCAGGGCAACCACGGGCGACCAGGCGCAGCCAGGCCGCCGCGAGTGCGGCGTGACCGGCCGGTGTCGGGTGTACGCCGTCCGCTGCCCAGTACTCCGGTCCGGTGGTCGCAGCGAGTTCGGCGAACATGTCGTCGGCGGCGAGCAGTTGCGCACCGTACTCGCGGGCGAGCTTGCGCACAGCCTGGATCTTCGGGTCCAGGTCGGTGCGCCATTGCTTGCGTTCCTTCTCTCCGATGAGTGCGTATCCGGCCCCGGCCTCGACGACGCCGCGGACCGGGAGGAGGAACGGTTCGATGAGGATCAACTCCGTGCCCGCCGCCGCGAGGGGAGCGAGCAGGCGGTCATAACCCGCTTCGAACTCCTCCACGGGGATCACGTACCCCTTCGGGTCCAGCGTGTGCCAGCCCATGTCGTTGACCCCGATGAGGGGCGGACAAGCCGTGGTGGTGGCCCCAGGCCGGCCAGAGCCGACCGTCCGGCCACCGCACAGGACCGTCGGTCCGCCGGCCCTCAGCGATCACCCGGGCGGTAGGACGGAATCCAGCGAGAGGTGATTCTCGCCGCTGCAACCCACTTCGATGCCACGGCGTCTGACTCCATGACGGACAGCTGCCGATCACCCGGGAGAGCACGTGACGAAGAAGGACCAGAAGACGGACGCGGCGACGGAGAAGGACCGCGAAAAGTGGATGGCGCGTTTCCAGGTACGGCTGGCCATGCAGCCGGGCGTGGACCGGGCAGTCGTGCTCCAGGCGGTCAAGGATGTCACGGGGCACTGCGCGGCTACGGGAGAGCACCCGCGGACTGCCTTCGGGGACCCGGACGCCTATGCCGTGCAGGCCGCCGCGCGGCTGGTCCCGGCGGACCGGGCGGCGCGCGCGAAGCAGCACAACGCCGTGGTGGACGCGCTCGACTCCGTGCTGAACAGGACCGGGGACATCGCCGGTCTGTGACCGGTTGAAGCGACTTCCGTCATGGCCCTGCGTAATCCGCGTCGGCCAAGGCGAAGAAGGCGTCATCCAAACCTTGGACCCCGAGCACACCAGCGGGGCCGTCGCCGCCGTCACCCACCCCGCCGACCGGCTGACCCTCGCACCCGCCGCAGTCCCCATGGCGGTCGGCGCCGTAGGGCAGGTCCTGGCCGGTGGCCGCGGCCGTGACGGCCTGGACGATCGCGGGCGAGGCGCCGGCGGTGTTGTCGCTGGTGAATATCTGCGGGGTGCCGGGGGGCGGTGGGGGCGGTGATGTGTATGTTCAGGGGGGCGTTCAGCTGATGATGGGGGAGGCGATGACGACCGTGACGTCGGCCGCCTCGGGGCCGGTGCGGTAGATGTGCGGGGCGTCTCCGGCGAAGGCGAGCAGGTCGCCGGGGTCCAGGTCGGTGGGGGAGTCGGTGGGCCCGGCGGTGAGGTGGCCGGAGGAGACAAGCAGGTGCTCGATGGTGCCGGTGGCGTGCGGCACGCCGTCCAGATATGTTCCTGGAGGCATGCGCAGCCGCCAGATCTCCAGGCTGTTGCCGCTGCTGATGCGGCGCAGCAGTTCGCGTCCCACTTCTCCGTCGGCCAGGTCGGTGCCGGGCACGAACACCGGTCCCGGGTCGATGTCCCGGGCGAGCAGGTCGGTCAGCGGGATGCGCAGGGCGATCGCGAGCGCGTCGAGGGTCTCGATGGTCGGGTTGCCCCGCCCGGCCTCCAACTGCGAGAGGGTCGCCTTGCTCAGGCCCGCCCGGCGGGCCAGCTCGGCACTGCTCATGCCGCGCTGCTCCCGGCGCTGGCGGATCTGGGCTCCGACCGCGATCGCGGTGCTGCTGGCGGGTCGGCGCTCCCCCGGCGGCGTCATGACCTCTCCCGGTGAGCGGCGCTGTAGGAGACGCGGATCCGGCCCTTCTTGACCTTCAGCGTCGTCAGCACGACGTCGGCGAGGTCGCCGAGACTGCGCACGTGTGTCCCCCCGCACGGCGCCGAGTGCAGCTGGGCCAGGTGCACGATGCGGCGCCCCTCGGCGTCGTTCTCCCAGGTCACCGGTCCATCCTGCGCGATGGCCCTGGCAACCTCGACGCGGAGCGCCTCGGTGGCCTCCTCGCGGCCCTCCGGAGTGTCCAGGCGGGCGTCGGGCTGCGGCGCGGTGAACTCGATCCGGGCCTGGCCGGGGAAGTGGTTGTTCGCGGCCAGGACCCAGCCCTGGGCCCGTCCGGCCGCCTCGATCAGGTGGCCGGCTGTGTGCAGTGCGGCATGCGCGGTGCGCAGCGGCAGGTCGATGCGGACCTCGACCGGCTGTCCGACCGAGAATTCCGGCAGCGCGTCGTCGCCGCAGGCCACGGCCACGACCAGCCCGGAGTCGTGGTCGCGTACGGGAGTGATCTCGTGGCCGTCCACCCACCCGCGGTCGGCGGGCTGCCCCCCGCCCTGCGGATGAAACCGACAGTGCTCGACCACCACCCACGGTGCGCCGTCGCGTTCACCTAGGGCGGCCACCCGGGTACGGGCCTGTGCCTCGTACGTATCTGCGTGGTAGGCGGGAACCTGCATGACACCCTCACTAGGAAAGATGAGCGAACTATGCGTTCACTATAACGAACGCGCGGGCGCTTCGAGTCGAGCCTGCGATGCGGTCTATGCGCTGCGAGCCCCCGCTCGCGCGGAAACGGACGTGGAGACTTCCTTCGGCACCACGCACGTCTACAGGTACGGCCCCACGGACCCGGCCGCCCACTCACGCACTCCCGTCGTCCTGGTGCACGGAGCGGGCTCTTGCTCTGCCATGTGGTACCCGAACACGCCTGCCCTCAGCGCCGCCCGCCCGGCCTATGCGATCGACACTCCGGGCGATCCCGGCCGAAGCCTCCAGCGTGAACCTGTCCATCAACCCGAACGCGCCGCACAGTGACTGGACGAGACGCTTGCCCGGCTGGGGCTCGAACGCGTGCACCTGGTCGGCTCCTCATACGGCGGGTGGCTTGCTCTGAACCAAGCGCACCGCAGCCCCGACCGCCTCGCCTCGGTCACGCTCCTCGACCCCGGCGGCCTGGAGAAGGTGGGTTTGCGCTTCTTCGTATGGATCTTCGCCAGCCTGTTCGCGACCTTCGCGCCCAAGGTGCTACGCCCACGATTGGCAGCATGGCTGGAACAGCCGACCCTCATCGTGCCGGAGCTGCGCACCTGATCAGGCTGGGCGTTCGCGCTTACCGCATACGCCGTCCCGCCCCGCTGCCACTGTCCGCGGGCGAACTGGCCACCATCCGCACCCCGCTCTACCTGGTGCTCGGCAAACGAAGCCTCCTTGTGCACCCGCACAGGCAAGTCGAGCGCGTCCCACGCCTGATACCGAGTGCCCGAGCCGACATCATTTCCGACACCGGTCACGGACCCCAGATCGACCACGCGGACGAGGTCAACCGCCGGATGCTGAGCTTCATGGCCTCCATCGACTGACAGACCCCGCATCCGGCGGGTCTGAAGGACGGCTCTCGTCGCTGCCACACGAAGCCAGGCGCGCCGGGCCGTCAATCTTCGTCCCCGGCGTCTTCGACGGCGTCGGTGTCTCGGAAGGGCCGCAGCCCCTGACTCCGGGCGCTGTCTTCGATGTTGAACAGAGAGCGGCCCGGGATGTTGATGTACCGGTCCTTGAGCGGGGTGGGCCGGGCAATGTCCTCGTTCCTGATCTCGTGGACCTCGGCAGGGAGCCGGGCGACGGCAACGTCGGACAGCGAGTGTCCCAGAACACGATGGCGTCGGGACGAGACCCAGACCGGCCCACTGGTCCTCCTGGCCCTCACGGTGCGCCTGGCGGATCTGGCCCCAGTGATCGACTTGCTGCCCCCTTTGATCCCTATCTCGGCCGCACCCCGAACAGGAGCAACCTTCATCGAGTAACCCTATTGACAGGTGACGAAACCTCCTGTCATGATTTCATCACCACCTCAACGGGTGATGCAAGGGGTGTATGTCTTCGGCCGGGCGACCGCTCGGTGAGACACCTCCGATCCACGATCGCGGGTCCCGTGCTTCTTCCCCCAGCACGGGACCCGCTTCTTACGACCACGGCAGCACCGGTCCCGCCCACGCGGGTGTGGCCGGCGGGACAGACGGGCAGGGACATGGCCTCCACGACGCACACCACCGTGAAGAGCATCGCCGCGAAACACCTCCTCACGAGACACCTCCTCACGAAACACATCGCCGTGGATCACCGCACCGTGGATCGCACCACCGCGCCCGCCGCCCGGCCGGCCACGGTGGCCCCTCGCCACGGTGCCGCCCGCTCCGGCCCGGTGCCCTCCGGAAGCGGCGGCACGGCCGACAGCGGTGGGGGGCCTGATGCCATGCAGGTGTGGGCCTGGACGGCCGAGGCGGCGATGTCGGGTTACGGGCCGGGCAGCGCGTACTTCTGCTGACAGCGGGCCGGGCGGCGCACCGGCGGCGTCGTCGACCGGCACACCTGCCGCCCCGGCTGCAAAGGAAGACCGGTGAGGAAACATGTGATCTTCTGTGAACCTGCCGACCGTCGATCGCGTGTATCAAGTGTGTGACTCCCGCCCCTCCGTGATGAGGCCGCGGGACGGGCGGGCTTTCCGTCACCCCCCCCCGAAGGGAGGCCCGCCCGATTGGGCCCCGCTCGCTCGACTGTGGGGGCGAGCGAGCGGATCGGGGGGCTCGGCAACCGTGGTGCCGAGCCCCCCTGGCGAACCGGTGCCGGGAACCATGCCTGCGAGGGCCCTCCGTGGCGTCGGATCCCGCGGCGTCGATGGCGGCAGAAGACGCAGCAGGCACAGCAGCCGCAGAAGGCACAGAAGACCCAGAGGCGCAGAGGCGCAGAGGACAAGGAACGACGACGATGGCCGGGCTGAGTTACCGGGAAAGAACCGACGCCGCCCTGTGGAGCGACGTGCCGGAAACCGTGCTCCACCTGGCGGTGGACGCGTTCCGCGCCAGTTCCGGTGATCTCCTCATGGTGTGGGGCGAGATGGTGCAGTACCTCGGGCGGCAGCCGACCGAGGTGCGTGCCCGTCTGCTGGCGACGTTCCCAGCCGTGTACGAGAAGGTACCCGTCGGTTCGGCGCTCCGGCTGGGACTGCTCCACCTCGGCGTCGTCCTCGGCGAGGGCCTGCCCGCCGACACCATGGTGGCCGAGCGCCTCGAGGCCGTGGCCACGATGGAGGACCGCTGGTGCGTCCAGCACCATGCCCTGCTCCACCTGGCCCGCTGCGAGCTTGCCGCCGGCCGGACGCTGTCCCCGGCGGTGGTCGCCACGGTGCGCCGTACCGCCCAGCTGATCGGGGATCCCGGATGGGCCGCGCTGGCCGCCCGATTGACGGATCCCGTGCTCAACTCGGGGGAGCAGTGGGCTGACGCCGCGCTGGCCGACGTCCTCGTGTCCGGTCCGGCCTGGTACGCACTCCTGTCCCATGCGGCGACCGCGCGGGCCGCGAAGCCGACGGCGAAGTGGCGACGGACGGGCTGTGAGCTGATCACCGGTGTCGGCGAGGCCGCCGTCCGGGAACGGGTTCTGTCCTGGCTCTCGCTGGCCGGTCGGGGCCGGAGCCGTCCGCTCGTCGAAAAGACGACCGACGTGTGGGTGGCGGTCAACGAACAGTTCGACCCCTTCAACGCCAACGCCCTGCGCGGGCTGATCTGGCTGCTTTCCTTCCTGCCGCCCGACGAGGACACGCCCTGGGCTCGCTCGTCGACACCTGTCTGGACGTGGTGCCTGGCCACGGACCACGCAACGCGAAGGTGGCCAACGCCGCGGTGACCGCCCTCGCGCGTCTCGGCGACCGGACCGCCCTGGACGAACTGCGCCGACTCGCGGAGCGAACCCACTACCGGAACACGCTCCGGCTGATCGGCGCCGCGCTGGCCTCCCACAGCGGGTGAACCCCCTCCCCGGGCGTGGCGCGGGGGCGCCGGACAGAGGCCGGTGGTCGGTGGCCGATGGGCCGTTGACTGGGCGGCACCGGGCACCGGGCAGTCGAATGACGTACGGGTGACCGCGCGGTCGCGGGCTCTCGCCGCGGTGACGCAGTGCGTGAGCGCCGGACGTCGGTCCCTCCCCGGCACGCCCGGTGACGGCTGCATCTTCACGCGCACCGTCAGGTGACTGATGCCGGGGCACGCCGTCGTGGAGCAGAGTCAGCGCAACGGCCCCGCACCACGGAAGGGAATCCCCGTCATGAACGGCGAACAGTCCGGCCTTCGGACATGCCAGACGGCGCACGAGGAGCTGCCCGCGCTCTCTTTGGCCATCCACCGGGTGCTGGACGGTGTCCCGCGGCAGCCCGCCCGGGCGGATTTCCGGTTCGATCCGGCCACTCCCATGATCGTGTCCGTCACCTTCACCCCCTGGCACGGGTCGAGCGTGACCTGGCGCATCAGCCGTGAGCTGCTGCACCACGGTCTCGTGGCGGAGAGCGGCGAAGGCGATGTGCAGATGTGGCCCGCTCCGTGCGACGAGGGGAGGGCGGTCTGGCTGCTGCTGGAGTCGAAGGGCGTGAGTGCCGTCTTCGAGCTGCCCGCCCCGGCGCTGGAGGAGTGGCTCGACGCCACGTACGGGCTCGTGGCGGTCGAGGCGGAGACGGACGCCCTGGACTGGGACGCCTTCCTCACCGAAGTCCTGGACGACCGCGAACCGTCGTCCGACGACTGAGCACCGGCGCCCGAACGGGCCGCCGTCAGCTGACCGATGTGCGGGGCGGGCCCCGGCGGCGGAGTGCGTGTCAGGCCGCACGCCGCCGGTCCGCGTCGTGCCCCACCACACGAAGGTGATCCCATGACGACGTTCGGCAGGTGGCCGGGGCGGTCGCGCGGCCCTCGGGTGACTCCGGCCGGTGTTCCGCGGCACCCGTCCACGGGTGACCGGGCCGGCCGGCCCGCCCTGACCCTGGTCCGGGGCCGTGACCCCTACGGCAGCCCGGTCGACCTGCGGACACTGACCAGGTCACCCATGCCCGGCGACGTCAGGGGAGCGCTGGTGACGTCGGCGGACCGCGTTCCCGGTGGCAGGCTCCAAGTCGTGTGGCTGCCGGTGACCGCGCCCGCGCGCATACCGCCGGGCGAGATCGCCCTGTCGTGGACCGGCGCCCGCAAGAACCTGGTGGAGGTCACCGCCCGGCTGGGGCTCGTCGGCGGCCCCGTTCTGCTCGCGGTGTGGCCGGGGCTGGGCGGCGACTGGTCCGACACGGTGCGGCCCACCGTGGCCGGGGTGCGGGAGCTGCACGCCGCCCTGCGTCTGGCGACGGCCGCCCTGGAGTGCCGGGCCGGTCGGCCCGCGACAGGGATCGAAGGGACCGAAGGGACCGGGAATCCGGATCTGTTCCCCAGAGCGTGAGGGCGGGAAGACCGAGGGCGCCTTCGAGGAGTACCCGTTTCCTGGGCCGCGGCTTCCTCCGCGCGCCGGACGCGCCGGCAGGGCCCACGGGCCCGGACAGCGGGGCCGACCGCGGCGCTCCGAAGTTTCGATTCGTCCTGTCGATCGGAGTTGCCGCGGGCCAGGTGTGTCCCGCCGCTCCGGAGAGCGGTCGACACACCTGGCCGGCCGCACACCCGCCAAGACGCGTGATCCATGTCACTGCGTGCAACCCGGCCGGGGACACGACCGGTTGTCCCCCTGAACGGACGGCCACCGACTAGGAGCATGATGGCGACGGCGAGGGACGCGGGCCCGGACTTCGAGGAGTTCGTGGCGGCGCGCGGGGCGAGGCTGCTCCGGGTCGCCTGGATGCTGACGGGGGACGCGCATCTGGCGGAGGACCTGCCCTGCTGCAGACCGTGCTGGCCAGGGTGTGGCCGAAGTGGCGCAGGCTGTCGGAGGAGAACCCCGAGGCGTACATCTGCAAGGCGCTGGTCAACACATATGCGTCGTGGTGGCAGCGGCGCTGGCGGGGCGAGATACCGCACGGTGAGGTGCCCGACGAGAGGGCCCCCGGGGACCCGTTCGCCTCGGTCGACCTGGAGCACTCGCTGTCGCTGGTGGTCAGGCGGCTGCCGCCGCGGCAGCGGGCCGTCGTGGTACTGCGGTACTTCGAGCGGCTGAGCGTGGAGGAGACCGCTCAGGTGCTGGGCTGCCGGCCGGGGACCGTCAAGAGCCAGGCCGCCAGGGCACTGAACACGTTACGGCTGTGGTTGGCGGCCGTACCCGGATGGAGGGAAGGGAGCGAGACACATGCCTGACACGGCTGGAGGGCGGTGGGACGGCACGGAAGCGGGGCTGCGTCTGGTCTTGGACGAGGGAGTGCCGCGGCTGCCCGCCCCGGACGACCGCATGGTCCGGGTGCGGTGGCGGGTACGGCTGCCCAGACGACGCAGGATCATGGCGGCGGGCGGGCGGGCGGGCGGGCGGGCGGGCTGGCGGCGCTGGCCGTCGCCGCCCTGGCGTTCACCGCCGGGACCGGCGGACCGGCGTCCTCGGGGTCCGACTGGACCCACACGGTGCCCGCGGCGTCTCCGTCGCCCGTCGCCACGCTCATGGACCGGTCCCGGCCGCTCAGGATCGCCTTGCCCGACGGCTGGCGCACGCTGTCGGCGACGGACGCCCACGGCACGTCCGTGGGTTTCGCCGCCACCCAGTTCCTGCCCGGGCCCACCCCCGCGCAGTGCGTCACGGCCCAGGACGACCTGCTGACACACTGCAGGCCGCTGCGGACGCTGGAGGCCGGAGGGGTGCTCATGGCGTTCCGCTACGGTGACGGGGCGGCCCGGTGGACAGCCCCCGAGGCTCCGCTCCGGGTGGGCGCCGCGCACAGCCCGGCCGAGGGCTGTGCGGCGCTGGGAGCGGACCAGGAGATCTCCGGCTGGGTACGTGCCCGTCCCGATCCCCGGGGGCGGGTCTACGACGTACGCGTCATGGCGTGCCTGAAACAGCCCACGAAGCGGACGGCCGCCACCGTCAGGGACATCCTGACCAGGACCTTCGGGCCGGCCCGGAAGTGACTCCCGGGCGCCGGGCCGCCGCGGCCGGTCACGCGGCGGCCCGCACCTGGGGACCGGTCGCATGGCGACTGGTCGCATCGCGACTGGTCACATGAGGACTGATCGCATGACGGCTGGTCAGATGGGGACTGGTCACATGGGGAGCGGTCACGTGGCGACTGGTCGCATGGCCACCGGTCACGCGGCGGCCTTCAGCGGGCCGGCGAAGGACTTGCGCAGGGACGCCGGGGCGAAGAGGGGGAGCAGGGAGGCCAGTACCTTCCCCTTGAACGTGCCGGGCTCACGGGTGAGTTCCACGTCGACGCGCGTGCCCTCGCCCTCGGGCGTCAGCCGGAAGGTCCAGCCGCCGCCCGCCCCGAACAGCTTCGAGTCGAGCGTGGTGACGGTCACCTCGGCGGCGTCCCACTGGTAGCGCGCCCGCTCCCACGCGGCGCTGGTCCCTTCGGTCACTTCGGCCCAGTTCTCGCCCAGCTCATGGACGGTGAAGTGGCCGGCGTCGATGCTGGGCCAGCTTTCGGCGCGGCCGGGACCGAAGTCGGTCAGCACGGCGAGGGCCTGCTCGGGACGGAGGGAAGAGACAAGGTGGAAACGGACGACTGCCATGGGAGAGCCCCCTCATATCAGGAGTGGCCGTGACCGCGGTCGCGGTCGACCACCGAAGTAACCGGTTTGACTGGTGACGACTTTGGCACGCATCGCTGTAACCTGTCAATCAGGTGATTTGCCGGCCGCGGATCGGGCCCGGGATATTGCATCTTCGCGGGTCACTGGTCAGTATGGTTACGTGAATCATGCATTTCCCTGTGGGACACTCCCTCTCGATTTCGTCGGCACCCTGCGAGCGCGGCGCAACGCCGCGCCGCTGGAGAAGCTCGCCTCCCCCGAACTGCTCGACGACTGGTTCGTGGAAGCCGGGATGCTCGATCTGGCTCCCGGCGCAGGCGAGGCCGACCTCGCCATCGCCGTGGAGCTGCGCGAGTCGATCTACTCCCTGGTCGCGGCCCGGCTGGACGGCCGACCGCTGCCTGCCGAGGCGGTCGCCGAGCTGAACTTGCAGGCGTCGGGCCTGCCCGTGACGCTGCGGCTCGGTCCCGACGGGCTGACTCGTACCGGCTCGGTCTCGCAGGGGCTCGCGGCCCTCGCCCGGGAGGCGGTCGAGATCCTCGGCGGTGACGAGGAGGCGCTGCTGCGCGAGTGCGCCCGCCCGGAGTGCACCCAGGTCTACCTCGACCGCTCGCGCGGCCACCGGCGGGAGTGGTGCGCCATGCGGACCTGCGGCAACCGGGTCAAGGCCGCCGCCTACCGGGCACGCCAGCACACCGCGAAGGTCTGATCAGCCGGAGACCGACCGGAAGCCGGCCGGAGATCGACCGGCGGCGGGTTCACCCTGGTACGCGGCGGTCCTCACGTGTCACCTCCCGGTACGGGAGCCGGTGTCTTCCGCCGGCCGGACATCCACCGTGAACCGCAGGTGGTGGAGGATCGCGGCGCTGTCCGTGACGAGGGCGGCCAGCGGATTGTGCCCGCCGTCCGTGGGAAAGGGGATCGCCCTCTCGTAGCTCGCCGTCACCACGTGGTGCACCAGACGGGCCGCACGCCTGACCCGGTCCGCCAGGGGCTCGCGGGCCGCGAGCGAGATGAGCCGCCCCAGTCCGGGACGGTTGTACAACTCGGCCGTGAACCCCAGCCGCTCCCCGCTCAGCAGTCCCGACAACTCGGCGGCAGCGGCGGCGGGGGAGACGGCGGGCCCGGCCACCGGGCTCGGACCCAGCACGGCCAGCTCGTCCGTCAGCCGGCTCGCGGCGCCCAGCGCCATGCCCGTGACCGCGGTCCACAGGAACCCGCCGTCCCGCGCCGGCAGCGCCGTGCCGGAGGAGTGGGTGGTGAAACCGGTCGGTACGTGGACGCCGTCGAGCCGGAACTCGGTGTCCGGACCGGCCGCGGATCGGACGGCGCGCAGGCCGCCGGTGGCCTGCCGGGGCAGCACCCTCGACGCGACCACGAAGACGTCGGGCCGGTCCGGACGGCTCTCGGTCGCATTCTCGCGGGCCTCGCGGGCCGTGTCCCGGGGAGCGGTGAGCGGCAGCGCCAGCCACGGCCCGGCCGCGGTGTCAGCCGGCAGGTGCCACCGCCCGGAGAGCGCGTACCCGCCGGGGACCGGCCGGGCGACCGGAGGGCCGTCGGGACCGTGCCGTGGCACGGCGTGGGGCAGCGGGGAGGCCCAGTTCCAGGCGGCCGTGAACGAGGCCCACGCCTCGCCGGGATCGGCGTGGCCGTCACGCTCGTACGCCTCGAACACCCGGCCCGGGTCGGTGCCGGGCCCGGGTGCCGGACGCGGACGGTCCTCGCGGGTGAGTGTCGTCGTCCGCCTACGCGGCTCTGTCATGGCCCTCGTGTTCCTTGTCGTCCGTCGTGTGCCCGGCACCGGCGCCCCGCCCCCGCTGCTGTCCCCGCACGGTGAGCACGACGTTCTCCACCGCCTCGCCCCGGGCGTAGCGGTGCAACTGCCGGACGAGGAACTCCTCGGTCATCGGGGCGAACGCGTCGGTGAACGCCGCGACATGCGGAGTGATCAGCGCGTCGGGCACCCGCCACAGCGGATGGCCGGCCGGCAGCGGCTCCGGGTCCGTGACGTCGAGACCGGCCCGCAGCCGGCCACCGCGCACCTCGCGGGTCAGCGCCTCGGTGTCCACGAGTTCGCCCCGGCCGACGTTCACCAGGATTGCGCCGTCCGGCAGCAGCGCCAGCTCGGCGGAGCCCAGCATGTGGTGCGTCCTGTCGGTCAGCGGCGCGCAGAGGACCACCGCGTCCGCCGTCGGCAGCAGCGCGGGCAGATCGTCCGCGGAGTACACGTGCCGCCCGGCGGCGGAGCGCGCGGTCCGGGCGACCGGCACGAGCTGACAGCCGAACGGGCGGAGCCGGTCGGCGACGGCCGTGCCGACGGCGCCGTAGCCGACGACCAGGACGCGTTTGCCGAGCAACGTGTGCCGGACGGCAGGTGCCCAGACTCCCTCGGGCTGGCGGCGTACGAAACCGTCGATGCCGCGGGACAGCGCGAGCAGCAGGGTGACCGCCAACTCCGCGGTGGCTCCGCCGTGCACCCCCCGCCCCGTGGACACCCGCAGGCCGGGTGGCATGCGGTCCACCAGCGGCAGGATGTGCTCGTGTCCCGAACTGAGCAGTTGGAGTACGTCGAGATTCCGGGTGAGGGGCAGCACGCGGGCCAACGGCCGCTCTGCGCCGGGAGCCGGGAGCCCCACCAGGAAACCCACGTCGGCGGGATCGCCTGGCAACGCGTCCGAGCCGTCCCAGTAGCGGTGGACGAGCCCGTCAGGGAGGCCGGCGATGCGCTCCGGGCGGTAAGGAAGCCAGACGGTCCTGCGGTCGTTCATGGTGTATCAGCTTTTCTGAACTGTCCCCGCAACGTGGCACGACGGCCGGCCGGCAGGCCGACACCGGCCGGGCGGGATGGCTAGCGGTGGGTTTCTCCCCGCAGGGTGCGGGTCCGTGCGGTGGGGGGAGGTGGGTACGGACGTCATCGACCGACACCTGTTCGCATGTGCTCACTCTCTTCACGTCGCGGGCCGGTACGAAGTTCATGTGAGGGCCGTCACGGCGCGCGGCGGGACGGTGGCGGACGGGTCGACGCCGCCAACTCGCCGGGGCCGTGGCCGCTGTGGGCGAGGTCTGCTTCGGCCGCCGGTCGGCCGGACGGCGGGCCCGGACGATGCAGTACGGTTCTTGCGACGGGTTCCGTACACACACATGTCTCGGAACCGGACGGCTCGTCCGGAGAAACCCCGGCACACTCGAACCGCGGCCTGGAACCCCGGGCCGCCGAAACCCGCCCCCCGCCGCGCGCCGGAGACACCTGGCTGCCGCCCCGGGGCACATCCCACCGCCGCACGATCTGAAGAGGAAGACAACCATGCCCACGCTGTTCTACGACGCCGACGCCGACCTGTCCGTCATCCAGGGCCGCAAGGTCGCGGTCATCGGCTACGGCAGCCAGGGCCACGCGCACGCCCTGTCGCTGCGCGACTCGGGTGTCGACGTCCGGGTCGGCCTGCACGAGGGCTCCAGGTCCAGGGCGAAGGCCGAGGAGCAGGGCCTGCGCGTGGTGACCGTCGCCGAGGCCGCCGCCGAGGCGGACGTGATCATGATCCTGGTGCCGGACCCGGTTCAGGGCAAGGTGTACGAGGAGTCCATCGCGCCGTATCTGAAGGACGGTGACGCGTTGTTCTTCGGCCACGGCTTCAACATCCGTTTCGGTTTCGTCGAGCCGCCGACCGGTGTGGACGTGTGCATGGTCGCGCCGAAGGGCCCGGGTCACCTGGTGCGCCGGCAGTACGAGGAGGGCCGCGGTGTTCCGTGTCTGGTGGCGGTGGAGCAGGACGCGACGGGCAGCGGGCTGGACCTCGCGCTCTCGTACGCGAAGGGCATCGGGGGTACGCGGGCGGGTGTGATCCGTCGGCTACGCGGGCATGACGATGGACCGGGTCGCGCAGCGCGCGGGTACCAACAAGAACGCGATCTACCGGCGCTGGCCGACCCGCCCGGCGCTCGGCGTCGCGGCCTACCGCTGCCTGGCCGACGCCGAGTTGCAGGTCCCGGACACCGGGACGCTGCGCGGCGACGCGCTGGCGCTGCTGCGCGCCGCGAACACCACGTGGTCGTCGCCGCAGGGGGCCGTGCTGCGCGACCTGCTCGCCGCGGCGGCCGACGACCCCGGCCTGCTCACGCTGCTCCGCGAACAGGCCGGGGGAAGCAGCACGGACGCGGCGTGGCTGACCCTCCTGGAGCGGGCCGTGGCCCGGGGCGAAGCCGCGGCCTCCGCACAGCATCCGCGCGTGGCGTCGGTTCCGATGATGTTGTTGCGCGGCGAGTACGCCCTGCGCGGGCTGCCCGAGGTCCCGGAGGAGGTACTGACGGAGATCGTGGACGAGGTCTTCCTGCCCCTGGTACGAGGACGCGGCACTGGCTTCTGACGCCACGCAGCGCCTCCCCGCGGGCGGTGGCGACGGCGGAGGCCCGGGGCGACCTTGCGCCCCAGTGCCGTACGCCCGTCAGCCGGACGGCGCAGACCGGCCTGCCTGCCCGAGCAGGCGGCCGTTGTTCCGGAATCGGGTCCCTGTGGTCCCTTCGGTCCCTG
Organism: Streptomyces sp. NPDC001270; assembly: GCF_042896695.1. NCBI lineage: Bacteria > Bacillati > Actinomycetota > Actinomycetes > Kitasatosporales > Streptomycetaceae > Streptomyces > Streptomyces sp. NPDC001270. The sequence continues at coordinate 312,809 of NZ_JBIAXM010000002.1, read as the reverse complement.
TCCTGCTGCCGGATCCGTAGGGCCGGGTGCCCGGACAGGCCGGGGGAGTGGGGGGAATGTCCGTCACGCGGCCGTCCCCGCGGGCTCCGTTCGGGGCCGCGGGGACGTGGCGGCGCTGCGGGCCGTGGCGTCACAGGAGTGTGCGGGCGTACTCGGAGTTGGTGTAGTCGCGCCACTCGACGATCCGGCCGTCCCGCAGCCGGTAGACCGCCATGTTCCTGACCGGGGCGAGCGGGCGGCCGGGCAGGGCGAGGCCGTGGATCTGTTCGGCGATGACGATGTCCCCGTCGACCGCCTGATGGAGGGTCGTGAAGTCGGCCTTCGCCATGGTGGAGAAGACACCGGCCCACATGCTGACGAGGCGGTCACGGCCCTTGATCGCGGGATCGCCGTAGTTCTCGAAGACGATGTCCTCGTCGAAGTAGGGAGCGAGCTTGCCGGCGTCCCGCTGGGCGAACAGTGCCAGGAACTCCTTGATCACCGTGCCGTTGTCGACGGCGGTCGGGTTGTCGGTCATGGTTCTCGGTTCTTTCCGATGACGTGTGAGTGCTGTGCGGGCGGGCGGAGGGGCGGTGCCGACCGTTCCGCCGAGGGGTCGTGGACTGCTGAGGTGTGGCGCCGAGGCGCGGGCGGGCCGTCAGTCGGTCCGGCCGCGGAAGGTGCGGCGCACGTCGTCGACCCAGGCGTCGGGCACCTCCCAGTACACGAAGTGGCCGCCGCGCGGGTGTGCGGTGACGTTGACGTGGTTGAACCAGGGCGCCCGGGGACTGTCCAGGAAGTCCTGGACCCGGTTCTCGGTGGTCACGCCGGGCGGGTTCTCGTAGCCGACCAGGGTGATGCCGGTGGGCGCCTGGACCGGCGGGGTGAGGTCGTGGGACGGGGTCCAGGGGTGGCGGTTGGCGTTGGCGTACAACCGCATCGAGGTACTGATCGAGTTGGTGACCCAGTAGATCATCGCGTTGGTGAGGAGGTCGTCCTTGCTGAAGACGTTCTCGACGTCGCCGTCGTTGTCGCTCCAGTTGGTCCACCGTTCGAGGATCCAGGCCAGCAGGCCGGCCGGGGAGTCGCTGAGCGCGTGGCCGAGGGTGCTGGAGTCGAGGACGTGCACGGCGACATGGGCGACGAAGCGCTTCTGGAAGGAGAGGATCCCGGTGCGGATGTCGTCGGGTGTGCCCTCGGGGATCGTCCTGCCACCGGTGAGGTCCCAGGCACGGTCGCCGTTGAACATGTTCAGCGGGATCGGCGAGCCGAGGTGGATGGCGTACAGCGAGTCGTGGTACTTGTGGCCGAGTTGGGCGGTGACCAGGGAACCCATGTCGGAGCCGGTGGCGGCGTACTTCTCGTGGCCGAGCACCTCGGTCATCAGCTTGTGGTACAGGTCGGCGGTCTTCCAGAAGTTCATGTCCGGGTCGTCGGGCAGCGGCGTGGACCAGCCGAAGCCGGGCGGCGACGGCACGATCACGTCGAACGCCTCGGCCGGGTTCCCGCCGTGGGCACCCGGATCGGCGAGCTTGTCGATGATCCTGGTGGCCATCGCGACGGTCCAGGGCCAGCCGCCGGAGACGAGCATCGGCTTCGGGTCGGGGCCGACACCGGCCCTGCGCATGAAGTGGATGGGTACGCCGTCGACCTCGACCCGGTACTGCTCGTACCGGTTGAGTCCGGCTTCCGCCGCGCGCCAGTCGTACGCGTCGATCCAGTAGTCGATCAGTTCCTTCAGGTATTCGCCGTCCACACCGTAGTACCAGTCCCGGTTGCCCGCGTCGACGGCGTAACGGGTGCGCCGCAGGCGCTCCTTGAGGTCGAGCAGCACGTCATCGGGGACATGGACGGGGGTGGGGGTCAGGGGGAAGGGCTTGGCGGACATCGCGGGAGTCTTTCTCGGGTGGGGAGAGGCGAGTGGTGCGGGAGGTGGAGGGTGGAGGGGCGGACGGGGCTGGAGCAGGCGTGGCCGGGGCAGGGGATGATTTCGGGCCCGCAGCCGGGTGAGTCCGCGGTCAAGGACGCGCCACTCGCCGTCGGCCTTGTGACAGGTGTCGTGGTCATGTGACGGACGGTGGATACGTGTGCGGGGGCGCCGGGGTCCGTGGGCCGTTCGGGGACGGGGGACCGGAGCGGCGAACCGGGTGTCCTGGTCCGCGGCGGCGGGCTCGTCCCGCGGGTTCTACTCCTGTTCCGGCTCCTGCTGGCCGACGCACTTCCGAGGGCGAGCGGGGCGAGGACCGCGACGAGGACGCGGCGCCGGCCGACCTGGTCGCCGACCCGGCCCGGCACGGGTGTCAGGTCCGCACGCGCGAGCGGGAACCCGGTGAGCACCCGGCCCGCTCCGACCTGGCTCGTGTGCACGTGCTCGTGCGAGGACGGCACGCATCGAGCCAAGATTGGATGACATGGTCCAATCTTGGCTCGTCAAAAAAGGACTGTCAAGTCCATTCTTGGTGGGTGGCTACGCGGCACCCGCACCGGTGAGCTGAAGCGGGCTGGTCGCCGTGGTCACCGCGGCTTCCAGGTAGTCGGTGCGCCCGGTCGCCTGGAGCATCACGACGCCGCCCTGGACCGCCGCCAGGATGCTCCGCGCACGGTGCCGCGCCGCCGCCTCCCCGTCCGACGTCAGCGCTTCCACCCCGCGCAGCAGGGCCGCCTCCCAGTCGTCGTAGAGGGTGGAGACGATCGCGCGGGCCTGGGGGGACGACTTGCCCAGTTCGGCGGTGAGGCTGCCGAGGGGGCACTTCTGTCCCAGCTCCGTGTAGTGGTCGAGCACGGCCTGCTGCCACCCCTGCCAGGACTCCCACGTCGAAAGGTCGCTGAGGAACGGCTGCTGTGCCTCCAGCACCTGCCCGGCCTCGTACTCGGCCACGGCCGCGAGGATGTCCGACCTGCCCTCGGGGAAGTAGTGGAACAGCTGGCTCTTGCTGGTCGCCGTGGCTGCCCGCACGTCGTCGAGCGTGGTCTCGGCGGCGCCCTTCTCCCTGGTCAGAAGCGCTGCGGCGACGATGATGCGCTGCCGTGTCGCTCTGCCCTTCGCTGTCATCCCTTTGTTCATGCTCCCATCATCGCACTCGTTTGGACTCACTGGTCCAGCAAAGCGGGGCAAAACGGGACGAGGGTGTTGAGTGTGGACGAGGGTGTTGAGCATGGGGGAGTGCGTCGGGATGCCTGATGTCGCACCACGTCTTCGTGTCCCGTGTGCGACGCGTGCGTCGGGCACCCTGCGTCGGAACCGACCGCACCGCCGCCGGAGCGGATCAGGACTGCCACGGGTCCCGGGCGATGGCGTCGGCCAGCGCCTTCGCGAGGCCGGAGAGCATCTTCTCCCCCTTCGCGGCGGTCGCCGCGTCGGCGTGGCCCGCCACTCCGGAGACCGTGATGCGTTCGAACGGCACGGCCAGGTACACCGGCTCGGTCGACTCGGCGGGCAGGGCGATGTCGGGACCGTGGGCTTCGGCGAGGTGCTCGGCGTGTACCAGTTCCGGCCGGGCGGCCAGCATCATGGACGTCTCACCCTCGCACGCGTGCATCAGGCCGTCCTGCACCTCCAGACAGTCGCGGACCACGTCCCTCGCCACGGTGAAGTAGTTGGTGAAGGCGATCCGTGCCGGCCGTTCGGCGGTCAGTTCGGTGGTGAGGGCGTGCAGCGCGGTCATGTTCCCGCCGTGTCCGTTCACGATGAGGATGCGGGTGAACCCGGCACGCCAGACGGAGCGGCAGATGTCCCGCAGCAGTGCGTGCAGCGTGGCCAGCGAGAGGGTGAAGGTGCCGCCGAAGGCCATGTGGTGTTCGGACAGGCCGGACCACACGGAGGGGGTGACCACCACGGGGGCGTGCGGTGCGGGATCAGCATCGCCGCTCGTTCGCCCACCTGCCGGGCGCCGGCGTGACCGAGGCCCGTTCGTCGGCAAGCTGTTCGCTCACCCGTTCAAGGACGCGTTCGGCGACGGCAAGTTCGTTCCGCTCGGCCCGTACCTCCGCCAGCTGCTTGGCCAGCTGTTCTTCGAGTTCGTCCAGTTCCGCGCGCCGCGCGGTGATCCGTTCCAGTAGTTCGGGATCCATCCACCGGATCGTAGAAGGGCGCCCAGTTGCAGCGGGCGAGAATCGGCGAGCTGGCGAGGTTCAGGCCGTGTTCGACGGGCCCGGCGATTGGCCAAGGGCGTCTCGTCGCGCCGTGCCCCACTGCCGGCCCCTCCGTGGAGTTGGCCGCTTGAAAGGTTCCCCATGACGCGAAGCGATGGACAGGGGACCGTGAGCCGCCGGTCGGCCGACGCGCGGGGCGGATCAGTTGCGCGTGCCGGCCGGTGGGCCGACGACGGTGGTGAGCTGGAGTTTGGTCTCGTCCTCGCTGCCCGGCGCGGCGGTCATGATGACGATCTTGAGCTCGGTGTCGCCGTCGGTCAGGACATCGCAGTCCACCGTGACCGGGCCCACCGACGGGTGGTCGACCGTCTTGCGGACCTCGCGGTTCGCGGTCACCTCTCCCGTCGCCCACAGCTCGGCGAACCTCTCGTTGCCTGCGTTCAGATCGCGGACCAGCGCGGCCAGGCGACTGTCCCGGGGGAAGCGGCCGGTGGCGCGGCGCAGGTCGGAGACGAGGGCGGCGTCGGTGGTGTCGGGGTCCGTATCGGTGACCGGCCACAGCACGAGGGGGGTGTGATCGGCGCTCACCGGGAACCTGTCGCGGGCGAAGTTGCGCATCCGCGGCGGCGAGGCCAAGGGGTCGCCCAGCAGGGCGGCCCACCCGTGGTTCCACCACACCAGTTGCCAGTCCGCCGCGAACACGGCCACCGGTACGTCTCCGAGGCGGACGAGCACTCGTTGCATACCGGACGGGAGATGGTCGCAGATCGTGCCGTCCGCCGGCGGCACGATCCGGGCCAGCCGGTAGAGGTGGTCCCGCTCGGCGGTGGACAGCTGGAGGGCGCGTGCCAGGGACGCCACCACCGACGCCGAGGGTGTCGTGGCCCGCCCCTGCTCCAGGCGCACGACGTAGTCGACCGACACTCCGGCCAGGTCGGCCAGTTCCTCGCGCCGCAGCCCGACAGCCCGGCGCTTGCGGACGACCGGCAGCCCGGCGGCCGACGGGGGCAGCCGGTTCCGCCACGTGCGGATCGCCGCGCCCAGTCCGGCCCCGGGGGGTGTCGTCGTCATGCCCTCCATCCTCCTGCATCCCCGATCACATGCGGGGGCGCGAGGGTGGTACTGGTCTTCCCACCGTCGAAGCGTCCCTGGTCCGGCTCCCTCGTCAAGGCAACCATCGAAGGCATGACGATCACTTTCATCACCGGAGCCAACAAGGGCATCGGCCGCGAGACCGCCCGCCGCCTCATCGCGTGCGGTCACACCGTTCTCCTGGGAGCCCGCGACCGAGAGCGGGGTGAGGAGGCAGCCGCCGCGCTGGGCGCACGCTTCGTCCCCATCGACGTGACCGACGACGCGTCCGTGGCCGCCGCCGCCGCGGACGTCGCCGAGCACGAGGGCAGGATCGACGTCCTGATCAACAACGCGGGGGTACAGGGACCCTTCGGTGATCCCGGTGACCTCACCGCCGCGGACGCCCGCGCCGTCCTCGACGTCAACGTCATCGGCGTCGTCCGCACCACCACCGCGTTCCTGCCGCTGCTGCGCCGCTCGGACGACCCCGTGATCATCAACGTCAGCAGCGGCATGGGCTCCCTCGCCTTCACCCACGACCCCGGCCGGTCCGAGTCGCTCGTCGCCGTGCCGCTGTACGCCGCCTCGAAGGCGGCGCTGACGATGTTGACCACGCAGTACGCCAAGGGGCTCAAGGGCATTCGCGTCAACGCCGCCGACCCCGGCTACACCGCGACCGACATAAACGGTTACAGCGGCGCCCAGACCGTCACCGAGGGCACGGACGCGATCGTCGCCCTCGCCACCGAGGGGCCCGGTGCCGGCACCGGACGCTTCGTCGACCGCCATGGCGAGATCGCCTGGTCCTGACACCGGCGGTCCGGGGACTGCCGCCTCCGACCAGCGTGAGAACCTGGGGCGACCGTCACGCCAGCCCTTTGACCTGCGTCTTCAAGTTGGCGGAGGCTCAATGCGATGCGGTGTGGGCTGCGACGCGAGGCGACGTGGGGTGAGGCGGGGCGGGGGTCGGCCGTGAGGGGCCGGCCCCCGGCTCCGTCAGAAGTGGGCCACGTCGACGACGGCCTGGGCGAACGCCGTCGGCGCCTCCTGGGGCAGGTTGTGCCCGACGGCCACCGTACGGTGCTCGTACTTCCCGGTGAACTTGCCGCGGTACGAGGAACCGTTGCCGGGCGCCGTGAACGGATCGAACTCGGGGTCGATGGTGATGGTGGGCACCGCGATCGACGGTCCCAGGGCCAGCTTGTCCTCGTAACGGTCGTAGCGGCGTTCGCCCTCGGCCAGGTCCAGCCGCCAGCGGTAGTTGTGGATGACGATCGCGGCGTAGTCGGGGTTCTCGAAGGCGGCCTCGGTGCGCTCGAAGGTGGCGTCGTCGAAGTGCCAGGTGGGCGAGACGAGCTGCCACACGAGCTTGGTCAGGTCATGGCGGAGGTCCGGGTTCTCCATGGCCTTCTTGCCGCGCTCGGTGGCGAAGTAGTACTGGTACCACCAGGTGTGCTCGGCGACCGGCGCGATCGGCTCCAGCTGGGCCTTGCGGTTGGTGATGAGGTAGCCGCTCACCGAGACCAGGGCCCTGACCCGCTCGGGCCACAGGGCCGCGAGGATGTCGCCGGTGCGGGACCCCCAGTCGAAGCCGGCGATCACGGCCTTCTCGATCTTGAGGGCGTCCATCAGCGCGATGATGTCCAGGGCGACCACCGACTGCTGGGCGTTGCGGAACGTGCGGGGGGACAGGAAACGCGTCGTGCCGTGCCCGCGGAGGTAGGGGACGATCACGCGGTAGCCCTGGTCCGCCAGCAGGGGAGCGACGTCGACGTAGCTGTGGATGTCGTAGGGCCAGCCGTGCAGGCAGATGACCGCGGGACCGTGGGCGGGGCCCAGTTCGGCGTAGCCGACGTTCAGCAGACCGGCCTTGACCTGCTTCAGCGCGGGGAAGGAGGTGTGCGTGCCCGGGGTGACGGACGGTACGACGGGAACCTTGCCGGAGTGGTTCGGCGCGGTGGTGGAGGCGTTCGAAACGCCCTGCAGGCCGGCCAGTGAGACAGCGGCCGCTCCCGTGCCCAGGCCCATCGCCTTGTTGAAGGTACGCCTGTTGATCATGTGAAACCTTCCGTGCGTCTCCGGTGTGTTCCCCTGCGCGGCGCAGGGGCTCAGGACGGGACATGTGCCTGGGTCGTCTTCACGGCCGGCGTCCGCGACGACTCTGACATGCCCGCTCGTCACCAGTCAAGGAGGTGACGGTGTGGTGGGTGTGGCTCCGTCTTCACTGCCGGGTCGGCTGGGCCGCTTCCGCAGTACGGAGTCCCGCCGATGTCCTCACTCTTGACCACACCCCGTGCCCGCACATCAGTCAGTTGACGGTCATACGTGCCCGGCCTGGTCCGGGACGGCCGGGACAGGTCCACCGGCGCCGCGAGCCCCGCGCGGTGCGACGGTCCAACGGGGCGGAGCCGGGCCTCCCAGGACGCCGGATCCGGGCCTCCCGGGACGGCGGGTCCGGGTCGGCCGCACCGTACGGGGCCTGTGACATTAAGTCATTCGACTGTTCCGCGCGGAGGTGCGGGTGCACGATTCTTGATCCATCACCCCCACTCTCGTACCCGGTGGCCAACTACCCCCACGGAGGGACCGTGCCGTGACCCGAACTCCCGTCATCCTCATTCACGGGCCCTGGCTGCACGCACTGTCCTGGCAGTCGTGGGCCGACCGGTTCACCAGTCACGGTTTCGACGTCATCGCGCCGGGCTGGCCGGGCGAACCCGCTACCGTCGGCGAAGCACGCCGGCTGCCGGAGACGCTGCGGCCGCTCGGGCTCGACGCCCTCACGGACCACTACGCGCGGATCGTCCGCTCCTGCGTCACCCCGCCCGTGATCATCGGGCACTCCGTCGGTGGGCTCGTCGCGCAGCACCTCCTCGGTGCCGGGCTGGGCCGGGCCGCGGTCGCCATCGCCCCCGCGCCGATCGCGGGCACCCTGGTCGGTGCCCCGCTGACGACGGCGGTCACCGAGCAGCGCGGGCGCTCGTCTGCGTCCGGTTCCCCTGTACCGGGTTCCCCTGTACCGGGTTCCCCTGCGTCCGGCGACCGGACGGGCGAGGCGGGCCCGGTGATGCTGAGTGCCGAACAGTTCCACGACACCTTCGCCAACGCCGTGCCGGAGGAGGAGTCGACCGAGCTGTTCAGGCACTACGTCATCCCCTCGTCGCGTCGGCTGCTGTCCGACCTGGGAGAGGTGGACGGGGCGCCGCACCCACGGCGGGTCGTGGACACGGGCAACGCCGAACGCGGTCCGCTGCTGCTCGTCTCCGGACAGGAGGACCGCATGGTGCCCGACGACGTCACACGTGCCGTGTACAAGCTGTACGGCGACTCGACGGCACCGAGCGACCTGAAGCAGTTCCCTGACCGGGCGCACTCGCTGACCATCGACAAGGGCTGGCGCGCGGTCGCCGACCACGTCCTCGCCTGGCTCGCCGGACACGGCATCCACGGGGACCGGTCGTAGCCGCCGCACCGGCCGGGCCGGACCCGGCTCCCTGACCGGCCGGTCGGCCGTACGGCCGTCGCCGCCAATTCGTTACCCGTCAAACAGGTGACATGCCTTGCGGCGCCCTCCGTCACCTGTCAAAGTGGTTACGCGAACGGGGTGCTGCCGAACCGGTGGCCACACCGTCCGCGCACCCACACGACATACGACGCGGGCCGCGAAGAACCACGGCCCCGGAGGGAACGCCATGCGCAGCAGCAATCCGGTCTTCTCCCGGCTGGGCTTCAACCGCGACGACGGCTCGCCCCGTCCCGCCGACCGGCGGCTCCAGCCGGTGGGCGCCGGCTTCGCCACCGGCCCGGACCTGTCCGAACCGGCTCCGGTCAACCCCTACGCCCAGCCGGCGAACTCGTACCTCGTCAAGGACACCCGGGCCGACCGCACCACGATGACCATCGACGACGTCGTGGTCCGAACCGGAGCCACGCTCGGCACGGTCGTGCTCACCGCCGTCCTGTCCTGGGTCCTGCTGCCCGTGGACAGCACCGGGATCGGCCGGTCCTACGGCATCGGCGTCGCCGCCGCCCTGGTCGCCTTCGTCCTCTCCATGATCCAGGCGTTCAAGCGCCGCCCCTCCCCGGCGCTGATCCTCGGATACGCGGCCTTCGAGGGTGTCTTCCTCGGAGTCGTCTCCAACGCCACCTCGACCTGGATCGCACCGGGTGTCGTCGTCCAGGCAGTCCTGGGCACCATGGCCGTCTCCGCGGGTGTGCTCATCGCCTACAAGCGGCGCTGGATACGTGTGACCCGCCGGTTCTACGGGTTCGTGCTGGCCGCGGCGACCGGCTTCCTGCTGCTCATGGTGGTCGACCTGATCTTCTCCGCCTTCGGCGCCGGCCACGGCCTGGGCTTCGACAGCGGGGCCACCGGCGTCCTGTTCGGTATCATCGGCATCGTGCTCGGCGCGGCCTTCCTGGCCCTGGACTTCAAGCAGGTGGAGGACGGCATCGCCTACGGCGCCCCGCGCCAGGAGTCCTGGCTCGCGGCCTTCGGTCTCACCACCACCCTGGTGTGGATCTACCTCGAAGCACTCCGGGTGCTGTCGATCCTCCAGAGCGACAACTGAGACCGGCACGCCCGGTCCCGTCACGAGGCCGGGCGGCGGGCCCCGGCGGCGTCGGCTGATGCGCCGGGGCGAGGACAGGACGACATCGCTCCCTGATACGTATGTACCGCTGTACCGCTGTACCACCTTCCGGGTGAGTGGGCGCGGGAGGGAACGGGCGGAGAAAGGGCAGGGCATGAGCACGGTGCCGATGGACGCCGGACGCGCCGAGGACGCGGCACTGACACTGGCGGCACAGAACGGCGACGTGAGCGCGCTGGGACTGCTGCTGGAGCGTCACCGCCCCGGCATGCGAGCGGTCGCGCTGAGCCTGTTGGGACCAGGCCCCGATGTGGACGACGTGATGCAGGACGCCGCGCTTGCGGCGCTGCGGGGCGTGGGCGAGGTCCGTGACCCGGCCGCCGTGGGACCGTGGCTGCGGATGGTGGTGCGCAACCGGTGCCGGAAGGTGTTGCGCAGCGCGCGGCGGACCGAGCCGGTGGAGGAGGTGCCCCTGCCGCCGCTGCTGACCACGCCCGAGCAGGTGCTGGACCGGCACGCCCTGCGGGACTGGATCTGGACGGCCGTCGAGGAACTGTCCCCGGCGCTGCGGTTGCCCGTCGTACTCCGTTACTTCACCACGGGCGTCAGCTCCTACCAGCAGATCGCCCAGGCGTGCGCCGTCCCGGTCGGTACGGTCCGCAGTCGGCTCAGCCAGGCGCGGACGGCGCTGGTCCGGACCCTGGAGGCCACCGCGGCCGGGGGACACGAGGACACGCGGCGGCGGACCGCCGCCAGTTGGCTGGAGGCGCACGAGACCCTGGCCGCGGCGGAGCGCGGCGAGTTCGGCAAGGTGGTCGCGGACCGCTACTCGCCCGACCTGTCCCTGCTGAGCGGCCGGCAGCGGCTCGGCGGAACCGGACTGCTCCTCGCGGGCATGGATCTCGACCTGTCCGCCGGGGTCCGCCAGCGTCCCGCGCACGTGGTCGCCGGACGGTCACTGATCGTCTGGGAGATGGACCTCATCAACCCGCCGGACGCGCCGGACCACTGCCCGCCCGGCGTCGCCTGGATCATGACGTTGGACGGCGGCCGGATCGACCGGGTGTCCCTGTACCACACCCCGCGCCCCGACCCGGTGCGCGAAGATGTCGCGGCCTGAACCACCCATCGGTCCCGGGCCGGCGCCCCGATGGGAAAGCCCGGCCGGATCGTCTCCGGCCGGGCTCCGCCGTCGGATCAGCCCCGGCGGGACGTCACCCTCGTGCGTGTCACGTCGTGCGTGTCAGGTCGTGCGTGTCAGGTCGTGCGTGTCAGGTCGTGCGTGTCATGCCGTACATGTGACTCCGCACAGTGACTCCGCACATATGACTCCGTACATATGGCTCCGAATGCGTCACTCCGTATGGCGTGACTGCCGTACGTGTCACTGTCGTTCGCCTGAGCGCCGGCGCGTCAGCGGTGGCGTGCTAGTGCCCCGACAGGCAACGTTCGCCCCGTCGCGACGCCCGGCACGCACTCTCGCCGCACCGGCCGAAAGCCCAAGTACGTCTAGTACGAGGACTTCCGGCCGGCACACCGAGAGCACGCACCGAACGCCGCTCCTTGACGGGCAAACGTTGCCTGCCGAGGCACTAGCGTCCGCTCGACGACCGTCGCCATCGCGCTTTCGCCGTCCGCGTTGGGGTGCAGCGGCGCCGCCGGGGTCTGCGGGGCGAAGGTCTCGATCCACCGCTCGCCGACGGGCCGGCAGATGTCGTGCCCGATCGTCGGGTCGTAGGTGTTCACGAACTGCGCCCGGCCGAGCCGCGCCTGGCGTGGGAGCATCCCGTTCAGCTCCTTCTCCTTGTCCCGAAGGTAGGAGAAGTCGCCCGCGGCCAGTGGCACCGAGGCGCTGGTGCACCCGACGCCGTCCTCGGGGAACAGGTCCGGGTAGCCGACCACGACGACCTTGGCGTACGGGGCGCGCTGGTGGATGCCGCGGAGCACCTTCGCGACCTTCGGCGCGGTGGCGGCGATCGACGCCGTCACCTGGTCGGTGCCCGCACCGGTGAGGTGGTCCCGGCAGGGTGCGCCGGCCGGGTCGGTGGCCGACAGCTTCGCGCAGGTGCCGAGCACGGTGCTGAAACCGATGTCGTTCCCGCCGATGGTGACGGTGACCAGGTCGGTGTGCCGGTCGAGCGCGTCGAACTGGGCCGGCGCCGTGCCCTGGGCGGCGGTCATCTCCGTGGTGGTCGCCCCCGAGCAGGTGACGTCCGTCAGCGTCGCCCCCGACGACCGGGCCACCAGCGACGGGTAGTTGCGGCTGGAGCGCAGGCAGTCGGCGTCGACCTGGTCGGGGACGAGGGGTGCGGAGGCGTAGGAGTCGCCGAGCGCGACGTAGTCCGCGTGGTGCGAGTGATGTGCGGTCGTGCTCGCCACGGCCGGATGGGCCGTGGCCAGGGTGGCGACGCCGCTGATCAGGGCGGCACCCACCGCCAGAGCGCGGGCCGCACCGGAGGTGGGAAGGCGTCTTGTCAAAGTGGTTCCTTTCGAGGTCGGGGTTGTCCCGGAGGGAGCCGGGGCGCGGGTCGGCACGGTTGCCGGCCCGGCACGGTTTCCGGTGTCCGGAACCCGGTGGGGGACGGGCCTCGGCGCCGCGCGTCGCCCGGTTGCCGGCGATGCGGCCAACCATCGGGCGGGCGGGCGCAGTTGCGGCCCCCACTTAAGGGACGTATCCCGTGGCGCGGGAGATCGACGACTCCGGTAACGAATTGGTTGCCGTCCGCGTATCGGCACGTGTGTGCCTGGGGGGGAGTACGGATGCGTCGAATGGCTTACACGTGTGTGTGCCGCGGGCGGGGCTGGGATGTCCCGGCTGACCGTCATGTGACTGATGCCGGGTGGCGGCGGCGCGGGCGAGAGTGACGCCGTAGTGGTCCCCGTGAGCGGGCCGCCGATGGCCCCCACCAGGGGAAATCATCGTCGCTCTCGTCACCTGCTTGACTGGTGATTCAATGTCTGACAGATTAATAACCAGCCAAAGGGGTTACGGCCCTTCTTGTCGCAGGTGTCCCGCGTACCCAGCGCGGCCTCGGCGACAGCCGGTCCACATCGTTTCGCTGTACTTCTGGAGAGGGTTTCTCGTGTTCAACATCAAGCGCGCAGGCAAGCGGCGGATACTCACCGGTGCCGGGGCGGCCGTCGTGGCCGGCGTCGCGATCGGGTCCTTCACCCTGGTCGGCACCGCGAACGCCGATGCCGACCAGCAGGCCGGCACGTTCCGGCCGGAGCCCACCATCGTGCTGGAGCACGGCGCGTTCGCGGACGCCTCCAGCTGGAACGGTGTGATCGCCCGCCTCCAGGCCGACGGCTATCCCGTCGTCGCCGCCGCGAACCCGCTGCGCGGCCCGCACACCGACGCCACCGCCCTGCGCAGTGTCCTCGACCACGTCAAGGGCCCCAAGATCCTCGTCGGGCACTCCTACGGCGGCTCCGTGATCAGCGAGGCCGCCGCGAACGACCCGGAGGTCAAGGGTCTCGTCTATGTGGCGGCTTTCCTGCCCGCGCCCGGTGAGTCCGCGCTGGAGCTGACCAACAAGTACCCGGGCTCCACGCTCCCCGACGCCCTCGACCCGGTCCAGGTGACCAACCCCGACGGCACCAAGGGCACCGACCTCTACATCCAGCAGGACAAGTTCCGCCACCAGTTCGCCGCGGACGTCCCCCGCGACGAGGCCGCCCTCGCCGCCGCCACCCAGCGACCCATCGCCCAGGCCGCACTGGAGGAGAAGGCGACCGTCGCCGCCTGGAAGACCATCCCCAGCTGGGACATCGTCACCACCAAGGACCTGAACATCCCGGCGTCCACGCAGCGCTTCATGGCCCAGCGGGCCCACGCCCACACCACCGAGGTCGCCGCCTCCCACTCCGTCGCCGTCTCCCGGCCCGGCGTCGTCACTCGCGTCATCGAGGAAGCCGCGCGCGCCACCCGGTGACGAACCCCGGATCCACCCACCCACGAGCCGCGGAAAGCGAGCACACCGCCATGGAACTCAAACTCGAAGTCGTCGTCATCCCCGTCTCCGACGTCGACAAGGCCAAGGACTTCTACGTCGACAAGCTCGGCTTCCGCCTCGACGCGGACTTCCCGATCGACGACGGTTACCGGATCGTGCAGGTGACCCCGCCCGGCTCGCCGTGCTCGGTCATCTTCGGCGAGGGCCTGACGACCGCCCCGGCGGGTTCGGTCCAGGGACTGCACCTGATCGTGTCCGACATCGAGCAGGCACACGCGGAACTCACCGGCCGCGGCGTCGACGTCAGCGGTCCGTTCCACGACGCCACCGGCGCCTTCCACCACGCCGGCCAGGCATACCGGGTCCCCGGGCCACAGCCGGAACGCGCCAGCTACGGCTCCTTCGCCTCGTTCGCCGACCCGGACGGCAACGAGTGGTTCCTCCAGGAGATCACCGAGCGACTGCCCGGCCGCTGACGGAGTCCGCGCGGACACCTGGGGGCGGCCGGCCGTCACAGCGGCCGCCCCGGCGTCCCTCGCTCCCGAGCCTCCGGCCGGCCGGCCGAACGCTGAACCCCATCCCCATCTCTATCCCCACCCGCACCCCGATTCACCCGCACCTCACCCACATCTCCCTCGTCTCACCCACATCCTTCGTCTCACCCCCATGGAGAAACCGTGACGACCGAAGACAGCCGTACCTACGACGTCGTCGTGATCGGCGCGGGGCCGGTCGGCGAGAACGTCGCCGACCGTGCCGTCGCCGCGGGCCTGAGCACCGTCATCGTGGAGAGCGAACTCGTCGGCGGCGAATGCTCGTACTGGGCCTGCGAGCCCAGCAAGGCGCTGCTGCGTCCCGCGCTGCTGCGCGCCGAAGCGAGCCGGGTCCCCGGCCTGAACCCGGCGGTGGCCGGGCCGCTGGACACCGCGGCCGTGCTGGCGCACCGCGACCGGATGTCGGCGGACTGGGACGACGAGGGCCAGGCGCAGTGGCTGAAGTCGGCCGGCATCGACCTGCTGCGCGGACACGGCCGGCTGGCCGGACCCCGCCGGGTCGCCGTGCGCACACCCGGCGGCGACACCGTCCTGCTCCAGGCCCGGCACGCCGTGGCCGTGTGCACCGGCAGCCGCGCGGCACTGCCGGACCTGCCCGGACTCGCCGGCCTGCGCCCCTGGACCAGCCGGGAGGCCACCAGTGCGAAGGAGCCGCCCGGGCGGCTCGTCATCGTGGGCGCGGGCGTGGTCGGCACCGAGATGGCCACCGCCTGGCAGGCTCTGGGGACCCAGGTCACCCTCGTCGTCCGCGGCGGCGCACTGCTGCCCCGCATGGAGCCCTTCGCGGGTGAACTGGTCGCCGAGCGGCTGCGTGCGGCCGGTGTCGACCTGCGCTTCGACACCACCGTCTGCGCCGCGCTGCGGCGCGGCGGACCGGACGGCGACATCGACGTCACCCTGTCCGACGGCTCCCGGTTCACGGCCGACGCCCTGCTCTACGCGACCGGCCGCGCTCCGCGCACCGACGACATCGGCCTGGAGACCGTCGGCCTCACACCCGGCGACTGGCTCACCGCGGACGACACCCTGACCGTCACCGCCGTACCGGGCGACTGGCTCTACGCGGTCGGCGACGTGAACAACCGCGCACTCTTCACCCACCAGGGCAAGTACCAGGCCCGCATCGCGGGCGCCGTCATCGCCGCCCGCGCACACGGCACCCCTCTCGACACCCGGCGCTGGAGCGCGCACACCAGTACCGCCGACACCGCGGCCGTCCCGCAGGTCGTCTTCACCGACCCCGAGATCGCCGCGGTCGGCCTCACCACCGCCGAGGCCGCGCGGACCGGCCGCCACGTCGACGTCGTCGACTACGAGATCGGCCAGGTGGCCGGTGCCGTCCAGTACGACCCCGGCTACCGCGGCACGGCCCGCGTCCTCATCGACCCCGACCGGCGATGCGTGGTCGGCGCCACCTTCGCCGGACCCGGCGTCGCCGAACTCCTGCACTCGGCGACCATCGCCATCACCACCGAGGCCCCCATCGACCGGCTCTGGCACGCCGTCCCACCGTTCCCCACCATCAGCGAGGTGTGGCTGCGGCTGCTGGAGACCTACCGGGGGTGAGCCCACCGCCCTCGCGCTCTGTCACCGGCACCATCCCGCTGCCACCTGCCGGGCGAGAGCGCTCAATCCGCGGGTGTGCGGCCGGTCATCCCAGCACACCCCACCCGGAAACGGCCATCTAGAGTCTGTCCATGACCTACCACAAGGGCCTCGTCCTCGATTTCGGCGGTGTGCTCACCACCCCCCTGTTCCCGGCCGCGCTCGCCTTCGAGAAACGTGCGGGGCTGCCCGAGGGCACCTTGCTCGACGCCCTGTACCTGGACCCGGAGATGGTCCGGCGGACCGAGGAACTGGAGCGGGGCACACTCACCCAGACCCAGTGGAACACCGCCGCCGGGCGACGCTGCCGGTGGCGAACACCGTGGCGGCCGTCGCCGTGGCGCTGTCGACCCGCCCCGTGCCGCCCTCGAACGGGCTGCGACCCGGGGTCGCCTTGGCCGTGCTGACCAGGGCGTTCTTCAACTGCCTTGCCGTCCAGCCGGGGTGTGCGGCGGCCAGCAGCGCGGCGGCGCCCGCGACGTGCGGGGCGGCCATCGAGGTACCGCTCAGCGTCTGGTACGGGCCCGAGCCCTGGGTGTAGTGCGAACGGGCCGCCAGGATGGCCACGCCCGGCGCGGTGAGGTCGGGCTTGACGGCGCCGTCACCGGCCCGGGGACCACGGCTGGAGAAGTCGGCGAGGGCGTCGGATCCGTCCACGGCACCGACGGTCAGCGCCTCGTCCGCCACGCCCGGCGCGCCCACCGAGTAGGCGTCGGGACCCGCGTTGCCGGCGGCGATGGTGAACAGCGCACCGGTCTGTTCGCTGAGGTTGTTCACCGCGGTGCTCAACGGGTCGGTCCCGTCCGTGGGCTGGCCGCCCAGGCTCATGCTGATGATCTTCGCGTGCTGGTCGCGGGCCGCCCACTCCATACCGGCGAGGATCCAGGAGTCCTGGCCGGCGCCGTCGTCGGAGAGCACCTTGCCGATGTGCAGCCGGGCTCCCGGGGCGACGCCCTTCTCCTTGCCGTCGGAGGCGGCACCCGTGCCGGCGATGGTGGAGGCCACGTGGGTGCCGTGCCCGTTGCCGTCCACGGCGGACTCGCCGGGGACGAAGTCCTCGACGGTGGCGATGCGTCCGGCGAGGTCGGGGTGGTCCGCGTCCACGCCGGTGTCGAGGACCGCGACGTCCACGCCCTCGCCGGTGTTCCCCGACGCCCACACCTGCGGCGCGCCGATCTGCGCGGTGCTCTCGGCGAGGTCCGCCTGCACCTTGCCGTCCAGCCAGACCTTGGCTATGCCACCGGTGAGGCGGGGCCGTTCACCGGCCGCCCGGCCTGCCGTGCCGGCACCGCCGGACGTCGCCGTGATCGACGTCCAGAACGCGTCCGAGCGGTCCGCGCCCAGCGCGGCACCCTGGATGCTGTCCAGCGCCCGCACCTTGCGCGCTCCCCGGGGCGCGGGCAGGTTCCGGACCCGGGCCGCCGCGTCGGTGTAGGTGACGATCAGCGGCAGCCGGTCGGTGTGCGCGTCGTCGTAACCGTCCGCCAGCAGCCGGGTGACGTTGAAGAGTTCGCGGTCCAGGAGTCCGGCCGCCACATACGGCAGGGCGCTGTCCGGGTAGACGTAGGTGTCCTTGCCGGACCGGTGTGTCTCGAAGCCGGTGTACCGGCCGTCCGGCCCCTGGACAAGTCGTCCCGGTGTGCCGTCGGCGCCCCGGGTGGTGACGACCTTGTCCCCGGTCACCAAGGTGACGGTCGGGATCGGGGCGGCGGTCGGCGGGACGGTGGCCGACGCGAGCGTGGGGTCGGGTGGGGACGAGGCCATGGAGGCCGGGGTGGGTGACACGGCGGCCAGGGCGACAGTGGCGCACACGACCGACAGCACACGTCTGCGAAATGGCGGACGCGACAAGGCAAACCTCCATCAACAGCTGGGTCACAGGTTTGCCGAGCATTGTGTGCCCTGGTCCGGCCACCGCGGTGACATGCGGGGATGGCGGGGGTGCGCCATGACGCACACCGGCCACCGGCCGCGAGGAGCCGCCACGGTGGACAACAGGTGCCGGACAGCGGTCAGTTCGCGGGTGCCGGTCAGCGTGTGCCCGTCAGCGGGTGTCGGGCAGTGGGTGTCAGCTCGCGGGGTGCCGGGCAGCGAGATGTCAGGTCGCGGGGTGCCGGTCAGCGAAGGCCGGTTGGCGGAGGCCGGTCGGCGGGATGTCAGGTCGCGGGTGTGGCGAGCAGGGCCGCCGACACCTGTTCCGTCAGCCAGGTCTCGGTGGCGTCCCAGGACCAGCCGCGCTCCGCCACGAACAGCCGCCAGGAGCTGAAACCGAGGAGGAACCAGAGCATGTCGGTCGCGCGCGGGAGATCCACGTCCGGCCGCAACGCCCCCAGTTCCGCCAGCCGCTCGGCGAGGACCCCGAGCGCCTGCCGGTAGGCCCGGACGATGTGGGCGAGGGTCTCCGCCGCCGCCCGGTCCACCTCGGCGGCCGTGATGATCACCAGGGCGATGTCGAGGTGCTTCTCGTTGTCGAGTCGCACCCCGTGTGCCACGGTGCTGATCGCCTCCCGGGGATCCGTCGTCGCGCGCAGCGCCGCGAGGGTGCGTTCGACGACCGGGTCGTCGACACCCCGCTCGATGAGGGTCGTCAGGATCGTCGACTTGCCGCCGGTGCTCGCGTACACCGTGGGCACGGCCACCCCGGACTCCTGCGCGATGTCACCGATGGTGACCTTCCCGTAGCCGTGTTCCACGAACAGCCGCAGGGCGGCGTCGAGGATCGCCGCCCTGGTCTCCGCCGCCGTCTCGGCGCGTCGGCCGGCTCGGTACGGTCTTCGCTGGCCACCGGGGAGCGGGCGCATGCTTTCCTCTTCGTGCGACGACTGGCCCCTCAATATATGCCGCTCGTTCGCCGCGGCCGCGCCGGTCTCCGTGGGGGTTCCGGGCAGCGCGGCTATTACGCCGTAATACTCCGGTTGGGGGATGCCGCGTCCCCCGGCCGTGCGCCCGGGCCCCTGGGAGCCTCCTCAGCGGCGCTCGGTGGCCCGGGCGTGAGCCGGGAGACAAGGATCAGGCGGCGACGGCGGTGGCGTTGATGGTGACGGGGATGTTGCCGCGGGTGGCCTTGGAGTAGGGGCAGAGCTGGTGGGCGGCGTGGCCGAGTGCGGCGGCAGTGGGCTGGTCGACGCCGCCGAGTTCGAGGTTGAGGACGGCGCTGAGGCCGAACTCGCCGTCGTCGCCGTGGGTGAGGGTCGCTTCGACCGTGATGGCGGTGCTCTTGAGGGTGATCCTGCGCTGGGCGGCGGCGCGGCGGACGGCGCCGAGGAAGCAGGCGCCCCAGCCGGCGGCGAAGAGTTGCTCCGGGTTGGTGGCGCCGCCCGCCCCGCCGAACTCCTTGGGAATGGCGAGCGTGGTCTGCAACTGCCCGTCGCCGGACTCGACGCGGCCTCCGTTGCGTCCTTCGCCGGTCACCGTGACGACACCGGTGTAGCTGACTGCCATGGCTGTTGTCTCCTCGTGTGCTGAGTGTCCGGTGCCCACATCCGTCGTCACCGGTTTGGCTGGTGATGAGTATGGCCATGTGTGTCATCACCTGTCAAGATGGTTAGTGGCAGGAGAGGGTGCATATGTGTGAGCAGACAGAAGGCCCGGCCGGGGACGCCTTCCGGCGTGCTCCCGTCCGGGCCGTCAGGTACCCGCGCGCCGGTGCGCGCGGGGCTCAGACCGGGACGCGATCGGTCTCCGCACGCAGCAGGGCGTCGACGCGGGCGGCCACGGCCAGCAGGTGTCGGTGCCGAGCCCGGCGCCGGCGATCCCGGCGGCCACCGCCGCCGCGGTGCTGCCGCTGCTGCCACCGGCGAACAGCCCCGGATCGGTGGCATTGCCCACGGCACCGAACGCCCGGTTGCCGGAGGTGGCTCCCAGCGCCAACTCGTGCATGTGCGTCTTCCCCAGCACGATCGCGCCCGCGCCGCGCAGGGACCGCACCACGGGCGCGTCCAGGTGCGGCGCGAAATCCTTGAGGGCCGGGGTGCCCGCCGTGTTGGGCAGCCCCGCGACGTGGATGTTGTCCTTGACGACGAGGCACCAGCGCCCGGCGCCGCCGTCCGTCCGGTCCCGCCGGGCGGACGATTCGTCGTGCCGGGCGGCCTCTTCGAGCGCCCGTTCCCCGTCGAGGGTGATGAACGCGTTCAGGCCCCCGGCGTCGGCGGCGCGAGCGAGCGCCGCGCGCACCGTTTCCTGTGCGGTCGTCCGGTCGTCCGGTCGGCCGCGCGCTCCCCTGGTGCCACGGCTGCGTCTCCTTCGTCGTCGGGAGCGGTACGGCCGCGACGCACATCCCACGGACGGGCCCGCGTCCGGCCGCCCGGCCGCCGGGCCGCGCGGCCGGCGACGCGACGTGGCACGGCACGGCACGACGCAAGCCTGCCAGGTACGTGTGCGGCGGCCGGCAGGAGGCGCGGGCCGCGCCGGTGCGGCCCTGACGGTGACCTGCGGCTCCGGCGGGCGGCGCGGCCCGCTTCCGGGCACCGTTCGGACGACGGCACCCGGAGCGACGGGGGTCCGCCGCAGGGTGCTGTCACTCACACAACGGGCCGCGTACCGGCCGGGGTTCACCTCTGTCCCGAGGCGACCGCTCCGGTACGCGGCCCGCCCGGCTCAGGCCCGCGCCGTGACCGCCCGCGTGTTGTACCCCTCCGCCCGCAGCAGGGGCCGCCCCGAGGGCAGGGCACGGTCGGGCCAGGACACGGTGACCGTGCGGCTCTCGCCGGGCAGCAGCCACAGGTAGTTGTCCTCGTACAGCGTCGGCAGGACCCGGCCGCCGTGCTCGTCCAGCAGCGAGAGGCGCACCATGGCGGCGACCACGGACCCGCGGTTGCGGACGGTCGCGGTCAGCTGCCGGCCGTCGTCCGTGCGGGTGACACGGCCGGCGGACACCGACAGCGCGGCCCGCCCGGCGGAACCGAGCGCCCGCATCGCCTCCGGCGTGCGGTGGCGCCAGTAGGTGTTGCGGGACAGCAGCCCGCCCCGGCCGTCCCGCAGCGTCAGCCGCAGCAGGTGCAGGTCGGGCAGGTCGTCGGTGAACGCCGCGGTGAACGCCGCCGCGGTGGCCGCGGACCTGACGTCCACCCGGGCGCTCCTCGACGGTGCCGCCCGGCGGCCCGAGAGGTCGTACACCTCGGCCGTGACCTGCGCGCCCGTCACCTCCGTACGCGTGTGATTGACCGCGATGACCTGCCAGTTCACCGGATCGGCCTGGACGTGCAGGGGTTCGCAGCCGGAGCGCGCCCCGTAGTACATGCCGTTGACGTCGAAGTCGTAGTCGTAGGTCTGCCACACCGTGCTGTGCCAGGCGGGGTGGGACATCCACAGCATGAGACCGCTGGCGTCCTCCCACAGGTGGGCGTTCCACGCCTCGAACATGGCACGGGCGTTCTCGTAGTTGACGAACTGCGCCTTGCGCGCGAAGTCGTCGAGGTCCTGGGCGGCACCGAGGCGGGTCTCGATCGCCGCCTTGTAGTTCTGCGGTGCCTGGTTCCCGTGCTCGCTCCAGTCGTGGTAGTACCAGGCCCCGCGGATCGGCCACTCCGGCTCGTCACCCGTCATGCCGCGGACGCTCTCCGCGGTGGAGACGACCGGCATGCCGATCTCGGTGTGGAAGCCGAAGTCCTTGCTGCCGTAGGTCGCCGGGTCGAAGTACCGCTCCGGCTCCACCCAGCCGTAGGGCCCGCCGCCGGTGGCGATGCCGCCCGCGGAGTTGCTCTGGTAGAGGACGCCGGGTGCCTGCCGCTGCACGGCCTCCCGCATCCCCTGGTCGATCGCCGCGGGCGGGTTGCCCTCGTTGGCGCCGCACCACACCGCCACCGAGGGATGGATGCGGTAGCGCAGCACGGTGTCCCGGGCGATCGCGTTGTACGCGTCGTGGTCCGGCACGTCCATGCCCCAGGCGTTGGGGAAGTCGTTCCACACCAGGATGCCGTAGCGGTCGCAGGCCGCGAAGAACTCCTCGCGGTCGCAGCTGCCCACCCAGTTGCGGATCATCGTGAAGTTCATGTCGCGGTGCATGCGCACCGCCGTGTCCATCCGCTCCGCGGGCATCCGGCGCAGCAACTCGTCCCAGCCCCAGTTGCCGCCGCGCACCAGCACCCGGACACCGTTGACACTGATCTTGAGCGGGTCGGGTGTGTTGGACACGGTCGTCACGTCGGTCCAGGTGTCGCCGTCGGCGGAGACCCGGACGGTGTACGTCTTCGGGTACGCCTGCTCCCACAGGACGGCCACCCGGTCGAACCGCCGGGCGGCGCCGAGGTCGACCTGGAGCCACTGGTGGTCCTCGTAGGCGGAGGACCAGCGGGTGCCGGGGTCGCCGTCGGTGGCGTGCGCCGCCAGGTGGCCGTCCGCCTCGCTGGAGGCGGTGGCCGCCCGGTGCAGGGCGAGGTCGGTGCCCGCCTCGGTGCTGTCGATGACGGCGAGGGACCACAGCGAGTTGCCCCAGCTGGTGTTGCGCACCCCGCACTCGATCCGTACGAAGCGGGCGGTCACGGCGTCGAAGTCCGACACCCGCAGGCTCGCGTCACCGCTGTTGAACGGCAGCGGCACCGCGGAGTTGTCCACGGACTTCACGTCCGTCCACGTGGACCCGTCCGAGGACACCTGCACCACGAAGGTCCGCGCGTACGCCTGCTCCCACACCAGGTCGACGCGGTCGAAGGACTGCTCGGAGCCGAGGTCCACCCGGATCCACTGGTCGTCCTCGAAGGCCGAGGACCAGCGGGTGGCCGGGTCGCCGTCGGTGACGTTGCCCGCGCCGTGGCCGTCCTCGTCCGCGCTGGACGCCTCGGCCGCCGCGTGCAGGGCGAGGTCGGTGCCCGGCCGCGCGCTGTCGCGGACCGACAGCGTCCACAGCGAACTGCCCCAGCCGGTCGCCCTGGTCAGGCACCTGACCCGGACGTGACGGGCCCGCTGCGCGCCCACGTCCACGGACTGGGTGCAGGCGTCGGCCGAGGCCGTGAAGGGCAGCGGGATGTCGTACTCGTAGCCGAACTGCCGGATGCCGAAGCGGGTGGTGCGCCGGTCGCTCTCCGCGCCGTCGGCCTCGGCGACCAGGGTCAGCTCGTGCAGGCGGGCGTCGCCCAGGCCGTTGGGCCACCACAGCTCGGGATCGCGCACGCGCAGCGCACCGTAGGCATCGGGGGTGAAGACCACCTCGACGGTCTCACCCGCGGGGACGGTGACGGCCCGGGAGACCCGTACGTCGCCGAACGACGCGGAGACGACGGTCCGGTGGTCGGCGGAGTCGGCGTTGCGGACCGGGACGGTCACCGTCAGCTCGGCGACCGACAGGTCGGGGAGTCCCGGCAGCACGGTGTCCACCCGCGCGTCGCCGAGCACGACGTGCCCGGTGGACCGCAGCCGCACATGGTTCCAGATGCCCGCGCCGCGGTCGCGGACCGCCGGCATCCAGTCCCAGCCCGAGGAGGCCAGATACGTGGGCGAGTTGCGGTTCATCTGGTCGGCGCCCGCGTCCACCCACGCCTCGCCCGCCGGACCCTTGTCGCCGGGGCTGCCGGGCACCGGCATCGGCGTGATCCGCACGGCCAGGGCGTGCCGGTCCGCGGCCGCACCGGCCAGGTGCTCGGTGACGTCGTGGGCGAAGCGGGCGAACGGGAACGTCACGCTGCCCACGTCGCGGCCGTCGAGCCAGATGTCGGCCCGGTGGTTGACCCCGTCGAACTCCAGCCACACATGCCGGCCGGCGCCGGTGCGCAGGCCGCGCGGCAGCTCGAAGTCCCGCCGGTACCACCAGGAGTGGCGGGACAGCGCCTCGGGGACGTGCAGGTTGTTCAGGCCCGCGACCGGGTCGGGCAGCTTTCCCTGGTCGACGAGCGAGCCGAGGATGGTGCCGGGGACCGTCGCGGGCAGCCACCGGCTGGTGTCCACGCCCGCCTTCGACAGATCGCCGCCGGTGGCGTCGGTCCAGTCGTCCATGGTCAGCGCCCAGCCGGACTCCAGCGGCACCGTGCCGTCGGCGGCGACGGCCAGCTTCGGGGGAGTGGTGTGCCGGGTGCCCCAGTCCGTCCAGCCGGTGGCGTCCGGCCGGTGTCCGTCCACCGTGCCGTACACCTCGAAGCCGTTGAGGCCCAGCGGGTTGGCGCTGGAGCGCTTGCGGGCCGTCATCCGCACCCAGCGGGCGGTCACCGGGCGGGCCAGCGGGATGTCGACGACGCCGCCGGTGCCGGCGGTGGTGCGGTACACGCTCGTCCAGGACTTCCGGTCCCGGGACGTCTCGACGACGAACTCCCGCGCGTAGCTCGACAGGATCTCCTTGCCCGTGGTGCCCTGCGCCGGGTTGCCGGTCGTCGGGGGCGTGAACACCGGGTCGCTCGCGTCCGCCTCGAACGTCAGCCGGACCCGGCTGACCTGGCTGTCCGACTGGAGGTCGACCGATATCCACTGCGGGTCGCCGTCCCCGGCCCGCCAGCCGGTGCCGCGGACCCCCTGTGCCGGGACCCCGTCCACCGCGAACTCGGCCGCGGCGGGCGCGTACGCCTGCGAGGAGACCTCCACGGGGCGGAAGGCGGCGATCTCACCCGGTGCGGGTGCGGGTGCGGGGGTTCCGGGCTGCCGGGTCCCGGCGGCGGCCTCCGCCGCCGGGAACACCACGCCCAGTCCGAAGCCCGCCAGCAGGGTCGTGCCGGTGGTGACGACGGCACGCCGGGAGGGACGGCGCGACGGACTCTGCTGCTCGTCCATGAGCAAAACGTCCAATCAAGGAGACCATGCCGACGGGACGACCGGTTCGGGTGCGACCGTGCCGTCCAGGCGGCTTTGACAACGTTGCCATAGGCTGTGGCGAGAGAGGCCGCCGTGTCAAGACTCATGCACACGCGGGGCACCCGGCACGGCACCCGCCGCGCGGCCGGCGCGGGCCAAGTGGGGCCGGTCCAGGGGCGGGTCCAGGGGCGGGTGACCAGGGGGCACGCCTCACACGTGTTATCCACGACACCCGCCCGGCAGGTGACCGATGGCCGGACGTGGACGTGTGTCCGGTCTCGGTGTGTGCCCGATCCCGGTGTGGCCGGGACCGGACACACGTCGCCTGCTCAGCGCAGGCCGTAGGCCCGGGTGAGGGTCATCCGTACCTGGTGGCCGGCCCCGTCGGCGGCGCTCGCCCGGAGGGTGGCCCGGTCGCCCGCCCGGTTGCCCGCGGGTATCACCAGCGACCAACTGCCGTCCCCGGCCGCCTTGACGGCGGCGGGACGCCAGCTCTTGCCGTCGTCGTAGGACACGTCGACGCCGACCGCGCGGACCGGGGAGGTTCCCGTCGCGCCCGCCGGGCCGCCCGCTTCGCCGGTCAGGGCCGCCCACAGGGAGGTGGCGTCGGACTTCGCGGTGGACAGCGCCCGGGCGCCCAGCCGGGGCAGGGTCCTGGTGACCTCGGCGGTGGCCGGCGTCGCCGTCTTCGGGGCGGTGCCCGGCGTGCCGGTGACGATCACTCCGATGCGGTCGGTGTGCCGGTCGTCGAGCTTCTGCGCCGCGAGTCCGGTGATGTCGAACAGCGCCTCGTCGACCTGTCCGCCGGTGAGCGCGTCCCAGGCGTCGCTCGGTACGACGTATGCGTGGCCGTGCTCGGTGAACTGGACGAAGGCCGTCTCGGGCCGCCGCGCGGCCGGTGTGCCGGCGATCACCTGTACGGTGTCGCCCGCGCGCCGGTAGCGGACGGTGTCACCGGTGATCAGGGTGACCGTTTCGACGGGTCCGGCGGCCGTCCCGCCCGCGTGTCCGGCGTCGGGCTTCGGGGGTGACGCGTCGGCGGGCGCGACGACCAGCCCCGCCAGCGTGCCGACTCCCAGCAGCAGCGCCGCCGTTCTGAGTCTTCTCATGGAAACCTTCCTGTCACTGCCCCGGTCCGGGGCGGGGGACGAGGTGTCCCGACAGGTCAACAGGGCGGCATGCCCGTTGGGTTGTCTGGATGAGGGCGCGATTCGGCCGGGGACACGTGTGCCGACGGATCCGGTGGCCCGGACCGCTTCCGTACCCCTTCCGGACGGCGGGACGGGCCGGAGCGACGTCGGTGTCGGCGCGGGGGTCGGGTCGGCGCCGGGGGCGGCCCGGGGTCGGTGCAGAGGGTGGAAGAGAGGCCGGATCAGGGGGCGGCGCAGAGGCCCCGGTCGGAACTCACGGCGATATCCGGGGCGTGACCCGGATACGCCAGGAACCCGCCGCGGGATGATCTTGGAGTCCGGGGACTCGCCACGCGGTGTCGCCCGCGAGGACGCTGACAGTGTTCGCGTACTCGCGGCGGGCCTTTTGCTGTGCCGGGACCGCCGAGGACCCCGGGGTGCCGCCGCGGGGCCGGCTGAGATCGAGGAGCCGGCGGTGGATCGCGGGGACGGCGGTGACGCGCAGGGTGTGGCGCTGACCGCGCCGTACGGTCACGCCCTGGTCGAGCGCGGTCCGCTCGGCGGGATCTGGCTCGGCGGCGCGGAGGAAGTCGGCGACCTTGCCCGGCACGTCGAGGGTGACCGGCCGGGCCAGGGCCGGAGCGCGTTCTGGTGAGTGATGGTGTGTTCGGCCATGAGGCCGGCGACGGCCGTGCGGATGGCGCCGCGACTGACGCCGCCGTTCGTTTGCCGGCCAGGGGGCTCCCTAGCCGTCCCGGGCTGGTCGCCAGGCTTGCACCGTGGGGCGGACGACGATCTCGCTGACGTCGATGCCATCAGGCTGCTCGATCGCGTAACCGATGGCGGAGGGCGGCATGGCGATCTCGTCGCGCTGCTGGGCGATCGCCGCCGCTGCCGCCGGGCTCGCTCCCTTGCCCACCCAACCCCTCGGTGTGGGTGAAGCCCGGCGAGACGAGGGTGACGCGCAAGTCGGGGCCGGACTCCTGTCGCAGCCCTTCGGTCAGCACCTTCACCGCCGTCTTGGTGGCCGCGTAAACGGCCTGGGGGGACTTCACGACATAGGCCGCGGTGGAGGCGACGTTGACGAACTGCCCGGAGCGCTGCTGCCGGAAGATGGGCAGCGCGGCCCCGATGCCGTTCAACAGGCCCGTGATGTGGGTGGCGACCATGGCGTCCCAGTCGTCCTGGCGCAGCTCGTCGAACGGCGAGACCGCCATCGGGCCGGCGTTGGAGACCAGGACATCGAGTCGGCCGACGCGGTCGAGTGCCGCGTCGGTCAGGCGCTTCAGGTCTTCGCGGCGCGTGACATCGACGACGAGCCCGACGGCCGAGCCACCCTGCGCGTTTTCGCAGTGGAGGGGCTCGACGCCCACTTGGAGCGCATCGCCAAAGAAGCGGGGGTGGGCAGTGCCACGCTGTACCGCAACTTCCCCGTCCGCGAAGCACTGGTCGAGGCCGTCTACCGCCACGAGGTGGTCCAACTCTGCGACGCAGCACCCACCCTGCTGGCAACACAGCCGGCTTTTGAGGCCCTGCGTGCCTGGACGCGCCCGTTCTTGGACTACGTGACTGCCAAGTACGGCATGATCGAGGCCCTGCGCGCCATTGCCGCCACGGGGAACAATCCGTACGGCCACAGCCGGGAAATGATCCAGGCCGCCCTGAGCACCCTTATGGACGCGTGCGCGGCCGCCGGGACGATCCGCGCCGACATCGGTTCCACCGATATCGGCGCCGCTCTCGAAGGCATTGCCCTCACCTCGGCGAGCCCCGACCAACGGCAGCGGGCAGAACGTCTGCTCGACCTGACCCTGGACGGCCTGAAGACCCGTCCATGAGGGAGGTCATGAAACGAAGCCGCGTCCCGGTGCCGCAGGGCCTCGTCCGGTTCGTCCCTCGCCGGTCTCGTCCTCGTCCAGCTCGGGGGCTTCCGGGTCGTTCGGACACCGTGTCGGCGTACCTGGCCGGCTCCCCGCCCCCGTAGGTGAGCACGTACCGCCATCCGGCGTCGCCGCCAGGGCGCGCCGGGCCGTCCGCGGGCAGCTGACCTCGGCGGGAGAGCGCTGAGGTCGGGACAGTCACCGCCCCCGGACGGTGTAGGTCAGGTGCGTCACCCTTGGGGAGGGCTCCGCGCGGACCGGCTCCAGGGCCACGCGGCCCGCGTCCACGCCCTCGAACAGGCGGATTCCGGAGCCGAACAGCACGGGTGCCAGCGCGATCGAGAACTCGTCGATCAGGCCCGCGTTCACGTACTCCAGGATGGTCGCGCCGCCGCCCGCGATGCGGACGTCGCGGTCGCCGGCGGCCTCGCGGGCCTGGTCGAGCGCGGTCTCGATGCCGTCGTCGACGAAGTGGAAAGTGGTCCCGCCGGGCCGCTCCCAGGGGTCACGCTTCTCGTGCGTCACGACGAACACCGGCGTGTGGAACGGCGCCTCCTCCGGCCACATCTTCTCGCCGGCGTCGAACATGCGCTTACCCATCACGCTCGCCCCGGTGCGCTGGAACGTCTCCCGCGCGATGTCGTTGTCGCGCCCTTCCTCGCCGCCCTCGCCGAGCTTCAGGTTCTCCCGGAAGAACCGCAGCGGGAAGATCCACTGCTGTAGTTCCAGCCACTGCTGCCCCATCAGGTCCTCGGAGGACTCGGGCGCGATGAACCCGTCCAGCGACATCGACACGCTGAAGAACACCTTCCCGGCCATCAGCGCTCCGCTCCGTTCCGAACGATCTCGGTGACGTACGCAGCCAGGTTGCTCAGGGTCTGCCGGCCGCCCTCGATCGCGTGGTACTTCTCGACCGCCTCGTCGCGCAGCTCCTTGGTGGGGAACAGCGTGCGCATCTCGATCCGGGTCGCCGTGCCGTCGGGCTCGAACGTCAGGACCGACTCGAAGGCGTTCGGGTCGCCGCGGGACTCGCCGTGGAGCAACGCGATCCGCTCCGGCGGGGCGAGCTGGGTCCAGGTGATCCACTCCTGGTAGTCCGTCCCGTCCGGTCCGTGCATCACGAAGTCCCACTCCCCGCCGACGCGGAACTCGAACGCCCGCGTGGTGGTGGTGAACCCATCCGGTCCCCACCATCGCGACAGGTGCCGGACGTCGGCGAACGCCTCGAACACCAGCTCCCGTGGGGCGTCGATGATCCGGGAGATGACGATCTCGCGGTCGGCTGTCGCCGACTGCTCCGGCGTTCCTTGTTCTGTCGTGCTCATCAGCTACTCCGCTTTCCTTGTCTGCTTCAGGTCCTGCACGTAGGCGTCCAGTCGGTCGAAGCTCTCGTTCCAGAACTGCTCGAAACCGCCGGTCCACTGGTGGACGGGCCGCAACCCGCCGGCGTCGAGGGCGTACAGGCGCTGCTTGCCTGCCTGGCGGTCGCGCACCAGCCCGACCTCCCGGAGCACCCGCAGGTGTTTGGACGCCCCCGGCTGGGTCATCCCCAACTCCTGGGCCAACTCGGTCACCGACCGCTCACCCGCCCGCAGCAGTACCAGGATCTCCCGGCGCTGCGGCTCGGCGATCGCGTTGAAGACGTCCGACGTCGTCGCTGCTCGTGCCATGGGGCCATCGTATTCCGATATGGGCATGCGTCAAGTGGGAAGGAATCAGGCGGGTCATGCCAGATGGCGATCGTGACCCTTGTCGACGGCTGCGGAAACTGAGCGCCGACCGATGCCGGCGGCCGGCGAGACTGGCCTGCTCCAGGCGGAAACCGTCAAGCCTGTGTCGGGTTTCTGGCCTATTCGAGTTGCACCCCATCCCACATGTGTTCAGGGCGCGGGCCATCCGAGGTCGATCCGGTGCACGCCGAGCCCTTCACGTCACCGTCTTGACAGGTTACGCATGTGAGGGCAAGCTGACTGTCGTCAGGGTGACGAACAGGACGTGAAGCACCCACCGATGAAGTGGAGACCTGCCATGAACGAGGCACTGACGACGGACGCCGCCGCCGCGGCGGTACGGCACGCGCGGTACGGCAAGCTCCCCGAGCGCATCCGCTTCGAGGAGATGGTCCAGGAGGTGGAGGCCGAGCCGACTGGTGGAACGAAGGCTTCCTACAACCCCGAAGGCGCCTGGAACTACTACTCGTGCCTCGCCCTTGACCTGGGGCTGTAGGTCTGAGGGCGGCAGCGGCAGCGGCCGGGCGCGTGGCGCCCGACCTGCGCCGGCCCTCGGCTCGTCCTCCAGTGACGGTGACTGGACCGCACGGTCCGAAGTATGATCGGCCTCACTCCTTCTGGACTTGCGGGTCCATTCGATCGGACTCCATAATGAATGGACCAGACGGTCCAGATGGGAGTCCTCCGGGACCTCGGTTCCCCGGGTCCTCGGGCTTTCCAAGTCCTCGGGTTCCTCGGGTACCTCGGGTTCTCCGGTGATCTCTCATCGCCTAGCGGGTCGACCGACGACCCGCCACCGGGACACATGTCGACACCGGAATACGTGTCGACTCCCGGTCACATGTCCGCCCCGGGACGGTTCGGCCGCGTCAGGAATCCGGCCGGACCGCCGGACCGCCGGATCGCCGGACTGCCGGATCGGTGGCACGACCGTCTGCCTCACTGGAGCAAGGACGACGGACGATTGATGATGGATACCACTGAGCGCCTGAGCATCACCGAGGATCTTCGCCGCCTGATGGCGCGCTACGTCCGCTACGCGGATCACCAACGCTGGCAGGACCTGGCGGACCTGTTCACACCCGACGGCACCTTCACGCCGCACAAGCCCGACGGTTCGGTGTGGCTCCGGATGGCGGGCCGGGAAAAGATCGCCGCCACGGTCGGCGCCAGCGGCGGCCCCGGTGTCACCCTGGTCCACCACCTGTTCTCCGACGAGATCGACGTCGACTCGGCGACCACCGCCCACGGTGTATGGGCGATGGAGGACATCGTCACCCGGCCCGCGGACGCCGAACTCTCCGAGGCCATTCACTTCCGGGGCATGCACGGCTTCGGCCACTACCACGCACGTTTCGTCAAGACCGACGGCTCCTGGTACATCGCCGAACTCAAGCAGACCCGGCTCCGCCTGGACTTCACCGACTGACCGGTCGACGCCTGCGGCCACGCGTCCGCGACCCGCCCCACGCCTCGCCCGACACTTCGCCCGACACCTCGACCGACGGCGCCGGCCGTGGCCACGCCACGCCACGCCGCGTCCCGCCTTCGGCAGCCCGGCAGCCCGGCAGCCCGGCAGCCTGGCAAATCTGGCAGTCCGGCAAATCTGGCAGGTCCAGCAGTCCGGCAGGCGATGACACCTGCCCGGGGCGGCAGTTCCTCTCTCAGCCCTCATCGCACCCCTACCCGAAAGCAGCCTCGCCGTGAGTGACGACAGCAAGACCAGCGCGCTGGAACCGTACAAGATCAATGTGTCCCAGGACGTCCTGGACGATCTCAAGGACCGCCTGAAGCGGACCCGTTTCTTCGACGACCTGGACAACGAGGAGGAGTACTACGGGATCAGCACCGCCTACCTCAAGCCGCTCGTGGAGTACTGGGCGGACGGCTTCGACTGGCGTGCGCAGGAGCAGCGGCTCAACTCCTTCGACCAGCACAAGATCGAGATCGACGGCGCTCCCGTGCACTTCGTCCACGAGCGCGGCACGGGCCCGAACCCGATCCCGCTCATCGTCCTCCCCGGCTGGCCGTGGCCGGGCGAGTTCAGCTACTCGCTCATCGGCCCGCTGACCGACCCCGCCGCCCACGGTGGCGACCCGGCCGACTCGTTCGACGTCATCATCCCGGACCTGCCCGGCTTCGCCTGGTCGACCCCCGTCGGCAGGGGCGACCTGAACTACTGGAAGATCGCCGACATCATGCACAGCCTCATGACCGAGGTCCTGGGGCATGAGAAGTACGCGGTGGCGGGCTCCGACTACGGCGCGCTCGTCACCAGCGCGCTCGGCCACAAGTACGGCGACAGCATCATCGGTCTGCACTACGGTCACGACTTGCCCCCGGGCCAGTTCGCCAACGAGCGGTTCTGGGACCTGACCGACGGCGCCCGGATTCCCGAGGACGCCTCGCCGGAGCTGCGGGCGGGCCTGGAGAACTTCGTCAGGACGTACGCCTCACACGTCGCCGTCCACATGCTGGACGCGTCCACCCTCAGCCACGGTCTGAACGACTCGCCCGTCGGCATGCTCGCCTGGCTGTTGCAGCGGTGGAAGAAGTGGAGCGACAAGCGGGGCGACTTCGACGCGAACTTCCCCCGTGACTTCATCCTCACCCAGGCCACCACCTTCTGGGTGACCCAGTCCATCGGCTCGTCCATCCGCATGTACCGCAACGCCGCGCGCTACCCGTGGGTGCCCTCGCACGACCGTCAGCCCGTCGTCGAGCCCCCGGCCGGCTTCACCTTCCTCCTCGGCGACGCCTACCCGCCCGGCGTCAACACCGTCGAAGACCGCATCGCCCACTTCGAGAACGGTCCCACGCGCGGTTCCTTCAACGTGGTCAACGTCAACGCCCACAGGAAGGGCGGCCACTTCGTCCACTACGAGAACCCCGAGGCGTTCACCTCGGACCTCCGGACGACGTTCCGCAAGCTCCGCTGACCCGGCAGCCGGCGGGCCTCCTGCTCCGGGACCGGACCGGACCGGTGCGGGAGGCCAGCCACAGCGGTGAACCGCAGGAAGCCTCCACCCGTAGTGTCTGTGCGCCAGCCGATACGAGAGGAAGCGACCGTGAGGACTCCGGAAGAGATGGACGTCATGCAAAGACGTCTGGACGCTGACCGTGACACACTTCCGGCTACTCGCGACTATGTCGCACAACAGCAACGGAACTTCGGCTACGACGAATCCCAGATCGCCCTTTTCACCGACGCCGCCGGCAGACTTGTCGAATTGAACGAATACCGGGGCAGGGGGATCGGGTGGACCGAGCAGGACCCGGCGGGCAACGAGAGATTCAAGCAGCTGCGTGCATACGAGCAGCAGGACCGCGCAGCAGTGGTCTCAACGCTCTCGGGAGTCATTGCGTACGCGGAGAGCACACGCCCGGACGCCCCGGCTGCCGCCAGCGGCCTGCGCGATCACCTCGCTCGTTTCGAGTCGATCCCCGGACAGCAGGACGAGCTGCACCAGGCACGCCGGGAATACGGTGAGCAGATTACCCGCAGTACCGTTGATGCGATCCCCTACAGAAGTAACCAGATCGTCGACTACGCCAGGAGCGGTGGCCAGAGTTACGACCTTTACGCGGAGTACGTAACGGACGACAACTATATGCTGCCCGTCGAGTCGGAGGAGATGGAGGCCGCCCAATCCGCCGTCATCGGCGCTCGCTTCGGGACCGGCACCTGCAACGAGCACAGCGCCTATGCCTTCACGGAGGCGATGAGGACCATGCCGGGCACCCACGTGACGATGGCGAACGTCCCGGGGGAGCACGGAATGGTAATCATCGGGCCACCGAACCGCCCGGAGTCGGCGCATGTGGACACCTGGCCCCTGAACCCGACCGTCACGTCCCCGGAAACCTACGGGATCGACAACATCCAGGAGGGCTTTGCCGTCGTTGAGGCCGTGGCCGACGGGCGGGACCTCCGTGCGGAGGCACAGCACCATCTTGAACCGCTCCCAGAGCGCCCGGCACCCATACCGCCCATCACGCTGCAAGAGGCTGCCGCTCGCATGCGGGCCATGGACGGTATCGCCGAGTTGACGCACTTCATCACCCGCACGACCGACCACCGTGACAGCAACAGTCGCGAGCAAGGTCGGCAGTACGGCCTCACGCTGAGCCGGGAGGCGTTCACCGCTACTCTCGCCAACGACTTTCAGATTCAGTCACCGCCCGGATCTCTGTCGCCTGCCGCATCACAGCAGCGGATCGCCTCGGCCATCGCCGCGTACAGCCCGAGTGGCGTCCCGGGCCGGGACGCCACGTACGTTCAGGGATCGTCGGCCGGACCACAGCACGGGCGAGGTCGGGGAGGAGGGGTCGGATCGCCTCCCCAACCCGGCCCTTCCGGCAGGCGCGGGCGCTGAGAACTCCTGACCTGCGCACTCGCCCGAATCCGCTCGGCCGCCGTTCCACACCGGCCTGCCGAGCGGTTCGCCGACGCGTCACGATCATCATCGCGTCATGTCCGCATCGGACATGGGTACTTCAGCGGAACGCGGCGACGTTGCGGGCGGCCCAGTCGGCGAAGGGGCGCGGGGCGCGGCCGAGGACCTGCTGGACGTCCGGGCTGACGCGTTGCTCGGCCGGGGTCGGGGAGCTGAGGATGTCCAGGGTGTCGTCGGCGAGTTCCGCCGGCATGCTCTGGGTCATGGCGGCCTTGGCCTCGTCGCGGGTGAGTTCGTGGAACCTCACCGGCGAACCCAGCGCGGCGGCGATGGCCTCCGCCTGCTGACGCGGAGTGATCACCTCCGGGCCGGTCAACTCGTACACGCCGCCGGTGTGCCGGTCCTCCAGCAGGCAGGCCGCCGCGACCGCGGCGATGTCCGCCGGGTCGATGATCGGCACCCCGACGTCACCGAAGGGCGCGGCGACGCCCTGGTGCGTGCGGACGGACTCGGCCCACCACAGGGCGTTGGAGGCGAAGCCGCCCGGCCGCAGGATGGCCCACTCCAGGCCGGACTCCCGCAACGTGTCCTCCAGTGCGCGTATCGCGATCCGTGTCGGGCCGAAGGGCCTGGTCACCACGCCCAGTGTGGAGAGCAGGACGACCCGGCGGACGCCGCTGCCCGCAGCTTCGGCGATGATGTCGGCAGGGCTGGCTCCGGTGGCGTGCAAGTCGCCGGAGAGCAGCAGGAACAGCGCCTTCGCCCCGGCCAGCGCGGGCTTGAGGCTGTCCGGCTCGGCCAGGTCGGCCACCACGTGGCGGACGCCGTTCGGCACCGCTGCCGTGTGCCGTGACACCGCCGTCACCTGCTGGCCCGCCTCGGCCAGCGCCTGCGTCAGCGGTCGGCCGATGTTCCCGGTAGCCCCGGTCACCGTGATCATGATCAGCTCCTTGTCGGATGTTCTCTGTGGCCATCACGCTAGGAGAAGGGGCTAACTCTTGGTAAGGACATACCTTGAGGTAAGCTCATGGCATGGTGGGAGGCGTGCAGCGCAGGCAGGTCGGGTCGGCGGAGCGGTATGACGTGTTTCACACTGACTGCCCCGCGCGTGATGTGGTCGACCACGTGACCAGCAGGTGGGGCATCTGGGTACTGATCTCCTTGCGGAGCAACGACCTCCGGTTCTATGAGCTGCGCGAGAGCATCCAGGGCATCAGCGAGAAGATGCTCGCCCAGACGCTGCGCGCGCTGGTCCAGGACGGCCTGGTCTGGCGGGAGGTCGAGCCGACGACGCCGCCCCAGGTCACCTACGGGCTGACCGAGTTCGGCCGGGAGGTCAGCGAGCCGCTGACGGATCTGTTCGACCGGATCACACGGCGGCTGCCGCCGCGCAGCGCGGGATAGCGCGGTGGTGGTGGCTGTTGCCCCGTGACGCGATGGCCGACCCGCTGAGCCAGATTTCGGCCCTGCTCTCACAGCGCCCGCTGGCCGAACTCAGCGTGCCGGCCGACGAACTCAGGAAGGTCGATCCGCCTGCCTTCGACGGCCACACCGGGTGGCACGAACGCGAACGGGCGGGCCGTCAGGCGGGAAGTAATGGTGGCGACCTGGCGGGCCGTCAGGCGGGAAGCAACTTTGGCGCGACCTGGCGGGCCCGTCAGGGGGAAAGCAACTGAGGCGCTCCGGCGGCCCGTCAGTGGTTGGTCCGGCCGCACAGGCCGTCCATCACGACGTCCAGGAGGCCGGTGTCGGGTCCGCCCGGCCGGTCGGCCCCGCCCTCGGCGGCCCAGACGTACGACATGAGGAGCAGGACCTCGTGCGCGGTGACCCCGTTCCGCAGCCGGTGCGTCCTTCTGCACGCGGTGAGCAACTCGTCGAGCACGGCACTGATCTGCTGGTAGGCGGGTCTGTCCGGGTCCGCGCGGGTGGCGGCCGCCACGGCCCGGGACACCGCCGTGCCGAGACCGCCGTAGCCGGCCAGCCGCTGAAGCCACAGCCGCAGCGCCAGGACGGGCTCGTGCCGCTCCAGCAGACGCGGGGCCGCGTCGACCAGTTCGTCGATCTCGGCCCAGTAGACCGCCAGCAGCAGATGGTCGGAGGTGGGGAAGTGGCGGTACATCGTCCCCTGGCCGACTCCGGCGCCCCGGGCGATCGCCTTCAGCGTCGCCCCGGGCGTCGCCGCGAAGGTCTCGCGCGCGAACTCGATGATGCGGGTGCGGTTCAACTGCGCGTCGCACCGCAACGCGCGAGGTGCGCTCTGCGTCATCGACGGCCTCCGATCGGGGCACAGGGAGGTATCTGGAAGAGACATGTGTTCACCAGTCTAAGCGGTGCCACCGTACGGATCTCGGGGGATGTGTTTGGCGGGCCCCGCCGCGGAGGCCGGGTGCTGTACACACGTGTTACGGCCGCGGCGGGCTGGTGCGGCAGGCGGGGCGCCGGGCGGGACGGGACAGTAGTCCGACGCAGCGACCGGCGGTGTCCGGCCCGCGCGACGCAGTCATTCGACGGATGTGCGCGGCAGCAGGCTCGTTGACACTGGTCAGGGCCCGGTCCGCGGGGCGGGCCCTGGCGCCCGTGCCATCCGCACCGCTCGGGTCCGACCCGTCGGACGTGGCCACGACCGACGAAAGGCCGTCCCGATGTCCGGCGTCACCGACACATCACACGTGCGCCGGTATGTGTTTTCTGGCACATGTATCACGGGAGGATAGGTGTCTTGGTGAGAATGCGTCCTCAGGCACCTGACAGCTTGCCTGCGGCGCTCATATGAATGGTTGCTTGAAGCAATGACATTGGAGGCGGACATGGCCGATACGGCGCGGTACGAGGAGTTGGTCCGCCAGTTCAGCGCCTTCGGCGCGGTGCGGCGGGAGCTGGGCCGCATCCTGCCCGACGGCTGCTCCAACGGCTCCGTCGCCGTGCTGGCGCTGCTCAGCCGCTACGGCGACCTGCGCATCGGTGAGCTGGCGGACCTGCTCGCGGTGGACATGTCGGTCGCCAGCCGGCAGGTCGGGCAGCTCGTCGGGCGGGGCCTGATCGACCGCTTTCCCGACCCGGCGGACGGGCGGTCGCGCATCCTGCGTCTGACGCCCGAGGGCCGGTACCGACTCGGCGAACTGCACGGACGGACCGCTCGGCTGCTCGCCCGCCGGCTGAGCGACTGGACCGACGACGAGGTCGGCGAGCTGGCGCGACTCATGTGCCGGCTCCGGGCGAGTTTCGACGACTCCTGGAGCGAGCCGGCCCCGTCCGCCGCACCGTCCGCGGACGGCCGGACCACCCGCCCGTCCGCGATCACCACTTAAGCGAATCAAGCGAAGGAAGCCCATGGCTACGACCACACCAGGCGGTGTGCGGGTGCACGAGGAGCACGAAGGGGACTCCTCCGCCGCGGACATGACGCACCGGCAGATCATGGAGGCGCTGTCCGGGCTGCTGCTCGGCCTGTTCGCCGCCATCCTGTCCTCGACCGTCGTCACCAACGCCCTGCCCGAGATCATCAGCGATCTCGGCGGCGGCCAGAGCGCCTACACCTGGGTCGTGACCGCGGCCCTGCTGGCGGTGACGGCGTCGACTCCCCTGTGGGGCAAACTCGCGGACCTGTTCAGCAAGAAGACGCTGGTCCAGACGAGCCTGATCATCTACGTCCTCGGTTCCGTGGCGGCCGGTCTGGCGCAGAACCCGGCCACGCTGATCGGCGCCCGGGTCATCCAGGGCCTGGGCGGTGGCGGCCTGTCCGCGCTGTCACAGATCGTCCTGGCCGCGATGATCTCCCCGCGGGAGCGGGGCCGTTACTCCGGTTACCTGGGCGCCACCTTCGCCGTCGCCACCGTCGGCGGTCCGCTGCTCGGCGGTGTCATCACCGGCACCAGCTGGCTCGGCTGGCGCTGGTGTCTCTTCATCGGTGTGCCCTTCGCCCTGATCGCGCTGGTCGTGCTGCAGAAGACGCTGAACCTGCCGGTCCTCAGACGCGAGGCCAAGGTCGACTGGGCCGGTGCCTTCTTCGTCACCGCGTCCGTCTGCCTGCTGCTGCTCTGGGTCACCTTCGCCGACGACAAGTACGCGTGGCTGTCCTGGCAGACGTACACGATGGTCGGCGGCGCGATCGCGCTGGCGCTGGTCTTCCTGTTCGTCGAGACCAAGGCCCGCGAGCCGATCATTCCGCTGCGCCTGTTCCACAACCGCACCATTCTCCTCGCCTCGATCGCCTCGCTGTTCGTCGGTGTCGCGCTGTTCGCGGGCACCGTCTTCTTCAGCCAGTACTTCCAGCTGGCGCGCGGTGACTCACCGACGCGATCGGGTGTCATGACCTTCCCGTTCATCGGCGGGCTGTTCATCTCGTCGACGGTCTCCGGCCAGATCATCACCAGGACCGGCAGGTGGAAGGGGTGGCTGCTGGCGGGCGGCGCGCTGCTGACGGCGGGCCTCGGCCTGCTGGGCATGCTCCGCCACGACACCCCGTACTGGCAGATCGCGCTCTGCATGGCGCTGATGGGCCTCGGTGTCGGCATGACGTTGCAGAACCTCGTGCTCTGCACGCAGAACCAGGTCGCCCCGACCGACCTGGGGGCCGCGTCCTCCGTGGTGACCTTCTTCCGGTCGCTCGGTGGCGCGGTGGGCGTCTCGGTGCTCGGCTCCGTCATGTCGGCCCGGATCAGCCACTACGCACGGGAGACGATCGGGCGGCTCGGACCGCGGGACCAGGCGACGGCGGCGAGTGCCCAGGGCACAGGTGACCTGCCCGATCTGCGTCTGCTGCCCGGTCCGGTCCGCGTCTGGCTGGAGAGCGCCTACGGGCACGGGATCGGCGACATCTTCCTGTACGTCGCCCCGGTCGCCTTCGTGGCCTTCCTCGTGACCCTGTTCATCAAGGAGGTCCCGCTGCGAACCGGCCGCACCGGCGAGTAGCCGGATCCCCCGGCCCGTGGCCGGCAGGCTCCGTACGGGAGTGTGTCCGCCACGGGCCGGTCTCCGCCGACGCGTTCCTCCGGCGGGACGGCCTGCGGCAGAGCGGCACCGAGGCCAGGTCCGGTTTCCGCGGCCACCGGGTGCCCGCCACCATCCCGTAGCCCTGCGCCCTGCGCCCTATGCCCTATGCCCTATGCCCTACGCCCCACGCCGCACCGGTCCGAGCCGACCGCTTGGCTGGCTCGGGCCGGAGTTCAGCGGGAGGCGCTGCCGTCCGGGGTGTTCAGCACCTGCTCGTCGCCGTAGACCTTGGTCACCTCGATGTCCAGCACGGTGGAGATCCGGCCGAACGACCAGTAGTAGCCGATCACCTGAAGCACCTCGACCAGCTCGCGGTCGGTGAGGAACGTGCGGGCCCGCTCGAACACCTCGTCGTGGACGCGGGGCCACTGGACCACCTCGGCCGTGAACCGGAGCAGGGCGCGGTCGGCGGGCGAGAGGTCGGGGCTGTCGAGCTGTCCGTCGCGGATGAGCCGCCGGGTCCGCTCGTCGACCCCCGCGGCCTCCGCCATGGGGGTGTGCTGGGCCTCGACGAAGGTGCTGCCGGTGTACCGGGCCACGGCGAGGATCACCAGTTCGCGTGCGCGGTCCCCCAGCTCCAGCGAGGTGAACAGCGTTCTGGCGAAGCCGACGAACGGCTGCACGGTGCCCGCCGAGTGGGACATCATCCTGACCATCGGGTCGGGCGGCAGGGCGTCGAGAAGTTCGCGGACCTCCGCCGGGAACGAGGCGGGATCCGGGTCGGTCAGGCGGGGCATGTCGTACTCCGATCGTCGGGGGATCAGCGGGTCTCGTCGGGGGCGGTGTCGAAGCCGGTCTCGCTCAGGTGGCGGAAGCGGCCGTCCTCGGCGAGGGTGCCGAAGACGGCGATCTCCCGGTGCTGGGCCGAGCCGTCCCGCAGGGTGATCCGGAAGACATGGCGCTCGGCGTAGGCGGAGCCGTCGCGCAGTTCGTCGAGCACGGTCACCGTGCCCGCCGTGACCTGGGTCCTGATGCGCGCGACCAGCTGTGTGAACTCGGCGCGTTCCATCGTCCTGCCGTCGCTGCGGTGGGTGTAGTCCGGGGCGTAGTAGCGGTCCAGGACTTCGTGCAGCGGCACGTCGGGGTCCGGTTCGAAGACCAGGGCCCGGAGGGCTTCGCTGATACGCGCGTGATTCATCGCGGGGTGTCCCTTCGGTTCGGTGCGGGGGAGGGAAGCAGAAGTAGCGGACTCCAGGGTCCGGTAATGCGATAGTACCGGACCCTGGGGTCCGGTTTCATGTGTGTGTGCCACCCCGGGCATATCGGCCGACGCCACCCGTCACGGAGAGGCGGCACATGTGTCGAGCGGG
This sequence comes from Streptomyces sp. NPDC001270, assembly GCF_042896695.1. Taxonomy (NCBI): domain Bacteria; kingdom Bacillati; phylum Actinomycetota; class Actinomycetes; order Kitasatosporales; family Streptomycetaceae; genus Streptomyces; species Streptomyces sp. NPDC001270. The sequence continues at coordinate 272,806 of NZ_JBIAXM010000002.1, read as the reverse complement.
CGGGGAACTTGCGTGTGCGGTGCCGGAGCCGGCCGTGCCGGCCCGGACCACGCAACCGGAACACGTGGAGACCTGGCCGCGCGGTGTCTGTTCGGGCAACCCGCCGAGACCAAAAGGACATGTTCACACGGATGTTCTCCGGCTAGCCTCGAAGACACTGACGGCAACGGTCCGAGGACGAACATGCAGCTGCATCTGAACTACCCCGTGGAGCCTGACAGCGCGCCTCGCCGTGCGGCTGCCATCGTCGAGGCCGCAGCCGACATCAGCTACGCCCGGCTGGACTACAGCCCCGACAGCATCGGTCTGGTGGAGGACATCGTCGACGGCTTCCGGACCGACGGCGCCACAGGGCAGGAAATGGCCGACTCCCTCGTCGGCTTCGGCTGCTACGTCGGCGAGATCCTGACCCGGCACGCGGGCGGAGCCTGGCGCCGGGCGCCCGACGACGAGCACACCGTCCCGCTCGTCGTGGAACTGCCCGACACCCGGGAATGCCACCCCATCGACTGGGTGTTCCGCCGTCTGGAACACGGGGCCGACGTCAGCATCCGCGACCTCTACGCCGGAGCCGACCCGGGACACACTCCCACCGCGGACCGCCCTCGCGGCTGAGGTCGCACCGGGACCCGGACGCACCTCGGAGCGCCCCGGTGGGAGAGGCCCCGGGGGCCTGCCGCACCCGCCGCGGTGCGGGCCCCGGGCCTGTCGTCACGCCCGCCGCTCCGCGGCCGGATGTTAAAATCACACCCATATCTCAGGACGGAGCGCATCGCCGTCGTACGACGGCGCGCGGGACGGACACGTCAGTCCCGGGGCAACCCTCCGTGCCACCCGGATCGGGTCTCCGCGTGTTCACCTCGTCAGGTGGTGACACACCCGCTGCCGGTCCGAGGACGGTCGGGGAAGAGCACGAGGTGAGCACACACATGTGGTCGGGCGACAGGTCCCTGGTCGGCCGCGGGTCCGCACAGGAACTGGTGGCCGCGTTGCTGGCGGCGCTGCCCGGCGGCGGCCGGGTGCTCCACCTGAGCGGGCACGCCGGCACGGGGAAGACGGCCCTTCTGCGGTGCGCCGGGACGGAGGCGGAGCGGCGGGGAGTGCCCGTCCTGTCGACCGCCTGGGCCCCGGCCGAACGCGGACTGCGGCACGCCGCGCTGCACGGCCTCCTCCATCCTCTTCTGGACCGGCTGACCGACCTGCCGGACCAGGACCGCTCGGTGCTGGAGGAGGCGTTCGGCGGCGCCGCCGGGCCCGCGCCCCACCAGTTGGCCGAGGCCGCGCTGCGGCTGCTGGCGACGACACCGGGGCCGGTCCTCGTCCGCGTGGACGACCTCGACCGGCTCGATGCCGCGAGCCGGGACACCGTGGGCGAGATGGCCCGGCGCTGCGGCGGCACACAGGTGGGGATGATCGTCGCACAGCGGACGCAACCCGCCGGCCCGCTCGCGCCGGACGCGCTCACCGTCACACTGGGGCCGCTCTCGCCTCCGCAGGCCCGCGAACTCGTCGAACGGTCCGGGCGGGTCACCTCGTACGCCGAACAGGAACTCGTCCTCGCCGTGGCGGCGGGGAACCCGCTCGCGCTCACCGAACTGTCGCTCAACGGCACCGGTCTCATGGACGCGGCGGGCCTCGGCATGCTGCCGGCCACGCCGCGCCTGGCCGAGGCGTACGCGGACGACCTCGCCGCATTGTCGGCACCGGCCCGCGACGTGCTGCTCGTCGCGGCCCTGAGCATGTCGCCGCTGACCCAGGACGTGCTCGGCGCCGGCACCCGCCTGCTGGACGGCGCCACCGCGGCCCGGAGCGGCCTGGCCGAGGCCGTGCGGCGCGGGCTGGTTGCCGAGCGCGGCGACCGCCTGCGCTTCGCCCAGCCGCTGCTGCGGGTCGCCGTCCTCCACCTGGAGTCCGCGGCGCGCCGGATGACCGCCCACGCGGCGCTCGGGCAGAGCGTCACGAGCCCGCTCCACGCGGCCTGGCACACGGCCCAGTGCACGGCCGGCGCCGAGGAAGAACTCGCCGCACGCCTGGACGCCCTGGCGGACGGGGCCTGCCAGGGCCCGGCGGTGCTGACCTGCCTGGCCGCGCTGGAGTGCGCGGCGCGGCTCTCCGCGGACGCGGAGCGGGCCGGGTGCCGGTTGCAGCGCGCCGCCGAACTGGCGTCGTACCACGGTCTGGAGGAGCAGGCCCGCCGGTACGCCCGGGGGATCGACGTCCCCGGACTCGGGGAATACGGTCGTGCCGTGCAGTTGTGGCTGCACGATCTGATGCCGAGCACCTCCTCCGTCGGCCGGGACCGGATACCCGAACTCTGCTCCGCGGCGCGCGCCGTCGCCGCCTCCCATCCCGACCTGGCACAGAAACTGCTGCACGCCGCGGCGGGCAGGTGCTGGTGGCAACAGGCCGGGCCCGCCGAACGGCGCACGGTCGCCGAGGCGGTCGAGGACCTGCGCCCGCGCCCGTGGAACGCACGAGATCTCGCCCTGATGGCGTTGGTCGATCCGCTGGCGGTGAGCCGGGTTTCCCCGCACCCCGCCCCGGGACCGGCCGACCGGTTCCTGCTCGGCCAGACGGCACACCTCACGGGCGACCTCCGCCGGGCGGCGCTGCTGCTGAAGGAGGCGGAGACGGACGTCCGTGCCGCCGGACGGCACCTGCAACTGCCGCAGATCCTCGTCGCGCGGGCCCTGGTGGAGGTCTGGCTGGCCACCCAGTGGCAGAGCACGGAGGCGATGACCGAGGAGGCCCGGACGGTCGCCGCGCGGACCGGACAGACGCGGTGGGCGGCGAGGGCGACCGGAGCCCAGGGCGTCATCGAGGCGCTGAAGGGCCGGCACGACAAGGCGCTGGAGTGCGCCGCGGAGGTCGAGGAGGCGTCCCTGCACCTCGGTCACGGCAAACAGCTCCGCCTGGCCGCACTCACCCGCGCGCTGACGGCGTCCGGCACCGGACGGTACGCCGAGGGCTACGCCCATCTGCGTTCCATGTTCACCGAGCTGACGACGCCGTACTCCTTCGAGCAGCTGTGGGGACTCGCCTTCCTGGTGGAGGCGGCGCGGCCCGCGGGGCGGCTCGCCGACGCCCGGTCCGTCGTCGCCCAGGTCAAGAGCCTGACCAGGACCGGGCGCGGGCCGCTGCTCGCACAGGTCCTGACCTATGCCGAGGCGGCCCTCGCCCCGGACGAGGAAGCGGAGGCCCGCTACCGCGAGGCGCTCGGCGACGCGGCCGAGGAATGGCCCCTGCTGTACGGCATGACCCAGTTCAGCTATGGCGCGTGGCTCAGGCGCGGGCGCCGCGTCGTCGAGTCGCGGGGGCCGCTCGCCACGGCCGAGCACGTCTTCCGGACGCTCGGTGCCCGCACCCGCGCCGAGCTGGCGGCCCTGGAACTGAGGGCGACCGGCGGGGCGGAAGCGGAATCCGAACCCACCGGCGACGAGGTCTCCCGCGTGCTGTCGCCGCAGCAACTCACCATTGCCCGCCTCGCCGCCCGCGGCCTGTCCAACCGGGCCATCGGGGAACAACTCCGCCTGTCCCCCCGTACCGTGGCCTCGCACCTGTACCAGATCTTCCCGAAGCTGGGTGTCACCTCACGTACCCAACTGGCCGAGAGACTGAAGGTGTGATGAGGGGGTGTCGCCCCTCGGTGCCGCGGGTGTCGCCGCTTCGGTGCCGCAGGTGTCGCCCCCTCGGTACCGTCCAACGTGTGAGATGTGTGTGAGTGCGTTCGATCCCGGACTGTTAGGTTTGTGCCGCGTTCTGACGTGCGGCGGGCCATGGGTCTCGTCGGCGGTACCGGGGGAGGACGGGGATGGACAAGCGGGTGTTCGGCCGGCTGCTGCGTGAGGCACGGCAGCGGTCGCTGCTGACGCTGGAGGACCTTTCCGGGGTCTCGGGGGTGAGCGTCCGGGCGATCAGCGACATGGAGCGGGGACGCAGCCTGCCCCGGCAGGCGACCCTCGGCGACCTGATGGACGCCCTTGAGCTGGACGAGGAGGCACGCCGGCACCTGGTCCAGGCGTCGGTGCGGCGGGTGCGGCAGGTGCCGCAGCAACTGCCGCCCGACCCCGCCGTCTTCCGCGGTCGCACGGAGGCGCTGCGGGCCGCCCACGGGGTCACCGGGCAGAGCGCCGCGGTGGGCGGCGGACACGTCGTGATCGCCGCGGTGGCGGGCATGGCCGGCGTGGGGAAGACGACGCTGGCGGTGCACTGGGCGCACGAGGTCGCGGAGCATTTCCCGGACGGCCAGCTGTTCGTGAACCTGCGGGGCTTCGAGGACTCGGGCCGGCCGCTGGAGCCCGGGGAGGCCCTCGGGGGGTTCCTGGGCGCGCTGGGGGTGCCCAGCAGCGAGATCCCGTCCGGTACCGAGGAGCGGGCGGCACTGTTCAAAGAACGGACCGCGTCCCGGCGGCTGATCGTCGTACTCGACAACGCCCGGGACTCGCAGCAGGTCAGACCGCTGCTGCCGGCGTCCGCGGGATGCCTCACCATCGTCACCTCGCGCAACCGGCTGTCCGGTCTGGTCGCCCGCGAAGGGGCCTCGCCGATCGGCCTGGAGGTGTGGACGCCGATCGAGGCGGTGGCCGCGCTGGCGGCGCGGATCGGCCAGGAGCGGTGCTGGGCGGAGCCCGAGGCCGCCGCCGAACTGGTCGCGTTGTGCGGGTACTTGCCGCTGGCCGTCGCGGTCGTCGGCGCGCAGCTGAGCACGGCTCCCGGGATGCCGCTGCGGCTGGGCGTCCGTGAGCTGCGCCAGGCCCGGCCCCGGCTGGACGCGCTGACGGCCGACGACCGGCGGGTCGACGTCCGGGCCGTGTTCTCCTGGTCGTACCGGGCGCTCACCGAGGAGGCCGCGCGGTTCTTCCGGCACCTCGCCCTGCACCCCGGCCCGGCGGTGTCCGCCGAGGCCGCGGCCTCCCTCGCGGGCGTGGAACTGCCGGCGGCCCGCAGGCATCTGCGCGAGCTGATCTCGGCCAGCCTGCTGTCCCGGGACGCCGAGGGCCACTACGTGCTGCACGACCTGGTCCGTGCCTACGGCGTCGAACTCATGGAGCAGGAGGACGACGACCGCCTGGCCGCCGAGACGCGCCTGCTGGACTACCTGCACCACAACGCCCGCACGGCCAACCGGTTCGCCACCCAGTTCACGTCCGAACCGACCCCTGCGCCGGTGGCGGGAGCGGTGCAGGTCGCGATCGACAGCCGCGAGGAAGGGCTGGACTGGTTCCGCCAGGAGGAGTCGGTCGCTGCCGCCGCCGTGCGCCTGCTGGTGGATCCCCGGCTGCTGGGCCACCGCATCAACGTCACCCAGGAATGGATGGCCTACAACGCGGTCGCGGGCCGCTGGACCGAGGAGATCTGGGCCTCCCGCATCGGTCTCGACGCGGCCCTCGTGCTCGACGACCCGGTCGCCGTCGTGACGAGCGGCAGGCAGCTGGCGCGTGCGCTGTGCGAGACGGGCCAACTCGGGCTGGCCGACGAGCCGGTCGCCCTGATCCTCAACCATCTGCACCGGATCCCGCTGGAGCACCAGGCCCGTGCCGAGCGGAGCGTCAGCTGGGCGCGCGCCCACCAGAAACGCTATACGGAGGCGCTGCCGCACGGCCGCAGGGCCCTGTCGATCGCCCGTACGCTCGGCCAGCGCCACGAGACCGGCCTCGCACTGACCCAGCTGGGCTGGGTCCTCGCCATGCTCGGCGACCACCGCCGGACCATCGCCCTGTGCGAGGAGGCGCTCAGCGTCCTGGGAGAGGTCGGGGACCGCCGTAACCAGGGGGTGGCCTGGAGCAACATCGGCTACGCCCAGCAGTGCCTGGGCGATCTCGACGCCGCGTTCGCCGGCCACCGCCAGGCGCTGCGGATCTTCGAGGCGGTCGACGACCCGTACAGCCAGGCGGAGGCACTGGACTACCTCGCCGCCGCGCACCTGGAGCGTGGCGACACCGAGCAGGCCAGGGCGAGCTGGACCCGGGCCGCCGAACTCTTCAGCGTCCTCCGCATCGCACGCGCCGCGGAGATGCGCTCCAAGGCGGCGGCTCTGCCGCTGCCCCGTCCCGAGACGCATCCGGCCGCCGGTTGAGCAGGCCCGCCGGCCGACTCCGGCGCGGCGAGCGGTCGTTGCTACGGGCGCGGACGGGTACGCACGGCGGACGGCGCGGACGGGTACGTGCGGCGGGCGGCGGTCGCGGATGGGTACGGACGACGGCGAGGGCGCTGACGGCGAGGGGCCCTCACCCCACCTCGCCGCCGACCGCCTGCGGCACCGGGACCGCCGCCGCCCGCACACCGGGGCCGAGCGCGGCGAGCACACCGACGGCTCCCGCCCCGGCGAAGACCACCAGCAGGGACGCCCACGGCACCGAGATCACCGCGCCCCCTTGGCCGGCCACCGCCGCCGCCCCTGCCGCACCGCCCGCCAGGATGCCCAGCCCGGAACCCAGCGACGACACCACCACCGACTCCAGCCGCAGCAGGGAGCGCACACCCGCGCGGTCGAGACCGACCGCGCGCAGCAGACCGATCTCGCGCGTCCGCTCGAACACCGCCATGCCCATGGTGTTCGCCACGCCCAGGGCCGCGATCACGGCCGTGACGCTGAGCATCGCGTACAGGACGGACAGCAGCGGGCCGTACCCCGCGGACGCGTCGCGTCCCGCGTCCGCCCGGTCCTGCACCAGCAGCACCGGATTGTGCAGCGCCCGGCGGATCTCCTCCTTCAGGTCCGGCGTGTGTCCCGGTGCGGAGCGCACCAGCACCGAGGTCACCTGGCCGCCGCCCGCCGGACCGGCTCCGGTCACGGCGCTCTCGGGGAGCAGGGCGGGCCCGAGGACTTCGGGACCGTCGTAGATCGCGACGACCCTGCGGCGCAGCCTGCGGCCGTCCGGCGCTCCCTCGTCGGTCAGTTCCTCGCCGGTGACCAGGTCGCCCAGCCGCCAGCCGTGTTCCGCGGCCAGGTCCCGGGTGACCGCGATGCCCCGGGACAGGTCGTCCAGGCTGCCTGCGTGCACGGTCAGGTCGGCGAGACGCTCCTTGCCCACGGCGTCGGGGTCGACGACCGCGGTCCACAGCGCGGAATCGCCGGGGAGGCGGAACCCGGCCTCGCGCACCGAGCTGACCGCGGCCACGTGCGGCAGCCGCGCCACCTTCGCGGCCGTGTCCGCGCCGATCTCCGCGAAGTCCACCGCGGTGATCCTGAGGTCCGTCGGCATGGCCGCCTCGGCGTCCCGTCCCGCCGTGGCGCCCAGCGAGGACAGCGCCACGGCGACCGCGCTGACGAGCGCCGCGCACACCGTGAGCGCCCCGGCGGTCGCGGCGGTGCGCCGGGGATTGCGGCACACGTTGGCCAGCGCCAGCGTTCCGCGCACGCCGGCCAGGCGCCGCAGCGGGCCCCGCAGCGCGCCGCCGAGGAGCTGCGCGATCCGCGGGGTGAGCAGGATCAGCCCGGCCAGCAGCACCGGCAGGGCGAGGGCCAGGACCGCGAGATCGCCCCCGGCGGCGAGCAGCAGCGCGCCCGCGCCGGTGGCGCCGAGCCCGGCCAGGTCGCGGCGCGTCGACTTCCCGGCCGCGGCGGGGAGTTCGGTGCGCAGCGCCGCGATCGGGGCGACGGCGGAGGCCCGCAGCGCCGGGACGTATGCGGCGGCGGCCAGGCCCACACCGACGCCGAGGGCCGTCAGCATCGGGAGGGGGGAGAGCACGTCCGGCGCCGCCGGTACCGCGGCACCGGCGGACGGCGCGAACAGCCGGGTCAGCACGGCGGCCACGCCGACGCCGACCGCGTAACCGGCGGTGGCCGCCAGGGCGCCCAGGAGGACCGCCTCGCCGAGCACCGTCCGCAGCACCCGGCCACGGCTCGCCCCCACCACACGCAGCAGCGCGTGCTCGCGGGCGCGTACGGCGCTCAGCATGGTGAAGGTGTTGCCCACCAGGAACGCGGAGACGAACAGGGCGATGCCCGCGAAGAGCAGCAGGAGCGTGCCGAGCTTCTTGCGGTCGGGCGCCGCCGCGGCCTCCGCGTCCAGCTGGGCCCGGGGGACCGCCTCCAGACCGTACGGCAGGACCCGCGCGACCCGCTCGGCGAGCGCCGCGGCGGAGGTGCCGGTGCCGGCGGTGAGGGTCACCGACCGGTACTGACCCGGCGCCGGCGCGAAGAGGTCCAGTGCGGTGGGCCGGTCGAACGCGACGAGCGTGCCGCCGGCCGCGACCCGCGGGTCGTGCACGGTGAAGACACCGGTCAGCCGGGCCGAGCGGACCTCGCCGGCGACGACGATCCGCACCCGGTCACCGACGCGGTACCCGCCGCGCCGGGCGGCCGACTCGTCGACGGCCACCTCGGCGGGGCCGTGCGGGCCGTGACCGCTCGTCAGGGGGTAGCGGGGATCGGCTCCGCGCCGGTCCGGTACGAAGTCCACGCCGGCCGCGGCGGACGCCTGCCCCACCAAGGTGCCGTCGCGCGCCACGAGGAAGGCGGTGCCCTGCGAGGTGCCCCGCGCGGCGGCCACGCCGGGCAGTGCGGAGAGCCGCCCCCGCAGCGCCTCGTCCGGCGCGGCTGCCGCTTCGCCGGGCCCGGGGCCGCCCGGGTCCACCGGGCGTACCTCCACCGAGACGTCCGGGCGGGAGGCCCGCTGGAGGAGCGCGGCGGCCCGGGACTGGGCCTGGGTGTACAGCAGCGAGCCGCTGACACAGGCGACCCCGATCAGCACGGCCAGCGCGGGCAGCACGAAACGGTGCCGGTCGCGGTGGAGGGAACGGACGACGGTACGGAACATGGGGCCTTCCAGCGCTGCGGGCGCCGGGAGACGACGCCGTGCGGAGACGGACGCCCCGATCCTGGGCCGAGCCCGGGCCGCGGCGGATCAGCCGGACGACCGAATGCCGTCACCGGTGACCGCTCCGCCTCGGCCGAACGGCCGAGGCGGAGGACGGCGGAACCCCCGTAACCTGCATCGTCATGAACCAGTTCTTCGACGTCCCGGCGGGCGGCACGCGGCGGATCGCAGCGGTGTGCGTGGCGGTGCTGCTGCTGGCCGCGGTGGCGACCGAGGGCGCGGACACCGGTTCCGTACCGCTGGCCGCGGCCTGGACGCTGTCCGGCGGTCTCGTCCTGGCGGCCGTCGCCGTGCGCCGTGACCGCTTCGGGGCGGTGGCCGCCGCGGGGATCTGCGCGTCCTGCCTGGTGACCCTGGTGAACAGCCGGGTGGCCGCCCGGCCCGAGGTGACCTTCGGCACGGTCGAGTCGTGCGCTCTCCTGCTGCTCGTCGTCCGTACCGTGCGGCTGCGTCCGCCGCTGCGGGCCGCGGCCCTGGCCGGGGGAGCGCTGGTCGCCCTGACGGTGATCATCCTGCGACTGCCGTCGGCCGAGTACGGTCCGACGGGGTCGCTGGTGGTCCCGGCCCTCTGGTTCGCCGCCACCCTGGCGGCGGTGCTGGGCCTGTACCTGCGGCTGCTCGACCGGTACCGGGCCCAGCAGCACGAAGCCGGACTCCAGGCACAACGCCTCGACTACGCACGGGAGTTGCACGATTTCGTCGGCCACCACGTGACCGCGATCATCGCCCAGACCAAAGCCGTGCGCTTCGCGACGGCGGCCGGCCGCCCACCGGGCCCCGAGGAACTGGACGGCATGCTCGCGGCCATCGAGGAGGCCGGCTCGCAGGCCATGCAGTCGATGCGGGGCATGGTGGCGGTCCTGCGCAGTCCGGACGGGACGCCGTCCACGGCGGAGCCGGGTGGCGGCCTCGGGGACCTGCGGGCCCTGACGGCACGGTTCGCGGCGGCGGGTCCGGCCACCACGCTCACCCTCGATCCGCGCCTCGCCGCCGGTGGCCTGCCGCCCGGCATCGCCACCACCGTGCACCACGTCGTACGCGAGTCGCTGACGAACGTCCGCAAGCACGCGGGCCGTGCGACGGCGGTCACCGTCGACGTGCGGGTGGACGGCGACACCGCCCGCCCGGCCGTACGGGTGTCGGTGACCGACGACGGACCGGACGCCGCAGGACCCGCCGCCCGCTCCACGACCGGGAGCGACGGCCCGGCCCGCGGGCCGCGTGCGGCACGCTCCGGTTACGGCCTGGTCGGGCTGTCCGAACGCGCCGCCATGGTCGGCGGGACCGTCACCGCGCAGGCGCGACCGGGTGTCGGGTGGACCGTCGAGGCCCGTATCCCGTTGCCCGGCCCGCTCCCCGACCGCACGGACGGGCCCGCGACTGCCACCCTGGACGCATGACGATCAGCATCCTCATCGCCGACGACCAGCAGATGATCCGCTCGGCCTACGGAATGATTCTCGGCTCACAGCCCGACATGGAGATCGTCGCCTCGGTGGCCGACGGGACCACCGCGGTCCGGGAGGCCCGGCGGCTGCGCCCCGACGTGTGCCTGCTCGACATCAGGATGCCGGGCCTCGACGGACTGGAGGCGACCCGGCTGCTCGCGGGGCCGGAGGCGGACGACCCGCTGCGGGTGCTCATCGCCACCACCTTCGACCTGGACGAGTACGTGTACCGGGCGCTGCGCAACGGGGCCTGCGGCTTCCTGCTCAAGGACGGCTCCCCCGCGCTGCTCGTCGAGGCGGTCCGGGCCGTGGCCGCCGACAACGCCCTCATCTCGCCCTCGGTCACGGTCCGGCTGCTGCGGCACATGGCGGACGCGGCGGCGGGGGCCGGGTCGCCGGCGTCGCCCGGCGCGGCGGGGGCGCGGGTCCGCGCGACGGGCCGGGGCGGACGGCCGAGCAGCCGTGCGACGGTGCGCCGGCTTCCGCTGACGGCACGTGAGGTGGACGTGGTACGGCTCGTGGCCCGCGGTCACACCAATGAGGAACTGACGACCTTGCTCCACGTCAGCCTGTCCACGGTCAAGACGCACCTGGGCAGCGTGCAGCGCAAGCTCGCCGCCCGCAACCGGGTGGAGATCGCCGCCTGGGCCTGGGAGAACGGCGTCTGCACGGCCCGGTACGAACAGGACACGTCACCGAGCTGACCACCGTGGCCGTCATCGACGATCTCTCCGCGCCCGCCGCACACATTCCGTGTGCCACACCTCAGGTGCCATGCGCCACGCAGCACACACCACACGCCACACGCGATGCGCCACGCAGCACACACCACACGCCACACGCGATGCGCCACGCAGCACACACCACGTGCCCCACGTCAGGTGCCAGGAACATCCCTCAGTGCCTCGGCCAGCTGCACCCGTGCCGTCACGCCCAGCAGGGGGAAGATGCGGTAGAGGTAGGAGCCGATGGTCCGGGGCGACAGGTTGAGTTCCGCGCCGATCTGCCGGTTCGAGAGTCCCCGGCCGGCCAGTTGGGCGATCCGCAGCTCCTGCGGGCTGAGCAGGTCCTCGGGCCGGGCGGAGGGGGATGCGCCCGGCGCGGCCGGCTCGGCCCGTTCGCCCGAGGCCCGAAGCTCCGCGGTGATCCGCGCGACACGTGCCTCGGCGCCCATCGTGGTGAAGGTGGCCGCGGCCTGGCGCAGGGTGACCCGGGACTCGGTGAACTCGTGCCGGCGCCGCAGCAGGCGTCCGTGGGCCAGCCGCAGGGACGCCTCCAGGAAGGGCCGGTGCGACAGGTCCAGTGCGAAGGCACGGGCGTACCGGCACTCCGCGCCCGCGTCGTCCGCGAGGACGGCTCGGGCCACCGTGAGCCCGACCGAGACGAGCGGCGTGTGCTCCGCGCCCAGCTCGCGTTCGAGGCCGGCCAGCGTCGCGCGCGCCTCCTCGGCCGCGTTGACGGCGTCGGCGGCCTCCGCGAAGGGGACCAGGGCGTACCGGGCCGCGGCGCAGCGGCCCGGGTCGGCGAGGAGGGAGGAGAGCGCCGCGAAACCGGCGGCGAAGTCGCCGCTCTCCACCTGGGCCCACGCGGTGCCGACGGCGACGATCTCGTCGATCGAGCGCACCGAGCGCCGGGCGGGCGTCAGGTCCCGGGCGGCGACCGCGGGCACCGTACCGGTCCGCAGACCCCGTACGACGTTCCCGAGGAGTCGCGCGGCGCTCGCGTGGTGACCGTGGAAGTTCTCCTCGGCCAGCTCACCGCAGCGCCGGAAGGACAGTTCGGCCTGGGCCCAGTCGCCCGTGATCAGGTGTGCCATGCCCTGCCGGAGCACGACCCGGGGCAGTTGGTCCGTCAGCTCACGGAAGCGGTAGCGGTGCTCCGTCCGCCGGTACAGGTCCAGCGCCCGCAGCGGGTCCCCGGCCAGCAGGGCGGCCTCGGCGAGGCGTTCGACGTCCCGTTGCGACAGGTGCGCGAGCCGGGGGAGGGCGGACAGCCGCGCGATGACGGCCGCGGCCCGGCGGACCGGGCCCACCGCCGCCATGGTGTGCAGCAGCCGCGGGTCGTCCGCGTGCTCCGGCAGCCCGTCGAGAAAGGCCAGCAGGGCGTCCACGCGTGCTTCGTCGCCCGCGACCTCGGGTGCCGTCAGCTGGGCCAGTTCCAGCGCGTTCGTCCGCTCGTCGGCGCCGACCGGCACGGGCCAGGCGGCGGGGTCCGCGGGCGCCCGCCGCGGGTCCTCGTCGTCCCGGTCCTCGTCGCCCAGGCGGGTCAGGGCCTCGGCGCAGAGCGTGCCCAGCGGACCCAGCGGATGGCGCAGCGCGTACTGGGCCGTCGTCCGTGCCAACCCCTCCCAGCCGAGGTCGTGGGCGAGCTGGGCGGCCAGCAGCGCGCAGCGGCCCCGGTCCTCGGGCGCGTGGTGCAGGTCGGCCGCGCGGCGCAGCAGACGTACGCCTATGACCGGTTCGCTCCGGTGCAGGGCATGGCGGTGCACGGCTTCGAGCCGGCCGGCGAGTTCGGGGTCGGCCTCTTCCGCGGCCTGTGAGAGGTGCCACAGCTTCTGCACCGGGTCCTGCTCCAGTGCCGCCGCCAGGGCCGCGTGCGCGGCGCGGAGACGGTGCGGGGCGAGGTCGTGGACCACGGCTCCCGCCGTGGCGGGGTGGCTGAAACGCAGCCGCGTGCCGTCGAACGTCACGAGACCGTCGCGCTCCGCCGGCTCCACCACCGCGAAGCCCGCCGCGGCGCCGGTGATCCTGGACGCGGCCGACAGCAGCAGGGGCAGGTCGCCCGCCGGGTGGAGCGCTGCCACCAGCAGCAGGTCACGCGTGGCCGGGGGAAGCTGTGCGACACCGGGTGCCAGTGCGGCGGCCAGCCGGTCGGACGAGGCGGGCGCGTAGGGCACGGGGTCCTCGGTCCGCACGGGCAGTTCGAGGAGCACGAGGGGGTTGCCCGCCGCGGTCGCCAGCAACTCGTGCGCGCCCTGCGGGTCGTGGTCCGGCCGTTCCGCCGCCAGCAGGGCGGCGGACTGGGCGGGGGTCAGCGGGGCGAGGTCCAGTTCCGTGAGCCCGGCCAGGGACGCCAGGTGCGCACGGTGCGGACGCGAGGTCATCAGGAGGGCCGGCGCCTGGCCTCCGGGCCGCCGTGCGACGAAGGAGAGCACCTCCCTGCTGGGTTCGTCCAGTGCGTCCCAGTCGTCGACGGCGATCAGCAGGGGCTGCCGGGCGCCGGCCGATTCCAGGGCGCCGAGCACGGCGAAGGACAGCCGGCCCCGGTCACCGTGCGTGGGAACGCCGTCGACCAGCAGCCTCTCCAGGAGCTGGCACTGCCGGGCCTCCAGCGACCAGCGCAGACCTTTCAGAACCGGCCAGACGATCTGGAGCAGGCCGGAGTACTCCGGCGGGTTGCCGCCCCGGACGCCGGTGCAGCGCAGCACGTGCAGACCGGCGGCGGTCGCCAGGCCGACGGCCGTCTCCAGCAGTTCCGACTTCCCCGAACCCGCGTCGCCGCGGATGACACAGGGCCCTCCGTGCGCCACGGCCGTACGCAGGAACCCCTGAAGTTCGCGCAGCTCACGATCGCGTCCGACGAGTCCGGGGGCGGTCGACGGCCGCCGGGGGAAGGAGGGGACGGGCGACGGCGTGCGACGGTCCTGCTCATCGGCCGCGGGGGAGAAGACCTCGCGCCGAGCGTTCATGGGTGACCCCCGTTCCGGGACATCGAACGGTCCCACCGGATACAGGGGAGCGCGCTCTTGCCTGGTCCCCATCCCAGCGGACAGGTGTCCGCGGAACCAGGCAGTTCACATGCAGCTTGTCCTCCACCGGCCGAAATCGCCAGCCGGCGGGCGCACGGCCACGCCTTCTTCGCTGGGGGAAGGCGGCTTCCGGCGGGCGTCGGCGAAGGGCCGGCGGGCCGGTCCCGGCGGAAGACCCTCCCACCCGGAACAACGGGGCAAGTCGTGCCAAAAGTTCAGCGGGGTGGTCGCCGCGGTGGTCGGGCCCGGCCCACGAGGCCCGTGGGTCACGAGTCCTGCTCGGTTCCGGTCATCAGGGCGAGCACGCTGTGGGGCGCGTCGTCGTCGATCATGATCGTGTAGAAGTCGTCGTCGTCCGCTTCCACGGATGCGGCGCGGGTGGCCATGCCCCGTTCGTACTCGGCGAGCGCGGCCTCCGCGTCGCCGGGGTGCGCGGCGAGGGCCTGGCCGAGCTCGGCGCCGTCCTGCATGGCCAGGTTGGCGCCCTCGCCGTTCGGCGCCCTGAGGTGGGCCGCGTCGCCGAGCAGGGTCACCCCCGGCACGTGGTCCCAGCGGTGCCCGGCAGGCAGCGTGACGATGCGGCGCAGGACCGGCGGGGTGTCGCTCTCGGTGATCAGGGCGGTGAGTTCAGGGGCCCAGCCCTCGTACTCCTTCGCGACCCGCGCGGTCAGGGCTGCGGCGTCGGCGGTGTCGAGGTCGGCGAGCCAGTCCTGGGGCTTCCTCAGCTGTGCGTAGGTGTGCAGGGTTCCGTCCCCCTCCCGATGGGCGAGCAGTCCCCTGCCCGGCGCGAGCGCGAACAGCGATCCGGCCCCGACCGCTTTCGCGGCGGCGGGATGGCGGGTGTCCCCGTCGAACAGGAACGTCTCCACGCTGCTGACCCCGACGTACTCGGGGACGGCCTCGGAGAGCGCCGGACGCACCCGCGACCACGCGCCGTCAGCGCCGACGAGCAGGCTCGCGACGACGCCGGTGCCGTCGGCGAAACTCACCTCATGGCGGCCCTCGCCGAGGGCCCGCACGCCGCTGGCCCTGTGCCCCCATCGGACCGTGCCCGGGGGCAGCGAGTCGAGCAGCATCTGCCGCAGCGCGCCGCGCGGCACCTCGGGGCGCCGGCCGGTGCCGTCGTCGGGCAGCTCCAGCAGCACGGTCCCCGTCCGGTCCAGGACCCGGTACGACTCGCGGCCGGGCAGGACGAGCCTGCTAAACCCCTCGGTCAGGCCCGCCGCCGCCAGCGCCTGCTGGCCGTTCTCGGGGTGGATGTCGAGCAGTCCGCCCTGGCGGCGCGCGGCCGGCGAGGGCTCCGCCTCATGGACCGTGGCCGGGATGCCGTGCACGTGCAGCACGCGGGCCAGCATCAGACCTCCCAGACCCGCGCCGATGATCGTGACCGGAGTCGTCATGGGTCAACCTCCCGAACTCGCTGGACCGACCCCCATTGGATCGTCACTCCAAAACGCTAACACGACACTGGATCGGCGATCCACGCATGCGACACTGAGGACCATGGTGAAGAGAACTGCGAAGGGATCTGCGCGGACCCCGCGCCGCACGGACGGCCTGTCCAGGGAGGTGATCATCAAGGCCGCGACCGACCTTCTGGACGGCGGCGGCGAGAGCGCGCTGACACTGCGCGCGCTCACCGTTCACCTGCGCACCGGCTACGGAGCGATCTACCACCACGTCGCGGACAAGAGCGACCTGCTCGCGGCGGCCGCCGACGACATCATCGCCCGGGTACTGGCCGGCTCGGGCATCGATGGGGACCCGCGCGAAGCCCTGCGTCGCCTCGCCCTCGGCCTGTTCGACGCGATCGACGCACACCCCTGGGTCGGGGCCGAACTCTCCCGGCAGCCGTGGCGGCCCGCACTACTGGACTTCTACGAGAGCGTCGGCAGACTGCTCGACGCGCTCGCCGTCCCCGAGCGAGCGCGTTTCGACGCGGCCGGCACGCTCGTGAACTATGTCCTCGGCGTCGCCGCGCAGAACGCCGCGAACGCCCGGCGCCGCACGGGAAGCGACAAGGACCGAGCGGCCTTCCTCGACGGCGCCGCCGCACAATGGGCGCAGATCGACCCCGGCCGGTACCCGTTCGTGCACGCGGCGGCGACGCAACTGCGCGAGCACGACGACCGCGAACAATTCCTCGTCGGCGTCGACATCTTCCTGAGCGGGATCGCAGACTTGCGCTAGACGACCACCGGCGACCACCACCCTTCGCGGCAAACCGGCACGGCGGCACGGCCCGGCAGGCGGGGGTGTGGTGGCGGGAGTGACAGCCGGGTGTGGCGGGCGGCCGGGTGTGACAGTCGGGGTGTGGCGGCGGGAGCGGCGGGCGGATCGGCGCGAGCAGGAGGCGCGGCGGCCGGGTGTGGCGCCAACGCGCCGTCCGTGCCGACCTGGTGGCCGCTGTGACCGCCGCACCCGTACGCCCGCGGGCCGGGGCGGTCAGCCGGTGGTCGCCCGGGACGTGCCGAGGAGAGAGCGGTGCCGGTCGACGATCCCCTCGACGATGCGCAGCAGTCGGTCGCCGGCCCGGTCGATGCTTCCGTTCTGCGTGCTGACCTGCGCGCCTTCGAGTACGAAGGTGATCTCGGCGGCGGCCTGCTCGGGGTCGGGCAGCCCGGCCTCGGCACACATGGCGACCAGCCTGCGGGTCTGTAGGGCCTTGTGTGTCTCGATCACCTGCCGTGCGGGATGGGAGCGGTCGGGCAGTTCGGCGAGGGAGTTGATGAACGGGCAGCCCCGGTGCGAGATCGCCGGCAGCCCCTCGGCGATGAACCGCGCCAGGCCCAGGATCTGCTCCCCGGGCCGGCCGGGGTGTTCGGCCTCGACCCGGTCGAAGGCCGCCTGGTAGTCGGCGGCGACGATCCGCAGCCACTCCGCGACCAGCGCGTCCTTGGTCTCGAAGTGCCGGTAGATCGCCATTTTGGTGGTCCCGGCCCGATCGGCGATCGCCTGCACGCCCACCCGCCGGATCCCCTCGCGCTGGAAGAGTTCTTCCGCCGCGTCGAGGATGCGCTCACGGGGCGGCAGTTTGGCCACCCTGCTCGGCCTTCCGGCGGTCGATGCCATGCCTGCTCCGACTCCTGTGCGACGTCCGGTCCGTTGCGGGCACTCGCCCTCCGCTACGGTACCAGTCCGTTCCATTCGATACCGTTGGGTATCGTCAGGTACTCAACAGTATCGTCCAGTCCCCTGGGAGTGACAGTGAGAGTTGCGGAGTACGCGAGTTTCGACGCGGTCGGACTCGCGGAGCTGGTGGCGAAGGGCGAGGTGACCCCCGCCGAACTGGAAGCAGCCGCACGCGAGGCCGCGCAGGCGGTCGATCCGCGGATCAACGCCGTCGTGGAGACCTGGCCGGCCGACGACGCGCCCACCCCCGGCAGCACACCCCTGGCCGGGGTCCCCTTCCTGATCAAGGACATCGGGGTCACGATGGCCGGGAGGCGTACGGAGCTGGGCAGCCGCCTCGCGGCCGGCATCGTCGCCGACGCCGACTCCGCCCTGATGCGGCGCTTCCGGCGGGCCGGCCTCGTGACGTTCGGGCGCACCGCGACACCGGAGTTGGCCTACAGCACCACGACCGAACCGGTGCTGTACGGCGCGACCCGCAACCCGTGGGACCCGCGGCGGAGCGCGGGCGGATCCAGCGGCGGCGCGGGCGCGGCGGTCGCCGCCGGGGTGGTCCCGATCGCGCACGCCACCGATGCCGCCGGCTCGCTCCGCATCCCCGCCGCCTGCAACGGCCTCTTCGGTCTGAAGCCCACCCGCGGCCGGGTCTCCATGGGGCCGGGCGCCGACGAGGTCTTCAACGGCCTGGCCGTGCAGGGCAGTGTCAGCCGCACCGTACGTGACAGCGCGGCCCTGCTCGACCTGATCAGCGGCCCGGAACCGGGCGACCCCTACTTCGCCGAGCGGCCGTCGGGGCCGTACGCGCAGGACGTCACCCGTGACCCGGGCTCGTTGCGGATCGGTGTCCTCACCCAGGCGTGGGGCGGACGCCGCACCACTCCGGCCGTCGCCGACGCCCTCTCCCGCACCGTGGCTCTGCTCGAATCCCTCGGCCACCGGGTGACGGAGGCCGAGGTCGGCCTCGGCGCAGGCTGGGAGGAGTTCGTCCTGGCCAACGCCCGTCTGTGGACGGCGAACCTCACGGCCTCGGTGGACGGGCTGGCCGCCGCCTCCGGCCGGCCCGTCGACTCCTCGACCCTCGAACCGGTGACCCTCGCCGGCTACCGCTACGGGCAGCGGGTCAGCGGCGCCCAGTTCGTCGATGCGCTCGGCATCCGCAACCGGGTGGCCCGAAGCCTGGCCCGGTCCTTCGACGCTCACGACCTGCTGCTCACCCCGACCCTGCCGGAGCTTCCCGTGCCCTTGGGCACGTATGCCGAGGGCGCGGCGGCGCTCGACGGCCTCGGCTGGATCGACCGCGTCCTCGACCGCTCCCCGTTCACCGCCGTGTTCAACGTGGCGGGCACGCCCGCCATGTCCGTGCCCGTGACGGCCGACGCCGGCACGGGCCTCCCGATCGGTATGCAGTTCGCCGCCGGTTACGGGCTCGAAGACCGCCTCTTCCGCCTCGCCGGCCAACTCGAACGGGCCGCCCCGTGGGCGGAGCGGACCCCGATGGTGTGGGCGGGGCACCCCACGCGCGGCTGAGCGGCGGGCCCGGTGCGGCCGGCGCCTTCAGACGTCTCTCTTCACACCTCGTGGTACCAGGTATGACCCCAGGTGTTCAGCTCGGGCTGCCGGTCGGCCCGGCGGAGTGTGTGTGTCCGTCCCCCAGGCGGTCGTGCCGGGTTCGGTGGCCGCCGGGTGCGGCGGGACGCCCCGCGGGTGTGCGGCGGCGGGCACATGGTGGCGTACTCCCACACGTGTGCTGCCGGTCGGCCGGGCTCCGTGGTGCTGGTGCTGGTGTCGGCCGGCGACGTCTGCGTACTGCCTGTACCAGCGGTACCCGCCCAGGCTCAGGGCGGGGCGGGCTACAGCCAGGACAGGCAGTACGCAGACGCCGATGACCCACGAAACCGGGTCGGACGGCGCGGGAACGCCGACGGGGCGCGGCGTCCGCCCGTCCCCGTGACGGGTATTCGGACGATCGGGCTTCTCAGCGCGTCGGCGGCCCGGTCGGGACCGCCGGGGCGGGGCGCGGCCTCGGGCCGGTCAGCTCTCGTCCGGCCGTCGGTCCGGCGGCAGATGGAGCTTGGCCCACGCGGCCAGTTCGTCGAGGGCCGGTTCCAGCGCCCCGCCCGCCTCCGTCAGCCGGTACGAGACCCGCAGCGGCGGTCCCTCGTCCACCTCGCGCAGGACCAGCCCGGCGGAGCCGAGTTCGGTGAGCCGGTCGGAGAGCATCCGCTCGCTGAGCCCGGGGATCGCGCGGCGCAGATCGGTGAAGTACGCGGGACCACCGGTGAGGACGGCCACGATCGGGCCGGTCCAGCGCTTCCCGAGCAGTTGGAAGACTCGTGCGATGCCGGAGTCGACCTGCTTGCACGCCTCCGCGTCGTGGCTCCGCTCGACTGTCACGCCCCCAGGGTACTTGTCCCGCCGCACGGTGGCTGAAAACGTGTGTCATCCAGCCGCGTGTATCCCGCCGGTCCTGCCTCCCGGGAGCCGCCGCGGGCTCGCAACACTGCCTGCGGCACGGCCTGCGATTTTCGGCCGCCGGACGACGGGGGCGGACCGCGGCCCGCCCCCGTACCGGACCTGCTCCTACCGGACCCGGGCGAACGGCGCCGCCGACATCGTCGCCGTTCCGCCGGACGCGGAGTCGGCCGCGGCCGACTCCGCGTCCGGCGCCAACGCCCGGTAACGGCCCCGGTGGAAGACCAGCGGCTGCCGCGCCGGGTCCGCCCTGAGTGCGGTGACCCGGCCGATGACCAGGTGGTGGTCGCCGCCGTCGTACTCCTGCCACAGTTCGCAGGAGACCCAGGCGCAGGCGCCGTCCAGCAGTGGTGCCCCGCCGGGACCGGGCGACCACCCCACTCCCCGGAACTTGTCGGTGCCCGACCGGGCGAACGCCGCGCTGACGTCGGCCTGGTCCTGCGCCAGCACGCTGATGCCGAAGACGCCGGCCTCCCGGATGAGCGGCCAGGTCCGTGACGACCTGGCCGGGGCGAAGGAGACGAGCAGCGGATCGAGGGACAGGGAGACGAAGGACTGGCAGGTCAGGCCGAGCGGCCCGGCGGGCCCGGCGGCCGTGACGACGGTGACGCCCGACGCGAAGTGGCCGAGCACCTCGCGCGCGGAGCCGTCGGCGACCGCCGGGGCGCTGGGTCGGGTCATGGCTTCCCTCCTCCTTCTCGTTCGGGCCCTCGTTCTCGTCCCGTCCCTTGCTCGCGTCCCGGTCCTTGCTCTCGTTCGGGCCCTTGTTCTCGTCCGGGCACGTCAGACCATCGGGCTGACCGGCCGCTGGTCGCCGACCAGGGCCCGCCCGTACATCTCGCGGGCGAGACCGGGGTTGAGCGTCGGGTGCCGGCAACCGGTCTCCAGATCACGCCAGTACCGCTGGACGGCCTTCGCACTGGAGAAGCTGCCCGCCCCGCTCACCGTGAGCAGCGACTGCACCGCCGCGCGCAGGCATTCGGAGGCGTGCCCCATGTCCATGCGCACCCGGGCCCGTTCGGTGAGGGTGGGAGTGGTGCCCGTGGCCGCCGCAGCGCCGATGAACGCGGCGGAGCGCGCGAGGTGGAGGTGGGCGGAGTCGATCAGCGTGGCCGCGTCGGCCAGCGCGGCCTGCACGCTGGGGGAGTCGGCGAGCCGGGCGTGCAGGGACATCGCCATCGGCTTGCCGCCGTCGACGGCTTCCAGGGTCAGCCGGAAGACCTCGCGCGCGATGCCGAGCAGGGGCCCCATGCAGGTCAGCGTCATCGATCCCGGCGCGATCCGGTAAAGCGGTTCCGGCGGCAGCCCGTTGCCCTGCACCACGTCGGCGAAGCGCCTGAGCCGGTGGAACGGGACGAACACGTCGTCAGCCACGAGCGTGTCGCTGCCGGTGCCGCGCATGCCCGCCATGTCCCAGGTTCGCTCGACGGTGAGGGCGCTCCTGGGTACGAGGGCGAGCCCGCGCTCCGCCTCCGCGCCCTCGGATCCGGCCAACGGAACGCCGAGCAGCGCCCATTCGGCCTGGTGGCAGCCGGACGCCCACGACCACGAACCGGAGACGAGCAGTCCGCCTTCCACCGGGACGGCACCGACCCCCACGCTGCCGAACACCCCGCACATGGGCACGTCCGCGCCGTCGCCCCACAGGTCCTGCCGTGCCTGCTCCCCGAAGGAGGCGGCGATCTGCTGTGCGACGTACGAGACCATCACGACCCAGCCGCTGGACGGGCAGGCTAGTGCCACCTCGGAGGTGACGTCCAGGCTGGCGGCGGGGGAGACCTCGTGGCCGCCCCACCGCTCGGGTACGCCGAGCCGGAAGAGGCCGGCCTCCCGCAGGGCCCGGGTCGCCTCGGGGGTGAGCCGGCTGTCGCGCTCCGCCTCGTCGGCCTCGCGGCGCAGGACGGGGGCGATGGCGCGGACAGCCTCGACGAGCGGGCGGATCGGGTCGGCGAGGTCGGCACGTTCGGTGCCGGTCCAACTGTTCATGGCGGTCTCCAGGACGTGGGTCGGTGCGGGAAGCGAAGTCTATCCGGACCCTCGGGTCCGTTTGACGGTTCACTATAACCGGACCCGAGGGTTCGGTTAGTCGGGCGGGGCGGGCGCGGTCCGGTAACGGTGTCTTCCGGCCTTCGCGGGCGACGCTGTGGGCCCGTGACCGCGGGACGGCCGGGCGGGCACAATGGACGGATGACTCCCGTGCAGACCAACCCGCGGCCGACCGGGCAGGACACGCCCCTGAAGCGGGCCGACGCCCGGCGCAACCACGAACGCATCTTCGCGGCAGCATTGGAGATCTTCGACGAGTTCGGCCTACAGGGCACCGTGCCGCAGGTCGCCGAGCGGGCCGAGGTGGGGAAGGCCACCGTCTACCGCAGCTACCCCGCCAAGGAAGACCTGGTGGACGCGGTCGTCCGGCATCGCCTCGTCGAGCTGGACCGGGTGACGGAGCCGGCGCTGGCCGAGGCCGATCCGGCGCGGGCGTTCGAGGCGTACGTGCGCCTGCTGTTCGAGACCCTCGCCGGGGACCGGCTGCTGTCGGAAGTGCTAGCCGAGGGACGTTCGGCGCACACCGGCCCCCTCCTGGACCGGCTGGTGGGCCTGATGACGGAAGCCAAGGCCGCCGGCCTGGTCCGCGCCGACGTGACGCTGCTCGATCTGCGCGTGGTGCTGTGCGGCATGACCCTGCAACTGCTCGCACTCGCCGAGCGCGACCCGGCGCTGTGGCGCAGGTACGGCGACATGACCCTGCGGGCACTGCGGCCCTGACCCCGTCGACGGGCAGCGCGCGTCTCCGTCCCGACCGCGCCGTACCGTCGGCGCCGTCCCAGGCCGCCCCCGAGCGGCATACGTGTGACGGAGACCACCCAGGGCCGCCGCGTCGAGGCGATCCGAGCGGGCGAGGGGCGGACAGGTACCTCGCCGGCGTGGTGAACGCACCTGCGCACGGTGGGAGTTCGCGCGGCCACCCCGTGCTGACCGGGGACGACATCGCGTAGGCCGACGCGCCGGGATCACACCGGCGTACCACCGGAACCAAACTGATTGTATCCTCAACGAATATGTAAGGCGGTCCTCGGTCGGGCGGCCGGGCGGGGGGAGGGAGCCGCCGGGTGTCTCCAGCTGACGACACGTCACCCGTGGGCCGGCGGAGTGTGGTGCCGTCGGAGCGCGCCTGCGCGGCTTGCCACGGCACACCGGACCATGGCCACGAAGCGGGGGGCGTCTCAGACATGGCTTCATCCGACATACGCGCGCACGGTGGCCGTCACCGCGCGCCCTCGGCCGCCGACCGGCTGCTCGCGCCGCTCACCGGCTCGGGCTCGCGGCTGTCGTTCGCCGGCTCCGGTTCGCGGCTGCCGTTCACCGCCGTCGCGCTGCTCACCGCGGCCTCCGTCTGCGGCTGCGGAGTGGTCGGCGGGACCGGTGCCGGATCCGCCGGTGCCCGGCTGGCCGTCCGGGCCGCCTGGACACCGGACGCCGCGCCCCACGCCCAGCCGTCCGCACGGCCGTCCGCGCCGGGCGACCCCCAGGCGGCGCCGGACGCCGGCCCGCTCCACGGCGATCCCGCGCACCTGCCCGGTCTCGGCCGCCGGACGGCGGCCCGGATACCCGCGGACGCCCGGCAGGTCGTCCTGGTCACCGGCGCGGGCAGGAACTCCTCCCGCTCCCACGTGGTGCTCTACCGGCGGACCGCCTCCGGCTGGCAGGGCGGCGCGACCTGGCCCGCGCACAACGCCCTCAAGGGCTGGACGGCCGACCACCGCCTCGGCGATCTCCGCTCGCCCATCGGCGTGTTCACCCTCAGCGACGCGGGGGGCCTGCTGGCCGACCCCGGCGCCAAGCTCCCGTACGACCGGTCCGGCGGATTCTCCGTCAGCGGTACCGGCTTCGACGGCGAATCCCTCGCCGGGTCGTTCGACTACGTCATCGCCATCGACTACAACCACGTCAAGGGCACCTCCCCGCTCGACTGGGGCCGCCCGCAGGGCGCGGACAAGGGCGGGGGCATCTGGCTGCACGTCGACCACGGCGGCCCCACGCACGCCTGTGTGAGCCTCGCGAAGTCACACATGAAGGAACTGCTGCGCACGCTCGACCCCGCCCTGCACCCGGTGATCGTGATGGGGGACGCCGCCGCGCTGGCGAAGTGAGCGCCGCGGCGGGCACCGCTCACGCGGCCGGCCGGGGAAACAGGTGTCCACAGTTGTCCCGTACTCACACATATCCGTGTGGGCAAGGCCGTGTCACGATGCTGCGGCGGGCGCCGGGTCGGTGCGCCAGGGGGACACGTTTCTGTTTACACTCGGCTGTGACAGCGGCGCCGAGACGACCGCTGTCACACCTGTGCGGCCGGGACGGCCACGTGGCCGGTGGACACCCCCCGGCACATGTGTCGTACCGCGTTCACCATGTCCTCGACGGCCTGTGAGACGTCGGTCGTGGCGAGACCCGGTCGTTCTCCGGTAGGCGACAGAGCGAGGGGTTCTCGTGCACATCCATCAGGTGGGCCCGGTGGCAGGCTGGATACCGGTGGCGCAGGCCGACCGTACGATCGCCCTGTCCTGGAACTCGGGCACGAGCGTACTGATCCTGGCGCTGGCCGAACTCCTGCTCCTGGTGTGGCTGTTGCTGCGCCGACTGGCGCGCAGACAGGGAGGCTGGCGGCGCACCTGGCGCCGGCTGCGCCGCCAGGTGCGCCTCACCCGCCGGGCCTTCTCCGAACCGGTGCGGGAGTTCCTGCGCTTCCGCGCCGCCGTACGGCGGCTGACCCGCCTGCTGGCCTCCCAGGGCACCGGAGCCGTCGCCCACCATGCGCTCGACGGCGTCGACGGCGCGGTGCGTCCCACCGCCGCCCAGGCATTCGGCTTCGCGGTCGCGGTCCGGCCCGCCACCCGGCGCAACGCCGGCGAGGTCGCCGTACGCGTCGCGGGCCGGGACGTGCCGCCGCCACCACAGCCGTGGCGGACCGACGGCGACCCGCTGGTCTGGTACGCCTCCGCCGTCGACGCGGCGAACCTCGCCACGTCCGGCGCGGACGGGACGGGACGACCGCCCGCCGTGCCCAGGGTGCTGGTGCCGCTCGGTCTGAGCGCCGACGGCGTGGTCCTCCTCGACCTGCTGCGCGGGCCCCGCATCCTGAACACCTACGGCGAGCACCGGGCCATCCGCGCGTTCGTGCAGGCGGTGGCGGCCTATCTCGACCTGCCCGGCGGGACGGCGCAGGTGCTGGTCACCCGCGGTGTGCAGCCGGGGTTCGACGGCCCCGACCTGGACTCGCTGCTGGAGTCACTGGCCGTGCCGGAACCCGGGCGCACCCGGCCGGTGGTCGTGGTGTGCGCGGCCCCGGACGACGAGCAGGCGGCGCGGCTGTCCGAGTTGGCGGGCGCCGGGCTGCTGTGCGCCGTCGTCGTCGGCCCGATGTCCGCCCACCGCTGGGAGATCCGGGTCGACTCGCGCGGCCGGACCGAGACACCCGGCCTGGGCATCGAGACCGACGCCGGTCCGCTCGGCCCCGCCGTGGCCCGCGCCGCGCGCAAGAGCGGCGCGCGCAAGCGGCGCGGCGGACAGCCGGCGGGCGGACCCGCAGGCGGACCGACGGGCGGACCGACAGGGCCGTGGCCGCCCGCCGGACCGGACCCGCGCCGCCCCGGGCCGCGGCCCGCCGTACCCGCGCCGCGGCCCTCCCTGACCGCCGTGCCCACCGTCCCCGCACCCGCGGCCCGGCCCACCCCGCATGCCGGAACGGCGGCGCCCGGCGCCCGCCGTACCGACCGGGCCGGTACGGCGGCCCCGCGACCCTCCCTCCCGGCCGGCGCGCCGCCCGCACCAGCCCCAAAACCCCTGGCTCCGGCCGTCCGTGACCTGTTCGCCGAACCGGAGACCACCGGCGTCCCGGCCGCCGGCACCCCTGACGCCGAATCCTTCGACACCCCCCGAGCCGAAAGGCGGAACGAGTCGTGAAGCTCCTCGTCACCACCGTCGACGCAGAGCGGCGGGAGCAGCGCGACGTACTCGTCAACGCCGCCGCCGCGACCTCCGTGCGCCGACTGGCCCCGCACCTGCTCGCCGCGCACCGGGGCACCGCCCCCGAGGAAGCGGACGCCGCCCACGGGACCGAGGACGTCCCGCTCTACCTGGGCGACCGGCTGCTCGACCCCGACACGGTCCTGGCCTCCTCCGGCATCCGGGACGGCAGCACCCTGGGCCTCGGCCGGCCCGTGACCGGCAGCGCATCGGTCTACGGCCCCGCCCGTGACGAGATGCCCACGCCCCGGGCACCCGGCTCCGCCCCCGTGGTCGAGATCCAGGTGATCGGCGGCCCGAAGGCCGGCCAGGTCCACCACCTCGGCATCGGCACCCACTTGATCGGACCCCGGGCGGGCAGCTCCGTACGACTGGCGGGCAAGGGCGTCCCCGCGGAGGGACTGCGTCTGACCGTACGCGCGGACGGCACGGTGCTCACCGTGCTGCCCGACGGCGACGGACAGGTCCGGCTCTCCCTCCCCGAGGCACCGCCGCCCCGCCCGCGCGCGGACGTGGCGGCCCTGCCACCGGAGCCCGACCCGAACCCCGAGGACCAGGAGCCCGACGACCTTCCCCGCGGCTGGACGCTCTGGGAACTCGACGGTGAACTCGTCGTCGGCGAGCACCTGTTGCGCGCGGTCCGGCCCACCCCGGCCGACGCCGCCGTGGTCGCGTCGCCGACGGCCGTCCTGGACTTCAACCGGCCGCCCCGGCTGCTGCCCCCGCTCCAGCCGGAGACCTTCCGGCTGCCCGGCCCGCCCGGACCCCCCAAACGCCGGCCCCTCCCCTTCCTGGTGATCATCGCGCCGATGTTCATGGGCGTGGCCATGGTCTGGATCTTCCATTCCTTCCTCTACATGGCGTTCATGGTGCTCAGCCCGGTCCTGGGCATCGGCAACTGGATCAGCGGACGGCGCGGCGGCCGCAAGGAGTACCTGGAGGGCGTCGCCAACTACCGGCTGCGCCGCGCCTCCCTGGAGACGGACGTCCGGGCCAAGGTCGACCACGAGCGGCGCGTGCGGATCGCCTCCGCCCCGGACCCGGCGGTCGTCGGACTGATGGCCGTCGGCCCCGGCGCCCGGCTGTGGGAACGCCGCCCGTCCGACCCCGACAACCTCGTCCTGCGCATCGGCACCACCCAGCAGCAGTCGCTGCTCCAGATCGACGACGGCGCCCGCGAGGACAACCACCGCAACGTCTGCTGGCAGATCCCCGACATGCCCATCGGCGTGGACCTCGCCGGCAGCCGGGTCGTCGGCGTCGCCGGCCCCGAGGAACCCGCCCGCGCGCTCGCCCGCTGGGCGGTGGCCCAGGCCGCCGTGCTGCACAGCCCGCGCGATCTGAAGATCTGTGTGCTCACCGACACCAAGACCGCAGACGCGTGGGAATGGGCCCGGTGGCTGCCGCACGCCCGGTCCGGGCTGTCCGCCTCCCAGGACAACGCACCCGTCATCCTGCTCGGCAACGATCCCGAGACCGTCGCCAACCGGGTCACCGAACTGATCAACGTCATCCGCCACCGCAACCAGGCCCAGCAGGCCACGTTGCGCGGCGCGCTGCTCAGCGAGCCCGACGTCCTGGTCGTCCTGGACGGAGCGCGCGGACTGCGCGACGTCCCCGGCATGGTCCAGGTCCTCAAGGAGGGTCCGCTGCGCGGCATCCACCTGCTGTGCCTGGACCGCGAGGAGCGGATGCTGCCCGAAGAGGCCAGCGCGGTCGTGTCCATCGCCAAGGACACCCTGACGCTGCGCCGCACCGGGCTGCCCGACATCACCGGCATCCGCCCGGACTACGTCACCCCCGAGTGGGCCGAACGCCTGGCCCGCGGCATCGCCCCGGTGCACGACGTCACCCCGGACACCGGCGGCGGACTGCCCGACGACGTCTCGCTGCTGGACCTCCTGAACCTGGAGCCCCCCACCGCCGAGGAGGTGGTCCAGCGCTGGCACCGCCGTCCGGCCTCCACCTCCGCGCTGGTCGGCCAGGGCTTCGACCGTCCGGTCGCCTTCGACCTGGTCAAGGACGGCCCGCACGCGCTGATCGCGGGCACCACCGGCTCCGGCAAGTCCGAACTGCTCCAGACCTTCGTCGCCTCGCTCGCCGCGGTCAACCGCCCCGACGAACTGACCTTCGTGCTCGTCGACTACAAGGGCGGCAGCGCCTTCAAGGACTGCGTGCGGCTGCCGCACACCCTGGGCATGGTCACCGACCTCGACAGCCACCTCGTCCAGCGCGCGCTGGCCTCGCTCACCGCCGAACTGATCCGCCGCGAGCACCTGCTCGCCACGGCGGGCGCGAAGGACCACCCCGAGTACCGGGCACTGCGCCGCCGCGACCCGAACCTGCCGCCGATGCCACGCCTGCTGCTGGTCATCGACGAGTTCGCCACCCTCGCCCGGGAGATCCCCGACTTCATCCCCGGCCTGGTCGGCATCGCCCAGCGCGGTCGCTCCCTCGGCCTGCACATGGTGCTGGCCACCCAGCGGCCCGCCGGCGTCGTCACCAGCGACATCCGGGCCAACACCAACCTGCGGATCTCGTTGCGCGTCACCGACGCCAACGAGAGCACCGACGTGCTGGACGTACCGGACGCGGCGAGCATCTCCGCGGCCACCCCGGGGCGGGCCCTCGTACGGCTCGGGCACCGCTCGGCGATGAGCTTCCAGACCGCCTACGTGGGCGCCCCGCGCCCGCGGAGCGAGACCGCGCCCGCCGCCGGCCCGGCGGACGGAACCGGTCGGGAGCCGGCCGAGCGGACCGGACCGCGGCCCGAAATCTCCGACGAGGACACGGCACTGTGGATGACCCCGCTGTCCTGGCAGGGCCTCGGCCGCCATGTGCAGGCACCCGAGGAAGCCGAGGACGAGTTCGCCTTCCTCACGGACGAAGAGGGCCCGACCGACCTGATGGCGCTCGTCGACGCGCTCCTGGAGGCGGCGCGGGCGTCCGGCCACCAGCCGCAGCCCAGCCCCTGGCTGCCGCCGCTGACCGACAGCCTCACCCTGTCCGACCTGCCGGAACCTGTGGCCCCCACCGGTGACGGACGGCTCGTCCCGGCCGCCTGGGCGCGCGAGGACCTGCCGCGGCTCCAGGCGCAGCCGCCGGTGTTCCTCGACCTGAACACCTTCCCGCACCTGTTCGTCCTGGGCATGCCGCGCTCGGGCCGGTCGCAGACGCTGCGCACCATGGCCAGCGCGCTCGCCCGCGCCAACTCCTGCGCGGACCTGCACTACTACGCGATCGACGCGGGCGGCGGCGCGCTGGCGGCGCTCTCCGCGCTGCCGCACACCGGCGCCGTGGTGCCGCGGGCCGACCTGGAACGCATGGGCCGGCTCCTCAACCGGCTCACCGCCGAACTCGTACGCCGCCAGGAGCTGATGACCGCGCACTCGGCCGGCAACATCACCGAGCTGCGCGCGGCGCTGCCCCCGGACCGGCGCCCGGCCCACCTCGTGCTGTTCATCGACGGCTGGGACACGCTCAGCGCGCTCGTCGGCGAGATCGAGGAAGGCCGCATGGTCAGCCAGGTCGCGATGCTGCTGCGGGAGGGCGCGGCGGTCGGCGTGCACGTCGTCGCCACCTCCGAACGCGCCCTGATGGCCGGACGGACCGCCGCGCTGAACGACAACAAGCTGCTGCTGCGGATGAACGACGTCAGCGACTACACCATGAGCGGCATCCCGCGCGAGCAGGTCCCCTCCGTGATCCCGGCCGGGCGCGGCTTCCGCACCGACACCGGCAGCGAGTTGCAGATCGCCGTGCTGCCGGGCGGTCTCGGCGGTCCCGAACAGGCCGAGGCGCTCCAGCGGATCGGCAAGGAGGCCGCCGCCCGGGACCTGGGCGTGCCGGCCTCGGCGCGGCCCTTCCGCGTCGAGACACTGCCGATGACGATCAGCTTCAAGGAGGCGTACGAGCGCGTCGGCACGACGCCGCGCGGCCCGCTGACCGCGATGCTGGGACTGGGCGGCGACGACGTGGCTCCCGTGTGGGTGGACTTCGCCGGGGTCGCCTCGACGTACACGGTCGTCGGGCCGCCCGGGTCCGGCCGCAGCACCGCGTTGCTCTCCCTGGCGGCGTCCCTGCTGCGCTCCGGGACCGGCGTGGTGGCCCTCACCCCCCGTGAGTCGCCGCTGCGCGGCCTGGAAGGCCACCGCAAGGCGGTCGTGCTGCCCTCGCCCACCCCGAGCGAGCAGGACCTGCGGGCGGCACTGGAGAGGGTCGGCGGCGTCGCTGTCGTCATGGTGGACGACGCCGACCTGCTGTCCATGTCACCGGTGGACGGCATGCTGCGGGACATCGCCTCCTCCGGCCGCGACCGGTCCCTCGGCCTGGCCGTCGCCGGTCCCGCCGAGGCGCTGGTGTCGCCGCTCAGCACCTGGATCGGCCAGGTGCGGCGCTCGCGCAAGGGGCTGCTGCTGTCGCCGCAGACCATCGGCGAGGGCGACGTGCTCGGTGTGCGGCTGCCGCACAACCTGATCCGGGCGAACCGGGTTCCGGGCCGGGCCCTCACCGTCGACGATGCGGGGGCCCTGATGACCGTCCTGGTGCCGGAGACCGAGGCAGGCGACGCGCGCTGAGGCGCGGCGGGAACGCAGGACGGGACAGGGGCGCCGCTCGACGCGGCGCCCCTTACTGCGTGCCCCGGCGGGCCGGCCGGTGCTACTTGCCGTCGCCCCTGATCTGCGCGGCCATCGTCTGGTCCATGTCGTCGATCTGGGTCTTGATGGCGTTGAACTGCTTGGCGAAGTCCTCGATCTTGGCGACGATCTGGGTGAGCTGGCCGGTGAACTGCTCGTAGGCGTGCTGCATGGCCGGGCTGGTCTGCTGCAACCACAGACCGTCGGTGAGGAGGGTGTCCACCGACGACTTCAGGTCCATGAGCTGCGGGTTGATGGTCGTCACCGCGTGTTGCAGCCGGGTGGAGACGGATTCGATCTGGCCGTACTGGAGCTGCACGTTGTTGCTGGGCATGAGGGTTCCTCGGTCCGTGTCGCCGACCAGGGCGGCCGGGGATGTCTGGGGGTGTCTGCGGGTGTCCGGTCCGTGTGCTGGGGGTGTGTCAGACGGTGCTGCCGACGGAGGTGTTCGAGTGCTGGGAACCTCCGGGGTCGTTCTTGTCGTCCTTGCCGTCACCGTCGGTGTCGGTGGCCTCCGGGTTGTTGTTCGTCCACTGCGGGTCGTCGGACTTGAGGCCGGAACCGGTGTAGCTCGACGTGTCGACCGTCTTGCCGTCCTTGTCGGTGTTGGTCACGATCTTGCTGCCCTTGCCGTTCGCGTCGCCGTGCACCTCGATGACCGTCTTCGACCCGTCGGTGTGCGTGACCGTGGTCGTGTAGCTGTTCTCGTCCCAGTGGTCGGTGTGCTCGTGGTACGACAGACCACCGCCCATGTCGTCGATAGTGGTGTCGCTCGACTTCAGATTGCCGTGGGAGACGAAGGTCGCCTGGGTCGAGTTGTGGACCTTGTTCGTGCCGTCGCCGTCGTGGAGGTACTCGTAGCCACCGGGTTCGAAACCCGGAGGCTGCGGGGCGTTCGGGTCATTGGGGTCGGCCAGCTTCTGCTTCTTCAGGTACGGGTTGCCGTTCTCGTCCCAGCCGTGGACGAGGATCTCCTGCTCCGTCATCCACTTCCAGCTGTCGTAGGCCTTCTTCTTCATGTCCCACGCGCTGTGATACCAGGCCGCGGCCTGGATGTTCGCCTGGGTGGCGAAGCTCGCGTCCAGCTCGAACCACTTCTGCGACGCACCCTTGTAGGTGCCGCTCAGGCTCTCCAGCAGCTTCCTGGCGTTCTCCCAGGGGCCCAGCCACTGGAAGAGAAAGTGGTTCGCGGCGCCGAACGCCCCGCCGAGTTCGGCCCGGCTGTAGAAGGATTCATGGCCCATCAGCCGGGAGTCCGCGAGCTGGTCCTTGAGTTTCTCCGTGTCAGCGGCCAGCACCCTCAGCAACTCGTAGTCGATCGCCACGTCGAAGTCCGGCATGTCCTCTCCCTCCGGTCACCCGACCGACACCCGGCCGTCCATTGACACGTGCGTTGGCGGCACATGTGTCCCGCCCTCTGCGAGGGCCCGGCGGTACCCACACTACGATGGAGTGATACGTGTGAACCAACCACCCCCACGCACCCCGCGTCATGGGGCGGTTCGACTGTACGGAGAGTGCGCATGCCACGGCCGGAGGACTGGAGTGTGCTGGGGATGCACGGCGACCCCACACCTGGCGATCCGACCGTCCTGGCGAGCTTCCAGTCGGCGCTGCACGACACCGAGGCGCTGGGCAACGAGGTCACCAGCGGTCTGAACCGCATCCTCGACAAGACGGGCTCGGGCAACGGTTTCGTCGGCAAGGCCGCGCAGGCGCTGCGCGAGAAGATCGACGGGCACCTCAAGCAGTTCATCGACGCCATCGGCCAGTCCTTCGGCCTCGCGGCGGACGCGACCTCGGTCTACCGGACCGCGGTCGAGGACGCCCAGGCCAGGACCGAGCAGGCGCTGAACGCCGCTCAGGGACTGTCGAAGGAAGATCCGCAGCTGGCCGGCCTCAAGGACCAGGCCCACGCTGCCCAGGACGACTACAACGCCGCCGTCAGGACGTACCAGCACAGGCTCACGGAAGCCGAGCACCTGATCCGCCAGCCGCTCAGTGGCTGGCAGCTGTTCCTCCAGGCCATAGGCATCCTGGAGATCATCCTGGCCATCGTGGGCGCGATCTTCGGTGGCTGGATCGGCCTGCTCGCCTTCGGCCTCGGCATGGTCGTCTTCATCGGCACACTCGTCGAGTTCGCCGAGGGCAAGGCGAGCATCCTGGACGTGGTGCTCGCCTTCGTCGGCATCCTCTTCCCCTCCACCAAGGGCATCAACGTCGGCGCGCTGGCCAAAGGCGTGTTCAACGCGCTGAAGAACCTGCCCAAGTCGCTCTCCGCAGGTGTGACCAACCTGGGCGGCACCCTGGGCCACCTCCTCACCAGCGGCATCACCATCAAGAACATCTACAACGGAGTGACGGCGCTGCCCGGGCTGGTCCTGCGCGGACTGAGCGGAATGGCCGACCTGGCCATGAAGGGCGTCAAGATCACCGCCGCCGGTCTGAAGCTGCTCGCCAACACCTTCCGCACCGACTTCCAGGTCGCCACCGCCGGCATCAGCACCACGATCGGCAAGGTGGCCGTCTATCCCGTCAGCTTCGGCGGACGCTTCCTGCTCGGCGCCGTGCTGCCGGTGGACTTCTTCGAACTCGGCGCCGGCTTCAGAGGCGCCTTCAAGATGGGCTTCGGCACCCGTCTGCTGACCCCGACCGCCCACCTGCCGCAGTCGGCCCTCGGCGGCGCCCTGCACGTCGGCGCGCTGACCGGCGGACACGGCGGCCTCACCGGGCTGCCGACCGGTGCCTCCTTCAACGGCCTCGGCCACGGCGCCCTGCAAGGCTTCGACTCCGGTGGTCTCCACGGCCTCAACACCGGGATCGACTCTCGACTGGGCGGCCTGCACGGCATCAACCTCGGGACCGACATCGGCGGCATGAACACCAGCCTCACGTCCCTGCACTCGCTGAACGGGGGCACTCATCTGGACTCCGTCGGCAATGTGATGGCGAACGCCGGAGGTCTGGACGCCGTCGACCACCTGGCCGCCTTCGACCACGCCACCGGCTTCCAGCGCACCGCCGCCGGCCTGCTGGAGCCGCTGCCCACCCACCTGGGCGGGACGAACCTCACCGGCGGGCACGGCTTCTCGGACCTCGGCTCCAGCGGCCTGCACGCCCTGCGGGGCGACCTGACGCCCTCCGGCTCCGGGCTGTCGGCGTCGTTCAGCGACGCCATGTCCTCGGTGCGGATCGCCACCGGCCACGTCGAGGACTTCCACGCGCTCGGCATCCCCGAACTGCGCAGCATCGTGGACGGCGACATCTCCGGCATCCGGATGACGCACGACGGCATCAGCATGCAGGTCGGCGCGCAGAACGGCACGCCGACCACGCTGCACGTGGACTACCGCGGCTCGGGCCTGACCAACGGCGAGGGCAAGCAGGTCGTCGTCGCCCCCGAGGTGCACCAGGCCCTCGGCACGGCCGACCTCGTGGCGGCCCACGGTGCTGCCCACGGCCTCCGGACGCCGCCTCCCGCGGCCACGGCCGGCCACGTCACCACGGACGTCAAGACGGGTTCGGCCGCCTCGACCCCGGTCACGGCCGACGCCAAGGCGGGGTCGGTGGGCACGACGCCGGTGACCGCGGACATCAAGACCGGCACGCTGGGCACCCATGCTCCGGCGACGGACATCAAGACCGGTGCGCTGGGCACCCATGCTCCGGCGGCGGACATCAAGGCGACGGCGGTCGACGTCCATGCCGGTGCGGCGGTCGACGTCAAGGCGGGTGCGACCGGTACGGCTCCGGTCACCGTCGAGGCCAAGGCGGGTGCGGCGGTCTCGTCGCCCGCCGTCGAGATCAAGACCGGTGCCGTGGGTACGTCTTCGGTCACCACTGAGGTGAAGGCGGGTTCCGTCGGTACGTCCTCGGTCACCGCCGACATGAAGGTCGGTTCCGTGGGTACGTCCTCGGTCACCGCCGACGTCAAGACCGGCCCGGCGGGCGCCGCGGCCACCGGTGGGGTCAAGACCGGCGGCCCGATCGGACACTCCGTCGGCGGCGGCGTCAAGAAGGCCGCACGCGACCTCGACGACCTCTCCGGCGGCACCAGGAGCCTGAACTCCCCGGAGCGGCTGGCCGAAGAACCCGAGTCTCCCTCGGTCACCGCGCAGGGCGACCACCTCGGGGTGTCGGCCCGCGAGGACCTCGACCTGCTCGGCGGGCGGGAAGGCACCGGCGACACCGCCGGCGTGGCCGCCACGACCCACCTCAGGACCGGGCCCGACGCACACCTGGCCGGCGTCGGACGCTCGCTGGACGACGGCTCGGGCGCGGTGCTGGTCGGCGAGCACGTCGCCCTGCGTCCGACCCCCGCCCCGGCCCCGAAGCCGCGTCCGACCGCAGGTGGCAAGCCTGGGCCGCTGAGCAGGTTCGAGGCGGTCACCGGCGGCGTCACCGGCAAGACCGGCAAGGAGCGACTGGCCGCCTGGGACGAGTTCGAGGCGGCGAGCGCCAAGCTCGCCGGCGCCAGGCGTGAACTCGACCTCACGGGTGGGAAGCTCGGCCGGCCCTCCGAGAACGTCGACCAGGCCGCCGCCAAACTCGACGTACAGCAGGCCGAGGTCGCCCTGGACATCGCCGAGGGCAAGATGTCCCGGCTCGGCATGGACGCCGAGACCATCGAGGGGCACCTCGACGCCCTGGGTATCCCCGGGCCGCGACCGAGCCGGATGTCCGGCACTGCCGCCGAGCACGGGGCCGTGCCGGCAGCGAAGGCGGGCGGCGACGCGGGACCGGCGCGTGTCACGCGTTCCGAGGCCCTGCCCGTGCACGGACTCCGCGCCGATGGTACGGCGGTCGGTACGAAGTCCGGCAGCACCGGCGTTCCCGCGGCGGTGGGCAAGTCGCTGCCGTTCTCGCCGGGCGAGATCGAACGGTTCTGGAAGCTGGACGCTGAACGCGTCGACGCGCTGTTCGGCGGCCCACAAGATCCGCTGACCGGTGATCGCCGGGAGGTGTGGCGGAAGTTCACGCAGGCGCGTTATGACCTGGGTCGGCTGGAAGGGCAGGTGCGGGGCGATCAGCCGCATGCCGGGGGATCGAGCGGGCCGAGCGCGCATGAGCTGAAGCTGGAGCAGGACCTGTCCGCGGCGAAGAACAACCTCGACGAGTTGCAACGCCGGCTCGACGAGCTGGGCGTCGACTCCACGGACCTGGACCGGCAGCTCTGGGATCTGCACGCCCAGAGCCTGAAGGAGCATCCGCGTCTGGACGGGGCCGGTGTGCAGCGGCCGGTGTCGAATTCCGCGGGAGAGCCGGCGAAGCTCGACGACTTGATGGCGCAGCTTCAGGCCGCGGAGAAGGCCATGCCGAGCGCCGAGTCGAAGGCTGCCCTGGCCGGGAAGTCGTACGAGGCGAAGGCCGCCAGGCTCCAGCTGCTGAGGGAAAAGCTTGCCCAGGTGGAGCAGGGCACCAATAAGGGTGCGATCGCGAAAGCGGAGAAGGACTACACCAGGGCCAAAGAAGCCGAGGAAAAGGCCCTGGCGGACAACATCAGGGAGCAGTCCGGCTTGCAGACGGTCCGGGATGCCCTGAAGAAGGCCAACGACGATCTGGCTGCCGGTGTGGATCTCCACGTGGCTGCTCGTGATCTCGCACAGCGGGACGTGCATCGGTACGTGGAGAAGTTCGCTGCGGCCGGTCACCTGGATGTCGCGGAAAAACTGCGGGCGCATGCGGGCGATCTGCACCTTGCGATGAAGGAAGCACTGGATTCCGGTCGTCCGGTCCGTTGGGATCAGATGTCGCTGTCCGGCAAGGATGTGCAACAGCAGGCGGCGAAGGTGCGGTCGCAGTCCGCGAAGCTGGAGGAGCTGCTTGTCGGTCCCGTGACCAAGTCGGGCCGCACGACTTCCGTTGAGGTGAAGGTGACCCAGGAACTCAAGAGTTCCGCAACGGCTCTGGGCGAGTCGGCCGGGCATCTCGGGTCGATGCTGGAGAAGGGGTTTATCAAGGACGCCGCCGAGGTGGGTGGCGCTTACGCGCTGCGTGCGGAGCACGGTCCGTTGTCCTTCACCGCGGGCAAGCTCGCGCAGCGGGTGAAACAGGCGGTCAAGGACGCATCGCTGGGTGAGGTGGTGCGTGTCAAGGATGTCTTCAGCATGGAGAAGGCCGTTGCCGACTTCCACGATCTGGCCCAGGTGGTGCGGAAGTTCCGTTCCGACACGGCGTATGGCGAGGTTCCGACGGGAACCCAGTGGAAGGCCGTACTGCCGGGTAAAAGGACGGACTTGTGGCATTTCGGCGATCTGAGCAAGTTGACGCCCGAACAGCAGAACAACTTTGTTCGTGATCTGTCACGGAAGAATCTGGAGAGGCTGAATTCCGACTTTGAGGACCTGCTGAAGAAATATCCTGGCCGGGAGCATGATGTCCGCAGACTGTTGACGGATCTACAGGGGCTTCCGTACCGGATTAAGCATGCGACGTCCGCGTACCACGCGATCGCGAACAGCGGGCTGATGTCCTCCCAGGGAGACCTGGCGCGACGGGATGTCAAGTTCCTGGCGTCCGGAAAGAGTTCGGTGAAGAACACGTCGAGCCTGGGCAACGACGATTTCGTTTTCTTCCGCATGGATGTCGGCGACGAGAAGATGGTCACCCGCTACGGTTCGACCACGCTGGTGTTCGATGCGAAGGTGCTGAAGGAGCACGGGGGCTGGGTCTCCCTGCACGACCAGTTGCATCCGTTGGACCGTCCCGCGATGCAGAAGCTTGAGGTGAAGGGAGAGTCGGCGCCGGGGGGCGAATCGACGACGAAGGTCTTCCGCACCGCGCAGTACGACGAGGGATTTACCGGGATCGGCAAGCACGCACAGTGGACTTACACGTATCCGCGCAGTGCGGAGCCTGATATCAAGCGGACGGTCACCTTCGAGGAGGAGGTGTTCCATGGTGGTGATGTGACCGATGCTCTCGCGCTGTCGGTGGTGCGCGAGGTGATTCACATGGGTTCCGAGTACGCGGATCTCGTGCTGAAGATGTCGGCTGATGATCTCGGCCGGCTGGTGTCGAAGCTGTTCCGTCCGGAGGCGAAGTTCGGCTCCGGCCTTCCGATCACGCCGAAGGCGTTGGATGAGCTTTCGGCGGGTGAGTCGAAGGTTTTGGGTGTCGGCCCGCAGCCATTGCATGTTCATGATCCTGATGGTGACGGCCGGTACCTCCCCGACGGGACGATGGACCCGATCGGGCGGTGGGCCGGCAAACACTTCGATGCGGGAGACGACGCGTTCCGGTCGGCCGAGCACGGTGTGCAGGAGAACAGCACCAAGAACATCGCGCAGAACCTCAAGGACGCGAAGGTCTCTGTGCAGAAGTCCATCGACCTGACGAAGGAGTGGAAGGCCGGGAGTCCCCCGGCCCGCCAGCAGTTGGTCGATGGTCTCCTGAAGAAGCGGGAGGACTTCCTCAAGGAGGTCACGCACCTGGAGCAGAACTGGGAGACGGAGGTCAGGAGACTCCACGGCGACGCGTCCGTGAAGGGGCAGGCATCCGGGTCCAAGGAGGGGCAGCCGGCCAAGGGCGGCAAGCCGAAGGGCGGGAACGCCAAGGGCGGCGGCGCCAAGACCGCCGCCATCAGGACCGTTGAGGTGAAGTCCGTTGACGTCAAGGGCGTTGACGTGAAGACCGTTGACGTCAAGGGCGTTGACGTCAAGGTTGCGGGCGACGTCAAGGCTGTCGGGCCGAAGGGGGCTGGGGCCGAGGTGTCGACGTCTGGGGTGTCGGGGCCGAAGACGTCCGACTCCGCTGTGCCCGCTGTGTCTGCTGTCTCCGAGCCGAAGGTGTCGGAGTCGGTGGTTTCGAAGGCCGTTGTCCCCGAGTCGCAGGTGTCGGAGTCGGTGGTTTCGAAGGCCGCTGTCTCCGAGCCGAAGGTGTCCGAGGCCGTGGTCGGCGGGCAGGTGCCGGAGCGGGCCGTGGCAGACGCTCATGACGTGCCCGCAGTGCAGGGTTCCAAGGCAGCGGCGTCGGATGATGCCGGTCGGGTCGGACCGTCGGCGGGGCTGAAGGGCGAGCGTCGGCCCGACATGGTGAATCCGGCTGTCTTCAAGCAGCAGACGTCGACATCCACGGGCAGTCGCTCGTTGTCGGGCATCCGGGACCTGGATGCGCTGGACGGGCCGCCCCCGGGCTCCGGCTCGTCCTCGGGTGCCCATGCCGACGGCAGTACGTCCGCCCAGGGCGTGGGGGATGCCGGACGGCTGACGCCGGATGAGATGCAGCGTCTTCAGGATGCGGATGCGGATGCGAAGCGGATCGACGATCTGTTCGGCGGTTCGCAGCATCCGTTGCACGACGCTCGTGTGGAGGCGTGGGGGAGGCTCACGCAGGCGCGCAACGACGTCGGCAGGCTTCAGAAGCAAGGGGGAGGCGAGCGGCCGCACGCCGGTGGGTCGAGCGGACCGAGCGCACATGAGCGGAAGCTCCGACAGGATCTGTCCGCTGCGGAGGCCGACCTCGACTCGGCGAAGCAGGACCTGGCGAGGCTTGGTCTTGATCCTGGCCGTCTGGACCGGGACCTGTCGGCTCTCTACACGCAGAGCCTGAAGGAGCGTCCGCGTGCGGTCGCCGGTGCGCATCAGGCGTCCCCGCACGGCGCGGGCGAGCCGCACCGTCTGGACAAGCTGCTGTCCGAGCACACCAAGAAGGCGGGCCAGGTGCCCTCCGCGAAGGTGCGTCTGGACGATGCCACCGCCGCGCGCGACAACGTGAAGGCCAAGGTCCAGGACGCCAAGGAGAAGCTGGCCGCTGAACAGGCCACGTACGGAAGCCTGCCTGAACTGGACAAGGCGGGGCGGCGGCGGCTCGACAGTGCGCACAACGCCGTCAAGTCGGAGGAAAAGAACCTGACCGCGGCCGAGGGCAAGCTGACGGTGAAGGAGGCCGAGTTCGACGCGGCAACCGCCAACACGGCGACTGCCTGGCACGCGCTGGACAGCGCGGTGAACGATCTCGTGGCTGCCGGTACGCACTCCCAGCAGGAGCTGAGCCGCCTCGTCGACACGTTCGCCGCCGCAGCCGACCTCGATCACGCCGTTCGCCTCCAGCAGCACGCCCGTGAACTCGACATCAGGGCCCGTGACGGGCTCGGCGGCCCCGACCCCCGCCCGGATCAGGTCATCTGGCGCGGCCAGGACGTACAGCAGCAGGTCGACCAGATACGTGTCCAGACCGCGGAGCTGGAAAAGATCCTGGCGCCCGAGAACCCCACGCCAGGGAAGGGCAAGGGGAAAGCGACGGACTCCGACGGGCTGACATCCGCGGAGGTCCAGAGCCATGTGGACCGGTTGCGCTCGTCCGTCAGCATGCTGGACGGGGTGCTCGGCGGGTTCATCACGGATGCCTCGCGGCTGGGGGGCGGCTACGCCCTGCGCAACGCACACGGACCTCTGGTCCTGGCGGCCGGCCACCTCGTCGAACTGGCGCAGGACGCCATCCGGAAGGCCGGACCGGGCGAGGCGGTACGGCTGGAGAAGGACTTCAACACCTACCGGGCCGCCAAGGTCCTGCGGAGCGGTGCCCCGCGGTGGCTCCGTGAGTTCCGCACCGGCAAGGCATACGCCGACGTCCCGACGGGAACGCAATGGCAGGCGGTGCTCCCCGGCACCGAGGGTCAGTGGAAGGCGGTCCTCGGCGACATCGAGACGCTGACGTCCAAGCCGAAGACGCCCGCACATGATCTCTCGCGGACCGAACTGGAGAACCTGCGCCAGGAGATCAGGGAGAAGGAGAAGTTCGTCGAGAACCTCTCCAAGGAGAACATCAAGAATCTGCGCCAGGAGATCGACCATCTCATCGCAGGGAAATCCCCCGGCCAACAGCAGGCCCTCCTCGCCCTGAAACAAAGGCTGCTGGACCTTCCGTACCGCATCAAACATGCCACACCGGCCTACCACGCCATCGCGAACAGCGGTGTGATGTCGTCCCAGGGCGACCTGGCCCGTCGGAACGTGAAGCACCTGGCCTCCGGCAAGAGCTCGGCCAACAACACGAGCAATCTGGGCAACGACGACTTCGTCTTCTTCCGCATGGAGGTCGGAGACGGAGCCATGGACAGCCGCTACGGACCGACCACCGTCGTCTTCGACGCCAAGGTGCTCAAGGACCAGGGCGGCTGGGTGTCGCTGCACGACCAGCTGCATCCGCTGGACCGCAAGACGATGCAGGAACTGTCGCTGGACAAGAAGACGATGCCGGAACTGGGAGACGGTACGAAGGTCTTCCGGACCGCGCGGTACGACCAGGGCTTCACCGACATCGGCAAGCGGGCCCAGTGGACCCAGACCTATCCGCAGAACAACGGCATCACCCGCACGGTCACCTTCGAGCAGGAGGTGTTCCACGGGGAGCACGTGGTGGAGGCCCTTGCCCTGTCGGTCATCCGCGAGGTGGACAGCATCGGCGGCGCCTTCCCGGCCCACGTCCTCGGGCTCGACATGGACGGACTGGGCAAGGTCGTCTCCCAGCTTTTCCGGCCCGAGGCCAAGTTCGGCTCCGGGCTGCCCATCACCCCGATGAACGCGGTGGTCCACCAGGGGATGCCGCGGCCCTTGCACGTCCTCAACGAACACGGTGACGGGCGCTACTTCGCCGACGGCACCATCGACCCTGTCGCC
The DNA here is from genome assembly GCF_042896695.1 of Streptomyces sp. NPDC001270. Taxonomy (NCBI): domain Bacteria; kingdom Bacillati; phylum Actinomycetota; class Actinomycetes; order Kitasatosporales; family Streptomycetaceae; genus Streptomyces; species Streptomyces sp. NPDC001270. The sequence goes on along the minus strand of NZ_JBIAXM010000002.1, from coordinate 231,904 downwards.
CGCGCCGCCGGCAAGCAGCACGACATGGCGTCGGACGCGCTGCGCCAGGCCGACAACAGCAAGGCGACCGGCCACGCCGGCAAGGGCAAGGACCACCTGAAGGACGCGAAGACATACGCTCAGCAGTCGATCGATCTGACGAAGAAGTTCCAGGAAGGTTCGACGGGTGAGCGCCATGACCTGGCCGTCGAACTGCTCCGGAAGAGGCAGGAACTCTTCGATCAGATCGATGCGAAGCTGACGAACTGGCAGAGCGGCTCGACTCCCAAGGGCTCCACTGCCAAGGGCCCCGCCGCCAAGGCTCCGGTCCCCGAGGCCGCCGTACCCAAGCCGTCCGGGTCCACGACACCCGCCGCCGAGAACTCCGCATCCGCGCTGTTCGAGGCCGAGGGCACACGTCTGCACACTGCGCTTTCCACCCTCTTCGGGGACAAGGCCGCGCAGGAGATGGTGCCGGTGGCCCGGGGCCTGGCCGAGCACAGCGATCTCAGCACACCGACCGAGTCGGGGAAGACCTTCGGCCTCACCAAGAGGGCCTTCGACAAACACTCCAAGGCGCTGGAGGGGAAGGGCCTGGTCAAGAGGGTGAACGGCGGACTGCTGCTGACCGAGCACGGCAGCCAGGTCCTCCTGCCGCACCAAGCCCGGCCGGAACTGCCCGCACCGGCGCAGTCGGCGAGCACCCACGACGCCGCGTCCGCATCGGCCCGTACCGACTCGCCCGCGGCCCGCGACACGGGGGCGCCGCGCCCGCAGCCGTCCGCGCACACCGGCCGTCCCGAGGAGAGCGACAGCGGGATGAAGGCGCCTGGCAAGGGTCCGAAGGGCAAGGCCCCCATGGTCAAGGAGGCGCAGGGAGCGCAGACGGACAAGGCGGCGAAGGCGGCACAGCACGCGAAGTCCGTCGACCCGCGGCTGCGGACGATGCTGGTCCAGAACGGGTACGCCACCGGCGACCAGTTCGGCGTCGCCGCCGCCCTGCACGCCGATCCCGAGCTGCGCCTGCTGCTGATACGCGACGCCAAGGACTTCCGGGACCGCAGCACGGACATCCACGACTTCTATCTGGCCAGTGGCATCGATCCGAGCCGTGTTCTGGTCAAGGAACTGGGGGAGGGGCAGCAGACCAAGGATCTGAAGAGGGAGCAGTGGCACGAGATCAATGCCGATGTGCTGCCGACGGTCGATGCCGACAAGATGCCCCGGCGGAAGGACTTCGACGACCAGCTGATTCTTTCGGTGGGTGCAGCGACGACGTTGGTCGGAAAGCACTTCAGTCCCGAACTGCGCGAGACCCTGCGTACGGCGTGGAAACTCGACGACGGTCATTTCACGCCCGACGTGCAGCAGGCGGTCGGCTCCTGGCTGACCGACCGGGGCGTGCCCGACGTGGCCGGACGCGACGTCGTCGTCCTGTGGACCCGGTTCAGTGGCAAGCGCGGGGAGATCCACGTCGAGCACGACACCAGCCACACCGGCATGACGCAGATCCTGGACAGCCTGAACCACCGCACCACGGACCGTCCGCAGGGCCCCCTTGTCATCCTCGCCGGAGACGCCTCCGCCCATTCCGGCCGTCCCAGCAAGTTCCCCGCGATGGCGAAGCACTTCCGGGACTCCGGTCTTGAGGTGCATGACCTCACCGCGTTCTGGAAGCAGCCCAAGGGACTCGACACCTGGGGCGGCCACACCCGTATCGGCCAGATGCGGCTGTTCGAGTACCTGAACCGGGCGAGCGACGGTCATCTCAGGCATCTCGGTTTCCGCAGCGGCAATCTCGAAGCGCTGGCTCTCTCCGGTCACCAGGTTCGCTACCTGGAGGAAGCCGGCAGCAACGGCGGTGCCCGCATGGCCAAGTGGCACGCGGTGGACGGGACCGGCCGGACCGCCGACCACGGCCTTGCTCCCGGCTACGAGCGCATCGTCATCGATCACCCGCCCACCCGTTCCGGCCAGATCGTCCTCGCGGACAAGGCCGTACGCACCCTGACGGAAGCAAAGTACAAAGCGCTGTACAAGGGGCAGTTCCCCGACGACGTCAAAGCGGAACTCAAAAACCTCACCGACCGGTTCGAGCACCCGAACTGGGTGCCCGGTGGCGGTGACCGGCCGTATGTCAGGAATCTGAAGCCCGTCGAGGACAAACACGTCAAGGGCTTCGCGCAGAGCGACGTCGACAAGGTCGTGGACTACCTCACCGCACCTCACTCCGTCGGGACACCGGGAGCCGGCCACGACGTCCCGTCCCCCGGACATCCGGACGCACCGACGGCGGTCCACACGGTGTCGCCGGAGTCGTCCGGGCCGCAGCGAGGTGTCCCGGGGGAGACCGGCCGCCCGCAGCACCTCGGCACTCCCGAGACCCCGCACGCACCGGGCGACGCGCCCCGGCAGCACGTCCCCGTCCCGGAGACCACGAACGCTCCCGGGGCCGTGGGCGACGCCGTCCGGCAGGTGCCCGACGCCCCGGACCCGCTCCCGGCCGCGAGCCCACAGCTGTCCGGGACCGGAGGGAAGGCACCGGGCACCCCTCCCGCGCCGCGACCGGCCGCCGAGTCGTCGCCGCGGGCTCCGGTCCGGATGACAGCCGGCGGACAGATCGGCGGAGCCGACCGCGTCCTGCCGTCCGAGGAGGCCGCCGGCACCGTCACACGGGACCTCGTCGCGCACTTCGACGACATCCTCACCCCGGCCCAGCGCGACACCCTCCGTACCGACCTGCGGACGCAACTCGGCAGGGAGGTCTGGCCGTCGCTGTCGGCCCTGACCCGCGGTGAGTCCCGCACCCTCACCATGGACGTGGCCGGCTTCAGCGGTGACATCACGGTCCGGGCCAAGGTGACGAAGGCGGAGACCGACGGTGCCTTCAAGAGCCTTGAGTTCGAGGACGGCAGCGAGTCCCTGGTCCGCGACGGCTTCCAGCGCGAGACACGTTCCGCCGTCACCACCGGCGTGCTGGTGAAGGGCAAGGCCGCCGCACACACCGACCTGACGGGATACCTGTCCTCGAACTGGTCCCGCTCCGCATCGCACCGCACGGTCTCCAGCGGCCGGCTGTTCAGCCGCGCCAAGACCCCCGAGGCGGCGCTGAAACTCGACGTCGAGGTCCGATTCGAGTTCGACTTCTCCGCCGTCACCACCACCTTCGGCAAGCACCTGCCCCTGGGCACCGGCGACGGCGGACGCGCCGGCCGGGTCGAGGTGTCGACGAAGGTGCCCGTGGCCACCGCCGAGGCCGACGTCCGCCCGCCGGCCGAGATGCGGCACTACCTGCCGCCGGCCCGCATTGAGCAGACCCTTGCGCTGGGCGGCATGGACACCGTCCGTGACCTGTTCCTCGTGGACGCCGACGGCGAACGGGTCTCCGGCACCCTGCACAAGGCCCTGCTCGGCAGCCTCGACGACCCCCGCTCCCTGGAGTCCTACGGCAAGCAGACCTTCGGCGACGGCTGGCCCGGGGTCCGCGAACCGGTCCTCGACCGCCTCGGCTCCCTGGACTTCTTGCAGTACCGGCTCAAGGGCCTGACGGCGGGCGAGGCGCTGGAGATCGACCTGGGCCCGGACGCGGGAAGCCTGCTGGTCACCGCCGAGGTCTCGGCGATGAAGCACCTGCGCAACACCGACAGGACCGAGTTCAACACCGGCTCGGACGTCACCCGCGTCCACACCCGTACGAAGGGCTCCGAGCACGGCGTCCGGGCGACGATGAACGTGCAGAGCGCCGACCTGCACGCCGGACCGGCCACCGTCACCGGCGTCGGCCACGCCGAGTTCGACCGCGAAGGCGCCCTGATCGGCCAGGAGTCGGTCCGTACCGGTACCGCGGTCAAGATGAAGGTCCCCGGCGCCGTCTTCGACGGCGTCGCCACGCTCTCCTTCGTCCACCGCGCCGATCCCCTCGGCGCCGCGGAGCCGGCGGCGCCGGGCGCATCGGTGGCGGCCCACAGCGCAGCATCCGCGTCGGCCCACGGCACAGCATCGGCGTCAGTCCACAGCGCCGCACCGGCAACGGCTCAAGGCGCCGCACCTACGACGGCTCACGGCGCCGCACCGGGGGCGGCGCACGGCGGCCCGTCCGTCACCCGTCACGGCTCCGCGCCGGAGGCGGTCCCCGACGGCGTGGACCCGGCGGCCCCGGCCCCGCACGGTGCCGCGCCGGACACGACCGGCGGGCCGGTCCGCCCGGCGCGCGGTGGACGGGCCCAGGTCGGCTTCCAGGTCCTGGTGGACGCGGCGGACGCCCGGCCGGTCCCCGAACCCGCTGCCTTCTCCGCCGCCACCCGGCCCCCGGGGCCGCGCCGGACCGAGGCACCCCACCTGCATGAGGGCGACCACGCCTGGCAGCCGTCGGCCGCGGTCTGGGACGACGGACTGCCGTCCCACACGGTCGTCATCGACGTCCTCGCGGGCGAGGAACGCGCCGTCGGCGCACCCCTGCTGCCCCGGCTCGGTGATCTCGTCGACGGCATCGGCCGCGACAGCTTCGGCCCCGACTGGCCCGGCATACGTCCGGCCGGGCACGACATGACCACCCGCGAGCAACTCGCGGCCACGCTGCCCCAGATCACCCGCGGCAGCACCGCCCGCAGCACCCCGCTGCCCGTGCCGCTGCGCTCCAACGCCCAGTTCACCCTGAACGGGCGACTGGAGTCACTGGAGTTCGTACGGACCCTGGACGCCGCCGAGATCAACCTGCTGAGCGATGTCGCCGGCGAACTGGGCGGCCGGCTGGGATCGACCGTGAGCCACGGTCAGTTGGCGCAGGGCGGTGTACAGCCGGAACTCGCCGGCGACTTCACCCTCGCCGTGCACGCCCCCGGCGGCGGTGTCGCGCACCGGTACCGCATCGGCAGCGGGGTGTCCGCCGGCCACAGCAGCGTGGCCGGCGCCAAGTACCCCGAGCCGATGACGGTGTACATCGCCACGGTCGGCGTCCACGCCCACGTCGGGCGCGTCGGGGGGCCGGCGGCGCGGGGCGGCAGTACCGACGTCCGCTTCGTCGTCGCGATCCCCAAGAGCCGGACCGAGCGGTACGAGGTCACGAAGGCGGGCCCGCAGGTCTTCCACCGTCCGGCCCCCGCCGCGGGCACCCCGCACGGCACCGGCGACGGCCCGGCGGTCCGCCCCGCGCCGGCGGACGCCACGACCACGCGGCCCGCGCCGGCACCCGCCACGAACGCCGCTCGGCCCGGCCTCACCGTCCGGCCCCCGCTACGAGTGACCGAATCCGGACGGATCGGCAACGGCGACATCGTGGTCGACCTGCCCGGCGACGGCGTGGTCAAGGAGCTGAAGCAGCAGCTCTCCGGCACGTTCGGGGACCGCTGGGACCAGGTCGAGGCCGAGGTGGGCCAGTTCTTCGACTCGATCGCCCTGCAACCCAGGACCGCCGGACTCACCGGCGGCGACACCTGGGGCGGCACCTTCCGCGCCGGCCCGGTGACCGCGGACATCCACATCACCGCGGCCGACGCCAGGATGACCGAGTACCTACGGGTCGAGGACACCTTCGAGTTCGAGCTGGGCACCGAGTCCGCCACCGCCGCCGCCGTCCAGAAGGACACCCACGTACGGCGGACCCTGTGGGAGCGGGCCGGGTTCAAGACGCCGCACGTCTCGTTCACCCTCGGCCACGTGCACCACAAGGAGTCCGTCGGCGGCCACGGCGTCGACGTCCGCGGCGGGGCCGTCGCCAAGAACAAGACCGTCGAACCGGCCGCCCTGTTCAAGGGCCGAGTCACCTACACCGTCCAGGTCAAGGTCTCCCACGCGCTGCCGGGCCGTGGCGGCGAGCGGACGTTCACCGTCACCAACGACGGACAGTTCGCCTTCCCGGTCCGTGACCTGCCCGCCGACCCCGCGACCGGGGCGGCCCACCGGCCCGACCAGTACTACCGGGTTCCCGACCGCATCGCCGAGTCGCTGCGCCTGGGCGCCGAGGACGTCGTGCTCGACACCCGCCCGGTGCGCGTGGACCGGGCACCGGGCGCGGACACCGCCGACGGCGCTCCCACCGCCAACCTGGTGGAGGACGTACTGCGCCAGCTGGACGTGAACGGGCCGAAGGTGTTCGGCTCCGGCGCCGCCTGGCAGGTGGCACGGGCGAAGCTCATCGAACGCCTGCCCGCGTCCGAGTTCCAGCGCCGGCTGAAGTCGATGATGTCCGGCCAGCCCTGGGTGGTCCGCGTGAACGGCCGTGAACTGGCCATCAGCGCGAGCGTGAAGGAGATGACCCACACCGCCAACACCAAGGCGACCGAGTTCAATTCGGCCACCCTCGACAGCGTGGGCGGGGGACGTACGGAGACCGGCCCCGGCGGGCCGCAGATCACCTCCGACGGCACCAACGTGACCGTCGTCGGCACCACCGACCCGGTCGGCGCCTCGCCGGCCGAGGTCTTCGGCGGCGGCACCCTGGCTCACACCACCCAGACCGAGCGCCTCGCCGACTCTTCGTCCGGTGTCCGCTCCGCGGCCGGTACCAAGACCAAGGTCCCCGGCAGCGTCTTCGACGGTGTGGCCCGGCTGCACTTCGAGTTCCGTGACCGCTGGCGGCCCTTCGGGCGCGGCGTCGACACCCACGTGTCGAAGGAGGCCGTCGAGGCGCAGGCCGATCTCAACGTGCTGCGCGACAAGGTCGCCGACCTCCGGCAACAGCTCGACGCCCGGGGGACCGGCCGGCCCGGCGGCGACGCGCACGGGACGTCCGGCGCCGAGGGTCCGGCGCGGGACCTGCCGGGCGGCGACGTAGGTGACGAGGTCCGCGCGGGCGACCCAGCGGGCCGTGCCCAGAGCACGGACGATCCCCTGCGGCGCGGTTTCGACGCGGCGAAGGCCGAGTTCGACGCGGCGCTCGCGGAGCAGGGCGCGCGCATCCAGAAAGCGATCGACGCCAGGCGGACCGGCCGAGGGACGCTCGGCTTCGCCCCGATGACCAGGAGGACCTTCGGCGTGCGGACACGCCGGGTCGGCGAGGCCGAGATCGGCTTCCAGGCCGTCATCCCGAGCGCCGACGCCGTCCGGGTCTCGGGCCCCGACCTGGCGCGCTTCGCGGCCCCGGAGCCGGGCGCCGGACGGCCCCGGCCGCCGAAGCGCCCCGGCCAGGTGCCCCCGAGGACCGAGCAGCCCAAGCCGCCGGAGTCGCTGCTGACCGACGGCATGTCGGGCGGCCAGCTCGTCCGTGACCTGCCCGACGTCCACTCGCTGCGCGGCCTGCTCGACAGCGAGGGCGGCAAGGCGTTCGGCGGCGCCTGGCGGGACGCCACCCGCGCCGGAACGGCGCGGAGCGAACTGGTCATGGGCGAGTTCACCAAGGACCGCCTGCTGGCCGAGCTGCCCAGGCTGACTCGCGGCGGCGAGCTGAGGGGCGAGTCGTTCCGGGTGAACGGCAGCGAGGCGTGGGTGTCGGCCAGGGCGGAGATCGTCGGCCTGACGCACGTGCGCCCCGAACCCAGGGCCGAAGTGGCCCTGACCGGTGAGAAGTACCGCCTGTTCACCCGGCGCGGGCTGCACTCGCGGCAGTTCCTCCTGCTGGGCCAGCTCGGCGCGGTCACCAGCGCGCTGGAGAACAAGCTGGGGGCGGCGTTCACGTTCGGCGGCGGCTTCCGCCGCCGGACCCGCAGCGACCAGGTCACCGGCGGCCGTACCTTCAGCAACGCCAAGATCCCGACCCCGCTCGAACACTACGACGGCCACGTCAGGTTCACGTTCACGTTCCACCGCGGCGGCACGGACACCGAGGTCTCGGGCGTCGTCCTGGCCGGTTTCTCGGTGCCCTCGGCGGAGATCACCGAACGTGTCGTGGTCGAGCAGGGCCATGTCTTCACCCGGCCGGGCACTCCCGAGTACAGGCCCATCACCCTGGGCACCGGACACCCGGCGGACACCGCGCATGGGGACACCTCTGTGCATGAGGACACGTCTGTGCACGGGAACACTTCCAAGTCCCACTCGGTCCGGCAGACACCTGCCGCCGTACCGACCCGGGTACCCGACCCAGTGCCCGCCCCGAACTCCCGGACAACCCCGTCTCCCGAGGTGTCCGGCCGAGATGACACACTTCTGACAGCACACACCGAGGAACCGGAACCGGTCGAAGCGGTCGCACCACACACCTCACCCACGGAGCAGACACCTGTGCAAGGTATGGTCGCGACCGAAACACATGCCACCGCCAAGGAGGGAACCGTGCCGGTGAGGACACCCGAGCCGTCCGGGGCGTCGGTCCCCGGCGTCGCCGAGGTGTCCGCGTCGCCGTCCGGGTCGGCACACCCGACCCCGGCCGAGGCGTTCGAGACCGTCAGGCAACAGCACCCCGAGCCGCTCGCCCGCACCCCGCGGTGGACGATGTGGGGCCGCAACGGGGACACCCCGCACACCTCCGCGTACGCCATCGAGAACGGCGCGCTCGGCCTCCGGGGCTCCTTCGTGCCACCCACCGCGGACGGCGGTCTGGGCGCCTGGCACTGGTATCTGCCCGGTGAGAGCGAGCCCGTGACGGTCACACCGCTGACCCTGCCGTCGTCGTCCCCGGCACCCGGCGCCGCGCCGGCACCGCGCATCGCCGTCGCGGCGGGGGAGCACATCGAGAACGCGCTCCAGGCCGCGCCCTGGAGCGGCGGGCTGCACTGGCGCGCCGACGACGGCGAGGACCTGTACGTCTTCGGCCCAGCGGGAGCGGAACGCCCCGCCGCCGTGTTCGCCGACGGTCTGCGGCCCGCGGGCGACGCGCTGGTCCACGTGGCGACACATGTGAGCGGACGGGACGTCCCCGACAGCGCCTGGGTCACCGCCACCCGGAAGATCGGCTGGCTGCGCGAGCGGGCCGCGGCCGACGCGTCCGCGGCAGACGAACTGCTGGGCCGGTACGGCTGGCGGTACGACATCGCCGCGCCCGGCGGCGTCGACGCCGACGCGACACTCGACCTGGCCGGTCCGCACCCCGAGCGGGCGGAGGTCCTCTACCCCGGCGGGGTGGACAGCCGGTACATCCGTGGCGCGCAGCGTCTGGAAGGGGGCCGTCCGGTCGGCCGGTACCTGACCAACCCCGGGTTCGTCGAGCCCGGAGCACACCGCACGCCCACGGAGGGAAGCGACAGGTGAGTCCCGCCATCCATCACGTACGGCCGAACGCGCGCCGCGGCGCGTTCCGCACCATCGCCGACGCGGTGCGGGCGGCGGACGACCACGACGAGATCCGGATCGCCGCCGGCGACTATCCCGAACGCCTGCTGATCGACCGCACGGTGACGCTCGTCGCCGAAGAGGGACCCGGCACCGTACGGCTGACGCCGGTCACCTCGGGCGTGCCCGCGCTGGAACTGTCCGCCTCCGCGACGCTGAACGGTGTCACCGTGCTGGGCGCGGACCCGTCCCGGCCGCTGCTGCTGGTGACCGCGGGCACCACCGAACTCCAGGAGTGCGACATCGCGGGCGGCCGGGTGGAGGCGGTGCGGGCGGCCTCGCTGCGGGTCACCCGCAGCGTGGTCCGGGGAGCGGCGCTGGCCGGGGTGCACGCCGACACCGCCGGCACGGTGTGGCTGACCGACTCCCTCGTCACGGACGTGGAGGGCACCGGCGTCGTCGTGTCCGGTGCCGCGACCGCACACCTCACGGACTCGACGGTGCGTTCCGTCAGCGGCTCGGGCATCCGGGTCCGCGGCGGGGCCACGGCGGTGGTCCGGCGCTGCGCCGTCGACGGATCGGGCCGCAACGGGCTGCTCGTCGAGGAACAGGCGGCGGTCACGCTGGACGAGTGCCGGCTCAAGGACGCCGCCGCCGAGGCCGTACGGGTGCTGGGCTCCGCCCCGCGCGCGGAGGACGACGAGAGTGGCGGGGTGCGCATCACCGGTGGCGAGGTGACCGGAGCCGGAGCGGCCGGAATCCTCGCCGCGGGTACCGGGGACGTCCTGGTGACGATGTGCTCCGTGCGGGACAGCGGCGCGGCCGGCGTCTCGGCCGACGGCAGTGCCCGGCTGGAACTGGTCGACTGCCGGATCAACGACCCGCGCGCCTCCGGCGTGCTGGTGCGCGGCTCCGCCAGAGCGGTCGTCGCCGACACCACGGTGCGCGGCGCGGAGGGCAACGGCATCCTGGTCGGCGAGCGCGCCGAGATCCGCGTCACCGGCGGCACCGTGCGGGAATCGGCCTACAGCGCCGTCCACGTCGCCGGTGAGGCGAAGGCCGAACTCACCGCCCTGCGGGTGGAGGACACCCCGGAGCACGGCATCGGGGTCGCCGAGCGCGGCCGGCTCACAGTGGAGGACTGCCGGCTGACCGGCTGCGGACTGTCGGGCCTGCACCTGGACGGGTACGCGGCGGCCACGGTCGACGGCATGACCGTGCGGCACAGCCGCAACGGCGTCACCGCCCATTCGCTGGGCCGGGTCAAGGTCCAGGACACCCGGATCGTCGACGTCGAGCGTGCCGGCATCACCTGCGGCCCGGACACCGCCGCGGAGTTCACCGGCTGCCGGGTCAGCGGCGCCGGCACGGCCGGTGTCGTCGTCGCCGAGAAGGCGACGCCCGCGCTGCGCGACTGCGCGGTGTCCGGCACCGCGGGTTCCGGACTGGTGGTGGCCCGTGACGGTGCTCCCACGGTGGTGCGCACCACCGTGACCGACACCGGGAAGAACGGCCTGTTCGTCGACGAGGGCGGCAAGGGCCGGTACGAGGACTGCGTCCTGTCGGCCACCGGGTATCCGGCCGTCCACGTCGGCGGCGAGGCCCGGCCGGTGCTGCGCAACCTGCTGGTGACCGACACCGGCGAGGACCTCAGCGCGGACGAGGGCGCCCGTCCCGAGGTGGCGGGCTGCGCCTCACGGGACGTCAAGAACGCGGAGTGGCCGGCCCCGGGCACAGCCCCCGCCGGACCCGCCGTCCCGGCCACCGCGAAGACCGCGGTGGCGACACCGCGGGGCACGGAAGCCACCGCGCCGGGCGGCGCCGCCGGGTCCGGCGGGGGCAACGGTGACGGCGAGGCGGAAGTGCCCGAGGAGAGCCTGGAGGACCTGCTCGCGGAACTGGGCCTGCTCGTCGGCCTGGAGCGGGTCAAGCACGACGTCTCGTCGCTGGTGAAGCTCATGCAGATGGTCCGGCGCCGCGAGGAGGCGGGCCTGGTCGCGCCGCCGCTCAGCCGGCACCTGGTCTTCGCGGGCAACCCCGGCACCGGCAAGACGACCGTGGCCCGGCTCTACGGCCGCATCCTCGCCGCGGTCGGTCTGCTCAACCGCGGACACCTCGTCGAGGCGGACCGGTCCTCGCTGGTCGGCGAGTACGTCGGACACACCGGGCCGAAGACCCAGCGGGTCTTCGAGGAGGCGATGGGCGGTGTGCTGTTCATCGACGAGGCGTACTCGCTGACCCCGGCCGCCGGCTCCAACGACTTCGGTCACGAGGCCATCGCCACCCTGGTGAAGCTGATGGAGGACCACCGTGACTCGGTGGTGGTGATCGTGGCCGGATACCCCGACGAGATGGAGCACTTCATCGACTCCAACCCCGGGCTGGCCTCCCGCTTCAGCCGCACCCTGCTGTTCGAGGACTACGCCACTCCGGAACTGGTCAACATCGTCGAGCACCACGCCGAGCGCCACCAGTACCGGCTGACGGACTCCGCCCGCGAGGCGCTCACCGCGTACTTCGAGGCGACACCCCGCGGCGAGCGGTTCGGCAACGGCCGTACCGCCCGCCAGACCTTCCAGGCCCTGACCGAACGCCAGGCGTACCGGGTGGCGGAGATGACGGCTCCCGACGAGACGGACCTGATCACTCTGCGCCCGCAGGACCTTCCCGAATGGCCCTGACACGCAGGCCCTGTCCCTGTCCACCCACGACTCCAGGCAACCGGAGTGACTTACCCATGACGACACCCTCCCCCCACGGCGGACCCGAGGCCACGCGGCCGCCGTCCCCCAAGCCCGATGAGGAGCCACTGCCCTCGGCCGGTGGGATCCGGGCCGACGACGAGACACCGTCGGTCCGGCTCTCCGCCGAACCCTCCGCGCAGGGCGGCAAGTCCTTCGCGGCCGACTTCTCCCGCCACCACTACTTCTCCGGTCTCCGTCTGCTCAAGCCCGGCCGTCGGGTGGCGATCGCGGTGGCCGGCGTGACCGGCCTCGCGGTCGTGGGCGTCGGTGTGGCAGCGGGCGTCTCACGGCTCGGCGGCGACGACACCGCACAGGCCGCGGCCACCGTCCGGAGCACCGACCCGGCGTCCACCCCGTCGGCGCGCGGCTCGTCCCCGGCCTCCGGGCCCGCCTCGCACCGGCCGTCCGACGCGGCCACGTCCGACTCCCCGGGGAAGAAGGGCGGACCGTCCACGCAGGACGTCCTCCCGGGACTGCCCGGACAGTCCGCGCCGCCGCCGCACTCCGAGTCGGGGAACACCAGCGCGGACGGCACGACCACCGGGCCGGGAACGGGCACCGGCAGCGGTACGACGGGCGGCGGCACCCAGCACTCGGCCGCGCAGCCGCCGAAGACGACGGGCACGTCCGTCAGCTTCACCGGCGGACTCGTCCTGAACTTCGCCGCCGACCGCTGCCTGGCCACCCAGGGCGGTTCGCGGGCGGCCGGCACCCAGTTGGTGCTCGCCGACTGCAACAGCGGTGACCCGTCGCAGGGCTGGACGTTCCCGTCCGACGGAACCGCCCGCACCTTCGGCGGCACGATGTGCCTGGACGTCTCCGACCCGGGCAACGGCGCGCTGGTGCGGCTCGCGACGTGCTCGTCGTCGCGCGCCGCGAACCAGGGGTTCGCACTGAAGAAGTCCTACGACCTCGTCGACGTCGCTCCTGACCTGTGCGTGGACGCCAAGGACAAGAACACCGCCGCCGGTACCGTCCTGCAACTGTGGAACTGCGCCGGTACCTCGAACCAGAAGTGGCGCATGGCCTGACGCACCGCACACTCCGCCCGCCGAAGCGCCGACACCGGCTTCGGCGGGCGGAGCCGTCTCACTCCGGGTACGCAGCGCTGTCCACCGGGGAGGAAAGCGGCCTTCCCCACGAGTGACGACTGCGGGGCCACCTCGCCCGGCGCCGCGTACCACCGCACACCTGAAGGCACCGCCGCTCCTCGCTCTCGTCGGCCGGGTCGCCCGGCGGCGGGGCGATCTGGCCGGCGGCGCCGGCGGCGTTGTGCGTCGGCGCCCGGATCCTTCCTCGGGAGGGGTCCCGCGCCCGGCGGGTTAGGAAAGACGAGCAAGAATCCCCCTTTGAAACAGGAGGCCCCACAGATGACTACCGGTATGCGCCGGCGGGCCGCGACGACAACCGCCGTGACGCTGACCATGGCGGGCGTACTCGGGTTCGCTCTGCTGACGCCGGCCGCGTCCGCTGCCAACGGGCCCTGCTACGACGGGCGATGCAAGATCACCGTGTCGGCGCCCCACACCATCACGGTCGACCGCCGTAAGTTCGGGTTCGGGGATGTGAAGATCACGAGCGTGAGTTCCCGAGCCGTGAAGATGTCGGCCGCCGGTGGGAGCCTGGGCGGCGGCACCAGCCCGGGCGGCACCGTCAAGTTCAACAACCTGAAGATCTGGGTGAAGTCGGTCTCCGGCAGGAAGGCCCATCTCCAACTGTTCCCGACTCGGCACTGAGCCTGTCGTGGAACCCCGGCGCGTTCGACACGCGTCGGGGTTCACCGTTGCGAGCAAGGTAGTTCGGCGAACGACGTCAGCCTTGGCGGCCGGGGAGCATGGCCAGGGCCTTGGCGCGCTGGGCGACGAGGTCGGCGTAGGTGCCGTCGCGCTCGGCCCAGCGGTGCATGAGGACCTGCTCGACGAGGATCTCGTCAGGGGTCGGGTCCTGTGCGAGGAGCTGTGTGACCTCGGTGGCGAAATCGTCGAGCGGCAGTGCGTGCGGGTTCACCTCCTCCTGTCCTGCCGTGGCGACGGCCGGGGGGACGAGTTCGACGACGCTGACGCCGGTGCCGTCGAGCTGCGCGCGCAGTGCCTCGGAGTAGGCGTGCACCGCGGCTTTCGAGGCGGCGTAGGTGGGCATGGGCGGGAACGGCAGGAAGGCGATGCCCGAGGTGACGGTGATGAAGGTGCCGGCGCCGCGTTCGATCAGGTGCGGGGTGAAGGCGTCGACGACCCGGATGGTGCCGACCAGGTTGGTGTCGATCGTCGTCCGTGCCGCCTCGAAGTGCGCGGGGTCACGCAGGTCCTCCAGGAGCATGACGCCGGACATCGTCACCACGGTGTCCAGGCCGGGGTACTGGGCGAGCACGGCGTCGCGGGCACGTGCGACGGAGACACCGTCGGTGACGTCGATGGCGAACGTGCCGAAACCTTCTCCGGCGAGTTCCGAGAGCGCCTGTGGGCTGCGACCGCCAATGGCCACGGTGCTGCCCGCCGCGGCGAACCGGCGGGCCAGCTCTCGCCCGATGCCCGAGGTCCCGCCGATGATGAGAACGGTGCGGTTGGAGAGATCCACGAGATCTTCCCTTCAGTTCAGGGCGCCGACGGCGTTCAGGTCGGCGGCGCTTCCAGTGATCTTCGCCGTCCTTCTCGAACAGCGAAGCTCGCCGTCCCTCTCGAACAGCGATGCCGCGAGTCTTGACGGCATTCGCCGGGTGTGGCAGGGCTCCCGTCTTCCCTGGTCCTGCCAGGGCCCCCGCTGAGACGCGCGCACCGCATTACGGTGTCGCTATGAAGGATGAGGAATCGGACAACCGGCTCGGCAGCTACCTTCGCGCCCGACGTGAGCTGGTCTCCCCGGCACAGGCAGGGATCCCGCCCGGCGGCATCCGCCGCGTTCCCGGCCTGCGCCGTGAGGAAGTCGCCCTGCTCGCCGGAATCAGCGCGGACTACTACCTGCGCCTGGAGCGGGGCCGCGACAAGAACCCCTCGCCCCAGGTCCTCGCATCACTCGCGCGTGTCCTGCGTCTCGACGACATCGAGCGGACGTATCTGCTCGGCCTCGCGGCAGTCCGCCCCAGGGCACCGCGCCGCAGGCGACCCGAGCACGTACCGGCACGGGTGCACCAGCTCCTCGCCCACCTCCAGATCCCCGCGTTCGTCGAAGGACGCGCCTTCGACGTGCTGGCCTCCAACCCGATGGCCGTCGCGCTCTCCCCGCGTCTGCGGCCCGGCCAGAACCGGCTGCGTTCCCTCCTCCTCGATCCCGAGGAACAGGTCTTCCACCAGGACTGGACGAAAGCCACCGCCGACTTCGTCGCCGCCCTGCGCACCAGCATCGGAGACGACACCGACAATCCCCGGTTCGTCGAACTCGTCGGAGAACTCGCACTGTCCAGCCAACGGTTCCGCACCCTGTGGGCCCGACACGACGTCCGCAACCTCGACGGAGGCACCACCACCGTCCGCCACCCCGTCGTCGGTGAGCTGCGGCTGCACCGCGACAAACTCCCCATCGACGACGTCATCCTCGTCGTCTACTACCCCGACAAGGACGGCGACAGCGACGAGAAACTGCAACTCCTCGCCGCACTCTCACACCCCGGGCCCATCGAACCCATCGAACCCATCGAACCGACTGAGCCCACGGAGCCGACCGGGTCCACAGAGCCTCGCGGGCGGAACCCACGGCGTTGAACGGCACGCCTGTCCGAGGTACGCCGGCCGGCGTCGCATGCCGCTCGGTGCGAACAGGCCCCATGCCCGAGTGGGTGACGTTCGGGCGGGCGCCGTTGGGGCAGGCTGGTGCAGCCTTATCCGCGCTCGCGGAGGTACGCCTCCAGTTCGGCGGCCCCGGTCAGCATCGCCCGTCCACGGGCGGACAACCGAGCGCGCCAGTCGTACAGCGCGGCCTCCAGCGGCTTCAGCCCGCCCGCCGCCCGCACCTGGGCGATCAGCGGCGCGATCTGCTCCAGCGGCTGGCCGCCCCGCCTGAGCTGGTGGGTCAGCCGGGCGTCCCGTATGTCGGCCTCGTCGTAGACGCGGTATCCGGTCCGTGGGTCGCGGCGCGGGCTCACCAGCCCGGCGCGCTCCCATGTGCGCAGCGTCGCGGGCCGGATGCCGAGCTTCCCCGCCAGCGGCCCGATGAACGTGCCGTCGGGCCCGGACTCCACACTCGGCTCGGCCGCCGTGGCGGGTTCCAGGTCGCGCAGGGCGCTCTCCACGGCCTGGAGGGTCCGGCGGTCGTCGAGCAGTTGGGCGTGGCTCTCGTCGATGAGGTGGAACGCCTCGTCGACCGCTCCCCGGTGCACGGCCCGCATGATCTCCGTCGCCGTCCGGTGGCCGTGGCCGGGCACCAGCGCGAGAAACGCGCTCAGGGCCCCCGCGTGCAGCGGGGTGTAGGTGCGGTAGCCGTGCTGCGTGCGACCGGCGGGCGGAAGGATGCCGGCCTCCTCGTAGTTCCTGACCGCCTGGGTGGACAGACCGTGCCCGCGCGCCAGATCGACCGGCCTGAGCCGCTCACTGCTTTGAAGGTTTCGCCCCATGAAACCGACAATATCGCGGTGGTATCGCGCAGAAGTTTCCACCGAAGGTTCAACGATACCGTTGAAGGCATGGCTACTGACATCGAGGACATCGCCCATCCTGTCGACGCTGCCGCCGTCATGAGGCTGCTTGCGGCCCGGCCACGCCTGCTCGCCCTGGGCGAGCCCACCCACGGCGAGGACACCCTGCTCGACCTGCGCAACGAACTGTTCCGGCAACTCGTCGAGCAGGAGGGCTACCGCACGATCGCGATCGAGAGCGACTGCATGACGGGCCTGGTCGTGGACGACCACGTCACCTCGGGCACGGGCACCCTCGACGAGGTCATGGAGCACGGATTCAGCCACGGCTGGGGCACCTTCGCGGCCAACCGCGAACTCGTGCGCTGGATGCGCGCCCACAACGAGCGCCGGCCCGCGTCCGAATGGGTCCGCTTCGCCGGTTTCGACGGTCCACTGGAGATCACCGGCGCCGCGAGCCCCCGGCAGTCCCTCACCGCACTCCACGGCTACCTGTCGGCCCGGGTGGAGACGGCCCTGCTCCCCTGCACCGCGGAAACACTTGACCGCCTGCTCGACACCGACGACCGGTGGACCGACCCCGCCGCGATGACGGACCCGGCCCGGTCCGCGGGGCGGTCGGCCGAGGCCAGGGAGCTGCGGCTGCTCGCCGACGATCTGGTGGCGCTGCTCGACGGGCAGACGCCCCACCTGCTCGCGGCGACCTCACGGGACGACCTGGACCGGGCGCGCCTGTACGGACGTACCGCCACCGGGCTGCTGCGCTACCACTACTGGATGGCCGACACCTCACCGGCCCGCATGACGCGGCTGTGCGCGCTGCGGGACCAGATGATGGCCCACAACCTCCTCGCCGTCGCCGCTCGGGGCCCGGCGGTCGTCGCCGCCCACAATTCCCACCTCCAGCGGGGGAGGAGCACGATGCGGATGTGGCAGGGGCCGGTGGAGTGGTGGAGCGCCGGTGCGCTGGTGAGCACCCAACTCGGCGCGGAGTACGCCTTCGTGGCCACGGCCCTCGGCACGATCCGGCACCAGGGAGTGGACACCCCGCCCCCGGACACCGTCGAAGGACTCCTGTACGCACTCCCGGAGGACCGCTGCGTCATCGACGCCCCGCGGCTGGCCACCGCCCTCGGCGACGCGCCGCCCGCGCCCCGCGTATCCCCCTGGTTCGGCTACTCCCCGCTCGACCCGGCCCACCTGGCGGACAGCGACGGCATCGTGTTCGTCAAGGACGTCGTGAAGGGTTAGCCAGGTGTTGTTGTGCGGCCGCCAACCGCCCGGCCGGCGGTCCGACCCCGTGGTCCGGGCGGGCGTCCGGGACCGGGGTGATGTCACTCGCAGAAGACCTGCACCTTGGCGTCAGGGTCGTCGACGTCGATGTCGACTTCGTCGAGCTGGTCGATCAGATCCTCAAGATGCTGCGGCTTGAGCTGGGCGAGGTCGATCGGCACCCCCGACTTGGTCAGCTCCGCGTTGACCTTGGTGAGCGCCTGCGGTGGGATCAGGCTCGTGAGCCGGACCCCGGCGCGCAGCAGCTGGAGCGGGACCCGGATGTTGACCCGGCTCGTCCCGTCGCCGCCGGAGTCGTCCGTGGCGTTCACCACCACACGCAGGTACTTGGGCCGGGATTTCGGACGGGACGCGGCTCCGGGCGGCGACTCGGGCTGTTGCCGTTCGAGGGCGTCGATCAGCCGCTCGGCCTCATCCGCGGTGATCTTGCCCTCGCCCAGCATCTGCAGGATCTGACGGCGCTGCTCGTTCACTGGTGCTCCTCATTCCTCTGACTCATCTGACGCTTACCAGTACGGCCGTACGGCCTTGCTCGATCTCGAACCGGGTGCCGGGCAGCGCCCACAGCACCTGCCCGGTGCTCCGCAGCGCACCCACCGGGCTCACCCGGGTGAGGAGGCATGCGACCAGTCCGCCCGCCACCGCGAGCAGCAGCAGCGGTGACAGCACCAGCAGGACCAGCAGGACAGGGACGTACAGCCGCAGCCGACGGCCGTTGGCACGGCGCACGCGTACCGTCACCAGCTGGGGGATCATCGGGACTTCTCCAGCTCGGCCAGCGCCTCCTGGGCGCTGATCTCGCCCCGGCGCAGGCGGTCGACGACGTCGGCGCCGGTGGGTGCCGGGTCGGTGTCGACGAAGTCGAGGCGCTCGGCGATCCGGTTCAGCCGGGACTTGATCGTCGGGTAGCTCACCCCGAAGATCCGCTCCATCTCCTTGATCGAACCGTGCGACCGTACGAACGCGGCGACGAAGACCTGGTCGTCGATGCCGAGCTGGGCCAGCGGCGGCGGCTCGAACTGCCCCTCGATCGCGACGCCGTTGCCGGCGAGGCGGACCCGTTCGACCACGAACGGCTGCCCGTGCGTCAGGTCCGTCAGTTCCTGCCAGTCCACCCTCGGCTCCCTTGCTCTCGACTACGAGCCTGCCATTCATTTGTACCTTGAGATTTTTAAGATTGCAACGCGCGAAACTTAATTTTCTCAATACGGCCTTGGGTGCGGCCCGGCGGAGCCCGTCCCGTTCCGTCCCGTCCCGGGGCACGCGGCCCTGGTGCGGACGACGGCTCCGCCGGGCCGCAGTGAGTAGGCGTCGACGGTGATGCTTCACCGTCCCTGCCGGCTGTTTCAGTCGGTCAGGCCGGCGGCGATCAGCCAGATGTGTTCGCAGGTCGAGGAGGCCGTTTGCAGCTTCTCGCGGGACTCCTGCGAGGCGTGGTAGAAGGTCCGCTCGATCATCCAGCACAGGGCGCGTGCCATCGCCGAGGCTTGTTCGGGTTCGGTGCCTGCCTGAACGCCGGCTCGTTCCAGGACGGCGGTGATGGCCGTGATGAACAAGTCAGCCGTGTGGCTCCACAGCTCGCCGATCTCCGGCACGGTCAACGACAGGTCGATGGCCGTGCGCATGACCAGGCCGTGTTCGTTCCACAGGTCGACCGTGCGCTGCATGGCGGTTGCGACGGCCTGGCGCGGCTCGTCGTTCTCCGCGGTCGCCCGGGACCGTTCCCACAGGTGCTCGACGGTGCGGGCCACGAGTGCCGCGACCACTTCTTGCTTGGAGCCGAAGTAGAAGTACAGGGTGCCGCGGGTGATGCCGGCGCCCTGGGCGATGTCGCCGACGGTCATGGCGTCGTAGCCCTTGTGCGCCAGCAGAACTTCGCAGGTGTCGAGGATGGCCCGCTCCCGGACATCGCCCTTGCGTTCGGTGGTGCGCCGGCTCCGCGCGGGATGGTGACCGGGCATCAGAGCTGAGCGCCCTCGGCGAAGTCGGTCGTACGGGAGAGCGTCTCCCCTGCGCGGATGTCCTTGTCCACGGCCGTGCGCGCGGCGGTGACCAGTCGCAGCGCGTCCGAGCCCAGGACGAGGTGGGCCGGCGGCCGGTCGACCGACGCGATCTGCACGACGGCGTCCCCGGCCTTGGCCGGATTGCCCAGCTGGTTCCCGCTTGCCTTCTGCCGCGTTTCACGGATGGGGCCGAACAGTTCGTCGTAGTCGTCGATGGACCGCGCGGCGCGTGTCATGGACCGTCCGGCCCAGTCGGTGCGGAAGGAGCCGGGCTCGATCGCCGTCACGTGGATCCCGAACTGTGCGACCTCCTTGCCCAGCGCCTCCAGGATGCCTTCCAGGGCGAACTTGCTGCCGCAGTAGGCGGACATGCCGGGCACGGCCATGAGCCCGCCCATGGAGGTGACCGCCATCAGGTGTCCGCGGCGGCGCCGGCGCATGTACGGCAGCGCTGCCTGGAGGGTGGCCACCGCCCCGAACACGTTGACCTCGAACTGCCGCCGCACCTCGGCCAGCGGGGTTTCCTCGAAGGTGCCCTCCAGGCCGTAACCGGCGTTGGCGACGACGACGTCCAGGGCGCCGATGCTCTGCTCCACCTCCGCGACCACACTCAGGACGGCGTCGTCGTCCGTCACGTCCAGGATGCGGCCGTGCGCGTACCCGGGTCGGAGCTGTTCGTAGGCCCGCAGGTCCTCCTCGGAGCGGACCGTTCCCACGACGGTGTGCCCGGCGGCCAGGGCGGCCTGGGCGAAGGCACGCCCAAGGCCCGTACTGACGCCGGTGATGAGCCACTTCTGCTTCTGCACTGCTCCTCCAGAGCGAGTCGAAAGGAGCTGGACTGCTCCCCTGCCACCGAATCTACACCGTGTCGATTTTTATCGTCACTGTGTCGATTCCTGTGACGTCGGGGGTTCAGCCACCTGTGGGGCGCTGCGCGGCCGAGGGCGAAGCCGAGGCCAGGCGGTGGCTCGGCCCGGCCGATCAGGGCCGTATCCGCAGGCCGGTGATCGTCACCCGCCGTGGGCCCCGTCCGCCGCGGGACGGTCGGCGGCCGGTGCGGTGCGGGAAGCGAGGATGCGCAGCCGGTCGTGGCTGGGTGTGCCCGGGTCGGCGGTCAGGGTGATGAGCTGCTGGTCGGGGTCGTCGGAGCAGGTGAGGAAGGACCAGTCGAGCAGGAGCCGGCCGACGACCGGATGGTTCAGGGTCTTCGTGCCGGTGCCCTGGACGGCGACGTGGTGGGCGCCCCACCAGCGCCGGAAGTCGGGATCCTGCAACGACAGCTCGCCGACCAGTTCGGCCAGCCGTGGGTCCTTCGGGTCCCGGGCGGCCTCCATGCGCAGCTGTGCCAGGCTGACCTGTGCCACCCACTCCCAGTCCGGGTACAGCGCTCTGATGGCCGGTTCGCGGAACACCAGCCGTACGAAGTTGCGCTTCCGCTCCGGGATCTGCGCGAAGTCCGTGAACAGGGCGGCGGCCACGGGGTTCCAGGCGAGGATGTCCGTACGCCGGCCCAGCACCACGGCAGGCGTGGTGGGAAGGTCGTCCAGCAGCCGCCGCAGCTGCGGCCGGACCTTCTGCGCGGTGCGCCGACGAGGCCGGCCGGCGTCCTTGCCGGACACATCGAACAGGTAGGCACGTTCGTCGTCGTCGAGCCGGAGAACACGCGCGAGGGTGTCCAGCACGGGGATGGACGCCTGCCGGCGGCCCTGCTCCAGACGCGTGTAGTAGTCGGGGCTGATCGACGCCAGCAGGGCCACTTCCTCCCGGCGCAGCCCCTTGACCCTGCGCCTGCCCGTCGCGTCGGGCAGTCCGACCTGGGCCGGGCTCAGCTCCATGCGCCGCGCTTTGAGGAAGGCGCCCAGCTCGCTGGGGTGTGCGCTACTGCTCATGGGGCCAGTCTCGCAGCCGGCCGTCCCCGGTACAGGGGGCCTGTCGTGTCCCAGGACAGGGGTGTCCGGGGACACGAGACGCCTCTTATCCCGCGGCGTACCACGTGTGAAAGTCGGTGCACGTGGCCGGTGGATGTGACTGGTGGATGCGATCGGTGGATGTGCCCGGTGGACGAGCCGCCCGCGAGGCGGAAGGTCCGGCCGAAGCCGTCGCGTCGCCGGGAAGCCGTCGCATACCCGGTCACGGCACGTGTTCACCCGCAGCCTCGCCCTTGCTCAGGAGATCCCGAGACATGAAGTCCCGCGTCACCTTCCCCAGCAACAACCTCGCCCTCGCCGGGATCCTCTTCACTCCCGACGACCACACCGGCGGCAGGCTGCCGGCCGTCGTCATCTCCCACCCGGGAGGCGGCGTGAAGGAACAGAGCCCGAGCGGCTACGCCGAGCGCCTGGCCCGGGCCGGATTCGCGGCCCTCGTCTTCGACGCCGCCCACCAGGGCGAGAGCGAGGGCGAGCCGCGCGGCATGGAGAACCCCTTCCAGCGGGCCGAGGACATCAAGTCCGCCGTGACCTACCTGACCACTCGTGACGACATCCACATGGACCGCATCGGGGCCCTGGGTATCTGCGCCTCCGGCGGTTACGTCCCGTACGCCGCGCAGACCGACCACCGCGTCAAGGCCGTCGCCACGGTCAGCGCCGTGGATCTCGGCTCGGTGTTCCGCGAGGGACTGGGCGGTGGACAGGACCCGGCGGTCCTCCAGACCATGCTCGACCGGTCCGGCGCACTGCGCACCGCGGAAGCGCGCGGCGCGGCGCCGCAGCTGGAGGCATGGATTCCCGACCATGCGGAGGAGTTGCTGGAGACCGCCACCCGGCAGTTCCGGGAGACGTTCGAGTACTACTGCACCCCACGCGGCCATCATCCCCGCGCGGTCCAGGGGTGGGTGCTGCGCAGTGTCGACCAGCTCGCGCAGTACGACTCGTACGCGATGATCCGGCTGATCTCCCCCCGCCCCCTGCTGATGATCGCCGGTTCGGAGGCGGAGACCGCTTATTTCAGCCGGGAAGCGATCGAGAGGGCGGCCGAGCCCAAGGAACTGGTCGTCATCGACGGCGCCACCCACATCGACCTGTACGACAAGGACGAATACGTCACTCCCGCCGTCGCCGCGCTCACCGACTTCTTCGGCGAGCACCTGGCCGGCTGATCGGCTGCCTGCTGGCAGTGGGGTGGTGGGTCAGGGTTGGGCGCGGTGGATGTTGATGTTGCCGTAGCGGGTGCGGGCGTGGATTTCGAGGGTGTCGTCGGTTGTGTGGGGGGGTTGGGTGGTGGCGAGGGTGTTGTGGACCTGTCCGTGTTCGGAGTGGGCGTCGATCCAGGTGGCGGTGTCGTGGTGGATGCCGATGTCGATGGCGCCGTGGGAGGTGTGCAGCTGGAGGGTGCCGCGGGTGGCGTGGTTGACACGGAGGGTGCCGTGGGCGGTGGTGGCGGTGAGGGAGTTGGTGGCGTGTTCGATGTCGATGTCGCCGTTGGCACCGTTGACGCGCAGTTCGCCGGTGACGGTGTGGACGGTGGTGGTGCCGTGGGAGTTCTTGAGGACGGCGGGGCCGTCGATGGTGCCGATGCGCAGGCTGCCGGAGCTGGTGGTGATCTCGGCGGGGCCCTGGATGTGGTTGATGGTGACCGGGCCGTGGGAGGCGGTCAGGTGGAGGGGGCCGGTGGCGTCGAGATGGACGTCGCCGGTGGAGGTTTTCACGCGGGTCTCGCCGAGGCGGCCCTCGGCGAGCACCTGGGTCCAGGAGCCGGTCGTGTCGGTGTGGGAGCCGGTGGGGAGGGCGACGCTCACGTCGACGGTGCCGGTGCGGGCGATGACGTAGCGCTGTCTGGGTGTCCTGATGGTCAGAGTGCCGTTGGCGTAGGTGACCTCGGTCTGTTCGGCGGCGCGTACGTCCTGGTCCTTGTCCGGGTCGCGGGGGTGTACGTCGACGAGGGTGTCGGGGCGGTCGCTCGCGGTGTACCGGATGGACCCCGCGGAGACGTGGGCGGTCACGGAGACCGGTTCGGGAGTGTCGAAAGAAGGCATGGCTGTACCGTCCTCATGAGTCCTGGGAACGTCCCCGCAGACGGGACGCGACATGGGTGTGACCTGGTGGGGCGGGGCGTGGGGTCGTCGTGGTGTGGCGTGGCGTGTGAAGGGGGAGTCGGTCAGCGCACCCAGCCCGTGAAGCTCTGTCCGGTGGTGCGGGTCTTCTCCGCCGTGCGGGGCCGGGTGCCGCCGCCCTCGACCGCGGCGGACACGGCGCGTACCAGCCAGGCGTTGACCGACAGGCCCTCCCGGCCCGCGGCCTCCTCCGCACGGGCCTTGAGGTGGGCCGGCAGCCGCAGATTGACCCGGGCCGTGCCACCCTCCTCACCTTCACCCTCGGTCGGCAGCGGGGCCTTGAGCGGTCCGAGGGGCTCGGCCGCCGGCTCCACGGGAGCGGTGGTCCCGGCGGGCGGCGGCGTGACCACGAAGTCGGGGTCCAGCCCCCGCAGCCGTACATCGACCGACCCGGGGGCCAGCTCACGGGTGATCTCGTCCACCGCGGCGGACAGCACGTTGAGCATGGTCAGCCGGGCCGCCGACTCCAGCGCGGCAGTGAGCCGGTCGGCCAGCTCACGGGCCTCCTCCCCACCGGCCCCGGCGGCCACCGCGAGTTCCCGGCGCAAGGTGTCGACATACGGCGTGAGATCCATGACGTCATGATGACACCACAATGGCGCCATTCGCAAGGCTGGGTGGCGGCTCAGTCGGGGCGAGGCTTGAGAAAGTCGCCCTGAGCTGGGGAAAGGTGTGGTGGCCGGCCTGGATTGGTGTGGTGCCACGCATGCTCGCGTGTTCCCGGAGGGGTGGAGTGGTGCCGGATGGCGCCAAGCGTGATGCCATGTGGCGTCATATGGTGCCGCGGGAGGTGGGTGAGCCGTCAGCCGGGTCCGTCCGTCGCGTCGGCCAGTCGGTTGAGCCATTCGAGGAGCAGGGTGCGTTCGGCGGGGCTGAGGGACGCGGTGTCGTCCTGGCCGAGGGCGACCAGCAGGGCCATCGCGCTGCTCGCCACGGTGCCGCCGGACGGCTCGTCGCCGTCGCCCGCGGGCGGGAGTGTGAGGGTGCTGATCACCATCTCGCGGGCCACCTCGGAGGTCCGCGGGTCACGCTCGGCCTCGGGCTGGCTGACCAGGGTGAGGATCGTGCCCACGCCGGCGGAGTGCATGACCTCGGTCGCGCGGTCGACGCTCATCCGCAGCCGCCCGGCGGCGGCGACCCGGGTGATCATGTGGCGCAGGTCCGCGGCGGCCCGCCGTCCGGCCTGCGGCAGGTGGCCGGGGCGGACCTGGCCGTAGGCGAGCGCGTAGTACGCCGGGTGTTCGAGTCCGAAGCGGATGTGCAGGTCCCAGGCGTCCCGCAGCACCTGGACCGGGTCGTCGCCGCCGAGCAGTTCGGCCTTCACCGCGAGATAGCGGCGGAAGCCGTGTTCCGCCACCTCTTCGAGGAGTCCGTCCTTGTCCCCGAAGATCCGGAAGATCGACGGCGTCGGCACACCCGCGCGAGCGGCGACGGCGCGCGTCGACACCGCCTCCAGGCCCCCGTCCTCCAGCAGTTCGGCCGCGGCCATGACGATCTTCTGCCGCAGCGTCGGCTCTGCCTGTTCTGCCTGCTCCAGCTGTTCCGGTGCGGTCTCCCTGGTCATGAATCGACGATATCAGATTTACGAATCGCTGATACGATCGGTGATATCTTCGATCGCGGATCATTGATTCGCAGTGATTCAAGGCGATTTCAAGTTGATTCAAGGCAAGGAGTGCGAAGCCATGAACCGTCAGTACTCAGCGAGTTCGAAGCCCGCCGCGGACCCGAAGGGCGCCGGGCGCCAGGTGTACGACGTC
The DNA here is from genome assembly GCF_042896695.1 of Streptomyces sp. NPDC001270. Classification (NCBI taxonomy): domain Bacteria; kingdom Bacillati; phylum Actinomycetota; class Actinomycetes; order Kitasatosporales; family Streptomycetaceae; genus Streptomyces; species Streptomyces sp. NPDC001270. The sequence goes on along the minus strand of NZ_JBIAXM010000002.1, from coordinate 206,363 downwards.
ATCGTCGTCGGGGGCGGCTCGGCCGGCTGCGTCCTCGCCGCGCGGCTCAGTGAGGATGCCGACGTCCGCGTACTGCTCCTGGAAGCGGGCACCGCCACGGCGGACCTGCCGGAGGCCGTGCCCCACCCACCGGCCTGGCCCACCCTGGGCGAGACCCCGGCCAACTGGGGTGACACGACCGTCGCCCAGGACGCCGGCGCGACCCCGGCCGGACCCGGCCCCCACGTCCTGCTGCCGCGCGGCCGGGGCCTGGGCGGCTCGTCCGCCATCAACGCCATGGTCTTCGCCCGCGGCCACCGCACCAGCTACGACAGATGGGGCGAACTCGGCGCCAAGGGCTGGACCTTCGACGACCTGCTGCCCTACTTCCAGCGCACCGAGACCGCCGCCGGCGGCGCCGCCGGCCGCGGCACCGCCGGCCCGCTCACCGTCGCCCCGATGGCCGAGCCCAACGAGGTCCTGCTCGCCTGCCTCGACGGCGCGGTCGAGACCGGACTCCCCCGGGCCTTCGACATCAGCGGCGGTCTGGAGGAGGGTTTCGCCCCGGTCGACCTCAACATTGTCGCCGGACACCGGCAGAGCGCCGCCGACGCCTATCTCACCCCGGCGCTGGACCGCCCCAACCTCGATGTGATCACGGGGGCGACGGCGCACCAGCTGCTGTTCGCGGGGCGGCGCTGCACGGGAGTCGAGTACGGCGTCGACGGGCGCGTGCACACCGTACGGGCCGCGCGCGAGGTCGTCCTGACGGCCGGTGCCATCGGCTCCGCGCAGATCCTGCTGCGCTCCGGGATCGGACCGGAGCGGGAACTGCGCGCGGCCGGCGTGGAAGTCTTCCACCAGTTGGCCGGAGTGGGCCGCAACCTGCACGACCACCCGCTCGTGACCCTCGTCCACCGCACCCGCCGCACGGTGCCCCCGGCCCGCGGCAACCACGGCGAGATCATCGGGCTGCTGCGCAGCGAGCCCGGACTCGCCGGCCCCGACCTCCAGATCATCTTCGTCGACATCCCGTTCCCGAACCCGGTCGCGCCGGTGGAGAACGGCTTCACCATCGGCGTCTCGCCCATGCAGCCGTACAGCCGCGGCACCCTGCGGATCACCTCCGCCGACCCGTATGCGCCGCCGGTGCTCGATCCGGCCTACTTCTCGGACGAGCGGGACGTCCGCGCCGTCCTGTCCGGCATCGACTCGGCACGCGCGATCGCCCACTCCTCGCCGCTCGCCCCCTGGGGAGTCGAGGAGGTCGCCCCGGGGCCGGACGTCACGGACGCGGAGTCGCTCGGCCGGTACGCGCGTACGGCGTTCACGTCGTACTGCCACCCCGTCGGTACCTGTGCGCTGGGCGAGGACGAGAGCTGCGTGGTGGACTCCGCGCTGCGGGTGCGCGGGCTGGAGGGGCTACGGGTCGCCGACGGCTCCGTCATCCCCTCGATCCCGTCGAACAACACCAACGCGACCGTCTACGCCCTCGCGGAACGCGCCGCGCAGCTCGTACGCGAAGCCGCCTGAGCACGCTGCGGCCACCCGTCCGCGCTGCCGCGGACGGGCACCGGGTGTGCGTGCGGCCCGCCGGGAACCGCCCCGGCCGGCCCGCGGTGCCGGGGCAGCGCGGGTCCGGGAGTTCGCCCGGACCATCGGGCTCCCGCGGGACCAGGTCCGAAGCGGCCGTCGCGCGGCGAGGGGGGTGGGGGAGGGTGACAGGGCCGTACCGGACGTCCATGCCGACGGTGGGACGCCCCGGACCTTCATGCGGACGGGACACCCGAGCCGACGGTGGGTCGCCCGGCTCGCCGGGCGACGCGGGCCGGCCCGCCCTGTCCGTCAGCCCAGGCTCAGCAGTCCGGTGACGGCGATGTGCAGGGAGCGGCCGAGCCGGTCGGCGAAGTCGACCTTGGTGTCCGCGAGTTCCGGGTGCCGCTGGGCTTCGGCGACGGCCGCCGAGGGGTGGGCGAACGGCCAGAGCCCGGCCGTGCACACGACGGTAAGGGAGACCAGTTCGCGGGCCGCGGACGCGGTCAGCGCGGTGATGTGGCACCGCAGCAGATCGGCCAGCGCACCCAGCAGCCGACCGTGGGCGAGCTTGAACTCGCGTGCCGATTCGGCGGAGATGTTCCGTTCGAGTTCGGACCCCAGCGCGCTGAGCAGGTCGCACAGCAGGGACCGGCGGGCGAGGGAGCGGGCCAGCTCCTTCACCACGGCCTCGGCCGATACCGGGCCGGCCGCGTCGGCGGCTGCCAGGTCGGCGGACAGCTCCTCGATCCACTGCGCGAGCGACCGGTTGAGCAGTTCGAAGAAGACCGCTTCCCTGGTCTCGAAGTAGCGCACGACGTTGGTCTTGGACAGCCCGACCCGTCGGCTGAGTTCCCGCAGGCTGATCTCACTGACCGGCATCTCGCCCAGGAGCTGTGTCGCGGCATCGAGGATGGCCTGCCTGCGGATCTCACGCTGCTCGGCGCTGCGCGCACGCTGAAAGCCGGTCGACCGGTCGTCTGTCATCGTCGCTTCCCCAAGGACCTTCCGCGCGGCCCGCGTCCGGCGCCGCCTGCGGCAACCCTAAGCCCCGCCGGTGCCGCCCCGGGGGACGGCACCGGCGGAGTCCGGACCGCTGCGCGGGTCCGGCGGACTCCGGACCGGTGCGCGGGTCCGGTGACGCGGGTCATACGGACTCGCTCACGTGGCGCCACTTGGCGTCCCCGGCGGCGAGGGTCTCGGCCACGAACTGACCGACCCGGACGGCGTCCTTGCCGAGCAGCAGGCGCAGCGGCGGCTCCTCGGCCTCCGTGACGTCCAGGAGGATCCGCGCGACGCGCGCGGGGTCGCCCGTCTGGTTGCCGTCCGCCGCCCGCTGACGGGCGATGGCGGGTTCGACGACCTGCTGGTAGGGCTCGCTGACCGGCGGGGTGGCCATCGAGGAGCCGGCCCAGTCGGTGCGCATGGCGCCCGGTTCGGCGACGGTGATCTTGATGCCGAGGTGGGCCACTTCCTTGGCCAGGACCTCGGAGAAGCCGCCGACCGCCCACTTGGCCGCCTGGTAGGCGCCCAGACCGGGGCCGCCCACGCGTCCCCCGACGGAGGAGATCTGGATGATGTGCCCCGAACCCTGCTCGCGCATCACGGGGAGGGCGGCCCGGGAGACGTTCACGACACCGAAGAGGTTGGCGTCGATCTGGTCGCGGAAAGCCTGGTCGGACATGTCCTCGATGGCGGCCATGTCGGCGTAGCCGGCGTTGTTCACGACCACGTCCAGGCGGCCGAACGCCTCGATGGCGGCCCGCACGGCCCGCCGCGCGGCCTCGGCGTCGGTCACGTCCAGGGTGACCAGCCGGATCCGGTCGCCGTACCGCTCGGCGAGGTCGTTCAGGGGTGCGGTGCGCCGGGCGGTGGCGACCAGGTTGTGGCCGCCCGCCAGGACGGCCTCGGCGATGGCGCGGCCCAGTCCGCGGGAGCTTCCGGTGACCAGCCAGGTCTTGCTCATGATGCTGCCTCTGTTTCTCTGCGGGTTCGTGTCGATGAAGACGATCGAGTGGGATGCCAGCGGGTCTCAGACGAGGAATCCGCCGTCGACCGCGAGGTGGGCGCCGGTGACGTAGGAGGCTTCGTCGGAGAGCAGGAAGGCGACGGCCTTCGCCACCTCCGTGCCGGTGCCGAGCCGACGGGCCGGGATGCGTTCGGCGATCTTCGCGACCTCCTCGGGGTTGCCCTGCTGGCGGGGCACCGGGATGACGCCGGGCTGGAGTTCGTTGATCCGGACGCCGTGCCGGGCCCACTCGGCGGCGGCCGTGCGGGTCAGCCCGCGCAGGCCGTGCTTGCTCGCGCTGTAGGCGGCACGGGCGGCCAGCCCGCGGTCGGCGAAGACGCTGGAGACGTTGACGACGGCGCCGCCGCCGGCCGCCCGGATCGCCGGGATCTGGTACTTCATCCCGTAGAACACACCGGAGAGGTTGATCCCGACGGTCTTGTTCCACTCCTCCTCGGGGAGTTCGGGCACCTCGTGGAAGGCACCGGAGGTGCCCGCGTTGTTCACGGCCAGGTGCAGGGCACCGAAGTGGCGGACGGTCTCGGCGACGGCGTGCTCCACGGCGCGCGGGTCGCTGACGTCGGCGGGCAGCACGAGGGCCTTGCCGCCGGCCTCGGTGATCTCGTCGGCGAGCCGGCGCAGCGCCGCGTCCTGACGGCTCACCAGGGCGACACCCGCCCCACGCGCGGCGAGCAGCCGGGCGATGTCGGAACCGATGCCGCTGCCCGCGCCCGTCACGAAGGCGGTCCGGCCGGCGAACTGGTCGTCGTGGTTCATCAGACGTGTTCCTCTCTCTGGGTTGTCCGGAGGGGGCGGTGCCTCAGGCCCCTGAGTCGTCCGGAAGTGTGTTCAGGGCTCCGTACGGCCGCCCCTGACCCCCGCGGGGTCGAACAGGGTGCCGAGGTGTGCCACCTCGTCGGCGCCGAGCCGGACCGAGGCGGCGGCGACGTTCTCGCGGACGTAGGCCATGCGCTTGGCACCGGGGATCGGCACGATGGGGTGCGGCTGGGCCAGCAGCCAGGCGAGGGCGAGTTGGCCGGGTGTGTGGCCCGCGCTCGCGGCGAACTCCTCCAGCGCGTCGACGAGTCGCCGGTTGTGCTCGAAGTTGTCGGCCTGGAACTTGGGCAGCGTGGACCGGAAGTCGTCGAGGCCGAAGGCGGTACCCCGGCGGAAGGCGCCGGTGAGCATGCCGCGTCCCAGCGGACTGTAGGGCACCAGGGTGATGCCGAGTCGCCGGCACTCCGGGAGCACTTCGGCCTCGACGCCGCGCTCCCACAGCGAGTACTCGCTCTGGAGGGCGGCGACCGGGTGGACCGCGTGCGCCCGCCGCAGGATCTCCGGGCCGACCTCGCTCAGGCCGATCGCCCGGACCTTGCCCGTGGCGACGAGTTCGGCCATGGCGCCCACGGTGTCCTCGACGGGGACGGCCGGATCCAGCCGGTGGTAGTAGTACAGGTCGATCCGGTCCGTGCCGAGCCGCCGCAGGCTGGCCTCGCAGGCGGCCCTGACGTACTCGGGGCGGCCGTCGAAGTGGCTGCGGCCCCCGGGGGTGGCACGCGCGGAGAACTTGGTCGCCACGACCGCCCGGTCCCGGCGTCCCCGCAGGGCGCGTCCCAGCAGCTCCTCGTTGTGGCCGAAGCCGGCCACCGGCCGGCCCGGAGTGGCGCTGCTCGCCCCGTAGTAGTCCGAGGTGTCGAGCAGTTCCACGCCCAGCTCGATCGCGTCCCGGACGGTGGCGACCGAGGCGTCCGGGTCCGCCGTTCCGTAGAACTGCGACATCCCCATGAGCCCCAGCCCGACGGGCCGCACCGAGATACCGGAGCCGCCCAGCGGAGTCCGGGCCACGCGCATCGCGCCTGCGCCTTGGAGCGCGTCCGAAGTGTCGTCGTGCGTCGCCATCGCCTGCACCGCCTCTCTCTTCCCTCATGTGTCCCGCGGAACCCGATCAGTGGTTCGCATAAGAGGCCACTGGACCCTTGCGTTTCCACCATAAGGGTCCAGTGGCCTCTTGTCGAAACATCAAGGGGTGGGAGAGAGGAGCGTCACACCTGTGTCATCCCTCCGTGGCGGGACGACCGCGCGGTCTTGAGACACGTATCGAGCCGTGGGGTGTCAAGCGCATGTCGAGCCGCGGGGTGTCGAGGCGCACTCCGATACGGGAATCGCAGTGGATGCATGCTTTCTTGAGCGGTCGATCCAGAAGAGGGGTTGGAGTCATCGCCTGAGCTGATCGCCTGAGCTGATCGCCCGGATGATCAGGAAACGCCTGCGACGCCGGCCGCGACGCGGCCGGGGAAGTACCCGGCGAGGTGGCGGCCGACGTCGTCCTGTCGTTTCTGGCGGCGCGCGCCTGTAGCCCACACTCGGCCGCCGGGGTCGGCGGCCGAGTGTGGTGAGTCGCTGTGGGAAAGGCCCAGCTCAGTAGTCATGTACGGACCTGGACAGCGACTCAAGCGACCCAGCGGCGGACACGGTCCGACAGGCGGACGGGCGGACCGGCGGGCGGCCAGGGGGAGAGCCCTCCGTGTGTGCCGAGAGGGTGTCGCAGGGGTGACTGGCCCAACGGGGTGAATGGGGCGACTGGGGTGACTGGCCCGAGGGGGCTGGCCCGGTGAGGCGCCGGATCCGGTGAGGTGACCGGCGCACACCGGTGCGTTCCTCATGTCCGGAACGTGAGTCGCTTCAGTCGCTGATCTCCCCGGAAAGCCGTTTTGAGCTGCGGAAATATCGACGCACGATGGTCGGGGCCGCACGAGGTTCAGTAGCTGACCGGCTCGTCCGGTCCGGGGCGAGCCGTACGGCCGGGTGCCGGTGCGCCCGCCCGATGGAGGGGGCGGGCCGTAGGCGCCGGCCGCCGGTGGAGGGTCAGGCGAGGCCGGCCTTCAGGGCGGCGGCGAGCTTCACGACGCGCTCGGCCTGGTGGCGCGCGGCGTTGCGGGTCTGGTCGGCGACCGGGTTGTTGCCCTGGGCGTCCACGTGTGAGGTGCCGTAGGGGTTGCCGTCGACGAACTTCACCGGGTCGGTGTAGCCGGGCGACGCGATGAGCCCACCGAAGTGGTGGATGGAGTTGTAGAGGGCGAGCAGCGTGGACTCCTGGCCGCCGTGCGTCGTGGCGGTCGTGACGAAGCCGCTGTACACCTTGTCGGAGAGCTTGCCCTGGGCCCAGAGGCCGCCGAGCGTGTCGATGAACTGCTTCAGCTGGGAAGCGATGTTGCCGAAACGGGTGGGCGTCCCGAAGATCACCGCGTCGGCCCAGTCGACGTCGCCCGGGGTGGCCTCGGGTATACCCGCGCTGGCGGCCGCGTGAGCTGCCCATGCCTCGTTCGACGCGATGGCGGCCTCGGGCGCCAGTTCGGCCGCCTTGCGCAGCCGCACCTCGGCACCGGCCTTCTCGGCGGCAGTGGTGATCTCCTTGGCGATCTCGGCGGAGAAGCCGGTCGAGGAGTAGTAGATGACGGCGAGCTTCACAGGAGCGGTCACGGGGGATCTCCGGTTCTTCAGGGGGATGTTGGGCAAGCGACGGTGCCGGCCCCATGCGGTGGCTTCGCCGGTCCCGAGGCATGCCGGGGCATGTCGGGCGCGGACCCGCACCATTTAGATGAAGCATAAACCATCTAGTTGAATGCACAATCATGTCTGTGGGGGTATCGGTCTCGTGGGTCCGCTCTTGAGTGGTCAGGTCGGTCGCCTGGGGGCGGGGAGCTCGTGGGGTCGCGACCGGGTGCGGCCCGCCGGCTCACCCTCCTTCCCCTCGCCCCCTCTCCAGTGGTGCGCCTGGCGGGCGTGAGCGACCGACGGCCGGTTCAGTGACTCAGTCGCTGTGGTCCAAGAGGCGGAGTATTCCCAGTTCAGGGCGGTGCGCGAAGGGAATCAGCGACTGAAGCGACCGAATCTCCGCATTGCCTCCGGCATCGGGCGTGTGGGAGACCGGCGCACCTGAACTCTTCGAAAGAGGGTGTGGGGCTTGCGTACGCACACGAACGAACGAGCCTCGTGGTGAACCCGCGGATTGGACCGTCCTGTTCGGCAATGGGCAATGGGCAACGGGCGCCAGGGGGGGAGGAAGGGGTGGGTGCGATTCCCGGCAGCGCGGCAATCGTCGTGCCACGCTGTCCGGTTCGTCACGGTCCGGTCTATTGCTGACTGGTTCGTCTCCCGAGAACCGCTTCCCCCGGAGGGCCGCGAGAGGCCGCCTACAGCGGCAGCGTTATGCCGAGTTCCTGCATGGCGGAGGACGGCGGGCCACCCTCCGACCGTTCCGTCTTGTAGCCCTTCGTGCGGGCGGCGATGGTACGCGGATCGACCGCTTCCGCGGGGGCGCCCTTCGCGTAGAGGCCCGTCGGCTCGGTGTCACGGTCGTGCGGCAGCAGCCAGAAGACCCGTCGGCGGAACGTGCCGGAGGAACGCGACGGCCTGGCATCAGGACCGAGGAGGGCGTATCCCACCATCCGGCCGTCACGGTGGTACGCAGGCTTTCCGCGCCTGGTGGGAAGCCTGTCCAGACTCTGGCGTACGTAGTCGAGCGGTGTGATGTCCTCAAGCCACACGATGTCGATCTCGTGCGCGATCTCTTCCTCGACGATCAGGGAGCTCATGCCATCGCCTCCGTCTCCTCGTCGGCGAGCAGTCCGATGCCTGGGTAATACTTGCGCTGATTGGACAGGATCATCTCCTTGGGCGAGGCCAGCCCCGCCAGTTCACGGGCGCGGGAGGCGAAGGTGCGCGAAGACATGGCAGGTGCTCCTTCATTCTGACACCACGTCTTGTACGCCTTGTAGAGCCCCGTCTGCTCGGCCCGCAGATCCGGCCCCAACGCGCAGCACTCCTCGAAGAACCGGCCGGTGTGGTCCTCCGTCTCGGCGTAGGCCGTGGTGGCGATACGGACCCGCTCCGGGCCGGTCAGGTCCCGGTCCCCGGCCAGGTAGCGGCGGGCGCCGTCGATCAGCCAGCCGAGGATGCCGGGGCCCTCCTCCGTGACCAGGATGTCGGCCAGGTTGTCGATCTTGCGATCGTCGGAGACGACCCGTTCGAACGGGATCAGCCGCATGCGCCGCCAGAAGGCGAAGCCGCCCGTCCCGACCTCCGGCCGGTGGTTGCCGAGCAGCCACAGATGGTGGGTGGGCTGAAAGCTGAAGAAGTCCTGGCGCATCCGGCGGGCCTTGATGCGGTCGCCGCCCGTCAGCAGCTTGACCCTGGCCTCGTCGAACTTGTCACCGTGCTTGACCTCGGAGCACACGATCACGCGCCGCCCGTGCAGTTCGGCGAGATCGGTGGGGTGTCCCTCGTAGGGCCGGGACATCAGGAAGCCGGGCGGTGCGGCGTCGGCGTAGTCGCCGAGCAGCTTCATGAGGACGTCCAGCAGGACCGACTTGCCGTTCTTACCCGCGCCGAAGAGGAACGGCAGGACCTGCCCGCCCACGTCGCCGGTGATGGAGTAGCCGAGCAGCAGCTGGAGGAACGCGACCATCTCGGCGCCCTCGGCGTCGTCGCCGAAGGTGTCCGTCACGAAGCGGTCCCACCTCGGTGTGGCCACGTGCTGCGGACCCACGGTCGTGGACCGCGAGTGGAAGTCCTTGTTCGGGTCCGGCACCTTGATCAGCCCCGTGCGCAGGTCGACGATGCCGTCGGGGGTGCACAGGGCGTAGGGATCGGCGTCCAGGCGGTTCGCGTTCAGCACCATGCCCGGGGCCGACTTGGCCTGGGTGAGCATGGCGTTTATACCGGTCGTGGACAGCGCCCGGCGCCGGTGCTGCTGGAGGGCCTGCGAGGTGAACAGGCCCCTCGCGTCATGACCGGCGATGTTCTCCGCCAGATCGCCCGCCGCCCACAGAACCGTGTCGTCCTCGTCGATCTGCCATCTGGTGGTGTCCCACCGGTACCAGCCGATGCCCGGGACGTGCCGGTAGTCGTTCGCGTACAGCTTCACGAACAGCTTGGCGTTGCCGCGGTCGGTCAGGGTGTCGGGGAGCAGCCCCACCGCGGTCGCCTCGCCGACGGCGGCTCGCGTGGGGTCGGTCTGCGCCGGCAACGGCAGGGGTCCGCCCTGACTGCGGATCTGGGACGCGACGGCCTTGGGGTCGAACTCGAAGAGGGTTTCATGGCGGGGCGAAGTCACAGTCGCCCTCCCGTGGCGTACAGAGGACGTTTCAGCCCGGCGGCGAGTCCGCTGCGGATGATCTGTTCGGCACGGCGCTCCTGTCCCGGCCGGACGGCGAAGGCGGTGCTTTTCAGGGCTTCTTCGGCTTCCTGTCGAGTGAGCCGTCCCGCGGCGATGAGCCCGCCGGCGGTGTAGGCGGCCCGGTTGAGGGCGTCCGAGAAGCCCGCTCCCTCGGACGCCTCGCCGCACGCCTCGACCGGGGCCAGCAGCGCCGCCAGGAGATAACCCTCGCGGCTCTTGCCGCCCCCGGCGGCGAGCACCGCCTGCTGGGCCCGGGGTGGGACCGGGCGCGGAGCGGGAATGTTGGGTGCGGGCAGGTGGCCGGTGCGTTCCAGCTCCTGGGCCAGCCACAACGGCAGCGCGGCTGGCTCGCGGACCTCTCCTACGGGGGTGTACCTGCCGTCCTTCGTCGTGGTGCCGGGGGCGATGATGTAGCCGCCGTGCGCACGGACGTCCACCTGCCAGGCGAGCGCCCGCCCGGTGCTGGAACCGGCCGACGACTGCCAGCGGCGGTTGTCGGTGGCCCGGTACCAGACGTGCAGCCCGCCGGACGGCGTTCGCACACGCAGCGTCGAGGCGTCGTCCGCGGGGCTGGGCCGGCCGCGGAGGGCGGCCAGCACGGCCAGGGTGTGGAAGCCCGTGGCGAGACCCCTCAGGTCCACGTGTTCGGCGATGCGAATCCCCGGCAGGAGGCGGTCCCTCGAAGGGGGCTGCGTGGGATGGGCGTCGATGTCGATGACGACCAGGTTGGCGGCCCCGCAGGCGACGCCCACGCCGAAGTCGGGATGTGCTCCCCACCACCGTTCGATCCTGCTCTGGTCCAGGGTCGCGGCGTGGAAGCCGTGGCACCACTTCCCGGCGGGCAGGCAGGGGCAGTCGGCCGGGGGGTGCGGGGAGGTCCGGCACTCGGCACAGTTCGCGGCCGGGGTCTTCCTGCCGGGGGCGAGCGGATGCACCGGCCAGCCTCGGCGGGCGCACCAGCGGGCGGTCGCGATCGGAACAGCGACTGAACGCCCGGCGGCGGCAGGTTCGGGGCTGGGATGGGGAAGATGCAGCTCAGCGGGCACCTTGTGTCCCCCTCTCAGCGACCGAAGCGACCGAACGACGGACACAGACTAGCGAACACGGCTTGTGGGGCCACGGAGCCCATGCCAAAAAATCCACACCCGTGTCGATCGCCGTCCGGGGGACGGGCGGCAGCGACCGAAGCGGGGCGGCAGCGACTGAAGCCCTTTCAGTCACTGGCCCGCACACAAGAGGAAAACCCCAGGTCAAACAGTCTCCGGGAGTCGAAACAGCGACTGAAGCGACTGAAGGTCCTTATATATGACGCACACGCGCACACATGAATGCCTTCATATATCCGAAACTTGAGTCGCTTCAGTCGCTGATGCCCTCTTGCCGCACCTTTGACCTGCACATTTGTAGCCCTGTCGGCAGCGACTGAACCGAACCTCAGTCGCTGTTCTTCGGTCGCTGGGACGGGGAAGCGCAGCGACCGAAGCGACGGACACCCCGCCCCCGCAGGCCGCTCACCGGCGACGGCGCGAGCAAGCCCCCCGCTGAGTCGCTTCAGTCGCTTCGGTCGCTCAGTCGCTGATCCGCCGGGTCGCCGGGTCGCCGAGTCGTAGAGCCGTCAAGTCGTAGAGTCGTCGAGTGGTTGAGTCCGTCCGTCCAAGCGCTGCGCCCGGAAAACGTGTTCAGCCCAATGGGGCAGGGCTTGTTCCAGGTGCCCGTCACCGCTCTCACGTGATGGGCGTGAATGCGCGGCGACTGAGCGGATCCGGCCCCGGACCCGGGGGGTTCGGACGACGAGGTGGACCATCTGCTCGCGCAGGCCCATGACGGAGTGACGGAGACGTCGCGCGGCGCATTCTGTACCGCAACCGCGCACACCCGTCCCCCACAGAGGTTCTTTGGCGGTGGGAGAGCCGTCGTCGACATGCTCACCACCGCTCGATTACGATCGACGGCATGCCAGGGAAGACTTCGGGGAAGAACGCCGCCGCGCAGCGGAACGAGTCGGCCAAGGCCACGGACGCGCCGCGTCGCAGCACCGCCCGGCGGACCCTTGTCACCCGAGACCTGCTGGAGAAGGCCACGTGCCTGTTCGCGGAGCAGGGGTACGAGAACACCACGCTCCAGGACGTGGCGGAGGCCGTCGGAGTGTCCCGCACGGCGCTCTACCACTACGTGACCAGCAAGGAAGACCTGCTGGCCATGCTGGTCGAACAGATGAGCCTGGGGCTTGCCGGCGCCGTGGGCAAGCTCCGTGACCGCGGGGACCTCACCGCCGAGGGCAAACTCCGCGAGCTGACCGACACGCTGGTCCGGCAGCGCGCCGCGTCACCGCATCAGTTCCGGGTGCACGACCGGACCGAGCCGGCCCTGTCCGAGCCGCTGCGGACGCGGCACCGGCAGGCCCGCCGGGACGTCCTGGCCGCGCTCACGGCCGTACTTGAGGAAGGCATCGAGCGGGGCGAGTTCAAACCGCTCGACGCGCGCGTGGCGGCCTTCAGCGTCCTCGGCATGTGCAACTGGGTGGCCTGGTGGTACCACCCGGGTCCCGACTACGACATCGACGCGGTGGCACGGCAGATCAGCCAGTCCGCCGTCGACATGGTGGCCGCCGTCGACGGGCCCCGCGGGCCGGCCGGCTCGGCACGGTCCGCGCTGGCCATGGCACGTTCCAGTCTCGACGTACTGGAACGACTCCTGCCGGGCGACCAGCCGGCGGCATCCTGAGTCCTGGCGGGCCCGCGTCCGTCCACCGTGATCCGTGTCTCCCGTCAACGGGAGACGGCGGGCGGTGACTTCAGCCCCGTGGGGCACCGGAACTCTCCGGGACCGTTCAGCTCGGCTCCCGTTCGAACCACACCGGCTTGCCATGCCCACGCGGGGCTTGCCCGAGGGCGACCCAAAGGCTCCGACGGGCAACGCGTTCGTCAACAGTTCCGTCGTAGCAGTGCGGCTGCGATGCCTCAATTCCCGTCTCCAGATACCGAGTTGGGTACGTACGCGCGACCTACCGCGCCCGGCTCCTTCCGGCCGTGGTGGATCACTCGCAGTTGCACTACACGGTTCCTGACGGTGGGCTATGTGTTCGTGCAGACAGCCGGGGGCGGTGCCGGTGTTGTCCGCACGGAACCGCCCCCCGGTCGCGGGCCGGGCCGGTCGTGCGCCGGCCGCGGGGTGCAGAGGCGGTCGGCGATGTCCTGGTCCTCCGGACGTCCCGCGGGGGCGATCAGCATGCCGGAGATCGCTGCCCGCCCCCGGGGTAGTTCCCGGTGTCTCAAATTTTCGACGATCAAGTAAACCCGGTGGTCGTGGAGGTCGGGAGACAGGTCCCCCGGCTTCGTCGCCCGGTACGACAGGACAGGCGCTGACGATGGTGAAAGACTGGCGTCCATGGCCTGACGTGCGTGGACTCCGCGTACGTCGCCCACCTGAACCGGAACGTCCGATCGGCTCCATGGACGCCGGGACGTTCATGGGCTGCCTACAGGAGTGGATCAGCCATGAGCGAGAACATCGCGGGCGTGGACATACCCGATACCGGGCTGGCGGCGGAGGCGACGGAACTGGTCCGCGCGGCCGAGTCGCCGCTGCTGTTCGACCACTCGCGCAGGGTGTACCTGTTCGGGATGTTGCAAGGACAGCGGCGCGGTCTGAAACCCGACCCCGAACTGCTCTACGTCGGAGCGATGTTCCACGACCTGGGCCTGACCGAGCGGTACCGGACCACTGATCAGCGCTTCGAGATCGACGGTGCGAACGAGGCCCGCCGCTTCCTGCGCGAACACGAGGCGGGCCCCGACGAAGTCCGCCGGGTGTGGACCGCCATTGCCCTGCACACGACTCCCGGCGTCCCGGAGTTCATGGAGCCCGAGGTCGCCCTGGTCACCGCGGGGGTGGAGACCGACGTACTCGGGATCGGCCGGGACGACCTGGATCCGGCGGAAATCGAAGCCGTCACCGACGCGCACCCGCGCCCCGACTTCAAGCGCCGGATCCTGCAAGCCTTCACCGAGGGATTCAAGGACCGGCCCGACACGACCTTCGGCACCGTGAACGCGGATGTGCTGGCCCACTTCGTCCCCGGATTCAAGCGCGTCGACTTCGTCGAAGTCATCCAGAACAACTCCTGGCCGGAGTAGCGGCCGGAGGCCGGACAGCACGGCACGGTGCGCGGCTCCCCGGGAGACGCCAGGACACGCACCTGCCGCGGAGGCGACGAGATGACCGATCAACCACCCGTCACGACCACCGATGCCGGATGTCCGGTGGCCAGCGACGAGCATTCGCTCACCGTCGGGACCAGCGGTCCCAATCTGCTGCAGGACACCTACCTGATCGAGAAACTCGCCCATTTCGTCCGCGAGCGTGTTCCCGATCGGGTGTATCACGTCAAGGGCGGCGGCGCCTTCGGCCATTTCGAAGTGACCGCCGACGTCACCCAGTGGACCAAGGCCGCCTTCCTCAGCGAGGTCGGCAAGCGAACGCCGATGCTCGCCCGCTTCTCGTCGGTGGCCGGCGAAGAGGGCTATCCGGACTCGGACCGCGACGTACGCGGTTTCGCCCTCAAGTTCTACACCGAAGAAGGCAATTACGACCTCGTCGGCAACAACACACCGGTCTTCTTCGTGCGCGACCCCATGAAATTCCCCGACTTCATCCACTCGCAGGAACGGATGCCCGACAGCGGCCTGCGCAGCAACAACATGCAGTGGGACTTCTGGACGCTCTCGCCCGAGTCGGCGCACCAGGTGACCATCCTGATGAGCGACCGCGGCACGCCGCGCACCTGGCGCACCATGAACGGCTACGGCAGCGACACCTACATGTGGGAGAACACCGCGGGCGAGAAGTTCTGGGTCAAGTACCACTTCAAGACCGAGCAGGGCATCGAGAACATGACCGACGCCGAGGCCCGGGCCATGCGCGCGGAGGATCTCGACTGTCACCGACGCGACCTGCGGGACGCGATCAACCGCAGGGATTTCCCCGCCTGGCGCCTCGAAATGCAGATCATGCCCTATGAGGAAGCGGCCGACTACCACTTCAACCCGTTCGACATCACCAAGACCTGGCCGCACGACGACTACCCGCCGATCCCCGTCGGGCGCTTCGTCCTCGACCGCAACCCGGAGAATTTCTTCGCCCAGATCGTGCAGGCCGGGTTCGACGTGGCGAACTTCGTCCCCGGCATCGGGCCGAGCCCCGACCGGATGGTGCTGGGACGGATGTTCGCCTACGCCGATTCGAGCCGCTACCGCACCGGCCCGAACTACGCGCAGCTCCCGGTCAACCGGCCCGTCACCGAGGTGCACAACTACAACAAGGACGGCCCGATGTGCTACAGCCCCATCGGGGACCAGCCGGTCTACGCGCCCAACAGCTACAGCGGGCCCAGGGGCGAACCGCAGCGCTACCGCGACCCCGGCTGGTTCGTGCAGGCCGGCGACATCATGCGCGCGGCCTACGAGGCGCACAAGGACGACGACGACTTCGTCCAGCCCGGCACGCTCTACCGCGACGTGCTGACACCGGCCGATCAGGACCACCTGGTCGACAACATCGTCGGGCACCTCAGCCAGGAGGTGGAACCCTTCGTCCAGGAACGAGCGGTCGACGACTACTGGACGAAGGTCGACCCCGACCTCGGTGCGCGCGTCGCCCGAGGTCTCGGCCTGGGGACGTCGGCGCGGCCCGGCCGTGGGTAGGGCCCTTCTGAGGGATCTCGGGAACATCGGCGACGTCGGGAGGCCGCATGTCCACGACCGCACACACCGAGGACTACGACGTCCTCGTCATCGGCAGCGGCGAAGCAGGAAAGTACCTCGCCTGGACACTGGCGGCCGAGGGCCACCGTACCGCTGTCGTCGAGCGGAAGCTGATCGGCGGGTCGTGCCCGAACATCGCGTGCCTGCCCAGCAAGAACATCATTCAGTCGGCGAAGGTGCGCTCCTACGCCGGACGCGCCGCCGAATTCGGGGTCGAGCTGGAGTCCGCGGCGACCAGCATGAAGGGCGTGCAGGCCAGGAAGCGGGCCATGGTCGAGGGCCTGCGCAGGATGCATCTGGACCGCTACCGGGCCAGCGGCGCCGAGCTGATCATGGGCGAGGCGCGGTTCACCGGTGCGCGGTCGGTCGATGTCGAGGTGACCGACGTCGGCCGGCGCCGGCTCCGCGGCGAGCGGGTGTTCCTGGACCTGGGCACCCACGCGACGGTGCCCGACGTGCCCGGTCTCGCCGCCGCCCGGCCGATGACCCACGTGGAACTGCTGGACCTGGACCGTCTGCCGGAGCACCTGATCGTCATCGGCGGCGGCTACGTCGGGCTGGAACTGGCGCAGGCCATGCGGCGCTTCGGGGCGCGGGTGACCCTCGTCGAGCACGGGCCGCAGCTGGCAGGCCGCGAAGACGCCGACGTCGCCGCGGCCATCCTCGACCTCTTCCACGACGAGGGGATCACCGTCCACCTCCACACACGTATCCACGGGGTCGAGGGGGAGTCCGGCTCCGCCGTGCGCGTCGCCGCCGACGGGCCGGACGGCCCCTGTGTGATCGACGGCACCGACCTGCTGGTGGGCGTCGGCCGCACCCCGAACACCGGCGACCTGGGACTGGAGCGGGCCGGCGTGAAGCTCACCGACACGGGCTATGTCGCGGTCGACGAGCGCCTGGCCACCACGGCGGCGGGGGTGTGGGCCATGGGCGAGTGCGCGGGCAGCCCCCACTTCACCCACGTCGCCTTCGACGACTTCCGGGTGGTGTACGACAACCTGCACGGCGGCGGCAGCACCACGACCGGCCGCCTGGTGCCGTCCTGCCTGTTCACCGATCCCGAGCTGGCGCGGGTCGGCCTCGGCGAGACCGATGCCGCGCGCCTCGGCATCGGATACCGGCTGCTCACCCTCCCCATGGCGGCCGTCCTGCGGACCAGGACGCTGTCCGAGCCACGCGGATTCATGAAGATGCTGATCGCCGCGGACAGCGACGAGATCCTGGGATTCACCGCGTTCGGGACCGAAGCCGGCGAACTCATGGCCGCCGTCCAGACGGCGATGACCGGGCACGTCCCGTACACGGCGCTGCGCGCCGCGATCTTCGCCCACCCCACGATGGCCGAAGGACTCACCTTCCTGCTGAGACAACGCCCCGAAGCACCGCACGGGCGTGCCTGACCACCGTCCGGGCGGCGCGGAAGCAGACTTGACCCTCTCGTCGGCCGGGTTCCAGGAGGCTCGTGATGGCTGCGTCCACCGCTCGTATCGACGTCCACCAGCACATCGTTCCGCCCCGGTGGCGCGACGCGCTGGACGACCGCGGCCTGGACTCGGGAGGCTGGCCGGTCCCGGCGTGGTCGACGGCGGACGCGATCGCGATGATGGACCGGCAGAACATCGCCACCGGGGTGCTGTCCGTCACCTCGCCCGGCGTCCACCTCGGCGACGACGCCGAGGCCCGCGCACTGGCCCGCGCCGTCAACGAGTACGGCGCCGAGCAGGTCAAGGACCACCCGTCCCGCATCGGCTGCTTCGCGAGCGTCCCCCTCCCGGACGTCGACGGCGCCCTTGAGGAGGCGACGTACGCGCTCGACGTGCTGGGCGCGGACGGTGTGGTCCTGATGTCCAACACGCACGGACGCTACCTCGGCGATCCTGACTTCGAGCCGCTGTGGGCCGAACTCGACCGGCGCTCCGCCGTCGTCTTCGTCCACCCGGCGCAGCCCCCGATGCCGCTGCTCGCCGGCACCCCGGCGCCCTTGGTGGACTACGTCTTCGACACCACCCGCAGTGCGGTGAACATGGCGCTCGCCGGGGTGCTGAGCCGGCACCGCGACGTCAAGGTCGTCCTCTCCCACGGCGGCGGCTTCCTCCCCTACGCGGCGTACCGGTTCTCCGTGCTGACCTCCATGGCCGTCGAGCCGGGGCGCGACGGCGACGAACTCCTGCGCGACCTCAAGAGGTTCTTCTTCGACACCGCACTGGCCTCCGGCCCCAGCGCGCTGCCCTCCCTGCTGGCCTTCGCCGAACCCGGCCACATCCTCTACGGCAGCGACTGGCCCTTCGCTCCCGAGGAGGCCGGAAGCCGGTTCAACCACTATCTCGACACCGCGCCCGGCATCGATCCCGGCCAGGCGCACGCGATCGGCCGCGGCAGCGCCGAAGCACTCTTCCCACGCCTTGCCGGACTCGGGTGACCTGCCCGGGCCACGGCAGGGCCTCGCGTACGGGCCCGCAGAGCGCCCTTTCCGGCTGATCACCGCGCACGAGCTGCGTTGCCGGTCCAGGCAGGATCGGATTCCGTGGTGGGTCAAGGGGTGCCCAGCAGGCCCGCGAGCAGGTGGAGTCGTTCGGCGTCGGGGCTGCCGTCGGGGGTGGTGCAGACCATGACAGCGGGGCCAGGGTTGCCCGGTATCGGGTAGGCGTCCCAGTCCAGGTTCAGCTCGCCGACCTGGGGGTGGCTGAGGCGCATGTGGCCGCGGGTCGGTTCCTGCACGTCGTGGAGGGCCCACAGGGCCGCGAACTCGTCGCTGCGGACCGCGAGTTCACCCACCAGTTCCACGGCGCGCGGGTGGCGGGGATCGGCGGCGACCTGTGTCCGCAGCATCCCGATCAGCTCCGCGACGGTGGCCGCCCGGTTCGGACAGGTCCGGTCGGCCTCGGGGCGCAGGAACAGCGCCAGCAGGTTCCGCTCCCGCTGCGGCCGGCGGGTGAACTCGCCCAGCAGGGCACCGCCGAGCGGGTTCCAGGCCAGCACGTCCAGGAAACGGCCGATGACCAGAGCGGGCGCGGTCATGGTGTGCAGCAGCCGTATCGTCGTGTCGGGTACGTCCTCCGGCTCGTACGAGCGCGGCAGACGGGCCGGGACGCGGGCGGCGGCGGCGAGACTGTGGAGGTGGCGGGTTTCCTCGGCGGAGAAGTTCAGGGCGCGCGCGAGGGCGTCCAGAACCTGTTCGGAGGGCCGTACGTCGCGGCCCTGTTCCATGCGCTGGTAGTAGTCCGAGCTCACCCCGGCCAGCAGGGCCAGTTCCTCACGCCGCAGCCCGGCGACGCGCCTCCTCGGGCCGGGTTCCAGTCCGACGGCCTCTGGCCGCAGCCGAGTTCGGCGTGTGCGCAGGAACTCGGCGAGTTCGCGTCGGGGATCGTCACTCATGACTTGGGAGGGGTCGGTCACCGCGCCAGTATGCCGCTGGTGCGGCCCGCGAGGGTGGGTCTGCCAGACCCAGGAAAACGAGAACGACCGCGATGTCGCGTCTGGGGTCCAGCATCGGACGCACCACAGCCGATCACGGAGGGAACAGCGACATGAAGGCCGCTCAGATCACGAGTTTCGGTACGGCGGACGTACTGCGGATCAATGACGTGGATCGTCCCTCTCCTGGCGCGGGGGAGGTCCTCGTGGCGGTCGAGGCGTCCAGCGTGAACGGGCACGATGTGATCGTCCGGGCGGGGGAGCTGAAGATGGTGTCGGGGCGTCGGTTCCCGATCGGTGCGGGGCTGGACTTCGCGGGGACGGTCGCCGCGACCGGCGGCGGTGTCGAGAGTTACCGGGTGGGGGACCGGGTGTGGGGCATGGTGCATCCGCGGCGGCGGCACACGACCGCGGGTGCGGCCGAGTACGTCGTGGTCTCCACGGACCGGGTCGCGCACGCCCCGGCGGACCTCTCGTCGGTCGAGGCGGTTTCGCTGGTCGTCACGGGCGCCACGGCGCTGATCGCGCTGCGCGACAGCGTGCACCTCGTGGGCGGGGAACGGGTCCTCGTGCGGGGCGCGGCCGGCGGAGTCGGCACGGCCGCCGTACAGTTGGCGCACGCCATGGGCGGCCATGTGACCGCGCTGGCCCGCGACCGCCACGCCGAGTTCCTGACCGACCTCGGCGCCGACGAGGTCCTGGACTACCGCTCCACCACCTCGGACCTGATCGGGCCGTACGACGTCATCGTCGACACCGTCGGCACGGAACTGCACTGCTACCGGAGCCGGTTGGCCAAGGGCGGCCGGATGGTCACCGTCGCACTGTCTCCGTCGGCCCTGGCCGCGATCGCCGCGTCGAGCGTGCACGGCTCGCGCCGTATCCGCGCCTTCAGCGCCAACCCGGGCAGCGCCGTGCTGCGTGATGTGGCCGACCATGTCACGTCGGGTGCGCTGCGCCCGGTGATCGACAGCGTGTACCCGCTCGCGGACATCGCCGCGGCGCACCAGGCGTTCGAGCGCGGCGGCGTCGTGGGCAAGCACGTGGTGACGGTGCCGCGTGGCTCCGTTTGACGGAGCCCGGTCAGCGGGGGCCGGCGGGAAGGCGTCGCGAATCCGGGTTTTGTTTCCGCTTGGGTGTTGGGCCGGCGGATGTAGCCGGCGAATGGCTGCGTTCTGTTCGCCGGGGTCGTCGAGCGGTGCGGCGTCGAGTGCATTCGCCCGCCGGTCGTCGGCTGCGGTGAGCGGGTGCAGGGTTGTCGTCGACGTCGGGGTACACCCTGGTGCGGTGCGGTGCGGTGCGGGAACGGGCGCATCGCGCAGCAAGGACTCCACTGCGGCGGAGCCGCGTTCTTCCACGAGTTCCGCCAACGACGCATAGAGCTTGTTCTGGGGCGCCCGAGTGTCCCACGCTGCCGGCGCAGCGGTCAGCACGAGCTTCTCGAAGCGGTCGGGAGCGAGAACTGCGGCATGAAGCAGCGTCGCTGTGCCCAGCGACATGCCGATCCCGGCGACCGGCGCCTCCGGCGAGAGCACGTCGATGAGGCCCAGCAGGTCACGGGCGAGGTTCTCGAAGGAGAAGTCCGCCGGATTCGGCCACCCTCCAGAACGTCCATGGCCGCGGGCGTCATAACGGATCAGGCGGTGCCCTCCTGCAGCGACCGGCTCCCAGTTGTAGGGGCCGACGGTCTCTGGGGTCAGGCTGCTGCTGCAGAGGGGATGGGCCCAGATGGCGATCGGGCCGCTGCCGGTTTCCGTCCAGGCCAGGACAGTGTCGCGGATCGCAGTCTCGTTCCAGCGACGCTCGGTCTGAATCGCACTGCAAACGCGATCAATCAGGACGTTCGAGAGGGGCAACGGCAATCGGCCCCTCAGGTTCACCGGAGTGCCTGCGTTCTCGTCGGCCGGGTTGGATGAGGTTGAGCACGTGGGCCGAGGCGCCCTCGCCGACGGTGCCTCCCGTCTCCGGCGGGCGGGCCGGAGACGGGAGGACCAGGGGGCCAGGAGGAGCAGGGGCGCTGGGCGGGCCAGGGACGGTCCGCCCTACTGGGCCGTCAGGAACTCGTCCAGGGACAGGGCACGGTTCACGATGCGGGTGTCACCGACGTTGCCGTGGAAGACGATGTCGATGGCGCCCCCGCTCTCGTGGCCGCCCAGCAGCCAGGGCAGTCCGAGCGAGGTGAGGCCGATCGACACCCGCTTCGGGTTGTCGACGACCGGAGCACCCTCGACGTACAGCCTCGTGTACCGGCCGTCGTTGACCACCGCCACGTGCCACCACTTGAGCTCCACCAGGCCGTGACCCCAGTTGGTCGTCGGGTAGGTGTTGTTCAGCGGGTAGTGGTTGAACTGCGGCTCGCGGCCGTTGTTCGAGATGGCGAACTGGACCAGGGCGTCGTTCGGGTCGGTGTTCTTGCCGTGCTTGCCGGCGGCCCCCGCGGAGCCGCGACGGCTGAGTATCGACGCCCAGCCGTTGTTGCCCGAGTCCCAGTCCAGCGGCATCATCACGAACGTCTCGAAGGTGTACCCGGACCTGAACGTCTCGGTGTTCAGCGGCGCCTTCGGCCCCGTGGTCAGGTACGTGCCGTGCAGCGGGTTCCGGCCACCGGCGAACTTCAGGCTGGCGTGCCCGGGCTGGTCGGGGTGGTGGTCGGCGGACCAGGTCAGCGCGTCGGCGGCCGTGCCCGGCACGGTCACCGCGGTCAGGTCGTTGCCCTTGCCGGTCAGGTCGCGGACCGTCTGGCCCGCGCCGAGCGGGGTACCGGGCGCGCCCTGCCCGTCGAAGCGCCAGTACGCCAGCGTGCCCTTGACCAGCTCCTTCTCGGCCGGGCGGGCGGGCCGGACCGGAACCGGGATGAAGCTGGAGAACCGCTTCTCGAAGTCGATCGGGATCGAGAAGTCGTCGACCGGGCCGGTGATCCGGGCGTGCTCGGCGGCCAGTTCGTTGCGGGACTCCGGGTCCTGGGCCAGGATCCACGGGTTGATCGTCTCGACGTCGATCGTGTTGCGGGCCAGGTCGAAGTGGTACAGCCGGATCATGCCGCCGCCGCCGAAGTAGCGGTTCTGGTAGTTCGTGATGTGCATGTGCACGTCGTTGCCGGCGGTGTTCTTCTTGGTAGTGCGCCCGGACGGCCAGTAGTGGCCGTTCAGGGTGAGGAAAATCTGGTCGTTGTCCTTGATCAGTTTGTCCCAGATCGTCTCGCCGTACCCGGAGAGGGCGGCGTTGTTCTCCGGGTCGCCCGACTCGTACGGGAAAACGTTGTCATCGTAGTCCGAGTAGACGATGTCGTGGGCCGTGAGGATCACCGGCATCTTCGGGTGGGCCTTGATGACGTCGTTGGCCCACGCGAAGCCCTGGTCGGTGGTCCGCCAGTCCAGGGCCAGCACCAGCCACGAGCGGCCGGCGGCCTGGAAGATGTGCGCGGTGTTGTAACCGGTCGCGTCCGACCCGGCGAACGTCTTCGAGTGCTTGAACCGCTTGGGGCCCAGGGTCTGCAGGTACGACGTGTCGCCGCGGCTGTCGTCACCGGACACGTCGTGGTTGCCGGCCACCACGCTGTACGCGGCACCGTGCGCGTCCAGCAGCGCGAACGCCTTGTCGACCTGCTGGAACGACGACGCGTCGGCGTCCTGCGTCAGGTCGCCGAGGTGCGTCATGAAGACGATGTTGTCGCCCTTGTCGCCGCCGTTCCCGCTGTTGTTGATGATGTAGCGGAACGACTCCTCCTGCGGCGTCCGGTTGACGCTGTCCTGGCTGCCCCAGTACAGGAACTGGGTGTCCGGCATGACCGCGAGGGTGAACTGGAGGGCGGTCGCATCCGGTCTCCAGGTGCCGATCCGGCCGCTCTTCGCGGTGTCCGCGGCGAACGCGGGAGTCGCACCGAGCGTGGACGCGCCGACGCCCGCGGCTGCCGCTCCCGCACCGGCCAGCGCCGCGTTGCGCAGGAAACCTCGGCGGTTCTGCCCGGCCGCATCGTGTGACGAATGGTCACCATGTGTGCACATAGGGGTCCTTCCGGGGTGGATACTGCAAACGAAATGAAGCTAATCGGAAGTGGACCAAGCCGGGCAGACGTGAGATGACGAGCGGAGATCAAGTGTCTGTCCATGTCTGAAGCGCAAGCCGAACTGTGACCGGGAGCTGATCTCATGTGTGCAGACAGCAACTAAAACCCCTCCGGCCGGTCATGACCGATCCACCGCGGCCCTGGACCGTACGCGGACGACCTCGGCGGACGCGTTCCCGGCCTCCCGCGCCCGAGATCGTCGGGGTGCCGCCGACCAGGGGCGCTGACCACGTGTACGTGCCGGAAACCGATGGGATCCAGGTCGTGCCCGGAGCTGCCGCCCGCCCTGTTCCTGCGCGGACTGCCCATGCGGGCGGGTGAATTTCGCTATGTTCGTGCCGTGTCACAGCCTGCTCCGCCGCCGCCCGCTCCGCCGCCCCGCGACACCTGGCGGGAACGTTGCCGGGACTGGCGGAGATCCGTCTCCAGGCTCAACCGGCCCCAGCACTGGCTGCTGACCCGATTCCTGAAGTGGGGCACGTGCGTCGTCGCCCTCTATGGCGTCGGCGGCCTCCTCCTGGGCTGGACGGTTTCCTACGACGTCCTCGTGGGGATCACCTCCCCCGCCGACACCCCGTTCCCCGGCTACGCCTGGTTCCTGTCCCTGACCGGCTGGCTCGTCGTCCCCGCCGTCGTCGGCGGCGCCACCGGTTACCTGGTCAACCGGGAGATCGACAAGCGGCGACGGGTGCCCGAGGACGACTTGCTGGAGCAGATGACCGCGCAGGGCTCGGTACCGCCGTCTCCCCGTGCCGGAGACAGCGGATGAGAACGCTTGGTGCCTTCTACGATGAAGGCGGCGACGCCCGGCGGTTCGCGCAGGACTTCACCGGGCAGTTGCACGACGGGGACTGGGGACTGGCCAAGGAACACTGGACCCGCACCGTTCAGCACATCGCCGACCGGGCCAAGGAGTTGGACGACATGACCGCCGCGGAGGCAGGCCGTCGCGCCGAGGATCTGGCCCGTACCCTGTGTCTCGGGCTGCTCCAGCAAGGGTGCTGCTGGGCCTGCGCGCAGGACGGACGCGACGGCCGCGATTCCGGGCGGGGCGGGGTGAACCGATGACGGAGAAGATCCCCGCCGAGCAGATCATCCGCGAGATGATCGCTTCGGCCGTCCCCGACGCCGACCCGGACGCCGTGGGAGAAGCAGCACGCGCGGTGAGCGACATCGGGCTCGTCCGCGGCCCGGGGGAGCAGGACGCCGAACGGCTACGTCGCTCCTTCGACGGACTGACACCGGCACCGGACGCCCCCACGGAAGGCCGTACGCCCGAAACGTCCGTCCTCCACGGCGCCGGCCGAAGAAGGCCACGACGGCGCGGGTTCTCCTATCGGCTCGTGGCATGGCTGGTGAAGCCGATCCTCCTGATGGTCCTCAAGCGGGACTGGCGGGGCATGGAGAACATCCCGGCGGCGGGCGGATTCATCACCGCGGTGAACCACAATTCACAGCTCGACCCGTTCGCTTACGCGCACTATCAGTACAACACCGGACGGGTGCCGCGATTCCTGGCGAAGAGCGGCCTGTTCCAGCAGGGATTCATCGGGGCGGTGATGCGCGGTACCGGACAGATCCCCGTCTACCGCGAGAGCACCGAGATGCTCAGCGCCTTCCGGGCGGCGATCGACGCGGTGGAGCGCGGTGAGTGCGTCGCGTTCTACCCCGAGGGCACCCTCACCCGCGACCCCGACCAGTGGCCCATGGCCGGCAAGACCGGCGCCGCGCGGGTGGCCCTGACGACCAGGTGCCCGGTCGTCCCCATCGCCCAGTGGGGCTGCAACGAGCTGCTGCCGCCGTACGCCAAGAGGTTCGACCTGCTGCCGCGCAAGACGCACCACGTGCTCGCGGGCCCGCCGGTGGACCTGTCGCGTTTCTACGGCCAGGAGATGACGCCGGACGTCCTCAGGGAGGCCACCGAGGTCATCATGGCCGCCATCACCCGTCAACTGGAGGAGATCCGCGGCGAGAAGGCCCCGGTCCGCCCCTACGACCCGGCCCGGGGTCGGTTTGAGCGGCGGGGGCAGCGGGGGGCCGAGGCCCTGGCGCGGCAGAAGAAGGGCCAGCGGAAGAGAGAGGGCCGGGGCGACTGAGGGCAGGGGGAGGGGGAGGGGGCAGGAGGGTGTGACCCGGCCCGACCCGCCCTGCTGACGCCCGGCCGGTCAGGCACGGTGCCGGATTCAGGGGCGGCCAGGTTCGTCGCAGGCGGTCCAGATGAGGCGGCGGGCGAGTTCACCGGTGCGCTGGGCGGGGCCCTGGGGGCCGAGGACGGTGGCGGTGACGTAGACCCCGTTGAGGACGAGGATCAGCTCGTCGGCGAGCTGCTCGGGGTCGGTGGCGCGGGCGTCGGCCGCCAAGTCGCGCATCCACTGGCGGACCCGCTGCTCGTGGGCGACCGCCACACGGTTTGCGGAGTGCTGCGGGTCGGGGAACTCGGTATGGGTGTTGAGCATGGGGCAGCCGCGGAAGGTGGGCTGTCTGGTTTCCTCGATGACGGCCGTGAAGATCGCGAGGAGCTTCTCGCGCGGGTCGTCGACCTTGTCGGAGACCTGGCGCATGCGCGTGAACCAGGCGTCGGCGCGGTCCTGTGTGTAGGCGCTGGCAAGTGCGTCTTTGGTGGGGAACTGCCGGTAGACGGTGGCGTTGCCGACCCCGCTCTCTTTGACCACCAGGTCCATACCGACAGCGCGGATGCCGCGCTGGTAGTACAGGCGGCTCGCCACGGCCAGGACGTGGCGCCGGTTCTCCTCCGCTGTCTTGCGAGCCATGGTGTGCTCCTTCTGCTGGTGATGCGCCGCATCGAGTCGACGGGCGCGCGACGGGCCCTTTGTCCGCGCGCCGGGCACGGTCCCAGTTTGACAGACGGATCGTTCCGTCACAAACTCTGGGACGGAACGATCCGTCACAAGAACTCGAAGCATGGCACCCGCTCCCCCGAGGGAGTAGCGCCTACGCCGCCGGCAGACGTGATCGACGTCCACGTGGCGTACGGATCGTCTGCTCCGCCTCTCCCGTAAGCCGACCACAGTCAAGGATCAACCCCGATGCCCCGTCCCAGCCCCCTCCCCGCGCCCTCGGCCGGCCCGCTCTCCTTGCGCACCCTGGTTGTCGTCGCCCACCCCGACCTGGCCTTCTCCCGCATCACGACCCGCCTGGCCGAGGCCGTGAGCGACCTCGCGCACGTCACCGTCCATGAGATCGGCCCCGCCCGCTCCGACGGCCGCTTCGACATCGCCCGAGAGCAGCAACTGCTGCGCGACCACGACCGGATCGTGTGGCAGTTCCCCTGGTACTGGTACTCCGTCCCCGCGGTACTCAAGGCATGGATCGACCAGGTCCTCGCCCACGGCTTCGCCTACGGCAGCAGCGGCACCGCACTGCGCGGCAAGACCCTCCAACTGGTCACCTCCACCGGCGGGCCGGAAGCCTCGTACGCTTCTGTCGATCCCACCTCCCGTTTCACGATGACCCAGTTGCTGGCACCCCTCGACGCCACCGCCCGACTGGTCGGCATGCGTCTCGCCGAGCCGCTGGTTCTGCACGGCGCCCGCACCGTCTCGGACGAGAACCTCGCCGCGCACGCCAAGCGCTACCGCGAGCTTCTCTGCTCCTGATCCGGCCCGGACGAGTCATTCCCATGTGATCGGTGGTCGCCTGCGATCAGGGATCGCATGACCGGCCGGCCGGTCCTGTGGCTGTGCCGGATCGCCGCGGCCGTGGCGAGGACGCGTTGGGCGACGCGGACGGCGACACCTCCGGAGGTCCGGCCACTGTGCCGTTCCAGGTCGAGTCGGCCTTGAGGGTGTCGTGAGAGCGCACCAGTACCGAGGGCCTGAACGGCCCGTCGGCGGCACGGGTGGTAACATCTGCTACCATCACCGTATGTCGAAGACTCAATGGGGTGCCCGCGTCGACGATTCGGTCAAGGAACTCGCCGCGATCCGGGCGAAGGAGCGTGGTCTGAGCATCGGCGACTACATCGCCGAGCTGGTCCGGGAGGATGTCGCCGGACTGCGCAGGCGCGGCCTGGACGCGGCCCGGACCTTCCTCGACGAGTACCAGAGCGTCTTCGACGAGGCCGAGGAAGCCGACCGGCAGACCAAGCCCAGGGGGGCGCACGCCGCGTAATGGATCTGCACATCGACGTCCCCTGGATCCTGCAGGTCGCGGAGATCGCCGGCGCCGCGGACCCCGCCCCCGAGGACTACGGCATTCCGGTCGCCGCGGTGGCCTGCCACCGGGCAGAGCTGCTCGAACAACGCGTCTACGACGGTCCCTACGAGCGGGCCGCCGCCCTGGTCCACGTACTCGGCCGGTGCCGCTGGCTGGAGCGGTCCAACCTGGCCGTCGCCGCGGCGACGGGTGTGATGTACCTGGAAGCGTCCGGCATCCCGGTCAAACCTGGCTATCACGACGCCGTCGCGCTGCGCGACCTGCTGCGTGACCCCTACTGCACCGCGGCGGGCATCGCCGCACTGCTGCGCGGCTGGCCGCGTTCCGCCTGACGGGACCGCGGAGATCTGCCGCAACGGCGGGGCGTGGAGGAAGAGGAAGAGGTTCGCGTGGAACGAACCCGGCAGGACGGCATCAGGCCCGAGTAGAGGGCACAAGTCCTGAGCAGGGGGCGTTGGTTCTGGGCAGTGCCTGCCCGCCGCGGGGTTGCCGAGGGACCGCAGCGGGGCCGCGGCGGGCGCGCAACAGATTTGCCGGGCGAGCACGGCTACGGGATCCGTGGTGCGCCGCGGCGCCGTGGTCCTCGCCGTGCAACCGAACAACAATGCGTTGTCCCGTTGGGCGGCGGGGATAGAGTGACGGCATGGCTCTCGACGCGCAGGACGACGCCCGCGGGCGACTGTCCGCACTGGAGGACGGGCCCGCCGCCGAGCGGGGCGCGGCCCGTCGGCTGGAGGAGGACGTGGCGCTGCTGGGGCGGCTGCTGACGGCCGCCGCCGGACACCGGCGGCACGACGGCCCGCCCGCCGACGTCACGGTCGACGACATCGGCGCGGGGCTGAGCCTGTTCGAGGACATGCGCGTGGCGCTGGACCGGCTGGAGACGCAGGTGGTCATCGAGGCCCGGCGGCGCAGCATGGACTGGCGGCAGATCGCCCGGCACCAGGGGCTGAACTCCTCCCAGGCCGCGTCGCAGCGCTACCAGCGGCTGATGACCCGCCTGGAAGAGATCCGCCAGGGCGTCCGGTAGGGAAGGGGAACACCGGTGACGGACCAGCCGCAGGAGTTGTTCGCCGCGGTCGACTCGCTGCTCGCCGCGGTCGACGGTGGCACCGTGCTGCCCGCCCCGGCCGAGCGGGTCAGGCTGCGTGAGGCGGCCGGGCTGACCGAGGCGGCCTTCGCGCAGGCCCTCGGGGTGCGTGTGCCGAGCATCCAGGCGTGGGAGGCGGGCCGCGCCGAGCCCAAGGGCGAGCGCCGCGACGCGTATCGAAGGCTCCTCGAAGGGCTCGCCCAGCGCTATCCCGCGCCTGCCGCCACTCCTCCCGCCACTCATTCCGACGCACTTTCCGACACACCCCGCCCCGCGCCGCAGCGGGACACGTATGCGCCGGTGATCGGCGAGGCCGGGCCGCAGACGGCCGACGGGGCCGCCGCCCGCCCGGTGGCGCACACCACCGGAACCTGCTCGCACCCCGGGCACCCGGTAGCGGCGGACACCGGCCCGACGCACTCCGTCCCGCGCCCCGGCGGCGATCCCGCCGCCCCGGACGCGGCCGACGCCGACCCGGACCCCGCCCGGACGCACTCCGCCGCGCCGCACTCCGGCAGGAAGCAACCCACCGAGAGGCCCACGGCCCCGGATTCGGTGGCCACCGGCTCGGCCGGCTCGCACTCCGCCCGGACGAGGCCCGCGCCGCGCCCCGGTGCGAAGAAGACCGCGGCGAAGTACGCGGCGAAGTACACGGAGAAGGCCGCCGCCCCGGGTGCGGCCGACGCCGACCCGCGTTTCGAGAACGGGCCGCTCGCGGTCGTGGACGCCGATGCCGACGGGCAGGTCGTGGCGTACTGCGTCGGCGGCCTGATCCTGGACGTACCCGCGAAGTCCCTCCCGGCCCTGGTCGACTGGACGCTGAAGGAGGCCCGGCTGGGGCAGCCGAAGCTGTCCGGCCCGGGCAAGGACGCCGACCCTCTGCTCGTGCTCACCGACACCGCGCTCCAGCGCTACGGCCTGCCGGTGACCCTCACCGAGGAGGAACGCCTCGCCGGCCGGCTGCCCGAGAACCATAAGGCCGTCCAGCAACTGGCGCGCGCAGAATGGAAGTTGACGAAGCGCGGGTTCGGGCCGTGGGCGCGGATCTACCGCCCGGCACGTGGCGCGGAGCGTTCGTGCGTGCAGGTGTGCATCCCGTCCTGGCACGCGCTGGACGCCCGGCACTGGGACGGCGCCGCCGGGCTCCCGCCGGCCGACCTCGCCCGGCTCCTGGGCGTGTACGCGACGCGGGTCATGACGCCGCGCGGGTCGACCGCGGTGACCGGCCTGGAGCTGATGACGGCCCTGCACCCGCCGACCCGTGCGTCCGAACCGGACACGGACGGCAAGCGGCACAGCGAGCACAACCCCGGCTCGCTGGGCACGGACCCGGTCGACCCGGCGCCCTGCGAGGTCCCCGACGGCCACCCGCTGCTGGCCGGCCTGCCCCGCTTCCACCGCCGTACCCCGGCGGAGGTCCTGGCGGAGGAGGCGTACGACTGGGCGCGTCCGCTCACCGACGCCGAATGCATGAAGCGGTTCCTGGTCGGCATCGACGTCAACATGGCCTTCGCCGCGGGCGCCAACGGCGTGATCGTCGGTCTCGGCGCGCCCACGCACGTCCGACGGCCGGTCTTCGACGCGAAGCTGCCCGGTTCGTGGCTGGTCGACCTGTCCCACGTCGACCTGTCCCGGGTGAAGGCCGGCAAGGAGTGGGCGGACCTGGACGCGGGCCTGCTGCCCGGCCCGTTCACCCCGTCCGGCGAACGGCCGACGGGACCTGCCTGGTACGCGACGCCGACGGTGGCGTACGCGGTGGAGCTGGGGTACGACGTCGATCCCGTCGAGGCGTACGTCCGCGAGGAGCACGGCCGTTACCTGGACGCCTGGTACAACCGGCTGCGTGACGCGTACGTGGCGACGATGGCCGACCTCGGAGTGCCCGCCGACGTGCCGCCGGAGGAGTTCCTGAAGGCGATGGACGGCCACAGACTGCGCGACCCGCAGCTGGCGATCGTGGTGGCCGCGGTCAAGGCGACGGTGAAGGGCGGCATCGGCAAGCTGCGCGAGCGGCCGCGCGGCGAGGGCTGGAAGCCGGGGCAGCCGTGGCGGGCCCTGGCACGCCCGACCTGGCGTCCGGACATCCGGGCCGCGGTCATCTCCCGTACCCGGGTCAACATGCACCGCAAGATCGTCAAGCATGCGGCGTTCACCGGTCAGTACCCGGTGGCGGTCCTGTCCGACTGCGCGGTGTACGCCGCCGACGGGCCCGGTCCGCTGGACTTCCTGCCGTACCGGGCGGGCAAACCGCTGCCGGGCGGCTGGCGGCTCGGTGTCTCACCCGGCATGGTCAAGCACGAGGGCACCCAGACCGTGCTGTGGGGCGAGGGGGTCCGGGAGCAGTTCGAGTCACCGGAACTCAATCTCGCCCGGTACATCAAGACCGGCGAGGTCACCACCAAGGACACCGGGGAGTAGACCGCGATGACCATGTTCGGGGACGGCCTGGACCAGGCGGTGCAGCGCGCGTTCACCCGCCCCGTCCCCAAGTCGGCCGGTGCGCAGATGCGTTACCTGGTCAAGCAGCTCAAGGGCACGAGGGCGGTCGCCCGACTGCTGGGGATCTCCCAGCGCACCGTCGAACGGTACGTGAAGAACCAGATCAGGAAGCCGCGCCCGGACCTCGCCGCACGCCTGGCGAACGAGG
The DNA here is from genome assembly GCF_042896695.1 of Streptomyces sp. NPDC001270. Classification (NCBI taxonomy): domain Bacteria; kingdom Bacillati; phylum Actinomycetota; class Actinomycetes; order Kitasatosporales; family Streptomycetaceae; genus Streptomyces; species Streptomyces sp. NPDC001270. The sequence continues at coordinate 175,507 of NZ_JBIAXM010000002.1, read as the reverse complement.
TGCGGAAGCGGTGGCAGCCGCAGGTCCGGGCGAGGGCGCGGCAGCGGGCGGTGACGACCGACGGCATCGTCATCGACACCCGGGCCCGGATCGGCTACACCGCGCCGGTCGGCTCCACCGACGACGCCCGCATCCGGCACCTGACCGTCGCGCTGCCACCGCGGTACGCGGCCCGCCTCTTCGACGCCCAGCAGACCGGCGCCGGCGACCAGCAGTTGCAGCAGATCGCGGCCGAAGGGCTCAAGGAGGTCTACTTCCAGGACAGCGGCCGCCGCGCCGGCAGCCTGGAGGAGGTCCGCTTCACGGATGTGGAGCACGTGGAGTTCGACCTGTAGGTGTCCGTGCGGTCGCGTACGCCTGAGTCGTATGAGGCGTCGCGTGACGGGCCACATGGTGTGGCCGCGTGCTGGGCCGCATGCTGCGGTCTGCTCGGTGAGCGTCCTGGGGAGGCCGTCGCGCGTCACCCTGGCGTGAACAGCCGCTCTCCTCCAGCCACTTGCCCGGCCCTTAATCGCCTTTCGCGCCCCGCCGAGCGACAGCTACTGTTCGCGCAGCGAGTGACTCACGAGGAGCGAAGACATGGTCGGTCGTCCGAGCACGCGTTGACGTTCGAGGCCGTGCGCGGCCTGTCATCGCGTGCTGCCCTTGACGCGGCACAGCGAGCCTTCCTTTCCCGCTGCCCGAATGGGCCGGTGCACCTGTCGTGCGCCGGTTGGCGGGTCTCGTCTTCGGTCGTCCCAGGGGTCCCCGTGCCGTCTTCGTCCACCGCTGCATCCGATTCCGGTCGGCCTGTTCCGTCAAGTCTGTGGCGGGACGGTGACTTCCGCCGGTTCTGGGTGGGCCAGACGGCCTCCCAACTGGGCGAACACGCGAGTCTGGTGGTTCTGCCGCTCTTCGCCGTCCTGACGCTCGACGCCGGCGGGGCACAGTTGGGCGCCCTGCGCGCGGTGGGGCAGGCGCCGATCCTGCTGCTGTCGCTCTTCGTCGGCGCGTGGGTGGACAGGTGGCGGACCCGCACGCTGATGGTGCTGTCGGACGCCGGTCGGGCCCTGGCACTGGGCGCCGCCGCCGTGGCCGGCCTCCTCGGTGGGCTCGGCCTGCCGGCGCTGCTCGTGGTCGCCTTCGCCGTCGGGGCTCTGTCCGTGGTCTTCGACGTGGCGTACCAGGCGTCTTCGGTACAACTGGTGAGACGCGATCAGTTGGTGCGGGCCAACAGCGCGCTCGAAGGCAGTCGGTCCGCGGCGCAGATCGGCGGTCCCGCCCTCGGCGGCGCGTTGGTGTCCGTGCTGTCGGCGCCGGTCGCCGCCGCCTCCGGCGCAGTGTTCTTCGCGCTGTCGTTCCTGTCGATCCGACGGATCGGTCGCCGCGCATCCATCCCGGAACGCTCGGAGCGTCCTCCCCGGGTCTGGCGGCGGATCCACGAGGGCCTCCGATTCGTCGCCGGCGACACCTCGCTGCGTACCGTGTGCCTTGCGTCGGCCGCCTTCCAGTTCTTCTTCGCGGCTGTGATGACCGTCTATCTGCTGTTCCTGCCACGGGACCTGCACCTGTCGGGCACCGCCGTCGGACTGGCACTCGCGGCGACCGGGCCGGGCGCGCTCCTGGGCTCACTGCTGGCCGCCCGCCTGCCGGGCCGCTTCGGACACGGCGCTGTGCTCGTGTCCGCGGCGGTACTCGGCGACGGCGTGTTCCTGTTCGTGCCCGCACTGCACGGCCCCTCCGCGGTGACCGTTCCCGCGCTTCTCACGGTCAACTTCGTCTTCGGGACCTTCAGCCAACTGGTGAACGTCACCGTCATGGCCGTCCGGCAGACCGTCACTCCGGACGGGATGCAGGGCCGCGCGGCCGCGACGATCAACTTCGTCGGCATGGGGCTGACCCCGCTCGGCTCGCTGCTCGGCGGCTTTGTCGCGGAGGCGTGGGGGACACGCACCAGCCTCCTGGTGACGGCCGCCGGCATGCTGCTGTCGCCGGCGCTGATGGCCCTGTCCCCACTCGCCCGCCTGGGACGGACGCTTCCCGCGCCGCCAGAGCCCCCGGTGCCGTCGGCGGCCGTCACGAGCCTCGGCAAAGGCAGTCCGCGTCGGCTCAGCCTGCGCTGCCCGCGCCGAAACGCAGGCCGTCGAAGAGGATCGCCGTGATCTGCACGGCTTCGTCCTGCCAGCCCTCCGTGGTGTGCATCCCGCAGATGCCCCCCAGCGCGCGCAGCACCGTGCGGCCGCTGACGTCCCCGCGGAGGGTGCCGGCTGCCGTGCCCGCCTTGAGCAGGTGATCGAGGGCCGCTGCCATCTGCGTACGGGCGTCGTCGAAGATCGGCGAGTCCGTCGCCATGATGCTCTCCAGCGCGACCGCCATTCCCTTGCTCACGGCCGCGTGTTCCACGAGCAGCAGCAGGAAGCATCGCAGTGCCTCGTCCGGGGCGTTCTGGTCGAGGAGCTTCGCGGGTGCGGCGCACAGTTCGTCGGCCTCCTGGCGATAGACCTCCTCGACGAGGGCTTCGCGGGTCTCGAAGTGCCGGTAGAGCGTGCCGACCGCCACGCCGGCCCGCCGGGCGATCTCTTCCACGTGGGCGTCGGCCTCGCCGGTGAGGAACGCCTCCCGGGCCGCGGCCAGCAGCGCCTCGCGGTTGCGCCGCGCGTCAGCGCGCAGCGGACGTGACGATGGCAACAGTCCTCCATAAGGTGAATCGGACTCCGCTTATGTATGGTTTCCGGAGTCGGGTTCACCTTACTTGAGGGGTACTTCCATGACGGTTCCGGAAGAGGGGCTCAGCGGCCTCCGTGTGCTGGTCACCGGCGGCAGCCGCGGCCTGGGCGAGGCGACCGCCCGTCGGTTCGCCGCCGCGGGCGCGACGGTGCTGACCGCCTCGCGCAGCACGCCTCCGGAGGATCTGCCGGCCACCTTCATCCCCGCGGACCTCGCCACGGAACAAGGAGTGGCGGAGCTGGGCCGACGGGTCCTCGACAGGGTGGGCGGGGTGGACGTCCTGGTCAACAACGCGGGCGCCGCGAGCGCCCAGGCGCCGACCCTGGAGCGGTCCGACGAGTCGTGGCGTGCGGACCTGGAGATGAACCTGCTCAGCGCCGTACGGCTGGACCGGGTGCTGGTCCCGGGGATGGTCGAGCGTGGCTCGGGCGTGGTCGTGCACGTCTCGTCGATCGCGAGCCGTCTGCCGCAGCGCACCGAAGTGTCCTACGCGGCGGCGAAGTCGGCGCTCAACACCTACAGCCGGGAACTGGCGACCGAGGTGGGCGAGCACGGGGTGCGTGTGGTGTGTGTCCTGCCGGGCTTCGTGGCCACCCAGGGCGCCGTCGAACACCTTCAGCGCGTCGCCGACCGGCAGGGCGTCGGTGTGGCCGAGGTACGGCAGCAGATCCTGGATCACCTGCGCGTGCCGATGGGCCGGCCCGGTGATCCCGAGGACGTGGCGGAGATGATCGCGTTCCTCGCGTCCAGCCGTGCGAAGTGGCTCACGGGAGCCGAGTTCCGGGTCGACGGCGGCATCATCCCGGTGGTGTGACGTCGAGGTCGAGACCGCAGGGGAGAACGGAGAACCAGCATGAACATCAACCTCGGCGCGGTGATCGTCGACGCTGCGGAACTGGAACCCGAGAGCGCGTTCTGGCACCGGCTGCTGGGCGGCACGATCGCGAAGACCGCGACCCATCACTTCCTCCGGACCGAGGGGTTCCCGGTGCTCGTGATCCAACTGGCCGAGGGGCAGGTCCCGCCGCGATGGCCGGAGGACGCCTCGCAGCAGATGCACGTCGATCTGACGACGGACGACCTCGCGGCCGCGGACCGGCTGGCGCTTGCGGCAGGCGCGCGTCGGCTGCGGCCCACCGACGACGTCGACCCCGCCGCGCACCAGGGCGGCCGGGTCTATGCCAGTCCGGCCGGACACCCCTTCTGCCTGCGATCGGCCTGAGCCGCATCGCGTGCCGGTGCCGGGACTTGGGCGGTATCGGCACCGGTTCTCGTGCTCGTACCTCTACCTCTACCTCTGCCTGTACCTGCGCTCCCTGCTGCCCGCCCGGTTACGAGTGGGCAGCAGGGGCGGGCCCGACCGGCGGGAGAGAGCGCGCCGGTGACGACGACACACAGGGGGCTGCCCGTCCCGCTCGGTGCAGGGGCGGTCCGGGCTCAGATCTGGGTGCCGCCGCCGTCGACGGCGAGTTCGGCCCCCGTGGTGTAGGTCGCGTCGAAGGCGAGGAACACGGCCGCCCGCGCGACTTCGGCCGTCGTTCCCATCCGCCGCATGGGGCTGTCCGCGGCCATCTGAGCCTTGGTCTGCTCAGCCGCCTCCTTGGGCATCGACTTCTCCAGGATGCCGGAGTCGATCGGGCCGGGACTGACCGCGTTGACACGGACGCCGTGCGGCAGCAGCTCGCGGGCCAGGCTGCGGGTCATCGAGCGCAGCGCCGCCTTGCCGGCCGCGTAGGCGCTGAGCATGGGCAGGCCCAGGACGTTCGCGGCCGAGGTGGTGAGCACCACGCCGCCGCCCTCGGCCAGCAGTGGGACGAGCTTTTGCACCGTGAAGTACGGACCCTTGACGTTGACGGCCATGAGCTGGTCGAAGAGTTCCTCGCTGCCGGACGGACGTATGCCCCCTGCGCCGCCCGGCTCGGACGACGTAGGGGGCGTGCCCAGGAGTTCGACGAGGTAGCCGGCTCGGTGCCGCGGCGGCAGGTGGTGGTGATGTCACCGCCGTACCTGCCGGGAGCAGCCGGTGCCCGCAGGGGACCATGGCGCGGAGGGAGGGGGGCGAGGGCGAGCGTGCCCGGTTCCTGCGTTGCTCTCCTGGAGTCGTCACCGACCCGACCGGGTGGTCACCAACTGGAGAGACCGGGGGAGGACGCCGTGCCGTCGGCGGTGACACCGAGACCGCTGGTGCTGGAGTTGAAGGAGGCCGACGCGACTTGTCGCCGTCCACGTACACGTCGATGTAGACCCAGTGGGCGCCAGTGGTGGGTGCCCAGGCGAACGCGGAGCAATTTCCCGGAGTGGCAGTGATGATGGTGCCACCGCTGATCTTGGCGTCGGCCTGGTAGCTGCCGTTGGCGCAGAGGGTGAACTGCCCCCGGGGGGCCGGCAGATTGGGCTGCCGCAGCGGCGGTTCCGACGGGCCCGATCATCAGGGCCGTCAGAGCGAGGGCGGCGACCGCCGTACCCGTACCCACGAGGCGTCTGGCAGATTTCCGGAGCGTGCTCATCTGAGTGCTTCCTTCCCGCAGTCATGGTCAAGCCGGTCCCGTGAGGTGCGGATGATGCACCTGCACGCCCCCTTCGCCATGGGAATGAGGTGTGTGGGGCCGGTGGAACCGTCGAAAGGAAGAGTAGAGAGCCAACTCCCTGCGGAGAATGGAGCGTTCACACACCTACTCCACCGGCACGAGGGACCTACGGACCTTGCCTCCCGGTAAACCTTTGATCGGCCGTCAGATCCTCGGACTGTGCGCCGCGAGCCCCTTTGACCGGCGTGGGGGTCTGGACCGGGTCAGCGTGATGGCGGCGGAGCCGCGCAGGGTCGTACGGGTGGTGAGCTGATGTCTTTCGGCGAGGGCGTCGATCTGGAGTCGGCCGTGGATCTGGAGTCGGCCGGGAGTAGCCGCCTACTGATCTCGTTCAAGAATCGGTCGATTCCTGAACGGGGGCCTCTTCGCGGTGCTCGGCTTCGAGCTGCGCCAGGTAGGCGGCGGCGGTGGGTGCCTCGGCAGCGCCGATGCGCTGGTAGATGGTCACTGCTTCACGAAGACCGGTGAGAGCGGCCTGCCACTGACCGGTGTGTACCTGGCAGCGAGCGATTCCTTCGAGGGCGTGGGCTTCGTCCTGCGGGCTCTGTGCCTGACGTGCGAGGTGCAGGGCTTCCCGGTATACACCGAGTGCCTGCTGCGGCCCTGAAGTCTCGGCCAGGAGCGCGCCGGTGCCGTTGAGCACCTCGGCCTCGCCTTGGATGTCACCGAGTTTCCTGAACAGGTTCCGGGACCGGGTCAGCAGGTCGGCCGCCGCCGGATAGTCCCTGGTCGCGAGCTTTGCCATGCCCAGCACGCCCAGGGCGGTGGCTTCGCCGTGACGGGCGCCGAGGGAGCGGTAGAGGTCCAGTGCCTGCTGTGCCAGGTCGGCCGCCGCTCCGAAGTCCCCGGTCGCGTGTCGTACCCAGCCCAGATCCCCCAGGGTGCTGGCTTGGCCGAGGCGGTTGCCGAGGGAGCGGTGGAGGTCGAGTGCCTGCTGTGCCAGGTCGGCCGCCGTTCCGAAGTCCCCGGTCGCGTGTCGTACCCAGCCCAGGTGTTGCAGGGACTGGGCTTGGCCCTGACGGTCGCCGAGCGAGCGGTAGAGGTCCAGTGCCCGCTGCGTCAGGTCGGTCGCCGCCGGATACTCCCCGGTCGCGAGCCTCGCCATGCCCAACTCCTGTAGGGCGTGGGCCTGGCCATGGTGGTTGCCGAGGGAGCGGTAGAGGTTCAGTGCCCGCTGTGCCAGGTCGGTCGCCGCCGGATAGTCCCCGGTCATGTACCGCACCCGGCTCAGCTCCCGCAGGGCGTTGGCCTGGCCGAGGCGGTTGCCGAGGGAGCGGTGGAGGTCCAGTGCCTGCTGTGCCAGGTCGGCCGCCGCCCGGTTGTCACCCGTCAGGTGTCGTACCCGGCTCAGCTCCTGTAGGGCGTTGGCTTCACTGTCGCGGTTGCCAGCGCGGTGTGCGATGGTCGCTGCGGTCTGGTGGAGGCTTATGGCTTCGTGCCAGGGGCCTTGCTGGCGTAGGTAGGCGGCCAGGGCAGCGGTGAGGCGGATGGCATGGGAGTGCCGTGCCTCCGCGGCGGCGTGGTGGATGCAGGCGGTGAGGTTGGCGTGTTCGGCGCGCATCCAGGACAGGGCCTGCTGGTGGGTGGCCGGACCAGGTGTGGGGACCGAGGCGGTGCTGGGGGCCTGGGTGGCGGAGCGGGGAACGGTGTCGGCCAGGTGCCGGTCGGCTGCCTCGGCGGTGTGCTGGTAGTAGTCCAGCAACCGCCCGATGGCGGCATCTCGGTCGTCGGCCGGATCGTGTTCGCCGGCGAGTCTTTGGGCGTAGGCGCGGAGGAGGTCGTGGAGGCGATAGCGGCCGGTGACGGGCGAGTCGATGAGATGGTCGGTGTAGAGGGCTTCCAGCTCACGACGGGCCTGGGCAGGAGGGACGTTGTCGAGGGCGGCCGTGGCGTGGGCGTCGGTGTCGGGGCCGGGGTGCAGGCCCAGGCGGCGGAAGAGGCGCTGCCGCTGTGCCGGCAGGGCTCGGTAGGACATGTCGAATGCGGCGGTCACCGCGCGGTCGCCCGCGGCGAGTTCGTCGAGGCGGTCCTGTGTGGCGGCGAACTCCTCGGCGTACTCCGCGAGGTTCCAGCGGGGGTGATGGGCGAAGCGGCCGGCGAGCAGGGCGATGGCCAGTGGCAGGTAGCCGGACAGCTCCACTATCTGGGCTACGGCGTCGGTATCCGCTGGCGTGGTGGGGGTGCGATGGGCCAGGCGGGTGAACAGCAGGGCCGCGTCCGTCGCCGAGAGGATGTCCAGGGGCAGGGGCGCGGCGCCGTCCAGCGCGGCCAGGCGGTGGCGGCTGGTGACCAGCACCAGGCAGCCCTCCGCGCCGGGCAGGAGCGGCTCGACTTGGGCGTGGTCCGCGGCGTCGTCCAGGACGAGGAGCATGCGCCGCCCGGTGAGCCGGTCGCGCCAGAGTCCGGCACGGGCCTCCAGGCCATCGGGGATGCTGCGGGGGTCGATGCCGAGGCTGAGCAGCAGGGCGGCGAGGGCGTCGGCAGGGTCGGCGGGTTTCTGGCCCGGGGTGTGGGCGTTGAGACGAAGGAACATCTGCCCGTCGGGATACCGGTCGGTGAGTTGACGGGCGGCGTGGGCGGCCAGAGCGGTCTTGCCGATTCCGGGCATGCCGCCGATGGTGTGGATGGACACCACCCGGGACGGCTGGGCGGCGGCCAGGATCCGGTCCACCTCGGCCTGGCGGCCGGTGAAGGCCGCCACATCCCGCGGCAGTGTCCGCACCGCGGTCACCGACGCGGGCGCCTGCTGAGTGATGTACTGATCCCGCCCGGCCACGTAGCCTTGCGCACTGCCCCCGACGCGCGCCTCGATACGCGTCGCCGCCGCGTCGTCGTCCCCGTCCGCGCGGGTCGTCATGAGCCGGTGATGTGCTGGTCGCGGCCGGCCATGTACACCCGCGCACTGTCCCGGGCCTCCGCCTTCATGACGATCGACTGGACGCCGCGCCGTTCGTCCGGGGACAGTGCCGGCGCGAGGTGCTCCTCCAGCAGGCGCCGCAGTTCGCCGACCGCCGAAGGTTCATTGACGAGAAGCTGCTGGAGCCGCAGACGCCACACCCAGGTGAGCGCCTCCTCGGTGTCCTGGTCCTGCTGTTCACGGGCGTTGAGCACGCCGGCGCGCAGCGTTTCCAGCTCGGCTGAGATCTCGTCCGCCTGCTCCGGACGAAGCCGGTGCCACAGGGCTGTCGTAGCTGTTCTGACCTGCTGCCAGGTGTCCACGGCCATCGCACTCACCAGCGCCGTCCCGGCCGCCAACACGATCGGGTCCATGCCACCCCCTCTTGCAGAAAAAACCCGGATAATAACCCTACGAGTCCGGAAGGGCATACGGAGTCTTTTCCTCCGGCCATATCGAGCCGTTCTAGGACGGTGGCCACAGGGCGGCTGCCGTCCGCGAGGCTGCCGGCGGCCGTTGGTGAGCGTCCAGGTTCGGCCACGGTGTGCCTCGCCGCCCGCCCGGCGGGGGACGACGTCGCATACGTCACCGGTCCGCACCTGCTGTCGCCGAGTGTCCCCTGTGGGGCCGACCGCACCGTATTGCGCCTTGTCCACTTGGTGACATGACACTCGACTGTCAAGGAACTTTCTTTACAGCGTGGCGAACGGATGGCTGACTGCGGGGAACTCCTGCCCCACTAGCCCATGAGGTTCCCTTGCGCATGTCTCCGGCGCGCAGACGCGGGCTGACAGCAACTGTCGCCGTGCTGGCGGCCTTGACCGCCACCGGGCCGACCGCGGCGGCCGGTACGCCGTCGGCCGGCGCGTCGTCGGCTGGCGCGACGGTTTCCGCCGTCCGGAGCGCCTGCTCCACACGTGTCGTCACCCTGATCACCGGCGACAGGGTGAAGGTGACCACGACCGCCGACGGGCACCCGTCCACGTCCGTGGTCGATCCGCACGGCCGGCCGGGCGGCGCCCACGTCATGTCGGTGGGCGACGACACCTACGTGTACCCGGACGCGGCGCTGCCGTACCTCGCCTCAGGGGCGCTGGACGAACGGCTCTTCGATGTCACCGAGTTGCTGAAGGACGGCTACGACGACGCCCGCAGCGACCGGTTGCCGCTGATCGTCACCTACACCGACGCCGCCGCCCGTGCCCGCGGCGCGAAGACCCCGGACGGCGCGCGCAGGACCCTGACGCTCAGCAGCATCCAGGGCGCCGCCCTCACCGCCGAGCACACACGAGCCGCAGCCTTCTGGTCCTCCCTCACCGGCACGGCGACGGCACCGGACGGCGCGCGGACGGCCGGCGGCGCGGCACGGGCCGGGGAACTGGCCGGTGGTGTCGCCAAGGTGTGGCTGGACGGCAAGGCCGAGGCCACGCTCGCCGACACCACCGCGCAGATCGGCGCCCCCGAGGTCTGGCAGGGCGCAGACACCGGTCAGGGCGTGGACGTCGCCGTACTGGACACCGGGATCGACGCCGAGCACCCCGACTTCGCGGGGCGGATCGCGGCTACGCGGAGCTTCGTACCCGGGGAGGAAGTCACCGACCGGCACGGCCACGGCACGCACGTCGCCTCGACGGTCGCCGGTACCGGCGCCGCCTCCGACGGCAAGGAGAAGGGCGTCGCGCCCGGCGCTTCCCTGCACATCGGCAAGGTTCTGGGCGACGACGGCAGCGGCCAGGACTCCTGGATCCTGGCCGGCATGGAGTGGGCCGCCCGCGACCAGCACGCCAAGGTCATCAGCATGAGTCTGGGCGGCAACCCCAGCAACGGCACCGACCCGCTGAGCCAGGCCGTGAACCGGCTCAGCGCGGAGACCGGGGCCCTGTTCGTGAGCGCCGCCGGCAACTCCGGCCCCGACCCGTACACCGTCAGCGCACCGGGTGCCGCGGACGACGCGCTCACCGTCGGCGCGGTGAACGGTCCCGGCAAGGGCGTGGACCAGCTCGCGGCGTTCTCCAGCCGTGGCCCGCGCGTCGGCGACAACGCCATCAAGCCCGACCTGACCGCGCCCGGCGTCGACATACTCGCGGCGCGCTCGCAGTACTCGCCGGACGGCGAGGGCGCCTACACGACGATGAGCGGCACCTCGATGGCCACCCCGCATGCCGCGGGCGCCGCGGCCCTGCTGGCGGCCGAGCACGGCAGGCACTGCTCGACGCACCGTCCGGTTCCCCGTACGCGAGTCTGCGTACGACCGCGCGGGACACCGCCGGAAACACCGTGAGCCAGACCCTGATCCGGGCCTTCGCCCTCAAGCAGAACGGAACACATCTCTTCAGCGGGACGGTCCAGCGGCACGGCACACATATCACACGCATGTCCGTTCTCCAGGACGGCACGTGTTACGTCACATGTCGGTTCCCCAGGACGGTACATATGCAGGGGCCCTGTTCGTACGGAACGGCGAACAGGGCCCCTGCTCGTGCTCCTGGCCACGCAGGCCCGCCGCGCGGAGGTCAACCACGCGCCGAGGCGGGTTCCCGCGTCATCGCCTCGTCGAGCGAGGCCGGACACGACGTGGCGCCCGGGTCCGTGGCGAGGCCGATCACCATGTCGAGCCGGCGGCCCGCCTCCTGCAGTTCGGCGGCCTTCGCCTGGATGCGGGCGCGTTCGTCGAGCAGACGTTGCAGCAGCTCGGGGCCGACCTCGCGGGCGTCGACGGCGGGCAGGAAGGCCGCGATCAGGCGACTGCCGAGACCGGCCGTGTAGAGCTGCCGGATGAGTTCCACGCGCCGCACGGCCGACTCCGGGTAGACCCGCTGACCGCTGCTCGTGCGCTCGGGATGCAGCAGGCCCTGCTCCTCGTAGTAGCGCAGAGCACGCGTACTGACCCCGGCCTCGTCGGCCAGCTCTCCGATCCGCATCGTGACCCCTCTTACCGGTGGTGCCGCACTTCTCGACTTGCCCTTGACGTCAACGTCAACTCTTAGCTTAGGCGGCGCGGGGCGGAAGCGATCCGCACCGCCCGCTGAGAGGAATGATCATGAACATTGCCGGTTCCACCGCGCTCGTCACCGGAGCCAACCGCGGGATCGGTCGGCACTTCGTCGACGAGCTGCTGGCCCGCGGGGCCAGGAAGGTCTATGCCGCCGCTCGCCGCCCCGAGCTGGTCGACACCCCCGATCCGCGGGTCACCCCGCTGCACCTGGACCTGCTGAACGAGAAGTCGATCACGGACGCGGCCGCGGCGGCGCAGGACGTCACACTGCTGATCAACAACGCCGGCATCGCTACCCGGGCGGGGCTCCTGACCGATGACCTGGACGAGATCAGGCGGGACCTGGAGACACACCTCTTCGGCACGCTCCGGGTCATCCGCGCCTTCGCCCCGCACCTCGTCGCCCATGGCGGCGGAGCGATCGTGAACATTCTGTCCGTGCTGTCGTGGGTCGCCACCCCCCAAGGGTCGGGCTCCTACTCCGTGGCCAAGGCCGCGGAGTGGAACATGACCAACGGCGTACGCGTGGAACTCGCCGGCCGGCAGATCCTCGTCCAGGGGGTGCACCTGGCCGCGGCGGACACCGACATGATGGCCGGGCAGGACGCGCCCAAGATCGACCCGGTCGACGTCGCACGAGCCAGCCTCGACGGTGTGCAGGCCGGAGCCATCGAGGTGCTGGTCGACGACCCCAGCCGCTTCGTCAAGGCCGCGCTCTCCGGCGACCCCGCGCAGCTCTACGGCCCGCCGCTTGCCAACTGACCGGCTCCCGTCGTGGCCGGTCCCGGTCGTGACACGCTCTCGGCCGTGACCGGTCCTGGGGTATCACAGGTCCTGGGTCGTGACCGGTTCCGGGTCGTGACCGGTTCCGGGGCGCGCGCCGGGCGACAGGTGGGTTATGCGTGGGCGGGGACGAGGCCGGTTGCGGTGGCCTGGAGCAGCCGGGTCAGCCGTGGTTCGAAGTCGAGGGCCACGTGTCCCCAGCGGGGGTGCTGGGCGTAGAGCTCGGCGAGGGTGGGCGTGGGGTGGGAGATCTGCCAGAGGTTGGCGGTCAGCCCCAGCGCCACGGTGATGAGGTCCGCCACCTGTGCGCTGGTCATGGTGCCCGCGGCGGTCAGCGCCTCGACGAGGGTGTCGTGCGCGGCGAACGCGTTGGTCTTGTAGCGGCGCGCGCGTTCGATGCCGACGTCTCCTTCGAGGCTGAGCGGGACGTGGGTGAGCAGATCGCAGAACAGCGGTTGCCCGGCGAGCGTGGCGGCCACGACGGCCGCGATCTGCTCCGGGGTGAGGCCGCGGGCGCCGGCGAGGCGGCCGGTGATCATGTCGCTCCACTGCTGCCAGCCGCGTTCGGCGAGTTCGAGGAGGAGTTCCTCCTTGCTGTCGAAGTAGCGGCGGACGGCAGAGGAGTGCAGGCCGGCGGCCTCGGTGACGGCCGCCAGGGTGATGTGGCGGACTCCGCCCCGGGCGGCGGCCAGCGTCCGGGCGGCGTCGAGCAGGTCTTCGGTCCGGCGGAGCTTGGCCTCGGGCGAACGGGCTCGGCGTTGCTGCATGACCGACACCGTAACGCACGTGCACTGCGTAAAAGGCGGGTGGCGTGTTAGCGTTGCCATAACGCAAGTCAATTGCGTTAACTGCCGGGCCTTGTCCGCCCGGGCGCAGCCCGCGCATGCGCACGCCGGCAGTCGCGCCTGCGCACGCACACATACGCATGCGTACCGCACACGCGCATGCTCCATCGCGCGCATCTCCGCGCACATCTCCTGAAGACGGAGTCCGCCCCATGCCGAAGGTTTTCCTCGTCACCGGTTCCTCCCGAGGTCTCGGCCGTGAGATCGTCACCGCCGCTCTTGCCGCCGGGCACCGGGTGATGGCCACCGCCCGCGACCCGCGCACCTTGGACGACCTGGTCGCCGCCCACGGCGACCGGGTCCGCACAGCCCGGCTGGACGTGACCGACGCCGACGCCGCCGAACGGGTCGTCGCCGAGGCCGTCGACGCCTTCGGACGGCTGGACGTCGTGGTCAACAACGCCGGCCAGGGTGATCGCGCCTCCTTGGAGGACACGACCCTGGAGGCGTTCCGCCGGCAGATCGACACGAACTTCTACGGCACCGTGTACCTCAGCCGGGCCGCCGTGCCCGTGCTGCGCCGCCAGGGCGGCGGCCACATCATCCAGATCTCCTCCCTCGGGGGCCGCATCGCCAGTCCCGGCATGACCGCCTACCAGTCCGCCAAGTGGGCTGTGGGCGGCTTCTCCGAGGTCCTCGCCGCGGAGGTCGCCCCGTTGGGCATCAAGGTCACCGTCCTGGAGCCGGGCGGTATGCGCACCGACTGGGCGGGGGCTTCCATGCACACCCCGCCCATCAGCGAGCCGTACCGGAGCACCGTCGGCGCCGCCGCGGAGGCGATGAAGAACTTCGCCCAGGAGGCGAACGGCGACGCGGCCAAGGTCGCCCGGGCCGTTCTCACCGTCGCCGGCCTCGACGAACCCCCCTTGCGCCTGCTCCTGGGCTCGGATTCCTACGCCTACGGCCGCGCGGCCTGGGCCAGTCGTCTGGAGGAGGACGAGAAGTGGCGGTACCTGAGCGTCTCCACCGACCACGACCGGACCGGAGGTGACGGCTCCCGGTGGCTCGGCAACCAGCTGGGCGATCCCGGAAGCGGCGCGCGCGACGCGTGATCATCTGGTGGGGCATCGGGCATCGGGCACGGTCCCCCGGGCTCGGTGTCCAACTCTTCTTCGTATGGTCGGTGTTCACTTGTCAGCTCCGGCCTCTCCGTCTGCGGATCCACTGGGCGGTGTGTGATGGCAGCCATGAGCGGACCTTTTGCCAAGCCCCGTTAGAGGGTGTAACGAGAGCGATTGACCATCGCGGAGCAGTGTGTTACAACTTCTAACGCACGCAAGGAATGCTAATGAAGGGAGGGTGGCGGTGAGCAGCCATCCCCTGGTCCAGGCCGCTCTGCGCGGCGTCGTGGCCCCGGAGGACCTGGAGGACCTGGAGGTCCGGCACCTGATCGCGCCGGACTCCAGACCGGTCGGACGGCGGGTGGCCGCGCTGGACAAGGCCCGCGGTCGCGGCGGACAGGTGCTCGTCGACACCAAGGGCGTGGCCGAGGTCCCCGACGGCCGGACCGCGGCCGAGGGCGAGACCGTCCTCGTCGCCCACGGCAGCGCCCTCACCCGCGACGACACCGGTTCCGAGCGACGGCCCGTACCGGAGGTTCTCGCCCGCACCTCGATCTGGAACAACACCCTGCCCAGGGGTCGCCGTGCCCGCTCCCACACCAACTGGGCCGGTTGCAGACTCCGTGAGGACCGGGCCCGGCGGCACACCGACCTCGCCGAGGTCTTTGCCGCCCTCCGCCGCTGTGTCGCCGCCGCCCGCGTCGCCGCGCGCCTGCCGCTGGCCAGGGCCGCCGAGGCGCTGCGCCTGGCGGAGCCCGGCACTGTCACCGGCAAAGTCGTCCTGAGCCCCTGAGCCCCTGAGCCTCGGCCCGTGCCGGGAAACCCGGTGACGGTCCCGGACTTCGGCACTCCGAGGGGCGATGTCGGCACGCCGGGGGGCGGCGGTGGAGACCACCGCCGCCCCCCGGCCGCCGCTCAGGCGGTCCGCCTCAGCCGGCGCGCTCTCTCCGCTCGCCGGTGCGTTCCGTAGTGCGTTCCGTCCGGTTCCGGGGATCAGCCGACCGGCGGGATCGGAACGGTGGTGCTGATGGGGGAGGAGCCGTTGATCATCTTGGTGGCCGCGCCGGCCAGGCGCAGGTAGAAGTTGGACGAGACGTGGGTGCCGTCGGCGTCGAGGGTCAGGAAGTACTGGTTGGCGGGAATCTGCGAGGCGTCCGTGGCGGCCGGTGCGATGGCGGTGGCCTCGTCGTACTCGTCGAACATCGCGATGAAGGCGGAGGTGGTGCCGCAGCGGGCGGCGGCGACGGCCTGCTGCCACATGAAGTTCCCCGCCTTGCGCGGGATCTCGTTCTTCGGGGATCCGGCCTTCCAGTTGGACCAGGCGAAGCCCGGGTAGATGACCGGCTGGTACGCCTGCCCGTTCGCCTTGAGCTTGGCCATGTCGTCGTTGAACAGCTGCTGGTCGACGGTGGGGTTGCCGACGTTCCACGGGGAGACCATGTCGAGCGCCGCGTACACGGGGCCGAAGCCGGGCTTGGCGTTGGAGTCGGTGCGCCAGCCGCGCGGCACACCGCCGATGACGTAGCAGCCCTTGCTCTTGAACCAGTTGATGAGTTCCAGGCAACCGTCCACGGTGCCGGGCCGGTTGGTCACGCCGAGGCCCCACAGGTGGACCACGGGCTTGCCGCCCTCGCGTGTGTACGACGCCGAGTTGGTCAGTCCCAGGGACCCGGTGATGGTGTTCGTCCAGTCGTTCTGGATCGTCGTGACGAGGTTGGTGTCGCTGAGGCCGCTGATGTCGTACTCGATGTAGAAGCCCCGGCCGTACTTCTGCGCGGCGTCCCGTGCCTTCGACTGGATGTCGTTGCGCTGCTGGAGGCGCGGCTGGCCGGTGGCGACGATGTCGCTGCCGAAACGCTGGAGGGCGGCGCCGTCGATGCCGTACTGCTGCATCCACTTGAAGTGCTGGTCGACCACGGCGGTCGAGTACGAGCTGAACAACTTGGCCGCCTTGCCGTTGCCGAGATTCGCATAACCCGTCTGGTACAGGCCCGACGCCGGGTAGAGCGAGATGTCCGGGTACAGCTCGAACGTCTGGTTGCCCGGGGACGGTGCGGTGCCCGCGGCCCAGTGCGTCCACTTGTTGATGGGGGAGTTGTCACCGGTGCAGGCGAACCAGCCCTGGTAGCCGACGTAGACCTTGCCCTTCACCCCGGCCGCCGCCGCATGTCGGGAGGCGGGGGTGGCGGCGGGCTCCGCGTCGGCCTGGGAGAGGCTGCCCGCCCCGGCCCACACCGCCGCGCCGACGCCTACGGCGCCCGCACCACGCAGGAATGTCCGTCGGGAGTGGTTTCGTTCGCTCATGCGAGTCCTCTGTCTGATCGGACCGGGCGGTCGGGGAGGGGCCCGGCGGATGCGGTCGGATCCGGGCCGCCGGCCTGATGTCAGGGCAGGCCGGGGCCGTCGGATGCCGGGAAGCGTGCGGTGCTCAGCGCGCCGTCGTGTGCCTCGTCCGGAGCGGGGTGAGCGCGGAGGGCACCGCGCGGAGGGCGGCGTACCAGACGGCGGCCATCTTGTCGTAGCCGGCCTTGGTGGGGTGGATGCCGTCCGCGAGGTCGGCGGTGGTGAGCGCGTCGTACATCTTCACCAGATGGACCTGGGGTCCCTTCGAGGACACCACCGAGGGAATCTGGGCGTTGTACGCCTTGACCCGGCTTTCGAGGGTGGCGTTGGACTGCGGCGGGACGGTGGCCACGAACAGTTCGCTGCGCGGCTTCGCCGTCCGGATGTGGTCGATCAGCCCGGAGAGGCGTCGGGGCGCGTTCGCGATGTCGTAGTTCTGGTTCAGGTCGTTCGTGCCGATGAGCAGCATGACGGTGCGGGGGTCGCTCTGGGCGAGCCACGTGTCGATGTTCGCGTCGAGCTGGTCGATGCGCCAGCCGGAGTGACCCTCGTGGTCGTGGTCGCCGAGTTCGGCCGGGCCGTTGGTCATGGATCCGACGAAGTCGACCGTGTAGCCGCCGGCGGCCAGGAGTTGCCAGAGTCTGACCCGGTAGCCCCCGGGGTAGGGGGTGAATCCGTCGGTGATGGAGTCGCCGAGCGGCATGACGCGCACCCCTCCGTTGGACTCGCCGGGGACGGCTGCCGAGGCGGGGGTGCCGTTCAGTAGCAGTCCGGCGGCGACGAGGGCGCCACCGACGATCGCTGAGCGTCTGGACAACTGCGCTTGCATGAGGAACTCCTCTGTGGGGGAACGGAGTCGACGGACGTGCGGCGGTACGGCAGGAGCGATCCCCGGTACGAGGACCACCGGCCCGGCGCTTCTCCGGCCGGCGCAGAACATGTGCCGGGCCGGGGTGCCGGTTCCCGGAGCAAGCAAATGGAGCGGGCCGCGTCACGTCAATACTTTCGGACTGCCCGGCCCGCATGTGCCGTTGACTGGAAACGTTGTTTTCTTCCAGGGACACCGACGTTTCAGGGGTGTGAACTGGCGGCGTCCGCGGCCTGACGGCGTCGTGCGACGTCCCAGGGCCGCCGTTCCTCACCGGGTGGGCGGGGCGTAATTACTTTTACAGTCCGGGACAGTTCTTTTGCCGCGCGCGCCGCCGGACAGCGGGACGGTCCGCGGCGCGCGACGGTAATGCGTATCGACTGTTCGTCAGGAAGGCAGTGGCTGTGCCGTCAGCCGGTGCCGGCCCTCGGCCGCGGGCCGGCGGGCGGTGAGGAGCAGGCGGTGGACCGCGGGCCCCCACACCCTGGTGAACGCGGGGTCGGTGAGCGGGACGGTCTCCGTCTCGGCGGTGAACGCGGAGGAGTCCCAGCGCAGGTGGAGTCCGCGTCCGTCCGGCGGGGTGACGACGGCACCGCCCTCCGGGCCGACCGTCAGGCTGCCGCCGACGAGCAGGTGCAGGACCAGAGAGCCGGGCGGGGTGCGGCACTGCCAGCTGTCGTCGATCTCCACGCGTTCCTCGGTGCCGCGCACCAGCCGGACGGTGCGCACCCAGTGCCGCAGACCGGCCTGCGGCGGGTAGGCCGGGGCGATGTCACAGGTCAGCTCGTCCGTAGCGGTGCTGTGGCGGGCCGCGACGGACACGGCCCGGAAGCGGGACCCCGGCTGCTGGCCGATGCCGTCGACGCGCGGCACGTTGTGGTACTCGCTGGTCATCGACCAGATTCCGTAACGCTCCGCGTTGAACGTCTCCTTGCGATAGGTGCCCACTCCGGCGTCGATGAGCAGCGGGCGGGCGTCGAGGGCGACGATGAAGGTACCGACGTCGTTGTGGTTGTGGCTCTCGTCGTTGTGGCCGCCCTTGGCCGCCACCAGCAGGCCCCGCGAGGTGCCCGGACGCGCGCGGGAGACCAGGACCTCGGTGTCCGGCAGCCAGGTGTGCTCGGGCAGCGGGGACTGCGCGGACGGTTCCGCGTGCCAGTCGGTGTCCAGCAGGGCGTCCGCGACGCGCCGCAGGTCGAACGGCGCACCGGACGCCGGGAGCGCCGCGTCGGCGTCCGCGCGCAGCGCGCGGGCGTGCGCGCTGACCTCCGGCTGACCGGTGCGGCGGCCGTACCGGTACAGCAGCGCGGGCGTCGTCTCGCGCGGCCGGGCCGGGCCGTCCGCGAAGTTGACGGCCCATCCGTCGCCGATCCAGGTGGCCACGGGATACCGGGCCATGGCGCGGATCAGCGGATGGCGGAAGACGCCGTCGTCGGTGCCCAGCAGCGAGGTGAGGGTCTCCAGACACTCGAAGAGGCTGGCGCCCGCGCGCCACCAGTAGTGCGGCCCTTCGTCGCAGCCGCCGTCCCGCGGGTGCGCGCGGAGATAGTTCTCCAGTCCCTGGACGATGCGGCACACCAGGGCGGTACGGCGCTGGTCGGACTCCTCGGTCAGCGCGGTGGCCAGCAGCAACTCGGAGTGGATCCACGGGTTCCAGTTGTTGAGCTTGGCTGTCGTGCCGTCGTACCAGCCCCATTCGTCCCGCTCCAGATACGGCCGCAGGACGCGCGCGGAGACCTCCCGGCGCAGCCGGCGGCGCACCAGCGGATCACGCCGGTCCAGTTCGTCGCCCGCGATGGCGTCCGTGAGGGCGAGCAGGACGGCCGTCCCCGAGGCACCGAGGTCCAGGGTGGGCCGGTCGGGGTCGGGCAGCAGCCCGTGCTGCGGGCCGAGGACCCGGAAGTCGTGGGCGGGCAGGGACCACGTCGTCTCCTCGCACAGGGCCCATACGCCGTCCATCACCTCGTCGGCGAACGCGTCCTTGCGGTCCTCCTCGTCGGCCAGCGCGGCCCACCCGAGCCGCGCGCGCCGCGCGAAGGACCCGGCCTGGTACTCGGAGCGGTCGCCGTCGCGGGCGAACCGGGCGAACAACGAGGCGGGAAGAGCGGGCCAGGGCCGGCCGAGCGAGGCCGTGGCCTGGGCCAGGACCCGCTGCCGCGGCCCCTGGCCGACCGCCCGCCACCGGGGGTCCGCCGACGGCGGTACGGGACTCCACTGTCCGATCCGGGGCATGCGGGCGGCGACCGACGACGGCGGGAACAGCCGGGTCAGGCGCGGACGGCCCGGTTCGCCGTCGGGTTCCGAGGGCGGGGCGGCGGGCGTTGCGGGCATGGGGCGCGGCGAAGTCATCGCGTCGTCTCCCTCGTCGGGGTGGGGTGAAAGACAGTGGTGAACGGTGTGGTCGTCAGCGGCCGGCGCGGGGCCCCGGCCGTCGTGGCGGGGCGGGCCGGAGCGGGTGCGCCGCTGTGTGTGCGCAGACGTGGGGCGAGGGTCGTGTGGAAGACGCCCGCCGCGGCGCCCACGGCGGCCGCGGAGGCACTGAGCGTCGAGTACGTCACCCGTACGGTGCGGACCCGGCGGGCCATCGGGAAGCGGTTCACGGCCGCGGAGATCTCCGACAGGTACAGCTCGGCGACTTGGGGCGGGACCGCGGGACCGCCGACGATCATCAGGTCGGTGTCGTACAGATCCGTCATGGCGACCGCGCCCCGGGCCACGATCCCCGCCACGTCGCGGATCGCGCCGACGGCGCGGGCGTCGCCCTGCGCCGCCGCCCGGCACACCGCGTCGTACCTGGCCGCACCGTCCGGCAGGGGGAGCCCCGCCGCCAGGGCCCGCGCGACCACCGCGGACATCGGGGCGCATTCGGGCACCATCTCCGGGCCGCCGTCGGGTGTCACCCGCTTGAGGGCGTAGGCGGTCAGCTCGCCGAACTCACCGGCGTTGCCGGACGCGCCGCGGTACACGTCCCCGTTGAGGAACGCCCCGCTGCCCGCCCCCGCTCCGAGATAGAGGTAGACGAAGTCGGTCGCGCTCTCCCCGGCGCCGAGCCACTGCTCGCCGATGGTGGCCGCCGTCGCGTCCTTCTCCAGGAGCACGGGGAGGTTCAGCATCCGGCTCAGCTCGGTACGCAGCGGAACCTCGCCCCAGCCCGCCCACAGCGGCGGGTCGAGGAGGACCCCCGCGTGCACGTCCAGCGGACCCGGCGCGGCGATCCCGACGCCGAGGAGCTTCGCCCCGATCGGGCCCGCCGTGTCGATGGTCTGTGCCGTCGCCGTCTTCATCCACTCCAGGCACGAGTGCGGGTCGCTCCGCTCCGTGATGTCCAGCGACCGTCTGGCCCGTACGCTGCCGCACAGGTCCACCAGGACAAGGGTGATCTTCTCGGGGTCGACGTGGATGCCGATGGCGCAGGCCGCGTCCGGCCGCAGCATCAGCGGTATCCGTGGCTTGCCCTTGCCCGTCGTGCGGCGCGGTTCCTCCAGCAGGAAGCCGGTGGTGAGCAGGTTGCGGGTGATCCGGGAGACCGCCTGCGGGGTCAGCCCGGTGCGCTCCGCGATCTCGACCCGGCTCAGGGACCTGTTGACCCGGACGGACTCGATCACCAGCTTCTCGTTGAAGGAGCCCAACGCCATCTGGTCGAACGCGCGGTGCACGGGACGCCGGCCGGCCGGCGCCTCCCGCCGGGCCTCGCGCACCCACCGGAACGGCGCGCCCGGCGGCGCCTTGGACAACTCCCGGGCCGCGTCGGCCAGCGAGTCCAGGGCTATGCGTGCCGCGTGCGGCTGGTGCTGGAGTTCGAGCTGCGCCATCAGACAGATCGTCGCGACCCAACTCATGGCGGCAGGCGCGGTGTGCTGCCGCACGCCCACCGGCAGCCCGGCGGGAACCGGCGCGTCGCCCCAGGTGATGAGGTGCAGCCGGCGTGCGGCCCAGTGCACGGCGACCGACGGCGGCAACGCCGGGACGAGGGCCCCCGCGGGCCCGGCCGTCCCGTGCGGCCCTGCTGACGGTGCGCCGGTGCCGGGCGGCGGCCCCGCGGCCTGGTCCGCGTCGCCGGGCTGGGTCCGGCGCATGACGGCGGTCAGTGCCGCGTAGCGCATCTGCCGCTCCTCGGCCGTCGCGCCGCCGAACCGCGGCTGACCCGTGGGCACGGCTTCGGCGATCACCACGAAGGCCGCGCCCTTCGCCGCCGACCCCGCCGCGAGCAACTCCGCGCGCCTGCATGGCAGGGGCGGGTCGACCGGCAGCAGCAGGGACACGTCACCGGCACCGGGCCGGATCCGCCAGCGCTGCCACACCTTGCCCAGCGCGGTGTGCGAGAGCCCCAGGTGGTCGGCGAGCGCGCGGGCCGACCAGGTGCGCCGGGGCGCGGGCGGACCGGCCAGCGTCGCGGCGATGACGTCGGCCTCGTCGATACGCGCCGGGCGTCCGCTGCGCGGCCGGTGTTCCAGCCCGGCCAGGCCGTGCGCGGCATAACGCCGCCGCCAGGCCGTCACCGTCGGGCGTGAAACGCCGAGTCTGCGGGCGCTCTGCGAGACAGACAGGCCCGCCGCCGCGTCGTGCACGATTCCGAGCCGGACAACCCGGTCCTTCCTGCCCTCCGCCCACGCACCGAGTTCGGCGAAGTCCTCGTCCGTCAGGACGAGTTGGCTCGATCTACGCATGGCCCTCTCTTACGCCCTCGGAGGTAAAAGTACTTAGTGGCCATTCGGTCCACCTCGGGTGCCCGTGCGCCGGGACACCCTCGACGCTCGCCACCGGAACGGCGACCTGTATGAACGCGCTTTCTACGCCCTCATCTGTACACGGCCGGGGAACGGCTGGCAACAGTCGGTCGAGCAACTTCGCTGAACAGAGCATTGGTGTCGGTAACTCCAGGCGATTTACAAAGCCCGGCGTTCCAGGTGTGGAGGAGCCTGCTCGCAGCTTCCGGGGAAAGGGTTTGCACACCACGACGACCATTGATCCGCCGGTTCATCGGCCGCCCGTCCAGGCCGCCGATCTCGTCAAGCGCAAGCTGCGCCTGGACGACGGCCGCACGGTCGCCGACCTCTTCGCCCGGATCGCGGCCGACGCGGCGGATCCCCGGACGGACGCGGCGGCCGGAAGGCAACTGGAGTCGGCGCTGCGGGAGTTGACCGACGCGACGGACTGGATCGGCCGCGCCGCGGCGGAGGAACCCGCTCGGGCCGACTCGGCGGCCGTGGACTACCTGCACCTGTTCGGTGCGGTCGTCCTCGGCTGGATGGCGCTGCGCATCACCCGTGCCGTCGGTGAAGCCGCCGCGTCCGCGCAGGGGCGGGAGACGGGCACGCGCCCGAGCACCAGGCTGGCGCTCGCACGCCACTGTTTGGACCGGCTGCCGGGCGAGGCGTCCTTCCTGGCGGGCCGCATGCGCGAGGATACCGCCACGTATCTCTCCATCGGTCCGGCGGACTTCTGAACACGTGACGGTGGCGGCCGTACGACGGGGCGGGGCGGGGCGTGCTCGTCGGGTGCGTGCGTACGACTGGTGGCAGGGGTGCCCCTGTCCGGTGGTCCGGTGACGGCGGCCGAAGCCGATGTCACCCGACGGGCCCAGGACCGGTGTCGATCAGCCGGGTACGGCTCGCGCACTCCTGTCTGGCCTGCGGTTCCAAGGCGTCGTGCAACTCGTGGTACAGGCGGAAGGCCGATAGCGCCGGCCAGTCCGACGGCAGGTGCGAGACGGGCAACCGCGGGTCCGCACGGGCGATCTGGGCCCACTCGCTCTGGAGCAGCAGTATGCGGGTGAGTGTGCTCGCTCCCGCGGCGTCGGCCGGGTCGGGTTTCTCCCACCGGGCGATGAACGTCCGGTACCTGGACGCGATCGCCTCAAGATCGAAAGCGTCGTTGATGAGCTGCGTGTTGTCGGTCGGCGGGACCGGCGTGGCCGCGAAGGCCCGGATGGCCGGGTCGATCCGCAGGTCGGAGAGCAGTTCCTCCACATCGACCTGACCCGGCGCGATCCACATGCCGTTGCGCAGGAGGCCGAAGCCCCGCCAGGTCAGCCGTGAGCGCAGTTGATGGCGCACGGCCCTCTGGTCCTCGGGCACCGTGAACCCCAGGACCGTCCAGGACCCGTCCCACTGCCGGTCGGGCGGCTCATGGGCGGCGGCATGGCCGTCGGCCAGGACGGCGGATCCGTGCGCGGTGAGCGCGTAGAACACTTCGCGACTGCGCTTGACCCGGGTCAGCAGGCCGCGGTCGGTCATGCGGTTGAGTGTCGCGCGCACCGCGTGGCTGGAGATGTCGAAGTCGGCCAGGACGCCGATGACCGAACTCGTCGCCATCGCCAAAGGCCGCTGGTAGACGGTGAATCCCAGCAGCATGAGCGCGAGGAACTGGGGGCGGTGGGCCCGGGCCAGCTCGGCCGGATTCTCGGGGTCGTCAGACGGGCGCAGCGCACGGGACACGCCATCGATAGTAATCCAACGCCCGTCACCCGATGATCTGTCCCGGTTCCTTCGCCTTTGCCGTCGTGGCCGTCGTGGCCGTCGTGGCCGTCGTGGCCGTCGTCGTCACCGTCGTCGCCGCGGGCCCCCGTGGGCCGGGCGGCCGGGGTGCACTCCTTCGCCGACGCCCCGCGCGCCGAGACCGCCGCACCCCGGCAGGTGCGGCGGCCCGCGCCCCCTCCAACCCGCTCCCACCTGCTGTTCTGTCGCCCGGCCCTGGCCCGGCCGACGTCAACGGCCGGGCCCAGCGGCACCATGACCGACGACATTCAACATAGTCTTGACGGTCGACACAAAGGTGCCTAACGTTTGCAAGTGAAGCAAGTGAAAAAGGACGTGTCGGACGAGGGAGGAAATCAGGATGGTGACGAGTTCGCTTTCCGGTGCGCCGGACCCGGCGGGACCGCCTGCCGCGGAGCCGGGTGGCCGGCCGCTCGGCGACTGGAAGACCGTGATCGCGACCGAGCAGTCCGGTATAGCATGGGTTGTACTGAATCGCCCCGACAAGCGGAATGCCATGAGCCCGACCCTCAACGACGAGATGGTCGAGGTCCTGGACGCCGTTGCCGTCGACGACCGGTGTCAGGTACTGGTCCTCACGGGCGCGGGCAATTCCTTCACGGCGGGCATGGACCTCAAGGAGTACTTCCGTGAGGTCGACGCGCTGCCGCGGGTCCAGCAGGAGATCCGCCGTCGCACCGCCTACCTGTGGCAGGGCCCCCGCCTACGCGGATTCCCGAAGCCGACCATTGCGATGGTGAACGGCTACTGCTTCGGCGGCGGGTTCACACCCCTGGTGTCGTGCGACATCGCCGTCGCCGCCGAGGACGCGACGTTCGGACTGTCGGAAGTCAACTGGGGCATCATTCCGGGCGGTAACGTGCCCCAGGCGATCGTGCACACCATGAGCCTGCGCGACGCCCTCTACTACGGCATGACCGGCGAGACCTTCGACGGCCGCAAGGCCGCCGAGATGCGCCTGGTGACGCAGGCGGTACCGGCCGCCCGGCTGCGCGAGCGGGTGATCGAGATCGCGGAGCTGCTGAAGTCGAAGAACCCGACGGTCGTACGCGGCACCAAGGAAGCCGTGCGGCACATCAGGTCGATGGGCTGGACGGAGGCCGAGGACTACATCAACACCAAGCTCGCGGCGGCGGTCAACACCGACCCGGAACAGGGACGGGCCCGCGGACTGACCCAGTTCCTGGACGAGAAGTCGATCAAGCCGGGCCTACAGGCGTACAGCCGCCCGGCGGCCGAGCCCGAGGGCCACGGACGATGACCGCCTCGCACGCCGACCCGGACCCGGCCCGCCCGGCAAGCACACCCCCGGCCGCCGACGCCTCGCGGGACGAGGACAGGTCGCCGATCGCCAGGATGGTCAACCCGGCGTCGATCGCGGTCATCGGAGTGTCGACCCGGCCCGGGCCGTCCGTGTCGCGCGCCGTGGTGCACAACCTGCTCGACAACGGGTACGAAGGCCGGCTCCACCTGGTCGGCCGGCGGGCCGGCGAGCTGGCGGGACGACCCGTGCTGGCCGGGACGGACACGCTGCCCGAACCGGTCGACCTCGCCGTCCTCGCGGTGCCGGCGAAGGCCCTGCCCGGCAGCATCACGGAACTGGCCGGCCG
Organism: Streptomyces sp. NPDC001270; assembly: GCF_042896695.1. NCBI lineage: Bacteria > Bacillati > Actinomycetota > Actinomycetes > Kitasatosporales > Streptomycetaceae > Streptomyces > Streptomyces sp. NPDC001270. The sequence goes on along the minus strand of NZ_JBIAXM010000002.1, from coordinate 150,315 downwards.
CGCCACGGCCGCGGTGTGCTTCGCCTCGGGGTTCGCCGAGGCGGGGCCGGCGGGCCGGGCGGCACAACGGCAGTTGGCCGAGGCGACGCGGGCGAGCGGCATCCGGCTCCTCGGACCGAACTGTCTCGGCTTCTTCAACTACCTCGACGGTGTCCACATCAAGATGACACCGATGGCCACGCAACAGCCGATGCCGCGTGACCGCGGCCCGGCGGTGGCGGTCGCCGCGCAGAGCGGCTCGCTGGCCACCCACGTGATCGGCTCGCTGATGCAGCGGGGCGTGCCGATCGCCTACTCCCTGACCACGGGCAACGAGGCCGACCTGGACCTGGCCGACTTCGTCACCTTCTTCCGCCACGAACCCCTGATCGGCACCGTCGCCGTCTACGCCGAGCAGATTCGCCGGCCGGACCGCTTCGTCGCCGCCGTGGCCGCGGCCCGCGCCGCGGGCAAGTCGGTCGTCGTGCTCCACCCCGGCCGGAGCGAGGCGTCCCAGGCCGCCGCACAGTCCCACACGGGCGCCCTGAGCGGAGACCACGCACTGATCAGCACCGTCCTGACCGACGCCGGCGGGGTGGTGGCCCAGACCCTCGAAGAGTTCATCGACGTGACCGAACTCCTGCGGCTCGAACCCGAGTTGAGTGACGCCGGACTGATGTCGGTCAACGGCTCCGGAGCCGTGGGCGTCCTCCTCCAGGACTACGCGGACGACCTCGGCCTGCCGCTGGCCGAACTGTCCGAACCGACCCGTACCGCCTTGGCCGAGCAGGCGCCGGACTACCTGACGCCGCGCAATCCGCTGGACCTCGGGACCAGCCTCGCCGTGGACGACAAGGTGGTGCCCGCCGCGATCCGGGCGGTGGTCGACGATCCTGCCACGGGCAGCCTGCTGCTCAACCTGCCGTACCTCAACCAGGCGTCGATGCACTCGGCCCTCGCGGGCTTCATCGCCGAGACGACCCGCGAGCGCCGTATCCCGGCCATTTTCAGCGTGGCCGAGGAGGACCGGCCGCTCTGGCCGGACGTCGTCGACCTCGCACACCGCAGCGGTGCCGTGCTCAGCCGCTCTCCCGAGCGCTCGTTGCGGGCGTTGGCCCGGCTGCGGGAGGTCGCCGACGCCGCTCGGCGCCGCCGCCGCGCGGTGGGGCGCCGGGCGGACCCGCTCGAACTGCCGCCCGGACCGCAGGCCGAATGGCGGACCAAGGCACTGCTGCGCGCGATCGGGGTTCCGGTCCCGGACGGCAGCCTGGCCGGCTCGGCCGAGGAGGCCGTCGCCATCGCCGACGCCCTGGGCTGTCCGGTGGCGGTCAAGGCACAGTCGGCCGCGTTGACGCACAAGAGCGATCTCGGCGCGGTGGTACTGGGGCTCGGCGATCCCACGGCCGTCCGCCAGGGATACGAACGGGTGCGCGGCGCGGTGACCGCCCGGCACGCCACGCTCCCCCTGGACGGTGTCCTCGTCGAGTCGATGGCCGCACCGGGCGTGGAACTCGTGATCGGTGCGCGCCGCGACCCCGCCTGGGGCCCGGTGCTGCTGGTCGGGCTGGGCGGCGTGTGGATCGAGACCCTGCACGACGTCAGACTGCTGCCGCCGGACCTGTGCGCGGACGACATCGCCGTCGAACTGCTGCGCCTCAAGGGCGCCGCGTTGCTGACCGGCGCCCGCGGCGCCGATCCGGTCGACGTCACGGCGGTCGCCGAGATCGCGTCCGCCGTCGGCGAGTTCGTCATCACCCACCCGGAGGTGAGCGAGATCGATCTGAACCCCGTGATCGCCGGCCCCCACGGCGCCTGTGTCGCGGACGCACTGATGGTGACGGCGCAGGACGCCTCCGCCTGATGGTGACGGCGCAGGACGCCGCCGCCCGCGGATCCGGACGGCCGCCGGCCGGCACCCCGGCACCGGCCGGACCATGACCGCACCTCGCGCTCGCCACCGACACCCCGCCGGGCGGGACACCCGTCCGCAAGGACACAACGGCACCCGGACGCCCCCTGTCACCAGGGCGGTTCCGCGCCGACCGCGGCACGTCACCAGCCGCTCCCAGCGACTCGACGGAGAAACCGAGAAGGAGAGCAGAGCCATGATCGCAACGATCCTCGGCAGGACCATCCGCTGGCACCAGAGCGGGGACTGGGTCTTCGACCCGTTCCAGATCCGCGCCGACCGCGTCGAGTACACCCTGGCGCAGGGCCCGCACACCGGGCGGCACGCCACCCAGCTGTTCGACTACCAGCGGGTGGCACCCGGCGTCGAAACCACCGCCTGGTACGAGGAGACCGGCGCGGTCGTGCACATCACCTGGTACCTCGAAACGCAGACCACCCACCGTTTCGCGGCCCTGCCCGCCTGGCTGGGCCAGGACATGTCCGTCAGCGCGGGCGACAACGCCGATCCGGCCTTCCTGGAGAAGATGCGCCAACTCGACGCCACCCACCCCGACGCCCCGCGCCGCATCCTCAACGACCAGGGGTACTTCGAGGTGCTGGACCCACCCGGCCGGTGACCTGCCTGGCGTGGACCCACCCAGCGCCGCTGACCTGGCCTGGACCGACCCGGCCGCTGACCTGGCCTGGACCGACCCGGCCGGTGAGCTGTCCTGGACCCACCCGACCGGTGACCCGGCGCCGTCCCGCACCACGGGGTCCGCGGGCGCGCGGCCCGGCCCCGGCGGTGCCCTCCAGGCGGCCACCGCCGACAAAGAGACCTCCCTATGCGAAGGGATTCCTGATGACACTCCTATCCGCCGACACCTGGCAGGGCCGTATCTACGACGGCAGTTGGCGACTCGGCGCGGGCACGACCGACGTGCTCGCCCCGGCCACCGGCCGACGGCTGGTCACGGCCGGCCTGGCCGGTGCCGAGGACATCGGACCGATTGTCCGCACCGCGAGCGAGGCCCAGCGGGCCTGGGCGGCGGCACCCCCCGCGGAACGGGCCGAGGTGCTGCTGCGCGCGGCGTCGCTCTGGGACGAGCACGGCGACGAGATCCGGTCCTGGCTGATCCAGGAGACGGGGGCGACCCGGCGCAAGGCGGCCTACGAAGTACGCGGCGCGGTCGAGGAGTGCCGTGAGGCCGCGGCGCTGCCGACGCTGCCGAACGGCGAACTCCTGCCCACCGACCGGGCCCTGCTGAGCATGGCGCGGCGCGTTCCCGTGGGCGTGGTCGCCGTCATCACCCCGTTCAACGCGCCCCTGAAACTGGCCATCCGCTCGGTCGCGCCCGCGCTGGCCCTCGGCAACGCCGTGGTACTCAAACCCGACCCCCGCACCCCGGTGTCCGGCGGTGTCGTCCTGGCCAGGATCTTCGAACTGGCCGGCCTGCCCAGCGGGGTGCTGAGCGTGGTGCCGGGCGACGCCCGCGCCGGCGCGGCGCTGGTGAGCGATCCGCGGGTGCAGGCGGTGTCGTTCACCGGATCGACGGCGGCGGGCCGCGTCATCGGCGAACAGGCCGGCGGCCGGTTCCTGCACCAGCACCTCGAACTGGGCGGGAACTCGGCCCTGATGGTCCTCGCCGACACCGACCTCGAACGGGCCGTCGGTGCCGCCCTGCACGGCACCTTCTTCTCCCAGGGCCAGGTGTGCATGGCCAGCGGACGGCATCTGGTCCACACCTCGCTCTACGACGACTTCGTCGAACTCCTCACCCGGCGCGCCTCGGCCCTGTCGGTGGGCGACCCGGCACGTGAGGACGTCGCGCTCGGCCCGCTCATCGACGAACGGCAGCGCGACAAGGTGCACGCCATCGTCACCGACAGCGTCGCCGCGGGCGCGCGCCTGACGACCGGCGGACGCTACGACGGCCTGTGCTACGCGCCCACCGTGCTCGCCGAGGCCGGTCCGGGGACGCCGTGCTACGACAACGAGGTGTTCGGTCCCGTCGCCTCCGTCACGTCCTTCGACAACGAGGAGAAGGCGGTCGAACTGGCCTGCGGCAGCTCCTACGGCCTCTCGCTCGGCATCCTCACCCGGGACATCGGGCGGGGCCTGCGACTGGCCGAACGCATTCCGACCGGCTGCGCCCACATCAACGACCAGCCGGTCAACGACGCCGCCAACGCGCCCATGGGCGGCATGCGCGACTCCGGGACACCGACCCGGTTCGGCGGACCGGCCGCGAACATCGACGCCTACACGACCACGCGGTGGATCACCGCGCACACCGAGATTCCCGTGTACGAGCTGTGAGCCGGTAGGCCGGTCCCCGTCCGTCGCCCGCCGAAGCCCCCCTGACGGCCGACACTCCGGGGCCGGGCCGGCCCCACCTGGAAGGCACCCATCGCGTTCCGGCCGCGTGCCGGACGCGCATGCGGACGGGGCAGGTGCGCGGCGTCCCGGACGGGGACCCTGCCAGTACCCCTCACCGCACGGACTCCCCCGCCCCGGCCGTATCCCGTTGCATAGTGCCTGCCCCGGTCCTGCGGGGCCCGGCCGGAACGCGGACGCACCCGGTCGGCCGACCGTCCGGTACCCGGTCCCGTACGAGGACCTGGGTCGGACAAGCCCGAAGGGGACGGCACACGACATGAGCAACCAGACCGAGACCACGACGCAGAGCCCCGCGGACGTCGTGCGAGGGCTGTACGCCGCGCTGAGCACGGGCGACGTGCCGGGTGTTCTCGCCAGGCTCGCCCCCGAGGTGATCGTCGACGAGCCGAACCAGCTCCCCTACGGCGGTGTCCACCAGGGCCGCGAGGTGTTCGTGCAGTCGATCCTGGGCGCGATGATGGGGTACGCCGAGGTCGCCATCACCGCCGCCGAGGTGTTCGAGGGCCCGGCCGGCGTCGTCGGAACCCTCACCGGAACGCTCACCGCGCACACCACGGGCGAGGAGTTCCCGCTGACCATGGTCGAGCTGCACCAGGTCGAGGACGGGCTGGTGGTCAAGATCGACGTCTACACCAAGAACCCCGACGAACTCGCCGCGTTCTACGCACGCGCCGAGGCGGGTACCCGCTGACGACCGACCGGGCGCCGATCCCTTCCGACGGATCGACGGCAAAGAACACCATCGGCCACACCCGGTCCATCCGGACCGCCTCACCTCCGAGGAAACGCATGACCACCACCTGGTTCATCACCGGCACCTCCTCCGGCTTCGGCCGGCTGCTCACCGAACACCTCCTGGCCCGGGGCGACCGGGTCGCCGCCACGCTCCGCCGGCCCGAAGTCCTCGACGGCCTCCGCGCCGAGCACGGCGACCGGCTGTGGACCGCCCGGCTCGACGTCACCGACACCGAGCGCGTGCGGCACGTCGTGGACGAGGCGTTCGAGGCCCTGGGCACGATCGACGTCGTCGTGAACAACGCAGGCCACGGCGTCCTCGCCTCCGTCGAGGAGGCGTCCGACGAACAGATCCGGCGCGTCATCGACACCGACCTGCTCGGCTCGATCCAGGTCATCCGCGCCGCCCTCCCGCACCTGCGCGCCCAGGGCCGGGGCCGCATCCTCCAAGTGTCCACCGCGGGCGGCCAGACGACCTATCCGAGCCTCGGCTACTACCACGCCGCCAAGTGGGGCATCGAGGGGTTCTGCGAGACCGTCGCCCGGGAGATCGCGCCGTTCGGCCTGTCCCTGACCATCGTCGAACCGGGCGCGACCCCCACCGGTTTCGGCAGCTCCCTCGACACCGCACCACCCCTGCCCGCGTACGAGAAGACCCCCGCGGGCGAGATGCGGCAGATGTTCCTGGAAGGGCGCTTTCCCGTGCCCAACAGCGCGGAGAAGATCGCGGACGCCATGATCGGTCTCGTCGACTCCGGCGCGACTCCGCTGCGCCTCCCACTCGGCCCCGACACCTACGACGACGTCCGCGCCGCCCTCACCAGCCGGCTCGCCGAGCACGAGGCGCATCGCGAGGTGGCCCACTCGGTCGCGGCCACCACCGCCGGGTGACCTCGGCGGACCCGCCGGCCGGGGACCGCTCCGAGGCACTGCCGGGGAGACACCGGCCCGACCGTCCCGGGAAGCACGACCGCACCGGCCCGGCTCGTCGAGTTCGCGGGTTCATGCTCGCCCACTACGGGCAGAGCGACACCACGATCGGTGTCGCCCGCTGCCCGAGGCAGTCGGGTCGGTCCGCTCCGTGAGGTCACGCCGTCGCCCACACCGTCGCGGGCGGCAGGCGACAATCTCCGGGGCGTGCCAGGCGCTCCGTCACGGTGAACAAGAGGTGGGAGTCGACAGTGGCCGGTTTCGGCGGGTATCAGGATGAGATCTATCTCAACGGGCTGCGTGGGGTGGTGCCGCGTTTCCCGATGACGTTCGAAGGATGGGAGGAGGGAGCGCGTGCGGCCATGTCCGCATCGGTGTGGTCGTACGTGGCGGGCGGGGCCGGTGACGAGCACACGCAGCGGTCGAACGCCGCCGCGTTCGACCGGTACGGGGTGATCCCGCGGATGTTCGTGGGAGCGAAGCAACGGGACCTGTCGGTCACGATGTTCGGGATGTCCTTCCCCTCGCCGCTGCTGATGGCGCCGATCGGGGTTCTGGGGTTGTGCGCGCAGGACGGGCACGGCGACCTGGCCGCGGCGCGGGCCGCCGCCGCCACCGGTGTGCCGATGATCGCCTCCACGCTGTCGGTGGATCCGCTCGAACAGGTCGCTGCCGAGTTCGGTACGACGCCGGGGTTCTTCCAGCTCTACACGCCCACCGACCGGGACCTGGCCGCGAGCCTGGTACGGCGCGCCGAGGACGCCGGGTTCCGCGGGATCGTGGTCACGCTCGACACATGGGTGACCGGGTGGCGCCCCCGGGATCTGTCGACGGGCAACTTCCCCCAGCTGCGGGGGCACTGTCTGGCGAACTACACCACCGACCCGGTGTTCCGCGCCGCCCTCGCCCGGCCCGTGGAGGAGGACATGACCGGTGCGGTGCTGCACTGGGCGGGCGTCTTCGGCAACCCTCTGACGTGGGAGGACCTGCCGTGGCTGAGGTCGCTGACCTCGCTGCCGCTGATCGTGAAGGGCCTGTGCCACCCGGAGGACGTGCGCCGCGCCAGGGACGGGGGCGTGGACGGGATCTACTGCTCGAACCACGGCGGCCGGCAGGCCAACGGCGGTCTGGCCGCGCTGGACGCGCTGCCGGGGGTGGTGGAGGCGGCCGAGGGCCTGCCCGTCATCTTCGACTCGGGCGTACGTGGCGGCGCGGACGTCGTCAAGGCCCTCGCCCTCGGCGCGCGTGCGGTGGCCGTGGGCCGCCCCTACGCCTACGGGCTCGCGCTCGGCGGCGTCGACGGGCTGGTGCACGTCCTGCGTTCCCTGCTCGCCGAGGCGGATCTGCTGATGGCGGTCGACGGGTACCCCACCCTCGCGGACCTCACCCCGGACGCCCTGCGCCGCGTCCAGTGACCTGCCCGCGCCGACCGGTACGCGCAGGTCACTCGACTCGCCGTCGGAGGCAGAGTCAGGGGCAGGGACAGAGGCAGGGACAGAGGCAGGGACAGAGGCGGAGCCGGAGCCATAGGCAGCGGCGTAGGCGGTGGCGGAGGCGTGGTTCTGCCGCGTCACCGGCTCCGCACGCGGGTTGCACTGGTCGGCGACCGTGGCACGCAGCCCGCGGATTCCGGCCGCCGCCGCACTATCGACATGTCACCAAGAGCCAATTCCTGTCGTGTGATGTCATGGAATCCGACGGTCCGGCTCCCAGACTGGGAGCATGACTCGCACCACCAGCCCTCACCGACCAGCGGTCGAGCACTTCGATGTCGTGATCGTGGGCGCCGGACTGTCCGGCATCGGTGCCGCGTACCGATTGCAGTCCGCCTGCCCGGACCGCTCCTACGCGATCCTGGAGGCCCGGGAAGCGATCGGTGGGACCTGGGATCTGTTCCGCTACCCCGGAGTGCGTTCCGACTCCGACATGTTCACCCTCGGGTACCCCTTCCGGCCCTGGACGGGAACGGCATCGCTGGCCGACGGCGAAGCGGTGCTGAGCTACATCCGGGACACCGCCACGGAGGCCGGCATCGATCGGCACATCCGCTGCCGGACCCGGCTGGTGCGCGCCGACTGGTCCACGCCCCGGGCCCGCTGGAGCCTGACCGTGCGGCGGACCGACGACGAAGGCACCACCAGCACGCAGACCCTGACGTGCACCTTCCTGTACTCGTGCAGCGGCTACTACGACTACGACCGAGGGCACGATCCCGACTTCCCCGGCCGTACGGCCTTCACCGGTACCGTGGTCCACCCGCAGTTCTGGCCCGCGGACCTGGACCACACCGGCAAACGGGTCGTGGTCATCGGGAGCGGGGCGACCGCGGTCACCATCGTGCCGGCGATGGCCCGGGACGCCGCACACGTGACGATGCTTCAGCGGACTCCGAGCTGGATCATCTCCCGCCCCCGGCGCGACAAGGCCGCCGACGCACTGCGCGCCCTGCTGCCCGGCCGGGCGGCACACCACGCCGTCCGGGCCAAGAACATCCTGTTCACCACCGCCTTCTACCAGTACTGCAGGCGCCGGCCCGACGCGGCTCGCAGGCTGCTGACCCGGGCCACCGTGCGTGCCGTCGGCAGCGCCGAGGCGGTGAAGGAGAACTTCACCCCGCCGTACGCCCCCTGGGACCAGCGGCTGTGCGCAGTCCCTGAGGCCGACCTGTTCAAGGCGCTGCACGAGGGAAGCGTGGACGTCGTCACGGACCACATCGAGACCTTCGTCCCCGAGGGCATCCGCCTGACGTCCGGGCGCACCCTGCCCGCCGACATCGTCATCACGGCGACTGGTCTTCGGCTCCTGCCCCTGGGCGGCGTCGCGTTCACCGTGGACGGTCGCACCGTGGACGTGTCCGAGCAGTTGGTCTGGCGTGGTGCCATGATGACGGGCACACCCAACCTGGCCTTCTGCATCGGCTACACGAACGCGTCCTGGACGCTGCGCGCCGACCTGAGTTCACGTCTGGTGTGCAAGGTCCTCAACCACATGCGCCGCCGCGGATACCGGGCGGTCGTGCCCGCACCCGCCGGACCACTGGGCGAGCGCCCCCTGATCGACCTGGCCTCCGGCTACGTACGGCGTTCCGTCGCGGCCTTCCCGCGGCAGGGGGACCGGGCCCCGTGGAAGGTGCGGCAGAACTACGTCCTGGACTCGCTGACCGCCCTGCGCTCGGGCTTCGACCGGGCGCTGCGCCCCGTCGAAGCCGCCCCGGTCACCAGGCCGTCGGCCACGGGGACCAGCCGATGACCGGCAACGCCCCATGACCGCCGCATGACCGCTCCAAGGCCGCCCCCTGACTGCCGCGGACACGGCGCGGGTCCTGGCCGACGGGCGTCCTGTACGACCGCCGGTCTCCGGCCCGGAGATCGACGGAGCCCGCGCCTCAGGTGTGCGGCCGGGCCCCGTACGCGACCGTGTGTCGTTGTTCCGTGGGAGGTGCGTGGGCCGGCCGGTCAGCCGAGGACCGGGATCAGGCCGAGGGCGAAGACCACGTAGAAGCCGGCCGCGACCGTGAGGCGGGCGGGGGTCAGCTTGTGGGCGCGCATGGTCGCCAGCAGGTAGACGATCGCGGCCATGGTGATGAGGCCGGACCACAGCAGGGCGCCGTCGAAGTGCCAGCGGGTGAACAGCAGGCCCAGGCCGGAGGGGACGGTCGCCTGGATCATCATCGCACCGGAGATGTTCGCGAGGGCCAGTTTGGTCTTGCCCTGCCGTACCCAGATGACCGCGTTCATGATCTCCGGCAGCTCGGTGGCGATCGGGGACAGCAGCAGCGCGGTGACCGAGGCGGACAACCCGAGCATCGGGCCGATGGCGTCCAACTGCTTCACGAACAGCTGTGAGGCGAAGAAGATGACCACCAGGGTGACCAGCGTCTGGGCGGCGACGGCCCACGTGGCCGGAGAGGCGGCCCTGGGCTGGAACTTCAGCGGCTCCAGCTCCTCGCCCTCCTCGTCCTCGTCCTGGCCGCCGCGGATCTCGCGCCAGAAGTAGACCGCGTAGGCGGCGAAGAACAGCAGGCCGAGCGTCGGCTTGAAGGCGAAGGCGACCAGGCCGAGCGCCACCTTCACGATGAAGACCGGCAGGAACCACTTCTGGTCCTTGGCCAGCCGCTTCATATCGGCCTCATTGCCCAGCGCCTGCTCCGTAACGGTGCCGGCGGAGGGCGGCGGGCCGAACGAGCCTGGCCCGGCGGCGCTCGCGTCCACCAGCGCGGCCGTCCGCTCGTTGCTGCGGTCGGCAGCGGCGGCCCGGTCCTTGCGGCGCTTGACCAGCAGCATCGCACCGGTGACGCCGTAGGCGACGGTGGCCAGCGCGAGCGGGCCGCCCATCGCGGCACCCACCCCTATGTTCTTGGCTTCCTCGGTGCCGCCGGTGGTGACCGCGACCAGGGTGACCACGGACTCGGGCAGAGCGGTGCCAAAGGCGGCCAGGATGGTACCGACCGCCATCTTTCCCACGTTCAGACGTTCGCCGAGCCACTCCACGGCATTGACGAACCACTCGCAGGACAGATAGATCGCCACCGCGCAGACGATCAACAGAATGAAATGGATCACGGGTCTGGTCCGGCTTTCCCGCACCGGCGGGACATCGAGGACGACCGCGCGAGGGGACACAGCGGCAGCTTCGACCCCGCCGACACGTATACGTCGTCGACAACGGGCCGAAGGTCTCGCCCACCCGCACACGGACTGCGCGGGCCCGGCCACCGGGAACCCGACAGCGGGTTCCAGTGTGTCGACGACCGGTATTGCGGGGCTACTCCCCTTCGCGGTACCCAGGTTAACCGCCGCTTTCCGGTGTGCCAAGCCCGGTCAGGAGCATCCGCGCCGACACACATACCGGCCTGCCACCGTCCGGAAGGGCGGCGGACGGCGCAGGTCGCCCTTGTCCAGGACTCGCCCCTGTCCGGGACTCACCGACTCCCTACATCCGGTCAGACGCGCTGAACTGGGCGATTCCTCGGACGGCCAGGGAATCGGTGTTGCCCATCTCACCTTCTCCCCCGAGGAGTTCAGTGCGAACGGAGGGTTCGGACCGGTAACGTTTTGGCGTCGGCGCGGGCGGAACGTCGGGAGTCCAGTGGTGATACGGCGCATAGCAGCAGCAGCAGTGGTGCTGCTGACCGCTGCCGTGCTCCTGCACTTCGCGACACCCCACCATGCTTCCTTCGCACCGCACCCGGCGTCCGCGACCGGGCCCGTGATCGAGTCGGAGCCGAGAAAGCTCCACGGAGCCGCATCGGCGTCCACACAGATCGGCACCACACCGGTCCACCTGGAGACACCGGCGGATTCACCGGTCCTGGCGCCGCGCACCGACCGGGTTCTCGACGCCTCGCAGACGGACACCGACGAGGCGCGGGCCGGCACGGCGGTCGTGGCGACAACCGGGGCACAGCCCCGGGCGGCCCATCCCCGTACGGCGAGAGAAACCTGGAGCCCCGCCGCGCCGCTCCGCCCCGACGCCACCCTCCTGCAGACGTTCCGCTGCTGACCGGCGGCGTGCGGCGAGCGTTTCCGCCGGGTCATACCCCTGCCGCCGCGCGGCAGGCGGTCGGCCCTGCCCCGAACGGTTGATCCCTGCCGACGGCCGCGCGCCCGCACGCACTCTTCGCATCCCAGGCTCCCCGCCTGCTGAACTCAGCGATCCGTACGAAGAGTCACGAGGCCGATTCATGCAGTCACTCATCGAGTACGCCCGTACGTTTCCCGCCGCGCTCTCCGACCAGCGGGAGGAGTACGCCCGGCTGGCACGCGGCCAGCGGCCGCAAGCCCTGTTCATCTCCTGCTCCGACTCCCGAGTCATCCCCGCCCATTTCACCGGCGCCCGTCCCGGAGACCTCTTCGAGCTGCGCACCGCGGGCAACATCGTCCCCCGCTACCGTGCGCAGGCCGCGTGCGGAGTGGCGGGCTCGATCGAATTCGCCGTCCAGGCCCTTCAGGTCCCCGACATCGTCGTCTGCGGCCACTCGCACTGCGGGGCGGTCCAGGGCCTGATGCGCGAGCAGAACGTCGCGACGATGCCGCTGGTGCGGCGCTGGCTCGGCTGGGCCGGGCACCGGACCACGGCGGACCAGCCCTGGCAGACCCGGGGTCTGGGAGAGGACCCGGTCGCGGTGACCCAGCGGCACGTGCTGACCCAGCTGGATCACGTGCGGAGTTACCCGTTCATCGCCCGGCGGCTGGCCTCGGGCCGACTGCGGCTGCACGCCTGGTACTACACCGTCGAAACCGGCGAGGTCCTGGCCGGAACCCCGGGCAGCCGCGGGTTCCGCCCCCTGTAGCCACGGGCGGACCACGGACCGGCACCCGTACCCCGCGTCGTCCGGTCGCCACCTCCTCGACGTTCCTTCCCCCACAGAGAGAACCTTCATGAGTTCACCGGTCACCGCGCTGCGATCCGCGCTGCGCACCGACTTCGCCTCGTCCCTCGTCGTCTTCCTCGTCGCCCTGCCGCTGTGCGTGGGCGTCGCCGTGGCCTCCGGCGTTCCGGCCGAACTGGGTCTGCTCACCGGTATCGTCGGTGGCCTGGTCACCGGGCTGCTGCCCGGCAGCAGCCTTCAGGTCAGCGGTCCGGCCGCCGGGCTGACCGTGCTTGTCCTCACCGCCGTACAGGACTACGGACTCCCCGCGCTCGGCGTGATCGTCCTTGCCACCGGGCTGCTGCAACTGACGCTCGGTGCCCTCCGGTTGGGGCGCTTCTTCCGGGCCATTTCGCTGTCCGTCGTACACGGCATGCTCGCCGGTATCGGGCTCGTGCTGATCGCCGGTCAGGCATACGCGCTCAGCGACGGCAAAGCGCCGGGCAGCGGCCTCTCGAACGTGGCCGGCCTGCCCGGTCTCGCGGTGGACGTCCTCGCCTCCGGCGCGGCCCTCGCCGCGGTCGGGATCGGCGTCGCCACCGTCACCGTCATGACCCTGTGGAAGAAGGTGCCGGGCCGGGCCCGGCTGTTGCCCGGTCCGCTCGTCGCGGTGGGCGCCGTGACCCTGCTCACCGCCGTCTTCGACCTGCCGGTCGAGCGGGTCCGGGTCAGTGGTCTGCTTGCCGCCGCCCAGCCGCCCGGCGCGGGCGACTTCGCCCGGCTGACGGAGTCCGGCCTGCTGACCACCGTCGTCGCCTTCACGCTGATCGCCTCCGCCGAGTCGCTGTTCAGCGCCGCTGCCGTGGACCGACTGCACCGGGGGCCGAAGACGGACTACGACAGGGAGCTGATGGCACAGGGCGCGGGCAATACGGTGTGCGGACTGCTCGGCGCGCTGCCCATGACCGCGGTGATCGTACGCAGTGCCGCCAATGTCGAGGCCGGTGCGAAGACCAAGGTCTCCCGTGTCCTGCACGGAGTGTGGCTCCTGTTGTTCGCCGCCCTGCTGCCGGCCGCGCTGGGCCTGATCCCCACGGCGGCGTTGGCCGGGGTGCTGGTCCACGCCGGGTTCAAACTGCTGCCCGTCAAGGAACTGGTGCCGTTGTGGCGTGAACACCGCGGCGAAGCCGTCGTGCTGGTGGTCACCGCCACGGCGATCCTCGTCACCAACATGTTCGAGGGAGTCCTGATCGGCCTCGGCCTGGCGGTGGTGAAGGCGGCGTGGGAGACCTCGCACGTCCATGTCGAAGTCGACGACCAGGGCGACGGCCCGGTCCGGGTCCGGGTCCTGGGCAACGCCACCTTCCTGCGCCTGCCGCGCATCCTCGACGCCCTGGAGCACCTGCCCGCGCACCGGCCCGCCGAACTCGACCTCGCCGGGCTCCGCCATCTCGATCACGCGTGTACGAGCGCCCTGCGGAACTGGGCCGACCAGCACAACGGCGCGCACACCGTCCTACCCGGATGCGACGGCGTGCCGGCCTGAAACCAGGGTGGCGGGAACGGAACGGCGGTCGTCGCTCTGGCGGCTGCCAGCGCGCAGGCGGCGGGCTGCGAGTGGCTGCACGTCGACTTCGAGCCTCGGCTGCGAGGCTTCTCCTACGACGCCTGCGGCTTCCGCCGGACGGACCCGGGGCTGATTCACCTGCCCGCTACGAGGTGAGCACGGCGGTTTCGGGTGTTCCGGGCGGTCGTGCCGCCTTCGTCGTCATGGGGATCGCACGTCCCGGGCTCGGGCCGGACTTCACTCCGATGCCACGCCGAATCACCCCGATGGACGGGGTGGTCGGGCCCGTACGCGCCAGGGTGCTGATGCTTTTGGGGGACAGGCCCCGAACGGAAGTGAGGGCGGCATGACCGCACCCGCGATACGTACCTTCCCGCAGCGCGCCAAGCGGCACCGTCTTGTGGCGGCGGGAGGTGCGGTTGCCACCCTGTGCGCGGTGACCGTGGCTCCGGCCACGGCGGAGAGCAGGACGGAGAGCAGGACGAGCGCCGGGACACCGACCATCGTCCTGGTGCACGGCGCCTTCGCGGACGCCTCCAGCTGGAACGGGGTGATCGAACGGCTGGAGCGCCGCGGGTACCGGGTCATGGCCCCGGCCAACCCGCTGCGCGGACTGCACAGCGACTCCGCGTACCTCGCCTCGGTACTGAAGTCGGTCAAGGGCCCCGTCGTCCTGGCCGGCCACTCCTACGGCGGTGCCGTCATCAGCACGGCCGCCGCGGGCAACGCACAGGTGAAGGCCCTGGTCTACGTGTCCGCGCTGATGCCCGACGTCGGCGAGAGCGGCATGTCACTGTCCGCCCGGTTCCCCAGCGCCCTCGCCACCGCCACCGACTCCGTGCCCTACCGGACCGGCACCGCGAGCGGCACCGACCTGTACCTCAAACGGGACAAGGTGCACTCCGTGTTCGCGGCTTGCCTGCCGGAGGGCCAGGCGAACCGGCTGGGGGTCACCCAACGCCCGGCCGCCACGACCGCGTTCTCCGAGAAGGCCGAGGTCGCGGCGTGGAAGGACAGACCGTCCTGGGCGCTCGTGGGCCGACAGGACATGACCATCAACCCCGAGCAGGAACGCTTCGAGGCCAAGCGCGCCCACTCCCACACCGTGGAGATCGACACCTGCCACGTGTCTCTCATCGCGCGGCCCGACGCGGTGGCCGACCTGATTCTCCAGGGCGCGGCCGCCGCCGGATCCGCTCCGCAACTGGCGAAGACCGGCACCGGCGGGCGCGGCGGACAGGCCGTCGCACTCGGTGCCGTCACCGCGTTCGTTCTCACGGGCGGCGGGATGCTCGCCCTGGGCCGACGGCAGCGCCGCCGCATGCGATGAAGCCGAAGATGGTGAACGCCGCACGGTGATCGCCGGGCCCCTGACCGGGACCCGGCGTGATCCGGTCCGTCACCGCCCGGCCGCCGCGCGGCTCAGGGAGCCGCCGGGAGAAACGCAGCCAGTAGTTCGGCGGTCCGGGCGGGGGCTTCTTCGGGGACGTAGTGATCGCACGGCAGCGCCTGGCCCCGTACGTCCTCGGCGTATGCACGCCAGACGTCGAGGACGTCGTAGTGGCGGCCCACGAAGCTGTGTTCGCCCCACAGGGCCAGGAGGGGGCAGGTGACGCGCCGGCCCTGGGCGGCGTCCGCGTCGTCGTGGACGAGGTCGATGCTCGCGGCGGCCCGGTAGTCCTCACACGTGGCGTGGATGGCCGCCGGGTCGGAGAAGCAGCGTACGTACTCGTCCAGTGCCTGCGGGCTGAACGGGGTTCCGCCCTGGTGGCGGGCGCCCATGCGGGTGCGGATCCAGAAAGCGGGGTCGGCGCCGATGAGGTGTTCGGGGATGCCGTCGCCGGCGGCGAGGAAGTACCAGTGGTAGTAGCCGAGCCCGAAGTCGGCGTCGGCGTGCCGGAAGGCGTGACGGGTGGGCACGATGTCCAGGACGGCCAGCGCCGTGACGGCGCCCGGGTGGTCCAGGGCGAGGCGGTGTCCGACCCGGCCGCCGCGGTCGTGGCCGACGACCGCGAAACGGTCGAAACCCAGTTCCCGCATCACCAGGAACTGATCGCGGGCCATCGCACGCTTGGCGTAGGCGGCGTGGTCGGGGCCGGAGTGAGGCTTGTCGCTGTCACCGTAGCCGCGCAGGTCGGTCAGGACGACGGTGTGTCCGGCGGCGAGCAGCGGAGCCACGTGGTGCCAGATCAGATGCGTCTGCGGATAGCCGTGCAGCAACAGCACGGGAGGCCCGTCTCCGCCGATGCGGGCATGGATGCGCACTCCCTCGGCGTCCACGGAACGACGGTCGAACTCGGGCGGGAGGAGATCGGTCATACCCCGATCACAGCAGGTGGTGGTGGCGCCGGTCCAAGACCGTTCGGCGACAATGCTTATAGGGGCGACCTATGAGACCTGCGGAGCGGCTGACTCCTGCGGGGCGGCGGAGGCATGAGCGGTGGATGTCAGACAGCTCGAATATTTCCTGGCCGTCGTCGACCACGGCGGCTTCAACCGTGCGGCCGCGGCGCTCTACCTCGCCCAGCCGTCGCTGTCGCAGGCGATCCACGCGCTGGAGCGCGACCTGGGCAGTGAACGACATCGCCGGACGCGGCATCGCCAACCCGGTCGGCGCGATCTGGGCCGCCGCCATGATGCTCGACCACCTGGGCCACCCGGCCGCGGCCCGCGACGTCACGGACGCGATCGGCGCCGTCCTCGCCGGGACCTCGGTCCGTACGCCCGATCTCGGTGGCTCCGCCTCCACCACGGAGTTCACCGACACGCTGCTCGAACTCCTCTGACACCGCACCGCCTGCGGGGGCGGCCAGGCGGCTGCGTGCGATGAGCGGGTCGAGGATCTTGTACGCGCCCGGGGGCCTGTTCGGGCCGGCGGCCTGTTCTGGCCTGTTCTGGCCTGTTCCGGTCCGCCGGTCCGCCGGTCCGCCTTTCTGCCGGTCAGCTGGTTGTCGGCGGTCAGGCGATACCGCCGTTGGCGAACAGGACCTGCCCGTTCAACGGGCGAGATCAGGCGCGACCTCACCACCCAACTGCACGCGTTCGTCGACCTTCTGCGCGGCCGCGGCTCCGTGGTCGCCGAGATCATCGGGATCGCCCAGAGCGACCCGGACGTGGCGGAGGCGCTCTCGACCCACTACGTCCTGCAACGCCGCAGACTCGCCGTCGAACGCCTCGGACACGCCCAACAGCAGGCGCAGATCCGCGAGGACGTCGACCTGGAGTCGATCGTCGACCAGCTCTGGGGTGCCTGCTACCACCGGCTACTGCTCCCCGCGAAGCCCCTGACCAGGGAGTTCGCCGATCAGCTGATCGCCAACCTGTTCCAGAGCATCACCCCGCACCCGTGAGGCCCGCACCCGCCCACACACCACCAGCCGCGCCGAACCCACCCGCCGTAACCGCCCCACTCGCCCCGGCCGCCCCGGCCGTCCCGCGCAGGCAGGTCGGGGCCGGTCAGGGCGGGTCGGGACCGGTGCGGTGCCGGCGAGTCAGGGTCGCGTCGCCCGCTCCAGCTCGATCAGGACCGAGTGGTACGAACGCCCCGTCGCCCGGTCCATGCCGATCTCGCACATGCGGTTGGCGGAGAGATAGGCCCCGTACTCGCGGGAGTTCACCTCCGCCGCCTCCTTCTCCGTCGCCGACTCCGTCAGCTCCTTGTGGAGCATCCCGCGGTCGCCCGCGAACGCGCAGCACGCGGCGTCGTCGGGCACGACGACCTCCTCGGCGCAGGCAGCGGCAACCGTACGCAACTGGTCGACGTCACCGAGGTGTTGCATCGAACACGTCGGGTGGAGGACCGCCGAGGCGGTTCGCCGCAGGACGGTCAGTTCCGGCAGCAGTTCCTCGGCCGCCCAGACGACGGAGTCGACGACGGTCAGCCGCCGGTGCCGTTCCCGGTTGGCGTCGGTGAGATACGGGACCACCTCGTGGGCGATGCCCAGCGTGCACGACGAGGCGTCGACGACCAGCGGAAGCCGGCCCGCCTCGGTCCAGTCCCAGGCGGCCGCCACGATGCGGTTGGCCATCACCGTGTTGCCGTCGGCGTACCCCCCGACGGCGGTGACGAACGCCTTGCGGGCCTTCCAGTAACCGGAGACGACCTTGGCGTCACGGGTGAACGCGTTGGTCACCGACGCGACCGGCGCGACCAGGTCCAGCCTTTCGACGACCGCGACCACCCCACCCGCGCGTCCCTGCTGGAAGCCGTACGCCTGCTGCCCCTGACCGCGCGGCCGGGCACCCGCGTCCAGTACTCCTCGCAGGGGTTCATCATCCTCGGCCTGATCACCGAGGCCGTGACCGGGCGGCCACTGGACACCCTGGTGGACCAACTGGTGTGCGCTCCGCTCGGCATGGCACACACCCTCTTCCGTCCCGCTCCCGAGCAGCGCGTACGGGCCGTGGCCACCGAGGACTGCCCCTGGCGCGGCCACCTGGTCGTCGGCGAGGTCCATGACGAGAACGCGGTCGTGCTCGGCGGAGTCGGCGGCCACGCCGGTCTGTTCGCCACGCTCGAAGACAGGGAACTGCTCGGCGCCGCACTCGTCGCCGACGGCCGGGGAATACTGCGCCCGGAAACCTTCGCCGTCATGACCGCCGCGCATACCGACCACCTCGCGCTACGGCGCGCGCTCGCCTGGCAGGGCCGCGACCCGGCCGACTCGCCCGTCGGAACCGCCTTCGGCCCGGACTCGTACGGACACACGGGATTCACCGGCACCAGCCTCTGGGTCGACCCCGCCGCGAAGCGCTACGCCGTGCTGCTGACCAACCGCGTCCACCCGACCAGGCACGGGGACGGGATCACCACCGTACGCCGCGCGTTCCACGCTGCCGCCGCGGCACTGCCCGCCCCCGCACGGACCGACGCGGAGCGGCGCCGGCCTGCCACCGGGTGCTGATCGGCTCCCGCCCCGCAACGGCACTCCGGGAGGCACTTCGAATCCCTCGCCGTACTGGATACGGGGCTCCGGCCGGCGAGAACGATGGAGAGCGTCGAGCGCGCCCTGCGTGCCGTCCACGCGGGCGAGGCCGCGCTGCGCTGACGCCCCCGAGCAGTCGCCGGTGGACACGCGCACCCACCCTGCGTCACGGGGTCGGACCTGACCGTGGTGGCGGTGGTCGCGTCGGACGGGACGGCAGGCACCGGGCGGAAACCGGTCTCGCTCTCGAACACTGTTCAAGCACCTCGACGACGGGCGGAGGGGCCCGGTGGCCGGGGGCGCGACTAGGGATTCCACGGATTACCGGGCACACCGTGCGCTGAAAACTGAGAAGCGAGTCGAATGGCCGCGCCACGAGAGGAGTGCGTGATGAAACTCGCTACGTTCGACGCCGGTGCTGGACAGCATGTCGGTTTCGTAGACGGTGACAAGGTGATGGACCTGACGGCGGCCGATCCGTCGTTGGCGACGATGATCGAGCTGCTGGAGCGGGGCCCGAGGCAGGTGTCGGATTCCGTCGGCTCGGTCCCGAGCCATTCCCTGTCGGAGGTGAGGCTGTGCGCGCCGGTACCCAGGCCGCCGAAGTTTCTCGCCATCGGCTACAACTATGCCGCCCATCTCGAAGAGACCCATATGGAGCGGCCCACTCGCCAGGCATGGTTCAACAAACAGCAGACCTGCATCATCGGACCCGGCGACCCGGTATGGATCCCGGCGGTCGCCCCGAACGAGGTCGACTACGAGGGCGAACTCGGTTTGGTGATCGGCAAGCGGTGCAAGAACGTCCCGAACGAGAAGCAGGCCGTGCTGGACGTCGTCGCGGGGTTCACCATCGTCGACGACGTCAGTGTGCGCGACTGGCAGACCCTTGAGCCAGGCATGGTGGTCAGCAAGTCCTTCGACACCCACGGCCCGGTCGGCCCGTGGATCGTCACCCCGGACGAGCTCGGCGACCCGCTCGACCTGCGGTTGCGTACCTACGTCAATGCCGACCTGCGCCAGGACGGACATACGGCGGACATGCTGTACGACCTGTACGAGCAGGTCTCCTACCTCTCCAGCGCGTTCACCCTGGAGGTCGGGGACGTGCTGGCCACCGGCACCCCGAGCGGCATCGCCTGGCACCGGCCCGGCATGTATCTCAAGGCGGGCGACACCGTTCGCATCGAGATCGACAAGATCGGCTTCCTGGAGAACCCGGTTGTCGACGAGCCCCGCCCAACGGCTGCCTAGCGGGGTCTCCGCCGAGGGCGGGGGCGTACGGCGCGCGCCCGGTCCACTCGGGGGACCGGCGCGGACGCCCTGGGCGTCGGTGGCAACCGGTTCGACCTTCCCCGGAAGGTGTCACCAGGTCGGCCACTCGGTCTCGACCATCGCGGCCCACGCGCACGGGGCCGACGAGGTCAGCCCCGTACGGTTCCGCCCCGCCGCTCTGCGGGCGCGGGTCCGGGCCCCGGCGTCCCGGCCCTGGAGTGCGGTCGGCTCCCCGGTCAATCCGTGGGCCGATGTGCCTGGTTCGCCTCGCGGAGGGCCTCCCAGGCGTCCGCCACCAGGCCGGCGTGCCCGAGCTTGTCGGGGTTGTTCACCGTGCGGATCGTCTGGATCCGCCCATCGAGTACGTCAAGTGCCCAGGTGCTGAGGACCTGGCCGTGCCGGTCGCGGAAGATCGAGCCCGGCTGGCCGTTCACCTGCTGCGGCTCCACCATGCCACCGCCCCTGATCACCAGCGGGACGAACGCCGCCAGCGCCCGGAGCACGTTCTCGGCACCAAGGATGACCGGCTGGAATTGCGGGGCCTTCCCGCCGCTGTCGCCGATCGTGTGAACGTCGGCGGCCAGCAGCTCGGTCAGCCCGTCGACGTGTCCTTCGCGGAAGGCGTCGAAGAACCGTGCGGCGAGTTTCTCGCGTTCCTTCCGGTCGGCCTCGAACCGGACCCGGCCCGCGTCCATGTGACGGCGTGCCCACACCGCGAGCTGGTGGCACGCCGCTTCCGACCGTCCCACGGCCACGGCGATCTCCGGGAAGCCGAAGGGCGCCCACCCACTGCCACCCCACCGCCCGATCACAGTCAGGCACACACTGGGCTGAGTTCCCGGCCTGGCAGATACAGCGACCATTCTTCAGCGGTGAAGTCTCGGTGAACGGCCTGGCAGATGTGGCGGATGGTTTCGGATGGTGCAGAGAGGTTCACGTCCCACAGTCGCACCGTCTTGTCCCAGCCGGCGGTGGCGAGGCTGCGGCCGTCGGGGCTGAACGCCACCGTGAACACATACCCGGTGTGGCCGGTGAGGGTGCGGCGGGTTTTGCCGGTGGCCACGTCCCACAGCCGTACCGTCTGATCACGACCGCCGGTGGCGAGGGTACGGCCGTCCGGGCTGAACGCCACCGCGTACACGGGGCCGGTGTGGCCGGTGAAGGTGCGGCGAACTTCACCGGTGGCCACATCCCACGACCGCACCGGATCGTGGTCACTGCTGATGGCGAGAGTGCGGCCGTCGGGACTGAACGCCACCGCTTCCACGGAGCCGGTGTGGCCGGTGAGGGTGCGGCGGGTTTTGCCGGTGGCCACGTCCCACAGCCGTACCGTCCCATCGCCGCTGCCGGTGGCGAGGGTACGGCCGTCCGGGCTGAACGCCACCGTGAACACGAAGCCGGTGTGGCCGGTGAAGGTGTGACGGGGTTCGCCGGTGGCCACATCCCACAACCGTGCCGAATGGTCGCCGCCGCCGGTGGCAAGAGTGCGCCCGTCCGGGCTGAACGCCACCGCGCCCACACCATCCGTGTGGCCGGTGAGGGTGTGGCGGGTTCTGCCGGTGGCCACATCCCACAACCGCACGGTCCCGTCGCCGCTGCCGGTGGCGAGAGTGCGGCCGTCCGGGCTGAACGCCACCGCGCCCACGTGCTTGGTGTGGCCGGTGAGGGTGCGGCGAACTTCTCCGGTGGCCACGTCCCACAGCCGCACCGTATCGTCCGCGCCCCCGATGGCGAGAGTGCGGCCGTCCGGACTGAACGCCACCGCTTCCACGGAGCCGGTGTGGCCGGTGAAGGTGCGGCGGGTTCCGCTCCTGGTCACGTCCCACAACCGCGCCGTATCGTCAAAGCTGCCGGTGGCGAGGGTACGACCGTCGGGACTGAACGCCACCGCAGCCACGTCCTGAGTGTGGCCGGTGAGGATGCGGCGAACTTCTCCGGTGGCCACATCCCACAGCCGCACCGTCTTGTCGCGACTGCCGGTGGCGAGGGTACGGCCGTCGGGACTGAACGCCACCGCAGCCACCTCGTTGGTGTGGCCGGTGAGGGTACGGCGGATTCTGCCGGTGGTCGCGTCCCACAGCCGCACCGTATCGTCGTCACTGCCGGTGGCGAGGGTACGGCCGTCGGGACTGAACGCGACCGCAGCCACGTCCTGAGTGTGGCCGGTGAGGGTGCGGCGAACTTCTCCGGTGGCTACGTCCCACAGCCGCACCGTCTTGTCGCGACTGCCGGTGGCGAGGGTACGGCCGTCGGGACTGAACGCGACCGCAGCCACGTCCTGAGTGTGGCCGGTGAGGATGCGGCGGGTTTCGCCACTGGCTACGTCCCACAGCCGCACCGTCCCGGCTTGGCTGCCGACGGCAAGGGTACGGCCGTCGGGACTGAACGCCACCGTGTACACGAGGCCGGTGGTGCTGATGAGGGTGCGGCGGGTTCTGCCGGTGGTCACGTCCCACAGCCGCGCCGAATGGTCGCCGCTGCCGGTGGCAAGGGTGCGGCCGTCGGGGCTGAATGCCACCGCGGACACGAGGTTGGCGTGGCCGGTGAGTGTGGTCCGCAAGGGGCGGGAGGCGGCTGTGTCGAGGCTGGTGACGGCTTCGGTCGTGGGGCTGGTGCGGTAGGCCTGGACGGCCAGCAGTGACGCCAGATCGGGGTCGGTGTCCATCAGAGTGGCGGACTGCGCGGCCAGCTGCCGGGACTGGGCCGTCTTTTGTGCGGTGATGGCGGTTTGGCGTTGCAGGAAGGCCAGGCCGGCGGCTATGAGGGCCAGAGTGAGCAGGCCGGTCAGGGCGATGTTGATGCGGCGCGTGCGGCGGAGCGCGGCGTGCTGTCGTTGCCGGCTGTCGTTGAGGAAATCGGTGATGTGTGGGGGCAGGCCGCGGTGCTGGGCCAAGGTAGTGCCTTCGGCGAGGTCGGTGCCGTCCAGCAGGTCGCCGGGGTGACCGGTCTCGGCGTGGCGGGCCTGCTGTTCGCCGACGCGTTGGAGCCACGTGTGGAAGTGGTGATCGGCGGCGGTCCAGTCGCGCAAGTCGGTCCAGTCGCGGACGAGTGCGTCGTGGATGAGTTCGGCGGTCGCGGCATCGGGGGTGCCGTCAGGGCGGGGCATGGTGCGGGTGGCGATGATCCGGTGGCCGGTCAAGGCGGCCATGACTGTCTCGAAGGTCTGGTCGTCCTGCGGG
Source organism: Streptomyces sp. NPDC001270 (assembly GCF_042896695.1). Taxonomy (NCBI): domain Bacteria; kingdom Bacillati; phylum Actinomycetota; class Actinomycetes; order Kitasatosporales; family Streptomycetaceae; genus Streptomyces; species Streptomyces sp. NPDC001270. The sequence goes on along the minus strand of NZ_JBIAXM010000002.1, from coordinate 127,124 downwards.
GTGGCGGTGTAGGGGTCGGTGGCCAGGGCGCGCAGGTCGGTCAGGGGCACTTGGCGGCGGGTGGCCGGGATGGCGTGGGCGTCGTCGGCCGGCCGTACCAGAGCGGTCAGGATCCGCCGTGCGGTGGGGAGGTGGTCGGCGGGCATGCCGGCGAGGACTGTGTTGCACCAGGTGGTCAGGGCTCCGGTGACTTCGCCGATCCGGTCGTAGGCGCGGTGGGTGAGCCTGCCGTCCTCACGGCGCTCCCACAGCTGGCTCAAGGCCAGTTGGAGGGGCGGCAACAGGGTGACCGGTGCCTGCCGGGTGACCGAGGCGGTGGGATCGGCGGCCAGGACATCGGTGATGATGCGTTGCGCCAGGCCGTCTTCCGCACTGGCGCCCGCGGTGTGGGCGGGCCTGGTGATGATGGCGTGTAGATCCTGGATGTCCAAGCTGGCAGGGATGTTGAGCAGTCCAGGGGACGCGGCGTCCAGCAGGTCTGGGGCCCAGGCGGCCAGGCGCGAGTAGAAGTCGTCGCGCATGACCAGGATTACGGTGACCGCCACCGATGAGCCGATCAGTTCCACGAGTTGTTCGGCAGCGGCGTGCTGCCGGGTCGGCTGCCGGCCGGCGGCGGGCTCGGTGAGTAGTTCCTCGAACTGGTCGATGACCAGCACCAGGCGCCGGTCGCCCGGCTCCGCCGCGAGTCTGCGCTCGGCCGCTGTGACGATCCCGCCGCTCGTGGCGCCGGGCAGGCCGGCACGCTCCAGTTCGGCGAGCAGGTCCTGCCCGGGGCGGGCGATCACGTGCAGCCAACGGTCGCTGCCGGGCAGTCTGCCCTCGGCCAGGGCCGGCAGCACTCCCGCCTGCACCAGCGACGACTTGCCCGCGCCGGAGGGTCCGAGGAGCAGCAGCCCACGACGCTGCCTGGTGAGAGCCGCCACGACGCGTTCGACCGCGGTCTTTCGGCCGTGGAACCACCCTGCGTGCTCGGCGGTGAACGGCTCAAGACCGCGGTAGGGGTGCACCTGCTGCTCGGCCAGGCCGGGCCATACCTGGCGCAGCACCTGGGTGGGGGTGGCGTAGGCGACTGCGACGCCGCGGGCGTGGGAGTCGGGGGCGGTGATAGCGGTGACCATGCCGATCACCAGGCCGGTGACCTCATCGAGCACCGGTCCCCCGCTGAATCCCGTGGTCAGGTCGTTGGCGTCGGCCAGCTGCAGAAGGGGGCCCGCACCGTTGGGGAGCAGGTCACCAGCTGTGCCGTAGCCGAAGTGGCCGCCGGCAGGTGCCTGGGAGGGGAATCCGTAGGACCGGATGCGGTGTCCGCGGCAGCCTGCCGCGGACCCCATCCGCACCGGTCGGGCACCCGCCGGGGCGCTGTCCAGGCGCAGGACCGCGAGGTCCTCGGCCTGCGGTCCGCGCCACGACGCGGACAGCACGTGCCCGGTCAGGTATGGGCTGCCGGGCAGGTGCGGGAAAGCCAGTCGCACGCGCCCGCCGGGCTCCTGGCCGGCAGCCTGTACTACGTGTGCGCAGGTGACGACGGTCTCCTCGGCGACGAGGAAACCCGTCCCGGCGGTCCGGCCGTCCTCGGCGAGGACTCGGGCAATTGCGCCGAGCACTGTTGGCCGGTCCTGCCCGGCTGCCTCCCGGCCCGTGTCATCGGTGGCAGTCATGCCTCCCACCTCCCGGCTGCCGTCATAGCGCGCCGTCAGGGGATTCCTGGCGGTTCCAGACCACTCTGACTTGCAGATGCACCGCCGATTCGCTCTTGGCGATAACTGCTCCGGCCTGAGCCGACAGGTCCACCCCGAACTCCACCTCGATCTCATCCGGACCGGCCTGCCGTAACTGCTCCAGCACCGCCCGCGCTGTCTCCCGCACGGGTACCAGCGCCTGCTGCACAGTTTGCGGCAGCTCCCGCACCGCATCCGCGACGCGCCCGGCCTTCACCGGCCCATCCACCTCCGGCGCGGCCTCAACCAGCACCACGCCCCCGCCCTCCAATGGAAGTCGCGCGAAGCTCTGCACCTGCACCCCTGTACGTCGAATCCGGACCACCGCGTTGGACGCGGACGGACGAAGACACTACCCTGCCCACTCCCCGCGCAGACCGGGTAGACGGCGACTTGGCCGAAGCGCTTCTCAAGCTGCTTCGCGGCCTCTTGGACGGTGGCCTCGTCGGTGACGTCCAAGGTGACCGCGTGCGCATCGCCGCCGGACGCGCGCACCGCCGCAGCGGCTTCCTCGCCGCGTCGTGGGTCTCTGGCCCCGATCACGACCGTCATGCCCAGTGCGGCAGTTGTCCGGCAACGCCACGACCGATCCCCTTGTTCGCCCCGGTGACCAGCGCGACCGTCCGGCGCGTGCTCTCCTCGCTCATCAGCTGCTCCTTGTTGTCGAGGCGGGTTGTCGAGGCGGGTTCTTCTCGGAACCCGCCTGCACAACCTGAGACGAGACAGCCCGGCCATCTCTGGCACACGGACAGAAGGAGTCCTTCAGCCAGGACAGGTCCGGCCGAGGCCAGACGGCGGTGGCCCCGGCCTCCTGGCCCCAGAAATCGAACATGTGATTGAATCTGGGCATGGTGCACAGGATGTTTCCGCTCGACTTGGTCCAGGCTCAGCGCGACTGGAACCGCACCTACGCGGCGTTGGAGCGGCGGCCGTTCCGGACGGCCGTGCTACGGCGTCAGCTCCAGCGGCTGTCCGTCCGGCTCGCCTCCCATCCGTATTGGGAGACTGCGGCCGGCCGGTCGCCCGCGGCCAGGGTCGAGCTGCGTCAGCATGTCCGGGATCTCCAGGAGGCGGAGGGCCGCCTCACCGACCAGCAGGAACGCATCCTGGCGTGTATCAGGGAGTGGGTGGCCGCCCGCGGTGAGACACCCTCGATGCGGGAGATCGGCAGGAAGGTGGGTCTGTCGAGCACGGCGTCGGTCGCCTACCAACTGGACCGGATGGAACAACTCGGTGTCATCGACCGCGACCCGGGCCAGGGCCGCGGTACGGGGCGAGGGATTGCCCTGCGGTGGTGAGTGCGTGTGACTGCGTGTGAGTGCGTCGCGCGGTGGCTCACGCCACGTACTGGCCGCGCAGGGTCAGGTCGGGCCGCGGGTCGGCTCAGGCCGCGGAACGCCCGGCACGGGGGCGGCGACGCAGCGCCGGTTCGGACACGGACGGTGGCGTGAAGCCGACGTCCAGCGGTCCGAGGTCGGTGCCGGGCGCCACGATGGCGTCGATCTTGTCCAGGACGGCGTCGTCGAGGACGGTTCCGGCCCCGGCGAGCAGGTCCTCCAGCTGCGCCGGGGTGCGCGGTCCGATGATCGCGGAGGTGACGTCGGGGTGGCTGACGGCGAAGGCCATGGCCAGGTGGGTGAGCGACACCCCCGCTTCGGCGGCGACCGGCAGCAACCGCTCGACCGCTGCCAGCTTGGTCTCGTCGGTGAGGTGTCTGGGGACCCAGTGCATACGGGCGTTGTCGACCTGGGCGCCCTTGCGGTAGCGGCCGGTGAGCAGGCCCATGGCCAGCGGGCTCCACACGAGGACACCCATGCCGTGGCGGCGGCACACCGGGAGGACGTCGCGTTCGACACCCCGGTTGAGGAGGGAGTAGGTGGGCTGTTCGGTGCGCATCCGGTGCAGTCCGTGCCGCTGCGCGATCCACTGGGCTTCGACGATGTCGGCCGCGGGGAGGTTGGACGTGCCGATCGCGCGGACCTTGCCGGCACGTACGAGATCGGTGAGCGCGGAGAGGGTTTCCTCCATGTCCGTGTGCGGGTCGGGATGGTGCACCTGGTAGAGGTCGAGGTGGTCGGTCCGCAGACGGCGCAGTGAACCCTCCACCGCCCGCATGATCCAGCGCCGCGAACTGCCGGACCGATTGGGGCCCTCGCCCATGGGCCCGTTGAACTTGGTGGCCAGGACCACGTCGTCACGGCGGCCCTTGAGCGCTTTGCCGAGGATTTCCTCCGTGTCGCTGTAACCGTAGACATCGGCCGTGTCGATGAAGTTGATGCCCGCGTCCAGCGCGCGGTGGGTCATGCGGACGCACTCGTCGCGGTCCGCGTTCCCGTTGGGGCCGAACATCATCGTGCCCAGGCAGTAGGCGCTGACCTCGATGCCGGTCCGCCCCAGTTGTCGCATACGCATGCTGATCGTCTCTTTCACAGGGGAGGGGGCCGGGCCGCGGAAGCGCGGCCCGGCGGTCTCGTGCGGGTGGGAGGGGTCAGCCGTTGTAGGGCGCGGTGACGTCCAGGACCCACGTCACACCGAAGCGGTCGGTGAGCATGCCGTAGAGCGGGGCCCACGGGGCCGCCTCCAGCGCGCGTACGACGGTCGAGCCCTGCGTGAGCTTGTCCCACAGGGCGCTGATCTCCTCGGCGTCGGTGCCGCGCACGGAGACGAAGAAGGGGTTCTGGCCCTGGTCCCAGGGCAGTTGGGAGGGCACGTCGTAGGCCATGACGTGGAAGCCGTTGTCGCCGGCCACTTCACCCCACATCACCCAGTCGGCCTCGTTCTCGTTCTGCACCGCTCCCGCGTCCTTGTAGGTCACCGCGACGGACCGGCCGCCGAACACGGACTGGTAGAAGCCGAGCGCCGCGCGCGCCTGGCCCCGGAAGTTCAGGTGAGTGGTGGTCGTGACGGACATGGCGCTACTCCTCGCAGCCGACGGGCGCGGCCGGGCGGCCGCTGTCCCCACCCGGAGGCGTTGCTCCGGGTTCTTGCGAGGACAACACTTCCGCCAGTGCAGGACAGGTTGTGTCCTGTACTGGCGGTGCAGAGGTTCTTGCTGGTCGTCACCGTGAGATCGGTGTATCGGCCGGCGGTTGGCCGTCTTCGCGGGCAGGGTGGTCAGGGCGGTCTGTGAGGTGCCTGATGATCTTGTTTCCGCCGGCCTGAGGGAGCGCACGGCTCCGCACCCCGGCCCTCAGGACGCCGTCGGCGGCGAGGGTCGGTCAGTCACCTCCCTGGTAGTTCATGAACCAGTGGGTGTCGACATAGCGGGCCATCGTGAACCGGTGGTGCGGGTCGACGAGGATCCGGCAGACGAACTCCGCGGCCTGGCACTCGAAGGGGACGTCCTCGCCGTCGAAGGACCGGACCACGACGGGCCACCGGTCGGGATCGTCGCCGACGGCCCTCCAGCAGTACAGGTCCTCGTGCTCGGTGCCCGCCCAGATGAGCAGCCGGTCCTCGCTCAGATCCGTCCACGGCTCCTGGTTCAGGTCGAGGTATCCGTCGAAGGCGCCCTCGCCGAACGTCTCGACCATGCGCTTGTAGTCGCCCGGCAGCGCGGTGCCCAGGCGCGACTCCACCTCCGCCCAGTCCATGTCCGGCCGCTGGGCGGGCTGCGTCCAGCCGGTGATCCGTATCAGCCGCTCCATCCAGTCGACGTCCTCGTCCGGAGCTGCCGCCAGGGGTTCGGACACCTCCCTGCGCGCGACCACCAGTACCGGCCGTTCGGTCCCCGCCGCGTCCCGCGCCGTACCTGTGCCGACCCACTGATCCCCGTACGCCCACGCCCGTATCTTCACGGCCCGGTCCTCGAAGGGGGCGAGGAGAGCCGCGCCCCTGGACTCGTCGACCGTCGGATCGGCGAAGCCGTCGAGGACGAGGGTGCGCGGGGCGCCGTACCGGCCGGCGAGCAGATCGGTCAGGCCCTGCGCGTCCAGGTCGCTGGGCAGGTACATGTAGCCGTCCGCCGGGCCGAGTCGGGCCAGCAGGTCGTTGACGGTCGCTTGCGTGAGCTGCATGGCGGACAGTCAAGCGCACCGCACTGACAAGGGACGTGCTCACGGACGTATCGACGTCGGTCCGGGGTGGGGGAGAGGCCCGAGGGAGAGGTCAAAGGGAGAGGCCCGAGGGAGCGGGCGCCCACCTCGCCGTCCCGGAGGGTGCTCAGTCGAGACAGAACTCGTTGCCCTCGACGTCCTGCATCACGATGCACGACTCGTTGTGGTCATCGGCGAGCAGCACACGCACGCGTACCGCGCCGAGCGCCACCAGCCGTGCGCACTCGGCCTCAAGCGTGGCGAGGCGTTCTTCCCCCACGAGCCCGGTGCCGGCCCGCACGTCGAGATGCACCCGATTCTTGACGACCTTGCCTTCGGGAACGCGCTGGAAGTACAGCCGCGGGCCGACGCCTGAGGGATCACCGCAGGCGAACGCCGAACCCTGGCGCTCGGGCGGCAGCGAGCGATCGAAATCGTCCCACGTGGCAAACCCCTCCGGCGGTGGCGGTACGACGTACCCCAACACCTCGCACCAGAAGCGAGCGACGCGCTCGGGTTCCGCGCAGTCGAAGGTGACTTGGAACTTCTTGACCGATGACATCGGCGCACCATAGCAGGGGGACTCCGGCGCTCACTTCCCAATAAATGACCTGCACCACGACGTGGGAAAACCCGGCACCGCGCGTCCGTGACGGCGCGCGGTCACGGCCGGCCGCCCCGGGGCGACTGGCGGCGGGTGGTGGCGACTGGTGGCAGGCGGTTGCTCCGGGCGTGCGCGTGGTGGACACCACAGCGCCGACCGCCACCCTTTAATTGGAATCTGGTATGCGTATTTGTTAGCGTGCCGATGTGCGATTGACCAAGTTCACGGATCTGGCGCTGCGCGCGATGATGCGTCTGGCCGTCTCCCCGCAGGGTGACGCCCTGACCACGCGTGAGGTCGCGGAGGTCATGACGGTGCCGTACGCGCACATGGCCAAGGCGATCGCCCGTCTGCAACATCTCGGCGTGGTCGAGGCCAGGCGGGGGCGTGGCGGCGGGCTCGAACTGACCGAACGCGGGCGACAGGCGTCGGTCGGCCGGCTGGTCCGCGAGTTGGAGGGGGAGGGCGAGGTCGTCGCCTGCGAAGGTGATCCGCCCTGCCCGCTGCGCGCGGCCTGCCGATTGCGCCGGGCGTTGAGCGCCGCACAGGAGGCGTTCTACGTCGCTCTCGATCCGCTGACCGTCTCCGACCTGGTGGCATCGCCCACCGGACCGGTGCTGGTCGGGCTGGTCGGCGTCCGCCGCCCCGAGTGACCGGTCTCTGAACCGTCCCGAGCGATCGGGCTTCGAGTCGTCCTGAGCGACCGGGCTCCGGGCGGTTTCGGGCAACAGGGCTCCGGGCCGAGGATACGCGCGCCCAAAAATTGGAATCTGATATGCAAATTCATGGAGGTACCGTGCTCTCCCAGCAGTCCACGCCCGTCGTCCGCGAAACCCTGCCCGCCGTCCGCGCCGCCATCGGTGAGATCGCCGAAGTCTTCTACGCCAGGATGTTCGACGCCCATCCCGAACTGCTGAGGGACCTGTTCAACCGCGGCAACCAGGCGGGCGGCGAGCAGCAGAAGGCGCTGGCGGGTTCGATCACGGCCTTCGCCGAACTGCTGCTGGCGCACCCCGACGTCCGCCCCGACACGATGCTCGCCCGCATCGCGAACAAGCACGCGTCGCTCGGCATCACCTCCGAGCAGTACAAGATCGTCCACGAGTATCTGTTCGCGGGGATCGGCGAGGTGCTCGGCGACGCCGTCACGACGGACGTGGCCGCCGCCTGGGACGAGGTCTACTGGCTGATGGCCGACGCCCTGATGGCCATCGAGACCCGGCTCTACGCGCAAGCCGGTGCGGCCGGGGGCGGGACATGGCAGCGGATGACGATCGCCGAGCGGCAGGAGGACTCTCCCGACGTCGTTTCCTTCACCCTGCGCCGTGCCGACGGACGGCCGTGCGTTTCCTTCCGGCCGGGCCAGTACATCAGCGTGCGGGTCGAACTGCCGGACGGCGCACGCCAGATCCGCCAGTACAGCCTTTCCGGTACCCCCGGACGCCCGGAGTGGCGGATCAGTGTCAAACGCGTCGCAGGCGCCGCACAGCCCGACGGCGAGGTCTCGTCCTGGCTGCACGACAACGCCCGAGTCGGCGACACACTCACCGTCTCCGCCCCGTTCGGAGACCTGACCCTGCGCCCCGGCGACGGACCGCTGCTGCTGGCCTCCGCCGGAATCGGCACCACTCCCGTGCTGTCCATGCTGAACCACCTGGCGGCCGGCCGATCGCCCCGGTCGGTCACCGTCGTCCACGCCGATCGCACCCCGGACGACCACGCCCACCGCGCGGAGTTGAAGCGCCTGGTCCGGGCACTGCCCGACGCGCGGCTGCACCTCTGGTACGAGGAGCCCGACGGCCAGGAACCCGAAGCGGCCACCGGCCTCGCCGACCTCGACGCCGTCGACCTGCCCGAGTCCGTCACCGCCTACCTGTGCGGCCCGCTGCCGTTCATGCGATCCATACGCGGTGACCTGCTGCGCCGTGGCATCCCGGCCGAGGACATCCACTACGAGGTGTTCGGACCGGACCTCTGGCTCGCCGCCTCGTCGGAGACCGATTGACCCCGGGCCCACACCGCCCCGGCACCGACGGGCCTGACCCACACCGTCCCGTCGTCGACGGGACCGGCCCACATCCGTGCCGGCGATCTCCTTCCTTGAGGCCCCGTTCCTTCCTTGATGCCCCGTCAGAGAAGTTCCGCGTTCAGCGCTGATCGCGGTCGGCAGCCAGGTGCCGGTCGTGAACCCTGAGACGGACGACGGCAGCGTCGAGCAGCGCGGTGGACAGTCCGTGGTGCCGTCCCTCCGCGGCGAGGGAGACCAGCACCTGGTCGACCTCGGTCGGGCGCCCCTGCGTCACGTCCCGGTACATCGAAGGAACGAAGTGTGATCCCTGCCGCGAGAGCGTGGCCAGCAGACCCGCGTACGCGTCCGCCGGGAGCGGGTGGCCGGCCGCGGCGGAGACGGCCGCGGCCTCCGCCAGGACGGCCGCGGCGAAGTCCGGGCCGCCCGGCACGCCGGCCACGTCGCCCACGGTGCCCTGGGCGAGGCACGTGATGACCGTGGCGGCGCTGATGAAGACCCACTTGTGCCACATCGCGGTGCGAATGTCGTCGGAGACCCGCAGGTCGAACCCGGCCGACCCCAGTGCCTCGGCGGCCACCCGCAGCCGCGGGGTGTCCGCCCCGTCGAGTTCGCCGATCTCCATGCTCGCGGCGGGCGCGGCCACGGTGATGGTTCCGTCCGGTGCGAGCTGTGCCTCGACCTTGACCACACCTCCCAGGACCGCATGGGGGAAACGGGTACCGATCGCGGCCAGGTGGCCGACGCCGTTGAGGAACGGGACGATCGCCGTGTCGGAGCCGACGGCCGGGGCCATGTCGCGCAGCGCCGCGTCGAGCGCGCCGCCCTTCACCGTCAGGAGGACGAGGTCGTAGGGGCCGGTGAGGTCAGCGGCGGTCACCAGCTTCGGAAGCAGTCGTTCCACCTCGTCGGCCCGGCCGCCCGTCGAGATCCGCAGACCTTCGCTGTGCAGTTCGGCGGCGCGTGCCGGCCGTACCAGGAAAGTGACATCGCGGGACGCCTGGGCCAGCCTGGCTCCGAAGTACCCGCCGGTGGCTCCGGCTCCGACGACGAGGATACGTGTCATGGGGGATGCGTCCTTTGCTGTGGTGGCCGACCGCGGTCGGGTTCTCCTCACGGTCGCCGGCCGCGCGGTCAGTGGGCGTCGGCCGGCGCGTGCGATGCTCCGGCAAGGTCGGAGATATCAGCCCGTGCCGCTCGGTCCCGGGCGGCACCACGGGTGATCTGGAGGCCCACGAACGTGCACAGCAGGCTCAGGCACGCGGCCAGTACCCAGGAGACGCGGAAATCCTGCCGGGAGGACGGTCCGATGTGGGACCCGACGACGGCGACGAGGACGGCGACCCCCACGGTGGCGGAGATCTGCCGTACGGAGTTGACCAGCGCGGATCCGGTGGCCGAGCGGTGCCCCGGCAGGGCGCTGACTCCCGCGGCCACCAGGGTGCCGAGCGCCAGACCCACGCCTGCTCCGCTCATGATCATGCTGGGCAGCAGGCCGACCCAGTAGTCGGGGGAGGCGGAGGCGAAGCCGGCCCGCCAGAGCATGGCGCCGGTGAAGAGGAGCCCGCCCACGGCGATCAGGGGGCCGTGCCCGTAGCGCTGGGCCGCTCGGGCGGTGAGCAGGGTGACGACGGGCACCAGGGCCGGCCCCGGCACCATCGCGAGGCCGGTGCGCAACGCACTCCAGTGCCAGACCTCCTGGCACCACAGGACGTTCGACAGAAGCATGATCGCGAAAGCGACGCCGAAGACGAACGTTCCCGCGTTGGCTGAACCGAACCGGGGCAGTCGCAACAGGTCCAGTTCGAACAACGGGTGGCTGTGCCGGACGGAGCGCAGGACGAACGCCGCTCCGCTCAGCACCGCGACCGCGAAGATCAGGACGGTCCTGCCGTCCAGCCAGCCCCAGTCGGGTCCCTGGACCAGGCCGCCGGACAAGGTCGCGACCGCGACCGTGACCAGCAGCGCGCCCAGCATGTCGGGCAGCGGTCCGTCCTCCCGGGCGTCCGTCCGCGGCAGCACCAGGAGGCCGGCGATCACGGTGGCGATGCCGATGGGCACGTTGATCACGAAGACCCAGCGCCAGTCGACCTGGACCAGCAGCCCCCCGGCGACCGGTCCCGCCGCGGCGGCGAGTCCGCCGATGGCCGCCCAGTTCCGGGTGGCCCGGGTACGGTCCTCGGTCCGCACGGTGGCCAGCAGCAGGGCCAGCGAGGTCGGCAACTGGGCCGCGGCGCCGACCGCCTGCACGGCACGGGCCAGTACGAGCGCCCACAGATCGGGTGCCAGGGCGCAGGCCAGTGAGGCGAGCGTGAAGACGGTGACGCCGCCGAGGAAGACGGGCCGCTGCCCGATCCGGTCCCCGGTCCGGCCGGCCACGACGAGCAGTGCCGCCAGGGCGATGGCGTACGCGTTGAGGACCCAGGACAAGGAGCCGAGTGTGGCGGCGGACCCCTGCCCCGGCGAGAACGACGCGCCCATGGCGGGCAGGGCGACGTTGACGATCCAGAGGTCGAGGTTCGTCATGAAGACCGCCAGCAGGATCACTATCCCGGCGACACGTTGCTTTGATATTCCAATCAAGGCCATGTCCTCCAGCAGAGCACAGGCTGATTTGAATTTCAAACCGGCGGGTGTCTCTCCCGGTCCGCCCCGGTCCGCCCCCGGTCAGACCCCGGCCCGCCCCCGGTCCGGGCCCAGCCGCTCAGAGGCCACCCCTCACACCTCTCGTACGTCTCGCACCTCTCACGTCTCTCGCGCCTCTGCGTTCGCCTCTCGCCCGGCGGCCGTGCTCGCGTGCGCCGCCCGCACCCGAAGGCTGGCTTTGAAATTCAAAGCATCCGGTGCGATACTGGCGCGATGACGACGAAACGCATCGATCCGCACGAGCTGGCCGGACGTCCCTGTTCGCTGGCCGCCTCGCTCCAGGTGATCGGTGACCGGTGGTCGCTGCCCGCAATCCGTGAGGTGATGCTCGGCAACCACCGGTTCCGGCAGATCGCCAGGAACACGGGCGCACCCACGGACCGTCTCTCTGCACGCCTGAAGAACCTGGTCGCCGCCGGTGTGCTGGAACAGCGCCCCCTGCCGGACGACCCCCGGCACCACGGCTACTACCTCACCGGCGCCGGACAGGACCTGGTGGGCGTCGTCCGGGAGCTGCTCCGCTGGGGAGACCGCTGGGCGGTCACCTCACCCCCGTTGCGCATGCGGCACCGCGACCACGAACTCATGCCCCGGACCGTCTGCGAAAGCTGCGGTGAGACCGTCGATCCCCACGACGTGCACCCCGAGGTGACCGTCGAGGGCTGGACCCTGGCGGGCCCCACCGGCTGACCCGGCCCCACTGGCCGACCCGGCGCCACCGGCCGAGCAGGTGCGTTCTTCCGCTCCGCCGTCATCGGCGGTGTGCGGTGTCGGCGGATCAGCTTCCCGTCGACGGTTCCCCACGTGTCGACCGCCGTTGCGGTGTGCGCAGCAGGCGTAGGCCGGCGAGGCTCTGGAGTGCCATCGCGGTGGCGGCCGTCGCGGTGACCGCGAAGCCACCGCGTGACCCCAGCGAGTCGATCGCCCAGCCGGAGACCGCCGCCGCGGTGGCCGAGCCTGCCGCGCTCGCGGAGCCCAGCCAGGAGAACGCCTGGGTCAGGACGGTCTGGTGGACGGTCGACTCGGTGAGCACGGAGAAGAGCACGAGCAGGGGTGGGACGGTGGCACCGGTCAGCACCACGACCAGTCCGAGCCCGAACGGTGAGCCGACCGTGAGGAGCAGCAGTGTGCCGAGCGTCAACGTGCTGGTCGTCACGAGCAGTTGCACCGGGGGTGCGGCACGCCACCGGCGCAGCCCGTACAGCCATCCGGCCAGCAGTCCGCTGCAACTGGAGACGGCGAAGACCGGGGCCGTGGCGCCCGGTGCGCCGTGCTCCACCGTGAACGCGGTCACCGACACCTGCAGGGCGCCGAAGTAGACCCCGATGGCCAGGTTGAGGCCCATCAGGACGAAGACTTCGCCGCGCAGCAGCGACCGGTCCGCACGGGTGTGCGCGGCGCTGTCGGCCGCCGGGGAGGGCGCGCTGCCGCGCTGCGCGGCGAGAACCAGACCGCCGGCGACTGACAGGGAGGCGGCCAGCGCCGTGCCGACCACGGGGTGTCCGGCCGCGGCGAGTGCGCTGACCGACGCCGGGCCGACGAGATAGGCCACCGCGTTGCTGAGGGACTCCAGCGCGAAAGCGGTGGGGAGTTCCGCCGCTCGGCCGGTGCGCAGCAGCGCCGCCCAGCGTGCCGCGGACATCGCACCGAGTTGCGGAACGCTGATCCCGACCAGCGCTCCGCCCAGAGTCAGGAGGGCGTCGGAGGCGCCCGCGGCGACCAGGGACACGAGGGCGGCCACCGCGAGGGCGTGGGCGAGAAGCGCGGGCGGCAGGACGCGGGTCTGTCCGAACCGGTCCACGAGCCGGGCCAGGTGTGGCGCCCCGAGCGCTTCGGACACCGCGAACCCGCCGGTGACCAGGCCGGCCGCGGAGAAGGTGCCGGTGTGGCCGTGCACGAGCCAGACGATGCTGATGCTGGTCATCGCGCCGCCGACCCGTCCGAAGGAGGCCGGCAGGAAGAAGGCCGCCGCACCCGGGGTGCGCAGCAGGGAACGGTAGTTCGCCGATGGCACGGCGAGTCCTGTCCGCTGCCCGGCGGGACGGCCCACCTGGGTCGTCGGTGCCCGAAGTACCGACCCGTGGTCGCCGCCTGGAACCGTCCAGTGTTGGCGCGGAGAGGGGGCACGCGCCCCGCACCGACTCCATCACCGGGCAGAAATCGTGATCTGTGGTCGGCGGCAATTCTCACCGCTCGGACCGGCGATGTCCATCACGATGCGGATCGGGACCCTGCCTTCCGACGCCGCGCCTCCGTCGGCGAAGTCGAAGCCTTCATCGACGATGACGACCTGGTCCCGGTGGCTGCCGCGGGCCGGCACTCACGGGTGTCGTGCGGTGCCGGGTTCGGGTCGGTCGCGGTAGAAAGTCTGCTCGAATCTGTAGAGAAAGGCCCGGTAGGCCCGGTGCTGGGCTGAGTTCAGATGAATGTGCGCTGTCGGGTGCGATGCTGTCGCCGCCCGGAGGGCTGCCATCAGCTCCGGCGGAGGCTGGAGCCGGAGGGCGGTGAGGATCCGCCGGCAGGCGTCGACGAGCCGTTCGCCGGGTTTCTCGATGTCTTCGAGGGCGTCGGCGAGTTGGGTGGAACCCTCGCGTTCGGACCGGGCGAGCAGCCCGTGAAGCAGTTCCATCGTGGCCAGGTCGACCGGGTTCAACTCGATGACGTGCAAGCACCTTCCCTTGACGGCCCCATGGCAGGGGCCCGGCGCGACGGGGGTGTTCCCGCCGTCGTGGTCCGGCCGGCGAGTGCGGCAGGGGCATGTCGCCCAGGCCGGTGGAAGCTGCTGGGCGATCCTCCACCAGCCCTCGTACGCGGCCTCCGCCGTCCAGATCTCCTCCGGGGACAGGACCCCGGGATAGAGGGACGTCAGCTCGTGGAGCAGTTCCTCAAGCCGGTGGAAACCCGCCAGGAACACCGCGTCGTTGGGGATGAGGGAGTGCATGCAGAACCTTCCGTTCGATGCGGGGCCGGTCGACCTCCCCGCGGGTCGTGCGTGCGGAAGTCAGCCGCGCACGAGTTCACTTCACCGCCAGGACCGTGCGGCGGTGCCGTCAGCCACGCTCTGCCAGGACGCTGCTCGTCTGCCAGCGGTCAGGGGCGTGGGGGTAAGAGGCATAAAGCGATGGCCGGACCGGCTGCCGGACACCGTCCAGGTCGTCCGGGTCCGGGACAGGTCGCACCATGGAGGACGATCCGGGGACACGTGTGACGGTGGCAGCGCCGATGGCTGCGTCCGCGACGGTGGCCGCGCGAGGTGCCCGCCGCACCCGGCCAGGGGGAGAGCCACCGGCCACTCGGGGCCCACCCCGGCACACCTGTGCCGTGCGGCCGCTCCGCACCTGGGCCACGTAGCAGCTCGTCGGCCCGCGCCGGCCTGCCCGGTTGCCCCTCCTCGATCTCCATCCCCCAACGAGTCGACGTGTGATCCACCCCGTGAACACAACCAGCCAGGCGCTCCAGTGCCGGCGGCTCACCGGTCCACATCAAACTACGCACTGGCCAGGGCCCGGAAACAGGTGATCTTCACGGCCGGCCCAGATCATTTTACGAGGAACGTGATGAAGAAGGCATGGTGAACCGTGGAGGAGGGAGAAGACATATCAGCGCGCGCCGTGCGGCGACGGCTGTCACCGTACGTAGCTCTCGGGTCCAGGTGTGAGGCGGCCCGTCCCCGGCGGCCCCGGCGCGTCGGCCGGACACCTCCGTCCGCGAGGCATCGGGCCCGTGCCGCCTCCCCCTCAGGACGTCAGTCGGCCGTGCCGTCCGGCACACCGGCCTTTCGCCGGTAGTCGGTGTCGGTGATGTAGCTGCTCGCCCAGTCCGACTCGGCGATCAGTGTCAGACCCCGCTGGACGTCGAATATCAGCTTGTCGAAGATCTCCGGGGTCACGACGCCTCGCACCGCCCAGACGTTCATCTTCGCGATCCGCCGGGGCAGCTCGTCGACGGTGCGGCGGCACCTCAGGTCGTATCCCGTGAAGGCCATGACCCAGTGGTCGGCCACGTCCCCCGGGTCGACGTCCGCCAGCAGCTCTCCCTCCTCCGCCGCCTCGGTCAGGATCCCCGTGACCATGGGGACGTAGCCGTCCCACAGCGCGCCGAAGGTCTCTGGGTTCTCCTGCTCCGTGACGATGCGGGCGGCGGCTCGGACCACCGGCGACATGACCGTCAGCCAGGCCAGGACGATCGACGCGTCCACGACCGCCTGCACGCGAGGTTTCCCCGGCAGTGCGGCGTCCATGCTGAAGCCCTCCCGCACGATCGCGAGGGCAATCTCCTGTTTGGTCTTGAACACATGTTGTCCGGACCCCCGGGACACACCTGCCTTGTCGAAGATCTGCTGGAGACTCACCCCCGCGACTCCGTGGTCGGCGATCAGGCGTGCGGCCGCTTCCAGTACGAGCCGTCTCGTCCTCTTCGAACGCTCCTGGACTGGCTGTCGCACTTCTCCGCACCCTCCTGTTGTGTGTGTCCTCGTCCGCATCCGCCTGGCGGGAGCCGCCCCGGCCTGCGACGCGACGGCCACTTCATCACGTTGAGTCAGCACGCGGCCGTCGCGAAAGCGAGGCTACGTCCGCACCTTCACCATCCCTTGGGTGATCTATCTCACACCCAAGGGTCGACTCCGCGCAAAACCATGCCTGTTGGATGATTCGTCGCCACGCCCGAGCACCAGCAGATCATCGCACCTCCACTCCGCCGACGGCCAAGTCGGCCAGGAGCGCGGTGCCGTTCCTCGAAGAACCCGCTGGTCCGTCCACACGTACGTCCTGACGGTGAGGCGGTGTGCGGGCGCCCGGAATCAGATCACCGGGTGGAGATCACGCTTCAAGGGCATCGGGACGTGTTAATGATCATGCTGAATCATGCGCGCTGCATGCTTTATCGTCCCCGGGTGATCACTCAGACCAGCTCTCAGCAGGACGACTCGGTTGCGGCAGAACTTAGGCAAGCACTCTTCGACGGTCAGTTCGACCAGATCCACGCGCCCTGGCGCGACCTCTTCAGCACCACCACGTTCCATCACCGTGAGTTGCCGCCGGAGGAACGCATGGCGCTCTCTTACGAGCGTCTGCGGCATGTCAACAAATCCCTCCTGGACGGTGCCGACGGCCCCGAGACCCTCGCGCGGAACCCGACACGGCTTACCGCCCTGCACGAGTGGGTCGGCCCGGTGGACCCAGGACTCGGCACGATCCTGAGCATCCACTACAACCTCTTCCTGGGCAGTCTGCTGAACGTCGAGGGCGAGCACGACCTGCGCCCCTTCGTGGACATGGACCGCACCGGCGTCTTCCTGTGCACCGAGCTGGCCCACGGCAACAGCGCTCCGCAGCTGGAGACCACCGCCACCTACGAACCGGTCACCCGCGAGTTCGTCCTGCACACGCCGCGGCCGGAAGCCGCGAAGTTCATGCCGAACACGAGCCCGCTCGGCGGTCCCAAGACCGCTCTGGTCGCCGCCCGCCTGATCACCGGCGACCGCGACGAAGGCGTGCACCTCTTCCTCGTACCCCTGCACGACGAGACCAGCGGAGAGTGCCTGCCGGGCGTCACCGTCGAACGCCTGCCGCAGACGGCGAGCGCCCCCGTCGACCACTGCCTGACCACCTTCAGCCACGTCCGCCTGCCCTACGCGGCCATGCTCCAGGCCGACCACGGCCGGCTGACACCCGACGGCGTCTACACCAGCTCCATCGGCAGCCCCCGCAAGCGGTTCCTCAGCTCGGTGACCCGGGTCACCGACGGCAAACTGTGCATGCAGGCGTACCACCTCGGCACCACCCGCCACGCCCTGACGGTCGCCGTCCGGTACGCCCACGCCCGCCACACCTCCAGCGGGACCAGGGGCGGCAGTGTCCCGCTGTGGCAGCACCGCAGCCACCATGCCCCCCTCATCGACGGCCTGGCCACCGCCTACGCCTCGACATTCCTCCACCGTGCCGCGGTCCGGAAGTGGGAAGAGGCCGACACGGCCGAGGAACGCGACGATGCCGAACGGCTCGCGGCCATCACCAAGGGCTGGATCACCTGGCGCGGTCGCCAGGTGATGAGCGAGTGCCGGGAACGCTGCGGAGCCCAGGGCCTGTTCCTGGCCAACGGCATCGCGGGCCAACTCCAGGCCGGCGAGGGAGCGATCACCGCCGAAGGCGACAACAAGGTGATATGGATCAAAGCGGGCATGGAGCTGCTCCTCGGGCACTTCGCCCCGAGGCCGCCCCGCTCCGGCCCGGCCGACCTCGACGACCCCGAGGCATTGCAGGACCTGCTCGGCGACATCGAGCGAATATGGTTCGAGCGCGCCGGCGAGCGGCTCCGCCCCTCGAAGGAGACCGCGGAGCCGACGGACACCGGCGATGGCCTCCCGGCGGCCCGCGCGGGGCGGCGCGGCCCCCGCCCGGGCAGCGCCCTGGACCGAACCGTCCTTCCCACCCTCGAACTGGTCGACGCCCACGCCCACTTCCTCGCGGCCGAGGGCCTGCTGACAGCTGCCCGGCAGGCCACCGACCCGGTGGCCGGCCGCCTCCTGTACGCCCTCCACCGGCTGTTCGCTCTGCGTCGCGTCGCAGCCCATTCCGGCGATCTCCTCGGGGCACGGCGCCTGGAGAGCGACCAGGTCCTGTCGTTGCCGGACACGATCGAGGACGTGCTCGACGAACTCGCGCCCCACGGCCAGCTCCTCGCCGACGCGCAAGGTGTCTCGGAGGAACTGCTCCGCAGCCACCCCATCATGGCCATCTAGCCGGAGAGCGGGCCGCACCCCGACCACGTGGGCGCCGCGCGCGCCGGGACGCGTAGGCACCCTGGAGCCAGCTTGTAGCAGCGTTGACCAGCGGCCGGCGGCGTCCCGTCACACTCGCTCGCCGAACCGACCGTACGAACTCACCCGCACCAACAGCCTCCGGTGCGCGGGCCGCCACCCGAGCCGGGCACTGGCCGCTACGCACCGGAGCTTCACCAGGTGTCTCTGCTCCGGCGTCCCGCGCGCGACTGTGCAGAACCGGAGCACGAGTCGAGTGCGGTGAGGTCCTGTCCCGAGGTGCTGTCCCGAGGTGCTGTCCCGCTTCGTGCTCGGTGAGGGGGGCGAGGTTCGCCATGGGCGAATCGGCCTCGGGATGTGCCTCGGGCGGGTCATGGTGGCTCAATGATCGAGGACAGGCTGGAGCAGGTGTTCGCGGAGGCCGGGTGCGAGGGCAGTCTGGCTGTGCTGGACATCGACGGTCCGGGACGGCTGGCGTTCGGAGACACCGAGTCGGTGGTCGCCGCGTCCACGTTCAAGATCGTGGTGGCGTTGGAGCTGTTCTGCCAGGGTGCCGAGGGGAGCCTGGACCTCGCCGAGCGCGTCCGGCTGTCACCGGCGCAGGCCACACCGGGTGGCCAGGGGTTCTGCATCTTCGAGGACGAGGCCGAGGTCTCCTTGCGCGATCTCGCCCGGATGATGCTCACCATCAGCGACAACACCGCGACCGATGTGCTGATCGGCCGGCTGTCGCTGTCGCGGATCCATGCCCGCTTGGCCGGCCTGGGTCTGGACCGGATCCGGCTGACGGGCACGATCCGGCAGGAATTCGACGCCATCGGCCGCGATGCGGGTTTCCCGGGATGGTCGGAGAGGGGACGTGCGATGCGCCGAGCGGGTGCACCGGCGGACGCCGGGCGCATTTGGGAGCGCGCGCTGTCCGCTCCGTCCCTGCGGCCCGGCCGCATCACCAGCGCGACGGCCGGACAGATGGCCACCTTGCTGAGGCTGGTCTGGCGGGACGAGGCGGGGCCGGGTGAAGCCTGCCGGGCGGTGCGGACCCTCCTCGGCCAGCAGCGGCTGACCCGGAAGATCGCCGCCGGGTTCAGCGAGGAGGTGCGGGTAGCGGCCAGATCAGGCAGCGTTCCCGGGTGCGTGAGCAATGACGCGGGGGTGGTGCGGTTCCCGGACGGTTCTCGTTTCGCGGTGGCGGTGTTCACGAGACCGACCGGGCCCGTCCCGCGGACCCGGCAGGCCGATTCCGCGATCGGTACGGCGGCCCGGCTGGCTGTCGACCACCTTCGCCGGCCATCCGGGAAGTCCGGGAGGACGGCAGACGCCACCGTCCCGACGCAATCCCCTGAGTGACGCGACGACATGAACCCGGACATGCCGGGGGAGGCGGTCTCCTGAGGATCGTCCCCGCTCGGTCGACCGGGGGTCGTGAACCGGATGACGGCCTGGGCGATGTTCCGACCGCGGCGCGGGAGACTGCCCGGCCGTACGTTCGCCGGGCCGGCGGGTTGACTCCGGCCGCTTCCAGCGCCGGGCGCAGCAGGTCAGGCCGGGCGCCGACAGGGGCGTGGCCGAAGCCCCACTCGAAGGGCAACTGCGGCTCACCGTCGGCGAGTCAGGTGACGAAACAGGCCGGACCTCTGGGCGGGATCACACGGACGGCGGGCCCGAGGCGTCGTCCTCGCAGACCTTGCGCACGCGTGTCGTCGATGCCGTGACGGGTCGGCCGCTCCGGTCCAGAACGCGGAAGGGGGGTACCTCGCGTCCGCTGTCGTCGACCAGGACGGAGTGTTCCTCGCCGGCGGCGAAGGCATGGCGCTCTCCCCACTGCCGGAGCGCGACGACGACGGTGAACAGCTCGCGGCCGGCGTCGGTGAGCTGATAGGTGTGGCGTTTGGCGCCGGGCGGGGTGTTCGTGGTCAGGATGCCGTGAGCGGTGAGCTTTCGGAGCCGGTCGCTGAGGATGTTCCGGGCCACGCCGAGGTGGTTGCGGAAATCGGTGAACGATGCGGCGCCGTCCATCGCGTCCCGGACGATGAGCAGGCTCCACCGGTCGCCCACGAGATCGACGGCGCGGGCGACCGGGCAGGTGGGATCGGTCCAGGTCTGGTCGGTCGTCACCAGGTCCGCCATCGGATGCCCTCCCTCTTGGGTTGCATATCAAAACCATTGTCCCCTACTCTTTGATTGGTTTCATATTGAGACCAATGGTAATTCCGACTCGTAAGGGGAGGTCGCCCTTGATCAGGCGTGGCGGGCTCGTCGTTCTGGCGTCGGTGTGCGCGGTAGCGGTGTCCACGATCTACGCGATCCAGCCGGTGCTGAAGACCGCGGGCAGCGACCTCGGGCTGACCGAGGGAGCGCTGGGGTGGCTGGTCGCGGCCGGCCAATTCGGTTATCTCGCCGGGCTCGTCCTGCTGGTGCCCCTCGGGGACGTCTTCAACAGGCGCACGCTGATCGTCGGGCACCTGATGCTCACCGCAACGGGCGCGGCGATCACGGCGGTTGCGCCCGACGGAGTGATCGCCGCGGCCGGGATGGCGATCACCGGCCTGTTCGCGGTGGTGGTGCAGATCGCCGTCGCCTACGTCGCGGCGAACTCGTCGCCGGGTGAGCGCGGCCGCAACATCGGCATGGTCACCGCGGGCGTGGTGGCCGGGATTCTGGGGATCCGCGTAGTGGGCGGCGCGCTCGGCGACACCCTCGGGTGGCGGGCCGTCTACGCCGTCCTCGCCGTACTGTGCGTCGGGCTGGCCCTGACCGTACGGATCACCTTCCCCCCGGACGTCCGGCTCGCGAAGACCCCGTATCCGAGCGTCCTCGCCGCCGCGGGGCGGCTCGTCGTCACCGACCGGTTCTTTCTCAGCCGCGGCTTGATCGCGTTCTTCCTGTTCGCTTCCTTCGGCACCCTGTGGAGCGGGCTGGCTCTGCCGCTCGGGGCCGCGCCGTGGCAGTTCGGCACCACGACGATCGGGCTGTTCGGACTGGCCGGTCTCGTCGGCGCGGCGGGTGCCTCGCGGGCGGGGCTCTGGGCCGACGCGGGGCGCGCCCAAGCCGTCACCGGCTGGTCGCTCGCGCTGCTTGCCGCCTCCTGGATTCTCACCGTGCACACGACACCGACCCTCTGGATGCTCATCGCCGGTGTCGTGCTGCTCGATTTCGCCGTCCAGGCCGTGCACGTGAGCAACCAGCACCTCCTCACCGCCGCGTATCCCGAGCGCTCCAGCAGCGCCATCGGCACCTACATGGCCTTCTACTCGCTCGGCTCCGCCCTCGGCGCGGTCACCACGACCTGGGCGTACACCGCCGCGGGATGGCGGGCGTCCTGCCTGCTCGGCGCCGCCTACGCCGTCGCCGCGCTGATCGTGTGGACGCTCGCCAGGAACACCACCGCCTCCCCGTGCGCCGTACCTGCCGCGACGGAGGCGGCCTGACCGGCCCGGTCCGGCAGGGACTGCACGTACCCGCTCGGCCGGCGCGGCACCTCTACGCCCGCGGTGAGCATCATTCTCACCGCCAGTCGGGCCGCCGCCCGCGCCGGACGCCGGCCGGCGGATCACCTCAACACCAAACCCCGTTGCCCGCCCCACCGGCGGGGCCTATCGTCGTTCGACCCATACCGGTCCCGACCCATACCGGTCCGGACCTGTACCGCAACCGACCTGTACCCGCCTTCGACCGGTACAGGTCCCGACCGGCACCACGCCGACCGAAGGCCGTCAATGCCTCTCCGTTCCGCCCACGCCCGCGACGCCGACTTCCGCGGCCGACCCGGGCAGCATCTGCCGGGCGAGGAACACGCGCAGCGAGCGCAACGCCCCGCGGACGTCCTTCGAGTCCGCCCCGCCGAGTTTGTCGAGGTCGACGCCGTTCGCCTTCTGAGCATCGCGCATCTCGACATAGGCGTCCATGAACTCGTCCCCGAAGACCTCTGGGGCGAACATCAGCTCTGTTCCGCCAACGTCGGCGACGTGCGGTTCGGTGTGAAGCGCAAGGGGTTTACGCACAGGCTGTCCCTGTCTCCGCTCCTCGCCCGGCCCAAAACCAGCGGCGTACCCCCGAGGGTAGCCGCACGTGGCGACTACCCCGCGCTCCATCAGCCGCGGACGGCAGAGTGATTGTCGACCAGATCGAGCACGAGGGGCAGAACCGCGCAGGGAAGTAATCGCGTCCACGGATAGGTATCTCGCCCGCGTCGCGTAGTGCGGCGCGGAGCGTTCGTTCCAACTACGGCCAGGTAGTGGCGCGCGGGAGCTTCAAGTCAGGGCTGCAGACGCGGCTCGGTGAGGGGCCGGGACCCAGTCCGCCACCGCTCTGCCGTTACGGCCTGCCGGTAGGGGTTGACGGCGTTCAGCCACATGTGCACGGCCGGGATGCCGGTCCGCATCTCTGCACGCGGGTAGGCGGGCTGCCATGAGATGCCACGGTCCTCGGCAGGCTCTCGGGGCGGAACTGTCAACTGTTGCGGCGTGCCCACTGCGCGGCCCGGACCGTTCCCTGCTGGATGTCCTGCCGGGGCAGTTGGAGGTCGAAAGCGTCCTCCAGGGCGTGGAAGTACAGCTCGAACTCGCTGGTTAGTTCGGGGTGGTCGAGTTCGGCGCGGCGTATGGCCTGGTTGAGGAAGTCGAGCTGACCGCCTCGGAAGTAGGGGGCGCGGCCGCGGTCGTACCAGATCAGCTCCAGGACGCCCCAGTCGTCATCGATGCGGCGGCCGTCGCGCATGTAGTCGAAGGTGTAGATGGCCTTGGCGGAGGTGGCGCTCAGGTGGACCGTCTCGGTGACGCCGAGCCGGGCGAGAGCCTCAACATCGGGCCCGAAGCCGGGCGTCTCGTGGTACATCAGGAACGCCCAGCCTCCGGCCTGCCCGAAGCAGCAGGTTTCCCAGACGATGTCCCAGTAGTTGAAGGTCCCGCCGTCCATGCTGCGCAGATCCGCAAGACGGGTCCCGGCGGCGATCTGTGCGGGGTCGGCTCCGTGGAGCAGGGCGATCTGTTCGGCGCTGATGCTCTCGCCACGGAAGAAGGCGAGGTGGGTGTAGGGGTCCTGCTCGCGCCAGCTGTCGGCGATCCAGGCGAGGCGCTCCAGCGGGTCGCGTCCGCACGCGGTGGAGGGCTGGGTGCCGTCCATGCCGCCGTTGCGGAATCTGCTGCCCCAGGCGGGGTTGATCCGGTCCAGCAGCTCGGCCTGCCCGGAGACGAGATTGGCCACCGGGCCGCGGCCCGGGGACCGGGCCGCGATGTGCTCGGCGAGCTTGCGGACCGCGTCCTCGGCGGCGAAGTACAGCACCTGATCCAGGTCCTGAGTGACGAAGACCTCCCGGTAGGGACCGGTGTGGCCGCGCACCGTGCCGTCGTCGTCCAGAACTAGGAAGAGACGACCGTGCGACTCGCCCACGCGCTGCTCGTACTGGTTGGGAGAGGTGCCGGTGGGCGGGAGCATCGCGTCGTCGAGCATGTCAGAGCCCACGGCGACCCGGTGCCAGGCCCGCTTGAGTGTGTACGCCGATATCTGCATGGGCGTCAGTATGCGACCGGGCACTGACAGTGTCGGCTGATCTGCGATGACTCGGTTGGATGGCAAAGATCGGCGTCGCCTGGGTTCGATGGCAGCAGATAGCTGCAACCGGCCGTCAGACCAGCTCTTGCACGGCCTCCGCCTCCTGCTTCCGCTCGTGTCTCGTCGAACAGCAAATCGCCACAGGCCGGTCGCGCGCGCAGCCCTGGGGCCGCTTGCCTCCAGCGAGGAGCCAGAACTCCTTCTCCCTGCCTCTCCCGCCAGTCGTCCACGCAGCCCAGAGGCGCTGTCGGGACGACTCATGAAGCACGGCCTGCCCACCATGGCCACCCGCAACACGGCCCTGTTCGGCAGGGCCGGGGAACTGCCGCCGATCGTCATCAGCGACCTCTTCGGCGTCCACAGGAACACCGCGACCCAGTGGGCGGCGGATCGCGGAACTGTCCGCGCAACTGGAGGAGTTCCACCGCACCGAGGAGATCCGCATCACCCGCAAGACGCTGCTGGAGCTGCCCGAGCCGGTCCCGCCGCCCCTGCGACCGCCGGACCCACCGCAACGCCGGTGTTCTCTGGCCCATCACGCCATGTTCAGGGTGGGAATTGCGGGCCGTCGGCATCGGGGAGCGGCCGAATGGCGCAGGCGCAGAACACCTCCTCTTCACCAGTACACCGAGGCGGAGGCGGTGATCCGTGTGCGGGTCGGGTCGGGGATGTGATCGGGGATCAGTCCGGGGCGAACCCTGATGTTCGGGCACGTGCCTGCTGACAAAGTGAGGAGCATGACCTCAACGCGCATGTCACGACGGGCTTTTGCGGGCACCGCCCTCGCGGGGACGGCAGCGCTGGCCGCCACCGTGATGCTGCCCGCGCACAGTGCCGCCGCCTCGCCCGCCTCGCCCGCGTCACTCCCGCCGCTGGACCCCACCGCCCTACAGGCGGCGATCGACGACCTTGAGCAACCGCCGTCGACGGCGGCCCAACTGAGAATCGGCGGCACGGCCGGCTCCTGGCGCGGCACCTCGGGCGTGGCCGACATCGGGACACGACGGCCGGTGACGCCGCAGGACAAGGTTCGGATCGGCAGCATCACCAAGGTCTTCGTCGCCACGGTGGTGCTGCAACTCGCGGCGGAGGGCCGGGTCGACCTGGACGCGCCGGTGCGCCGTGTCCTGCCGGGGCTGCTGCCGGACCGGTTCGCGGCTGTCACCGTGGCGCACCTGCTGAATCACACCAGCGGGCTGCCCGACCACGTCGGCATCCCCGAGCCGGAGACCGCGGAGGAGGTGTTCCGCCACCGCTTCGACCACTGGACGCCGCAGGAATGGGTGGCGACGGCGACACACGGACCGCTGAAGTTCGCCCCGGGCACCCGGCAGGAGTACCGCGGCATCAACTACGTACTGGCCGCACTGATCGTCGACAAGGTCACCGGCCGCCCGTACGGTCAGGCCGTCGCGACCCGCATCCTGCGTCCACTGGGTCTGACGCGCACCGTCGTGCCCGGCGACGACCCACGCGTCCACGGCCGGCACGTGCACGGCTATCTGGCGATGGCCGACGGCAGCCTGCGGGACATCACCACGTACGACCAGTCGTCCAGCCGGGGCGAGGGCGACATGATCTCCACCACGAGCGACCTCGACCGCATGCTCACCGCCTTGTTCTCCGGCGAGTTGCTCCCGCCGGAGCTGCTCCGGATGATGTTCACCCTGCCACCGAGCGGCATACGGATGCTGGACGGCTCTCCGGCCCGCTACAGCACCGGGCTGCAGCAGGCCGTCGTGAACGGCACCACCTTCTGGGGCAAGACCGGCGAGACGTACGGCTACAAGAATGCCGCGTTCTCCACTCGCGACCAGCAGCGTCGTTTCGTGCTCGCATACCACCCGACAGATGCCCGCAACGGCGAGGAGAGCCAACTGATCGCTCGGGTTGCCGACCTGCTCACCCGTGTTCCGAGCAGCGAAGGCAGAGCGGCCGCCGTACCGTCCCTCACGGACTGATCCCTCAGTCCGGTCGGCGCACCGCCATCACCAGGGGGGCGGGCACGGATGAGCTGCCCCGAGTTTCGTAGAGTCCGGTGATCTTGCTTCAGGCGGACTGAGGCGCTTGCTCGTCGCCCCGCCAGAAGGTTGCCTCGTACTCGGCAGGCGGCACGTAGTCGAGAGCGGAGTGGAGGCGCTCCTCGTTGTACCAGGCGATCCATTGGAAGATGGCCCGTTCGGCCTGGTCGACGTCTTTCCAGGGGCCCTGCATCTCGATCAGCTCGGCCTTGAAGGTGCCGTTCAGGGCCTCGGCCATCGCGTTGTCATAGCTGTCCGCGGCCGAACCGACGGAGGCTGAGGCGCCGATGCCGGCGAGCCGGCCGGTAAACCGAATTGATACGTATTGCGACCCGCGGTCGCTGTGGTGAATGAGGCCGGAGTCCTTCCTGATCCTCCGTCTCCACAGCGCCGTCTCCAGTGCGTCCAGCGGGAGTTCGGTCCGCATGCGGTTCGCGACCTGCCAGCCGACGGTCATCCGGGAGTACACGTCCAGGACGAACGCCACGTATGCCCAGCCGGACCAGGTACGGACATACGCCATGTCGGCGACCTACAGTTGGTCGGGCCGGCTCGCGGCGAAGTCACGGTCGACCAGGTCCGGCGGACGGGGCGCCGACGGTTCGGGAACCGTGGCGCGCCGCCGCCGGCCACGGATGACGCCCTTCAGGCCCAGCCCGGCCATCAGGCGCTCGACGGTGCAGCGGGCCACCTCGTGGCCCTTGCGCCGAAGCGCGCGGGTGATCCGACGGGCCCCATACGTGCCGCCCGAGGTGACGTGAGCCTCCTCGATCAGCGGCATCAGTACCTCGTCACGGAGCCGGCGAGCCGACTTCGGCCGCCTCTTGCGGGCGAAGTACGTCGACGGCGACAGGTCCAGAACCCGGCAGACTGGGGGTGCCCCCTCGGGGGGAGACCGACCCCGAGGCCCATGTCGCGCAGGTGGTCGATCACCTGCTCGGCCTCGTCCGGGGACGGCCGATCTCCTGGGCGAAAAACACCGAGGCGGCTTCGAGGATCTCGTTCGCCCGCCTCAACTCCACTACCTCTTTGCGGAGTTGTCTGAGCCCGTCCTGCTCGGCGGTGGTCAGCCGGTCGTCACGCTCGCCGCGGCCGGCCCCGGCCTGGCGGACCCAGCCGCGCAGGGCCTCCTTGCGGATGCCCAGGTCCTTCGCGACGTGCGCGATGGGGCGGCCGGTGACGCGGACCTCACGGATCGCACGCTCGCGGAGCTCGTCGGGATATTTGCGGGGTGCTGCCATGGTGCTGGTAGGTCTCCTTCGCCAGGACCGTAACCCTGGCATCAGGAACTCCACAAAACTCAGTACAGCTCATCCGGGAGGTCGGTTCCTATCATGGGTGCTGTGCTGGACAAACGAGCTGAATTCCAACGTGCCCGCCGGCCCGGTGAGATCGAGGCCCGGCGGGTGGCCATCCTGGGCGCCGCTCGCGGCATGCTGCTCGACCGCCCCCGGGCCGACATCAGCCTGCGCGAACTGGCCACCGAGGTCGGGCTGGCCAAGTCGAACGTGCTGCGGTACTTCGGGAGCCGCGAGGCGATCTTCCTTGAGCTGCTGAACGTGTCCTGGCTGGACGGTCTCGAAGTACTGCTCCAGGAGCCCCTGCCGACGGACGGGCGTCCTTATGCGAGGGAGACGGCGGTCGCCACGAGAATCGCCGAGAGCCTGGTCTCCCAGCCCATGCTGTGCGAACTGCTGAGTGCGACGGCCGCCGTGCTGGAACGCAACATCTCTCTGGAATTCGCTCGCGAGTTCAAGGGGAAGGCGAAGGCGAACAACGACAGGCTGGCGGCCGTCGTGGCCGAACGGCTGCCGGGCCTTCCGCGTACGGCGGCCCAGCAGTTCGCCGCCGCCGTCCTCGTCATCCTCTCTGGCCTGTGGCCCTTCGCCAACCCGACGGACACGGTCGCCGCCGTGAGCCGTGAAATGGGTTTCCCGCCGGCCGCCCAGAAGTTCTCAGCCGGTCTGCGTTCGGGACTCGCCGTGCACCTCATCGGGCTGGCCGCCCAGGGCGGAACGCTCGGCAGCGAATAGGCCGTTGCCGGTCCGAGACGCACGTCGGCAGTGGTTCCTCACTGAACCGGTGACTCGGGCGGTGGCAGACGGATGGTGCGGTCCCTTTCGACGGCCTCCACGCCGTCGACGGCCCGCAGCAGCGGTAGCCGCTCTTCGGCGATGGTTCCGGAAGCGGTGCCGATGAGCGGCTGCTCGCCCACCACGGTGAGCCCGGCGGCCCGAGCCGCCCGGATCGTCTCGGCGAACCGCCCCGTGTCGACCGACAGAATGACGCCCACCTGCGTGGAGTCGGTCACGGGGCCTGTCCCAGCCCGGCACCCACGTCCTGCGCGGGCTGGGCCAGTTTGTACGCGCCGGAGACGAGGCGCTTCTTGAGATCGGACGCCGTGGCGTCCGGGTTCTCCTGGGCCAGTAGCGCGACGATGCCCGCGACGTGGGGTGTGGCCATGCTGGTGCCGCTGATCGTGTTGTACGCCTGAGGCATCGGCCAGGCCGAGCGTACGTTCACCCCGGGTGCGGAAATATTGATCTCGGAACCGGCGAGGTTCTGCTCCCGGCAGGAGAACGGCGCCACGTCAAGTGCCTTGCCCACAGCCGCGACAGCGAGAATCGAGGGGCAGTTGGCCGGGTGGTTGACCGGACCGCGCTGCATGTCGTTCCCAGCCGCCGCCACGATCAGCGTGCCCGCGGTGACGACGCGCTGGGCCAGGTTCTCGAAGACCGGCGAGAACAACTGCCCCGGACTGACCGGAGCACCGAGCGACATGGAGATCACCTTCGCGCCCTGGGACATCGCCCAGGCGATGCCCGCGAGGATCTGACCGTCGCTGCCGCTGCCCTGATTGCTGAGCACCTTGCCGGCCAGGATCTCCGCCCCGGGAGCGACGCCGTAGCGCGGCGGCTGCCCGGGGTCTGTCGGTCCCGTCGCCGTGCCGATGCAGTGTGTGCCGTGGCCGTTGCCGTCCTGCACGGCCTGACCGGGCACGAAGGACGCCGTCCCGGCGATGCGCGCGGAGAGGTCGGGGTGCTGGGCGTCCACTCCGGTGTCGAGCACCGCGACCTTCACGCCCTCTCCAGTGAGGCGGGTCTGATTGGCCCGGACCGCTTGCAGACCCCACGTGTGGCCGGACTCGTCCCAGGCCGGCCCCAGCGAGGCGGCCAGCGCGGCCGTGGTGTGCCGTTGCAGGACGTCCTCGTCGCTGCGGTAGGTGGGGTAGTACCCGGTCATCTCTCGCACGCGGTCCGTGATCGTCGAGATGTAAACGATGCGCTCCGGCTCCGCGGCGGTGATCGCCGGATGTTCCTGAGCCGTCGTCACCAACGCCTCGCGCTGGTCGGGTGCCACATCGACGACCGCGACGCCGAGGTCCGTGAACAGTACCGACGCCCGGGGTTCTTCGAGTATTCCGCTGATGCTCTCCGCCTCGGCACCGTGTACCTGTTCCGCGGTCGAAATGCCGGCCCGGGAATGCAGCGCCTCCATACCGCGCTCCGCTTCCTGGGGGTCGAGGAGGACAAGATATCTGCCCGTGTACGCATTCTCGCGCTTGACCAGGCTCTGATCGAAAGGCTCAGGGTGTTCGCCGCGCTCACGGCGGTCGAATGGTTCGTTCGTCATGGCGTCTCCGCTCCGGCCTTCCCCCACCCGGCGAAAGAAGCGTCGAGCGCGCACCGAAACGCGTTCGGTAAACGGGTGTTGTGATGTCCGACCGCGACACATCGACGTTCTCGGGTCGCCCCTTCGGCAGTCCTTTGAGTCCTTACTTCCACCGTCCTGCTGTCCGGGAGGGGCCGCAACTCGGCTGAGAGCCCGTGCGGCTTGTGGTCCCGCATGCCCTGTGCGGCCCCGGCGGCCCCGGCGGTCCCAGTTGCGGGGCACCCCGGGCGCAGTAGCCTGGAATTGACAACGCTGCCTGTTCTGGAGGTGGGCGATGTTTCTCCGACTGCTGCGACGTCGTGTGCCGCGGGGGCTTTTCCTTGTCGGCGACGGCCGTCTGATCCGGGGATTCAGCGGGGGCTTCTACGACGGTCACGGATACCAGTCCTGACACCGGACGCCAGGTGAATCGCGCCCGCCGCAGCGTCGATGCGCAGCGGGCTGACCGTGGAGGACGTGCGGTGACAGAGGATACCGATGCGCTGGTGGCGATGACGCGGATCCTGTCACCGCAGTGCCGTGTCACCAGGATGTCCGGCGGAGCGCTGATCGCGGACTGGAAGAGGACCCGCTTTCTGGGAATGGCGACGCCCGACATTCGTAAACTCACCGGCGGAAGCCCCGCGGAACGCATCGAACTCGTCAGCGGCCTGATCCGTGCCGGATGCGCGACGGACCGGCCGAAGGAGCACTCGGACGCCGAGGTCGGAGTCTGGCTGCGCGGCGTGCACCTGCTGATCTCGGCCTTGGGATTCGGGCGTGCCCTTCGGCTCCTGCCCTTGGCGGCCCCGGACTACGCCCGCGCGGACCCCGCCTCCGAGGAGGCCGTCGCACGCCTGAAGCGAGCCGTGCAATCGCACAGCCGCGGTAGCTGGTTCGTCAACGGCGACTGCAAGACCGAGGCCGTGACGGCCTTCGTCCTGCTGCGGCGGCGTGGCTTGCGGGCCGCGCTCCACGTCGGCTTGCGCGAGCACCCCTTCGCCCTGCATGCCTGGACGTCATCGGGAGGCGTGTGCATTCCTGACGCCAGTCCGCGCGGGCACGGGTTCGTACCGGTTCTGACGATCAGCGGCGGAGCGCAGTGACGTGGAAGCACTCCGCCTGGAGTGGGCCGGGGACGTACCGAAGCTCTCGGCAGCCGAGGCCATGGCGCGGCAGGGACTCGTGACGACGGTCTCCTCACGGGCCGGTACCGCGGTGGTCGTCGGCTGGGTCGGTTCGGTCGGCGGGCGCGTGGCGGGGGCGCGCAGGCTCCTCGACGACTTCGGACGACCGGGAGCCGCACCGCGCCTGCCGGCCGGCGACTACGCGGCCGTCCTGGTGTGCCGCGACCGCATCCTGCTGATGCGGGACGAGCAAGCACGCATCCCCCTCTTCTACCGGACGGCCGGCGGCCGGGTATGCGCGGTGAGCACCTCGGCGCGCGGCCTGGGCGGTGGAGCGGCGTGGGAACGCCGCTACTTCTGCCGGTACCTGACGGGGAACCTGGCGCAACCGCACACGGAGCTGACCCCTTTCGCCGGCGTACACCGGGTGCTCGGCGGCGAGGTGGTGGAGCTGTCGATCACCGGGCAGCGGCGCGGCCGGGTACGGCGGCGCTCGCGTCAGGTCGGGGTCCCGTCGCTGACGGCAGCAGGCGCACCACCCCTCAGCACAGCCGCGAGGGACCTGCGGGTCGCACTGGAGAACGCCGTGGAGCGCCGTATGGGCGGCCTGCCGGCATGTCATGTCTCCGGCGGTACCGACTCCACCGGCGTCGCGTTGCTCGCGGCGCGTCTCCTGATCACCGGAGGGGGCGACCCGGGAAACCTCGTCCTGCTCGCCGGGCGCTTCGGCCGCGGAGAACTGGCCGGGGAACGGCCGTACCTCGACGAGGCGATGGAGGAGATCCGCCGGCACGCGCCCACGGCCCGCCCGGTGATCGTCGATGCCGACGACGTGGCCGACTTCGACGACTTCCGGCACCACGCGGGAGACGCGGACGAGCCGCACGCGCACGCGTTCCGCGCCCCCTTCTGGAGCAGGCTCCACACCGCCGCGGCGGAGCTGGGCTGTGACACCCTCCTGACCGGCTGCGGGGCGGATCCCCTTGCCGACGCCAACCCGTTCCACCTGCACCGGCTGGCCCGCACCGGGCGGTTGCGGCAGTTGACGCGGCAGGCCCGTGCCTGGGCCGCGGGCGACGAGCGGGGGCTGCGGGACGTCGTCTGCGCCTACGTGGTGCAGCCCGCGCTTCCGCTGACGGCCGAACGGATCACCGCCCTCGTCCGCCACCGCGGAACGGTGCTCGGCGACCTCGGCACCTTCGCCCGACCCCGGTGGCTGCGAGCCGGATTCGCGCGGGCGCACGGCTACCGTGAGGCCAGCGTCTCGGAGAGTCGCTTCGTGTTCGGGCACAGGCCCGAGCAGTCCTTGTACGACGCGGCCAACTACATTGCCGCTCCCGACCCGCTGTCCTGGGGCCGCGCACGGCAGGACGGGTTCTTCCTGTCGCACCCCTTCCTCGACCCGCAGGTCGTCGCCACGATGCGCCGTCTGCCCGCGGAGACCACGTTCCGTCCGGGCCGTCCCAAGGCCGTACTGCGCGAGGCCATGGCGGATCTCCTCCCGCCCCGGATCCGCAGCCGAACGTTCAAGGTCCCCTTCAACCAGCTGTACGCCCGTGGCCTGCGGGCGCACGGCGACCAACTCGTCGACCTCTGCCGGTCCGCGAAGAATCCGCTGATCGCGGAGATGTTCGACGTCGAGACGCTGTGCCGGGCAGTGCGGGAGGCGCAGATCGGCATGGGGGACGCCCATTCCTGGGACCGGCTGAACAGCTCCCTCGCCCTGGTGGTGTGGCTGGAGCGGTGGGGCCGGCGTTCCCCCGCGCTCGACCCGGCCGCGCCGGTCATCGCCCTTTGACGTCCCACAGGGTCCGCTCGATCGGTCCGGTCAGGACGTCGACGATGCCGTACCGGTTTTCCAGCTCACGGTCCTCCGACTCGGTATTGATGTGGTCTTCCTCGCCCTTTCGTCTGATGGATTGGACCAGACCCGCACCGTGGACGCCGAATTCCCAATACACCGTCACATAGCGGGGTGCTCTCGTGTGCGTGGCGATCGCGTTGTTCTCGTGCACCCTGCCGCGATAGACGACGTAGTCGACCTCCTTCTTCGTCTTCAGCCACTGGGGGACCTCGCTGCCGCTCCAGGAGTACCCGGCCAGCGCCATCTGTTCCAGGCCCATCCGGTCCTTGCGTGCGAAGTTCGCACTGGCATAGAACGCCAACTGGTCGTACGGGGTGTCGAGCGGCAGTTGCACGACCGTCTGGGTGACGAACGTGTCACCCCCCTCGATCCAGTTTCCGGCGGGCACGAACGGCTGCGCCGCCACCAGTTCGCCGGGCTGCTGGATCTCCCTGCGGGAGAGCGGGTGCTTCTCCTGGTACGCCTCCCATTTCTTCGCGTCCTGGCGCCACTGCTCGCGCTTCCGGTCCGTCTCGCTCAGCGCCACTCGTTCCCCCATGGCGTGGAACTCCGTGCCGAGCACGTAGAAGCCCACGTCGCTCTGGTTCTCCACCTTGATGTCGATCGGCACCGCGAACGCCTTGCGGTCCTGCCTCAGCACCGGCGCCCCCACGGTCATCTTGACGACGGGCCTGGCCCCGCGCTGGTACGGCTGGTAGAGACGCTCGTAGCCGAAATTCGCCAGGGCGATGACCCCGGTGACGATCACTGCCGCGGCCACCCGCTTCGGAGCGGGGATCTCGATCGACGTCCGCCACACCGCGAAGACGGCCCAGGCGGTACCCACCGTGATCAGGCACCACAGCACCCGGTAGGCCGTGGAATCGACATCTTTGAAGGTCAGGAGCAGCAGCATGGCGTTGGTCAGGAACGCGGCGACCGTGCCGATCAGCGCTGCCGTGCCGGAGTAGGGAATGCGGTTCCGGAGCCAGTGGTCCCAGACCGCCGCGGCGCCCAACAACGTGGTGACCGAGATCAGGACGAGAATGGCACCGGTCATACGACCCGCGTACGTCAGGGCACCGCGGAGGTCTTCGACGCCGAGCCAGCCCAGGGGCAGACCCGTCAGCAGCAGCACCACCATGATCGCCACCATGGTGGCCGGTGACCGCCTGGTGCTCGTCGGGACCAGTAGCGTCCGCAGCGTGGCACCCACGCCGGACCAGCGGGAAGTCGTCACCTGGTCATCTCCCGGATTCTCTTCGGCCGGCACTGGGGCGCGGCGCAGCTGCCGGGGTACCTCTCCGGGCGCGGCACCGGTGAGCCCCTGCCGGCGTTCTCCGGCGCGCACTTGGCGGTGACGTCGCCGGATCGTCCGAACCCCGCAGCGGCTCCAGGAGACCCAGCGCTGCGGGGCGGGGGCTCGACGAGCACCATCATCCGCGGTGATCCGGCGGAATCCGTGGTGATCCGGCGGATCATCATCCGCGATGCCTCCGGACGGCCTACGCGAGCGGGTTCCCCTCCGCATCCCGGGCGGTGGTCCGACGCCATCCCGGCAACTGGTTTCCCTTTCACCTTCTGACGCTCGGGAAACGGTCACGAGAAGAAATTCGTACCGGCCGGTGCACACAATGGATGGGGAGGCGGGGAATGGATGGGGGCAGGGGCTGAGGAGACTTTTATGGCCACCATGGAGCACGCGTCCCAGGCGGAAACAGATTACCTGGCGCAGTTGGCGGACGCCGGGCGGCGCTTCGACATGCGGACACCGGAGCGCGAGGAAACCCGCAGGACGATCGAGCGCAGGGGCGTCCTGTACGCCGACGAGCCCGAGCGGGTCAAAAAGCGACTGGCCCGCCTCAATGCCGACTGGTCGCTCGCCAGGTCGATCGAACAGATACCGACGGAGCCCGCCGCGGCGGCGGGCAGTACGCTGCCGCTGACACCGGATACGTTCAGCGCCGATCTGCTGGGCCTGGAACGCCTCATGGGACGTAACGATCTCATCGGGGTGGCCTTCCTGGAGGGCGGGCACCAGGCCGCCCGGTCGGTCGGACGGGTGACCGTCACGGCGTCCGGAGGCGGGCTTCACGGCACCGGCTTCATGGTGTCCCCCTCGCTTCTGATGACCAACAACCACGTACTGCGGAGCGCGGAGGACTCCGACCGCGCTCTCGTCAAATTCAACTTCCAGTCGGCTCTCGACGGGCGCCCGCTGGTCCCGGTGACCTTCGCGCTCGAACCCCGGAGGTTCTTCGCGACGGACCGCGATCTGGATTTCAGTGTGGTCGCCGTGGCCGAACGCAATCAGCAAGGCGCATCGCTCGCCGATTTCAACTGGCTGCCCCTGGACGGGGCGCAGGGCAAGGCGATCCTCGGAGAATTCGTCAACATCATTCAGCACCCCAATGGCGAGCCCAAACAACTCGCCCTGCGCGAGAACCAGATCGTCGATCTGCTGGACCTGTTCGTCCACTACGAGACCGACACGGCGCCGGGCTCCTCGGGCTCCCCGGTCTTCAACGACCAGTGGGAAGTCGTCGCACTGCATCACTCGGCCGTGCCGCGGCTCGGCAGCGACGGTCGTCCCCTGGCCGTCGACGGAACGCCCTGGCAACCGGGAATGGGCGAGCACCGGCTCGCGTGGAAGGCCAACGAGGGGGTACGGGTCAGCCGTGTGCTGCAAGCGCTGAGCCGGCTCACGCTGACGGGAACCGCGGCCAGGTTGCGGGAGGAACTGTTCCGGCCACCGGCCCCGGCACAGCCGAGCGAGGGCACACCGCCGGCGACAGCGCTGCCAAGGCCGGGAGCCGACGGGATGGTGCCGAACAACTCGGCACAGTCCGCCTACGCCGCCGCCGTGATCCTCACCGTGCCGCTGAGGATCACCATGGGTGTCGGTCCGTCGGCCGCCGAAGGCTCCACTCCTGCCCGGCCCGCCGCTCCGCCCGCGATCCGGACGGCCCCTGCCGCCGTTGACCTTTCCCCGGCCGGGCAGGCGGACGGAAGCTCCGCCGAGGCCGCCGAGCAGGACCTGAACGCGGCCCTGGTCAGCCTCCGGCTCGGGGAGGGACGCAGCTACTACGACCGGGACGCCGATGGCGCCGCGCGAGACGCCTACTACGCGGACATCGACGCCGGTGCGGACGGCGACGCGCTGCGGCGAGCGCTGACCGTCCTGCTGGAGAAGACCCACCAGCGGCGCCCGGCCTACAACCCCGCACGGATGCTCTACCCGTGGGTCGACCTGCACCCCGACCGGCTGCTGCGCAGCGTCTACTCCGGCAAGACCTTCCCCGCGGAGGAGCTGATCCGCGCCGACGTCGCGGCCGAGGCCGCCCGGCTGCGGGGCTTGCAGGAGTTCCTGCTGCGCGAGAGCACGGCAGGCACGGCCGAACTCGCCGCAGAGATGAACGCCTTGGAGGCGTCACTGCCCTTCAACTGCGAACACGTCGTCCCACAGTCCTGGTTCGCCAAGCTGGAGCCCATGCGGGGCGACCTGCATCATCTGTTCGCCTGTGAACCGGAATGCAATAGTTTCCGGGGCAACTTCCCGTACACGGACTTCCCCGGCTTCGACGAGGCCGTACGGCAGAACTGCGGGATGCGCGAGAAGACGGGATTCGAACCCGAACACAGCAAGGGGGCCGTTGCCAGAGCCACTCTGTACTTCCTGCTGCGCTACCCCAAGCTCGTAGGTGACTCGGTTCAGGAGTTCCCCGAGGAACGGCTGCCCGTCCTCATGGACTGGCACCGGAACGAACCGGTGACCGAACACGAGTTGCATCGCAACGCGGCCATCGCCGGGATACAGGGGAACCGTAATCCCCTGACGGACCATCCGGAGTGGGCCCGGGACATCGACTTCTCCGGTGTCTGGCCCTGAGCGGAGCCGCGGTCGGCCGCGCGCACGGCTCGTCGCTCTCCGGCACGCTGACGACGGCCGGCTCGCTCGGGCCGGCTGCGTACACTGCCGGGCATGGCATGCCGTATCAGTGAGTTGGTCATCGACGCCGCCGACCCGGACGCGCTCGCCGCTTTCTGGAGCGACGTTCTCGGCTATGTCGAACTCGGCCGGGAGGACGACGGCAGCATCGAGATCGGGCCGCCCGACGTCGGATTCGGCGGCCCGCAGCCCACCCTCGTCCTCAGCCCCAGCACCGACCCGCGGCCCGGGAAGCTCCGCCTGCACCTCGACGTCAACGCCACCGACCGCGACCAGGACGCCGAACGGGAACGACTGCTCGCGCTCGGCGCCCGGCGGGCCGACGTCGGCCAGACCGGTACCGAGAACTGGTACGTCCTCGCCGACCCGGAAGGCAACGAGTTCTGCCTCCTGCACGCCCGGCTCCAGCCCCTCTGACCACCCGCGGCCCGGCACCGAGCCGTCCAGCCGTACGCGTGGGACCGGGGTCGCTCCTCGGTGGGCGCGGAGGTGACGAAGCCCCTGACCGGCACGGCCGGTCAGGGGCTCCGCTTCGGGGGCGCGCGGTCCGTCCGTGAGGGACACGGTGCCGTGCGGAGCGCTCGGTCAGGACCCCGCGGTGCGCGGGGTTCCGAGCGTCAGGACGTGCGCAGCGCCAGGTCGGCCGTCGTCCGGCTGCCCCGGGTGAGTTTCACCTCCCGACCGGCCGCCAGAAAGCCGTCGGCGGTCGCGGTGACGGTGTAACGGCCCGGTGCCGGCCTGAGCCACAGGTCGTACCCGCCCCGGCTGTCCGTGGCCACCGTCGCCGTGGGGTGCGGGCAGGTGGCGTGACCTGCCGGGCACAGCGTGACGGTCGCACCGCGGAGGGCGTCACCCGTGGCGGCGGTGGTGACCCGGCCGCTGAGGTGCGACCAGGACGCGGGGGCTGTGACCTTCGTGGTGACCGACAGCGGTGCCGGCGCGTACGGCGTGTCGGTGATCAGCGAGAGGTCCGCCGCGTAGCCGCCGGGGGCGCCGAGCGCCGCGGAGTCGACGGTGACCCGGACGGTGACGGAACGCCCCGGCGCGATCTCGACGCTCTGCTTGTTCGCGCTCAGCCAGGTGGCGTCGTCCTGCGCGCAACTGCCGTAGCCGGGCAGCGTCTCGGCCTGCCGGTTGCCCGAGGGGAACGACAGCCCGTCGGCGATCGCCCCTCCGACCTGGGTGAGACCGCACCCGCTGCCGCCGCCGCGGAAGACGGGGTAGGCGGCGTTGGGCAGGTGGCTCCAGTGGCCGGTGACCGGGTCGTACTGGAGCGCCTGGTTGGTGCCCTCGGCGCCCACGATGCCGCCGACCACCTGGAGTTCGCCGTTGCCCGCGCTGGAGGAGGCCCCCCAGTCGGTGTACGGCATGTCGGCGTTGCGGGTCCAGGTGTTCGCGTGCGGGTCGTAGGTGTACGTGGTGGCGAGGCCCACCGTGTGGCCGCCCGCGTCACGGGTGTCGCCGCCCGCGCAGACGACGCCGTTCGACAGCCCCTCGCACGCGGACGACGCCACGGTCGTCGGATAGTCGGCGACGCGGGCCCACCGGTTCGTGGCGGGGTCGTAGCGGTGGACGGCCGAGGTGACGTGGTTGCCGCCGTCGGTGGAGCCGCCGATGACGTACAGCTTGCCGTCGTACACGGCGGCGGAGGCCATGGCCAACGGCGTCGGCAGGTCGGCCACGCGGGTCCAGGTGTCGCTGACCGGGTGGTACGCGTAGACGGTGGACTGCGGCTCGCTCGCGCCGGCGGCTCCGTGCCAGCCACCGGTGACGTAGAGGGTGCCGCCGCGTGCGGCGATCCGCTGAGCCGTGGTGACGTACAGGGTGTCCAGGCGGAACAGCGGCTCGTCGTCCGCGGCCAGCCAGGTCGCGGCGCGCTCGGCGAGGCCCTGCCAGTCGCCGCCGAGGTGATCGAGGTGGACCAGGGTGACGACCGCCATGTCGGCGATTCTCTGGTGGCCGTGGCGGGTACCGAGGTCGACCGCGGCCGTCAGGCGTCGGCGCGCCTCCGCGTACCGGCCCCACCGCATCGCGCAGTTGCCCAGGTTGAGCGAGCCACGCGCGCGCTGGAGCGCGGTGCTCGACGTGACGGTGCCCGCGTCCACCAGCCGCGCCTGCGCCCAGCCGCTCTCCTCGCCCAGCTCCAGCAGCACGGTGGCCCGGTCGACGTGCAGGGCGAGCCGTTCCCGTTCGGGGAAGTCCGCACCCGCGACGTACTGGCGGGCCCGCTCCAGCCACCGCAGATGGGTGGCCGCGGTCCAGGACGAGGGAACGGGCACACCGAGCGTGGTCATCGCCCAGGCGGTGGCGTACGGGCGGGCCCCCAGACCGGGGACGGCCTGCCGGAGTTCGGCGGCGGCCTGCTGGAGTTCGGCGGCGGCGGACGCGTAGTCGCCGAGGTCGATGAAGATCCTGGCGAGCTGGCCGCGCACCTCGGCGTGGTCGTCCGGGCTGAGCCGGCCGCTTTCCAGCGTGGCACGGAGCGTCTCCAGCACCTCGCGGTGGCGCGTATACCCGGTGAACGAGTGCAGCGGCATCTTCTGCACCAGCGGCGCGACGCTCTCGGCCGGCAGCCCGGGTCGGTGATGAGCCGGTGGAGGAGGTTGACCGCGGCGAGGTGGTCGCCCGACTCCAGCGCGAGATCCGCTGCCTGCCGGGCATACGCGCGCCAGCGGGCGGTGTCGCCCGCGGCCCCCGAATGGTGCGCGATCCGGGCCGCGTTCGGTGCGCGCTCGCCCTCCAGGACGGCGACGGCGGCCCGGTGCGCCGCGACCCGTTCGGCCGCTGGGGCCGCGTCGTACACCGCACGGGCGGCCAGGGCGTGCCGGAAGGCGACCCGCCCGCCCCGGTCCTCGACGAGCAGACCGGACGCGACCGCCTGCGCGACGGCCGTCTCCGCACCGGGTGAGGCGAGTCCGCCGACCCGGCCGAGGACCGTCGGTTGTGCCCCTTCCCCGAGGACGGCGGCGGCCAGCAGGATCCGCCGGCTGTCGGCACCCAGCCGGGCGGCCCGTTCGGTGACGGCGTCGCGGATGGTGGGGGGTACGGCGATCTCGTCCAGGGTGCGCCGCGCCCATTCCCCGTTGCGCCGCACGATGTCGGCGCGGTCGTGCAGCAGCCGGACGCACTCCTCCAGCGCGAGCGGCAGCCCCTCCGTGCGCTCGTGGAGGAACGCGGCGAAGGCGGGCGAGACGTGCTCGTCGTCCAGCATCGACGAGATCAGGTGCGCGGTGGCGTCGACGGTGAGGCTGCCCAGGGTGACGCGCGCGTGCGCGACTCCGGCGGCGGGCCGGGACGACAGGCGCAGCAGGAGGGAGTCCGTCGGCACTTCGTCGGGGCGGTAGGTGAGGACGAGGCTGAACGGACGGGGCCTGCGTGCGGCGAGGAAGACAAGGAACTCCAGGGTCGTCTCGTCCGCCCAGTGGATGTCCTCGACGAGCAGGACGTCCACGGCGAGCCGGTCCAGCAGCTCCGCGAGGGCCCGCAGCAGCCGGTGGCGGGCGGCGCCCGCGTCCGGCAGTGTCTCCGGCGCGGGGGGCAGTTCCCGCGACCACTCCGGGAAGAACGGCCGCAGGACACCGGCGAGCGGCGAGAGCCGCAGCCCGGACACCGTGTCGCACGCCTGGCGGACGGCGTCGACCACGGGCCCGAGCGTGAGGGCCGTGCGCAGGGGCAGACAGCCCGCGACGAGGACGCGCGGGCCCTCGGCACCCAGCGCGGTGAGGGCCTCCTGCACCAGGCGGCTCTTGCCC
Source organism: Streptomyces sp. NPDC001270 (assembly GCF_042896695.1). Classification (NCBI taxonomy): domain Bacteria; kingdom Bacillati; phylum Actinomycetota; class Actinomycetes; order Kitasatosporales; family Streptomycetaceae; genus Streptomyces; species Streptomyces sp. NPDC001270. The sequence goes on along the minus strand of NZ_JBIAXM010000002.1, from coordinate 87,443 downwards.
GTGCCCGCCTCGCCCTCGACCAGGACCAGAGCGGGCAGCCACATCAACGCCTCGGTGAGCAGGGCGAGTTCGTCCGCCCGGCCGACCAGGCGCGGCGCCGCGATACGGGGCGTGCCGGGGACGCCGGAGGTCCCGGCCGGGCGGGACGGCGGCGGTGCCCCGTCCGCTTCCGGAGGGTCGTACGCGACCGGAGCCGCCGCGCTCACGGCGGAGGCGGCCCGTCCACGGGGGCCGCCCCGGGGTGTCGACGCGGGTTCGTCCGGTGGACGCGGGGCCACGGTCCCGAGGGGGCCCGGGGGAGGCGTCGCGCGGGCCCGTGGCTTCGGGACGGTCCGTCCGCGTGGGCCGGCCGGTGCTCCTTGGCCCTGCGTCGTCTGTTCCCGCAACCGGGTTCACCCGCTTCCCTGCCTGCGCACGTGTGTAGGGCGGATCATTGTCCGCCGGGATGCGGACCCGGCGCCAGTACGGGCGACGCCCTCACGGGCGATCAGTGGGTTCACTCACGGTTCGCCGGGGCGGCGTAGGTCCGCCGGAACGACCGCCGACCTCCCGGCAGCCGTCGGTAACCTTGCTCGGCAGAGTCCCGTCCGACGAACGGGGCGTCGTCGACAGGGAAGTCATCGGGGGGCAGGATGGGTTGGGCCGAGCTGTATTCCACGGACGTGCCGAAGGCGGAAAGGTTCGACTGGTGGTGCGACCGGGTGAGGCAGGACCTTCCGCCCGTCCACATCTTCTGTGACGAGCAGGACGACTTCCGGGCGTCGACCGCCGCGTTACCCCTCGGGCCCGTGAACCTGTCGGTGCTGTCGTTCCCGACGCTGGCTTCGGCGCGCACCGCGCGGTTGATCCGGCAGTCCGATCCCCAGTTGTGGGAGCTGGCCTACGTGGCCAGCGGCATCATGGTGGTGGACCAGGAACGCAGCCGGGCCCAGGTCCAGGCCGGTGACCTGCTGCTGTACGACACGTCGCGGCCCTTCGAGATGCGCATGCCGGAAGGCGCCCGGATCATCCTTCTCCACCTGCCCAAACACGTGGTACCGCTGCCGGACCGGTCGATACGGGAGCTGTTGTCGCGCAGGCTTCCCGCGCAGGGCAGCGGCGCCCTGCTCGCGGACTTCCTGCAAGGGCTGGCGAGTGGCCGGTGGACCGGGCTGGAGGCCGAGCGACTGGGGTCGGCCGCGGTCCAACTCGTCTGCGCCTTTCTCGGCGCCCTCGCGGAACGGGAGAATCTCCTACCGCCCGAGACCCGGCAGGCCGTGCTGCTGCGCGAGGTGAAAGCCTTCATCGAGGCGCACCTGATGGATCCCGGCCTGTCACCGCAGACAGTCGCGAACGCCCACTGCATCTCGGTGCGCTACCTGCATCATCTCTTCCGCGGGGAGAAGCAGACCGTGGGCACCTTCATCCGGGAACTCCGACTGGACCGGTGCCGGGCCGATCTGGCGCAGCCCGGTCTTGCGCACCGCCCCGTCGGGGCGATCGGCGCACGGTGGGGGTTCGCGGACGCGGCGGCGTTCAACCGGGCCTTCAAGGTCGCGTTCGGGATGCCTCCTGGTGAATACCGCAGGTGGCTGGGGACGTACGGCGCGGGGCAGCTGACCGTGGGTGAGCAGCGTCGAGGAGGCGGCGGTGCCGTCCCCCTCGAAAGGGGCACACCGCAGATCGTTCCGTCGGACCGCTGAGCCGGCCGGGACGGCGCGGTCGCCTGCTCGTGCGCGGAGTTCATGGACGAGCAGGCCACCACCGCGGCCCGCTCATCCTCACCTCGCCCCTTCGTGGCCGGTGTCCGAGCCAGGGCCCCACGGTCCCGGCGGGCCCACCGCTCTCACCCGTACGACGGCTTGTAGTCCGGGCTGGCGAGGGGCTTGAACGCCGCTTCCAGTTCCTCGGACTTGTACGCGTCCAGCAACTCCTGCACATGAGCCCCGTTCTTGCCGCCCACGGTGTACTTGTTCAGGTCACCGGAGAGCACCTCCCGCATGGTCCTCTCGTCGGTCTTCGCGTCACCGGTGAGGTGAACCAAGCGGCCCGAAGAGTCCCGGAGCTGGTTACGCACCGCCAGCAGGGCGAGGGTCTGGGCGAAGCCCCCGGCGGCGAGCTTCATGTTCGCCTGGTCGGCGTCGGGATGCTTGCCTTCCGAGAGGCCGAGGTTCTCAAGGATCGGGTCGTTCGCCGAGACCGCGCTCTGCACGGCGCCCACCGCCGCCGAGAACGCGATCTTGGCAGCCCATGCTTCCGGTTCCAGGAAACCGACCACCACGAACGCCGCGTTCACATAGCCGCCCTGGATCATGCTCTTCATGAGTTCGTCATCAGGGTGTGCGTCATGCAGCGCCTTGAGGAAGAGCGCCACGTCCTCACCGTTCTGCCCGCCCGTGACCCGCTCCCACTCCTCCACACCCTCGCGGGAGAAGTCGGTCGGCGCCGAGATGCCGTTCAGCAGGCCCGCGCCGTAGAACGCCCGCACCGGATCCAGCAATTTCTTCCAGTCGCTGTTCTTCAGCTTCGGCGCCCCGCTCCCGAACAGCCCGAGCGACACCCTGTGCATGAGGTCACGAGCCGCCTCCGGGGAGTGCTCCTGGTTCATCGCGGTCTGGAGGATCGTCATCACCTTGAGGCTGAACTGCCGATCCCCGTAGAACATCTCGCGCACCTCGGCCGGCGTGAGGGCCTTCGCGAGCTGGTAGGACGCTGCCGGATGTGCCGCGAAGGCGTCGAGCAACTGGGCCTTCTGCTCGCTGGTCATCCGGTACAACGGGCTGGTGGGGCTCTCCGGGCCCCCGACGACCGCCGGGATCCCGATGCGGGCCGCGACCATCGCGGTGGTGCGCGGGCTGACGGCGCCGCTGGAGTACGCGCTGACCAGAGCCGGGATACCGCCGAGCGCCAGCACCGTGGTGAGATGCGGCTGGAGCGTCAGCGCGTTGAAGAACCCGGCGCAGAAATAGGGGTCGTCGGCGTGCTTGGCGAGTTCCTCGACGATCGGCCGAGCGGCGTCGGGATTGTCGCGGTCGCCGACGTCCTGTAGCGGTGTCAGCCTGGCGGCCAGCGCGGCACCCTCCTTCATCTTCGCCTGGTTCTGCCGCAGCAGTTGGTTGTAGGCCGTGTCGACGTCCGATTCAGTCGCCCTGACCAGTCCGCCGGACCCCAGTGCGCTGCCGTGCTGGGTCTGCTGGAACGCCCGCGCCACATCGTGCACGTCCCGGTCGGTGTAGTAGGCCCGAGAGATCGCCACCGCCACATCGGCGTCCAGCGCGACGCAGGGGTGACCGGTGTTCTGGTACGCCAGCAGCGCGGGGGTCAGTACGCTGCTGACCCAGTTCTGGAACTCCTGGGCGGCTGCGGTGCAGGTCGCGGAGTACTTGATGAGGTTCTCGGGAATCGCCGACACCATGGAGAGGGAACTTTCTCGTCAGTGGAGGGGTTTCTGGGTTTCGGCCAGGGTCTGGGCGACCGTCCGCTGGAAAGAGGCCGCGGCTTCCTTCAGGCCGACCAGCGCGTCATGCTGGCTCTTGAAGTCGGAGTCGAAATTCTCCCGTTTCTTCCCCTGCCAGTTGACGCTCTGCGAAGAACCGAGCAGCGCCTTCCGCTGGTCGGTACGGAGCTGGAGGAACTTGTCCAGCCTCGCGTTGAGCTGGGTCAGCTGCCGGTCGAGCCAGTCGGCAGCTCGCGCTTCCGTGGTCTGCGACATTCGCCTCTTCTCCTTGTGGAGGTCCGTTGTCCTGAAGGCCGGTAGTAGTGAAGGTCGTTGTCGTGAAAGCCGGTCGTAGCGAGGGCCGCCCTCGTGAAAGCCGGTAGTAGTGAAGGCCGGTGATGGGTGATCGGTGTCGCGGGGGCGCCTTGGTCCACGCCCGCGGGCCGCGCGCGTCCGCCTCAGCCACGGAGCGCCGGCCAGGTCTGCACGCCCACCTGGCCGTCGACCCGCAGGCCGTTGCGCTGCTGGAACCGTTTGACGGCGGCGCGCGTGTCGTCGCCGAACTGGCCGTCGACGCCGCCCGCGCCGATGTCGTACCCGCGTTTTTGCAGGATGCACTGGACTTCGCTGACCCGCTTGCCGCGATCGCCGTACTGCGTGAGCGCGGAGCCCGAGTAGAAGGTGCAGGACTTCCAGGGCTCGCTCTTGGACGCCGGTGCCGACGGGTGCGTCGGCCCGGCAGTGACGATCTTGGTGGGTGGCGGTTCGGGTTGCTGCTGCGGCGCGGTGGGCCGGCCGTTCACGTCGCCGCCCGGGTCGCCGGGCTCGTGCGGAGCCACCCGCGGGGTGGTGTCCGATGCCGGGCGCGACGGGTGCGGGGCAGGGTGCTTCTTCGGCGCGTGGCCGGGCGGCGCGGAGGGCGACGCGTCGGGCGGGACGGACGTGGCGACCGCCACGTTCGCCCCCTCGCCGCGGGAGGGCCCGTGGCCGGGTACGACGAAGGCGACCACGGCGGCGGCCGCGGCGACGACGACGGCCAGCGCCGCGCCGACCGCCAGGCCGCGCCGCCGCCCGGGAGCCTCCTGCTTGAGCGTACGGACCGGTGCGCCCCGCCGCAGGACCGTCAACTGGTCCACGGGCGAGACGGCGGCGGTCCGCCCGCTCCACGCCGCGCGCCCCCCGATCACCTCGGCGACCGGCCCCGGCCACTCCCGTGCCGGGTCCCGCTCCCGCGCCTCGTCGACGATCTGCCGGGGAGACGGCCGGGCGGCCGGGTCCTTGTCCAGACAGCGGCGTACGAGGTCGGCGAGGGCCGGGGCGCTCTCCGCCACCCGGTCCACCACGTCCGCGCTCGGCGGCTCGTAGATCAGCCGGTGGATGACGTCACCGGTCGACCCCTCGCCGAACGGCGCCCGGCCGGACGCCGTGAGCGCGAGCAGCGAGCCGAGCGAGAACACGTCCGAGGCGTTGCCGACCGGCCGGCCGCTCGCCTGCTCGGGGGACATGTACGCCGGGGTGCCGACGTGCTGGCCCGTCATGGTCAGCGTGCTGGTGTCGGCGGTGTGGGCCACCCCGAAGTCGATGACCCGGGCCCCGTCCACGCCCAGCAGGACGTTGGACGGCTTGAGGTCGCGGTGGACGATTCCGGCGGCGGCGATGGTGGCGAGCGCCTGCCCGACCTCGACCGCCAGCCGCCACACCACGGGCGCGGGCAGCGGACCGTGGCGGCGCACCGCGTCGTCGAGGCTGAGTCCGGGGACGTAGGCCGTCGCCATCCACAGGTGCTCGTCCTCGTCGAACCCCGAGCCCAGCAGCCCCGCGGTGTACCGGTCGTGCACCCGCCCCACCGTCTCGACCTCACGCTCGAAGCGGCGGCGGAACCGCGGGTCCTCGGCGTACTCCGGCCTGATCACCTTGACGGCCACCAGGTCCCGGGCCGTGTACGCCGCCGGCTGCGACTCGTCCGCGGCCACGGCCCGGCCGAGGAAGAGCCGTCCCATCCCCCCGCTGCCCAGCCGGGCCAGTACCCGGTAGGGGCCGATCGTCACCGGGTCCGTCCGGCGGAGCGGTTCGGCGGCGAGCCGGCCGAGGTCGTCGGCGGTCAGCTCGCCGGTCCATGGGTGGACTTGTTCGGTGTCAGGCATGGAGTTCCCGCTCAGTTCCTGCTCGTGTCCCCGGTCACGCGCCACCGGCGTGCGAGATGTTGGTGAGGATCTTCTGCACCTGCTGCTGCAACTGCTCCAGCGACGACTTCATCCGGTCCAGGTCCCCCTTGGCCTGCGGCCACACCTCTCCCCGGAACTTCTGGGCGAGCGGCCCGTCCCAGTGGTTGGGGTCGCTGAGCTGCGTGCCGTGGCCGTTCAGCTGCTGGATGAGGCCGGGGAGCTGGTTGTTGATGAGGCTCAGCATCTTGCTGGCCTCCGCGTGCGCGAAGTCGGTCGACTTTACTGTTGTCATGTTCTGTCCACTCCCGGGTTTCCCCGATGCTCTGTGACTTGCTCTGATCCTTTCGGCCGGGTGGCGGGGTGTCATTGGCGGTGAGCGCAGTGCCCTTGGCTTCCCGCGCACCACCGGTGCCCCGGTCACCGCGCCAACTGCACCCCGCCCGCCACCCCGTCGACCACCAGGTAGCCCCGCCCGGGGAGCGCGGCCATACGGTCGTGGCGGGGCAGCGCCGCGCCGAGGAGGTCGCCGTCGAGATCGTGGTCGGGGGCCAGGAGGACCCCGCAGCGGCTGTCCCGGGCGGGTTGCGTCCAGTGGCCGTAGAGGCGGCGCAGGGCGTCGGCGCGGCCGGCGGCGACGAGGTGCCTGCCGGGGCCGGCCGCCGACAGCCACCGCTCCAGCGCACCGGTCTCGTCCTCGACCGTGTCGGCGTCGTCGACCAGGAGGAGCGTGGGGCCGGAACAACCTGACAGGGCCTGCGCCAGGGCGTCGTAGGCGGTGACCACCGTGCGGGCCGGGCCCGGCGGGAGGTCACGCAGCGGGGACCGGCGCGGGGCGTACGCGATGACGTGGGGCGGCGCCTGTGCCGCGGCGGCCAGCCGGGCGAGGGCGCACAGCGCCGTGGAGCGTCCGGAGCGCTGCGGTCCGGCGATCAGGGCGTGCTCGTGTTCGTACAGCCGCAGCCACGCACAGCCCAGCGTGGCGTCGTCCAGGCCGACGGGAATCTCCCAGGGGTCGGACCCGGTCCGGGCGGACGCCCCGAGCGCGGTCAGCTCGACGTCCGGGGGGAGCAGGCCGATCCGGGGCGCGGTGGCGGGCGTGTCCGGCCGGCGTGCGGCGACAGCGGCGACCGCCGCCGCCAGGTCCTCGCCCGGCCAGCCCAGCTGGATCACCTGGCGGTTGGCGGCCACCAGCGCCCGGCCCGGTACGTAGCCGGGGACCGAGCCGCGCGGCAGGTCGAAGTACCCGTACTCACCCGGGTCGGCGAGCCGCATCAGCAGCTTCGCCTGGGTGAGCGCCGCCCACGCCGACGGCACCGCGCCCGCCCGGTCGGCGGTGACGGCGAACCGGATGCCCACCGCCGGACCGTCGGCGTAGACCCGGGCCAGATCGTCGACGAGGTTCATCCCGGCCATGTCCTTGTCGAAGTCCGACAGCAACGCGCCGATGTTGTCCAGCAGTACCAGCCAGTTGGGCGGCTGCCCGGGGCCGTGCGCCTTGCGTGCGTCCAGCTCGCGCCGCAGCAGCCTGATCAGGCGGACCTGGCGTTCCCGCTCGGCGGCCCCGATGTGGGCGCCGGTGTGCGGCAGAGCGGCGAGCGGGGCGAGGTCGCCCGCGCCCATGTCCAGTGCGAAGAGGTGCAGCCGGTCGGACGGCACGGCCCCGGCGAGGGAGAGGGCGAGCGAGGTGAGCGCGGTGGAGGTGCCGGAACCGCCGGAGCCGTAGACCAGGAGGTTGCCCGCCGCCGGGTCCCAGCCGACCGCGTACTGCCGCTGCCGGTCGGGGTCGTCGGCGAGCGCCCACGCGGGCAGCCCGGAGGCGTCGGTGTGCAGGCCGCGCTCGGCGACGGCGGGCAGTTCGGCGGTACGCAGCACGGCCGGCAGCGGTTCGGGCCAGGGCCGCCGGGGCGGCGCGAACCCCGCGAGCCCCGCGGCCTCCCTGGCCGCCGCGACCAGCCGCCGCAGGTCCGACTCGCCGTCCCCGCCCGCGGCGGCCGGTTCCCCGGCCCCCGTCCCCAGCCGGAACGGGGCCACCGTGACCGGCGCGGTCACCTCCGCGTGCGGGGTGACGCCGGTGGACAGCGCCGTCTGCACCGGCAGCACCTCACGGGCGGAGAGCCGGTAATAGGCGCGTCCCCACTGCCGGGTGCCGATGCCGGCCGCGGCCGGGTCGTCGATGACGTCCAGCGAATCGGTGGTGGACTCCAGGCGCAGCGCGATACGCAGTTTGACGTTGTTCTTGATGGCGTCGTTGACCGACCCGGCGGGCCGCTGCGTGGCCATGATCAGGTGCACGCCCAGGCTGCGCCCGCGTTGCGCGATGGAGACCAGCGCGTCCACGAACTCCGGCAGCGCCTTGACCAGGGTCGCGAACTCGTCGATCACCACCGCGAGGCGGGGCATCGGCTCCAGATCGCCGCGCCCGCCGTCGCGCATCCGCTGGTAGTCGCGGATGTGACCGAGCCCCACCTCGCGCAGCAGCCGCTCCCGGTGGTGGATCTCGGCCTCCAGACAGCGCAGGGCACGCTCGCTCAGCTGCTCGTCGAGATCGGTGACGAGACCCACCGTGTGGGGCAGTTCGGCGCACTCGTCCAGCGCGCCGCCGCCCTTGTAGTCGACGAGGGCGAAGGTCAGGTGCTCGGGATCGGCGTCGATCGCCATGCTCGCGATGAGCGTGCGCAGCAGCTCGCTCTTGCCGGAGCCGGTGGTGCCGGCGATCAGCGCGTGCGGGCCGTCGTCGTCGAGGTCCACGGTGAACAGGTCGCGTTCGCCGACGCCGAGCACTGCGCCGACCCGCAGCGCCGGCACGCGCTTCTTCCACCCGTCGCCGACGGCGGCCCCGCTGACGCTCTCCAGACCGAGCAGCGGCAGCAGCGAGACGCGGTCGGGCAACCCGGCGCCCTCCACCCGCAGTTCGGGGTCCTCGAAGCGGGCCAGCGCCCGTGCGGTTGCCTGCGCGTCGCCCACCGGCATGCCGTTGAACAGCACGTCCTCGACGACCTCGCCGGACGCCACCCCGCGGACGGTCCCGGTGCCCGCGGCCGAGGCGGTGACCACGGTGGTGCACAGCGCGGGCAGCCGGTTCGTCAGGACGACACCCCCGCACGCCGCGGCCCCGCCGGAGTGTCCGGCCAGCAGGTCGCGCAACGGGCAGGGCCGCCCTTCGAGCAGCGTCGCGCCGTCCACGACCACCAGCAGCACCGGGCCGCCGCCGGCTTCCCCCGTCCCGCGCTCGGGCCCGGCCGGTGCGGCGGCGGCCAGGGCGCGGGCGAGTGCGTCGGACTGCTCGGGGCCCACGGCCACCAGCCGGGTGCTGCCCGACCGGGTGTCGGCGCCGTGCGGCAGCCACTTCGTCCAGTCCCAGTCGGCGAGCCGGTCCGCGTCGGCGAAGACGGCGAGCCGCACGTCGGCCGGGCCGCTGCCGGTCACCGCCTGGCACAGCAGCGACCTGGCCACCGCCAGGCACGCGCGCCGGTCCCCCTCCAGCCCCACCGCCTCGCCCGCCGCGACCCCCACGACCAGGGGCACCTGCGGCAGTACGTTTCTGGCGCCCAGGATCCCGGCCGTCTCCGGGGCGGGATCGGACGAACCGTCGTCCAGCGGCGGGCTCCAGGGCAGGTCGGCGTGGCCGACGACCGTCCGCAGGAAGTCGGGCGCACCGGGGCGGCGTTCCCACAGCGCGACGCCCGGCGCGGTGGCCCGGTACACCACCTCGGCCGGGTCGGGGTGGGCGGCGCGGCGCGTACGGGTCTCGGCGGCGTGCCGGGCTGTCACCTCGCGGGTGAACTCCGCCAGCCGGGCGGCGTGGTCGCGGGTGCCGCGCCGGAGCCGGAAACGGCCGCGCAGCCGGTCCTCGAAGAAGTTGCCGAGGAACATCAGCGGGGTGAGCGCCGCGATGGCCGCGTACCGGATGTCCTTGGTGAGAGCGACGATCGCCCCGGCCATCACCAGCGGGCCGAGCATGCTGGAGACACTGAACGGCGCCTTCTCCGCACGTCGGCGCGCGACCGGGACGGCGATCCGCGGTGACTGCGCGGGACGGCCGCCGCGCGGGGCGCGGTTGAAGGGCAGGGTGCCGCCCGGGCCGACCTCACGGACGGCGTTGACAAGCTGGACGGGGCCCAGACGATCGGGCGGCAGCACCCGCAGCAGCACCTCGCCACCGAGGGAGACCAGGTCCTCGGGGCCCACCCGGGTGCCGCCGCCCTGCGCGGTGACGCGCTCTGAGCCGACGTCGGTGCCGTTGACCGACCCCAGGTCGGAGACGCGCACCCCGCCGTCCGGCGCCACCTCGAACGCGGCGTGGGTCCGCGACACCCCCGTGGCTACCACCCGTACGTCCGCCTCGGCACCCCGCCCGACGACCGTCGTCCCCACCCCGAGCGGGACGCTGCGTCCCGCCTCCAGGCCGCCGACCACCCGCAGCACGGCCGCCGGACTGCGCGGCGGAGGAGCCGCGGTGCCCCAGCCGGCCCTGGCCACCCGTGCCCCGTGCACCAGGCCGGACTCGTTCAACGGCGTCTCCGGCGGCGCGATCCGCCCGTCGACGCTCAGTTCGGCCGGGGACAGACCGAGAGCATCCGCGAGGTCGGCCAGAGTCGCGTCGGGACGGCCGATCCGCAACTCCAGTTCACTCTCGGACGTGCCGTCGGCGTAGACGATCCGCACAGCGCTGTGCCTTTCCTACCGCGTCTTTTAGTTACGACTGGGGTGCCAAGGCTGCTGCGCGGCGACACGGGCCGCATTGGCCTGGCGCGCAGAACCCTTGGCGGAGGACGCAGAGTTTTGGCGGGTGGCGTGCGCTGGGCGGTGGGTGGTGAGCGGCGGGTGACGGCCGGGGTGGTGGGCGGCCGCGCGCGGCTCGGCGACGGTCGGCCGTCGGATCGGGGCTGGACCGCCATGGCCGCGGCGTCGGGTCGGCGTTGGAACGGCCTCGGCGCGGCGTGGCGGACGGGATCCGTGGGCGTGCCGGCGTAGGTCGGGGGCCTTGCGGCCGTTCATGCCGTGCCGAACCGGCCGAGGACGGAGGGCTCTTGCTACGGGGCGGGGCGGTATGTCTGCTGACGGTGTACGGCTGGGAAGGCGAGCCGGCCGGCTGGTCGTCGTGATCGACTCTGAGCGGACCGGCCATCGCTCGTGCGGGAGGCCGTCATGGACCCTGGCGTGCAGCGGGCATCCGGGTGCTGGGCTTCTTCAGCTCCAGCACGCGGAGCCGGCGTCCGTCGGATCGAAGTCGCCCCTGGTACGAGCCTTGGACCGGAGGCTCGTTGAGGTCAGGCGGAGCGGGAGAAGGTACCCATCTCGGAGATGAAGGTTTCTGGTTCGCTGTCGGATCCGCGGATCATCTCGTGCATTTCCCACTCGCCGGCGTCGTTCCTGGCGAACTCCGCGACCGTTGTGGCTCTGGCCACTGCTACGCCCGAGAAGTCGTCGGCGAGCAGTTCCTGGTGGCCCTCGACGATCACCACTCCTGCGTTCGACATGTCACCGAAGGTCCGGGGGTCGGGCTCCTGGTGGATGACCACGCCCGCCACCACCCGTGCGTAGGCGCTGGACAGGCGGTCGAATTCGAGGGACATCACCTCGACGAACCCGAAGCCCATGCCGGTCTGGCTGTGGCGGTTCATGTTGATCGTGCCGTCGGGCGAGCGGCTGTCGTAGTGCACGACGTACGCCGGTCTGCCGAACGGATCGTCCACGGAGTAGGTCGCGGCGACGATGTCGAGGTGGCGCGGGGACTCGCCCAGCGGGCTCGGGTCCCATTTCAGCCGTATCTCGACCTTCCCCGGCCCCCTGCCGACGACCTTCACCGGCTCTCCCCTCCCGTGTTTCCACTCACCGTGCAGGACTTGCGCAGGTCCTTAAGTATGTTCTCTGACCTGCCTCTTGATGCCACCTTAACGCCAACGATCCGGTGAGGGGGAGTGGTTCGTCGACACTGGTGTAGAAGAACATGCTGGTGTAGAAGAACATGAGGGAAGGCAGTCGCGGCCGTGCTGAACCGTGCCGGCGTTGCGGACGCCGAGTTGCGGTCCGTGGCCCGGCTCGCCTGCACCACGGTGGCGGACACGCTCGCCCGGACGGCATCCGAAGACGTCGCCCCAGGCTGACGTGGACGGCTCCGCCGGAACTCGGCCTGTCGGCGGGCACCTCGTGCACGGCGGCGTCCAAGGATTCCGTGCCGGGCGGCGGGAGCAAGGAACCGGGAACTGGGAAGGGCAATGGTGCGCTCAACCGCCGAGCGACGGCGGGGCGGCAGGGACCTTCGCGTCTCGACAGGTCCTCGGCCCCGCCCTTGGACCTCGGGCGGCAGCCTAGGCGCTCGGGTCCGGCTTCCAGTCCTGGGCGAGGAGCCCGAGCAGTACCTCGTCCAGGAACTCGCCCATCACCCAGGCCGAGGAGCGCAGCACACCCTCGCGGACGAAGCCGTTGCGCTCGGCGGAGCGCAGCATCGCGGCGTTGTCCGACAGGGTCTCTATCTGGAGCCGATGCAGGCCGCGTACGACGAAACCGTAGTGGCACAGCACCGCGACCACGTCGGTGCCGTAGCCCTTGCCGCGGCAGGACGGCAGCAGTCCCAGCCCGATGTGCGCGGACCGGCTGTGGGTGTCGATGCCCCACAGCGTCGCGGTGCCGACCAGCGTGCCGCCCGCCAGCTCCACCACGGAGAACGGGACGCTCCCCTGCTCCTTGTCGTCCACCACGAGCCGTGGATCCTTCGAACCGGGGCTGACCGGCCGCCATGGTCCGCTTTCGGCCCGCGACGCGTTGACCACGTCGTCGTAGAGTTCGGCCCGCAGGACCGGGATGTCGTCCTCGTACCGGGCCCTGAGCCCGACCTTGCTGCCTCTTAGCATCCAAGCTTCCTACCCGACCGGGCCGGCGGCGGCAATGGAATAAGCGCTCGTTGCGGCTGCGGTCGGCCGGCCGCCGGGTGCTTGCGACACCCGGCGGCCGGCCGATGCGAGCGGGGGCGCGTCAGTGCCTGATGGCCTTCAGTGCGCCGGCCCAGGATTCGAGCTGGGTGAACAGGGTGACAGCCGCGTCGTCGTGGTGGGCTCCCGGCTTGAACACGGAGTAGTTCTCGAAGTCGGTGATCAGCGAGAACGACAGCTGCTGGCGCACGTGGGCGAGCTGCAGTTCGCTCGAAATCGCCCGCAGGTGCTCGATCGCGCGGGCTCCGCCGAGCCCACCGTAGGAGACGAAGGCCGCCGCCTTGTTGTTCCACTCGGCGTAGAGGTAGTCGATCGCGTTCTTCAGCACGCCGGAGATGGAGTGGTTGTACTCCGGAGTGACGAAGACGTATCCGTCGAACTCACTGATCTTGGCGGCCCATGCCTTCGTGTGCTCGCCGGCATAGGCGCCCATGGACGGCGGAACCGGCTCGTCCAGGTGGGGCAGCGGGTAGTCGGCCAGGTCGATCAGCTCGTAGTCGGCGTCGGTACGCTCCTTCGCCTTGGCCAGGACCCAGTCCGCCACCGCTTTGCCGTTACGGCCGGGGCGGGTGCTGCCCAGGATGATAGCGAGCTTCAGATTGCTCATAGCTGTTCCCTCCGACGCTGATCCACAGCATCACTTGAATCTTCATGCGTGACCCTAGTGGACTATCACGTGAATCTTCAAGTCAAGCGGGGCGGCTCCGGGCGGCTCGGGACGGCTCCGGACGGCTCGGGGCCCTGGGTGTGTCCTGTGTGGTCGCCGTGCCGGCGCCGGCCGTCGCCGTGCGGGCACGTCGGCGCCTCGGGCGCCATTAGGCTGTGGGTATGTCTGCTCAAGGGGAGGAGCCCGAGGTGGCCGAGCCACGCTGGCTCACTGCTGACCAGCTCGCGGCATGGCGTGGATTCAGTAACCTCGCGCAGCGGCTGCCCATCGCGCTCGAGTGGCAGCTCCAGCGGGACTGGCAGCTCAGCTTCATCGAGTACTACGTGCTGGCGCTCCTGTCCGAACAGCCCGAACACCGCATGCGGATGAGCGAGCTGGCGGCCATGGTCAACTCGGAGCTGTCACGCCTGTCACACATGGTCAGTCGTCTTGAGAAGCGCGGCATCCTGTGCCGCGAGCCCGATCCGTGTGACGGACGTTACACGCACGCGATCCTGACCGACGCCGGCTACGCCTACCTGGCGGAGGCGGCACCCGGGCACGTCCAGCGCGTGCGTGAGCTGTTCATCGACGCCCTCGACCCGGAGGAGCTGCAAACGCTGCGCCGGTGCTCCGAGAAGGTCATCGCCCGTATCGACAGCGCGTCGGAGCAGGGCGGACCGGCGAGCGCCGGCCGGGCGGCCCGACCCGAGGGAAGCACGCCGAACTGCTGAACGCCCTGCGCGTCGGCAGCGGCCCGGTGGCGTCGGCACCACCAGGCCACTGCCTCACGCTGTCAGAGCTTGTGGATCGTTCCGGCGTACCGCTCGGCGAAGCGGGTGCCGGTGGCCGCGGTGACGGTGACGTCGTAGTGGCCCTGGCGGTCGGCGTGCCAGGAGACGGTGGTGCGGGCGCGCGGCCCGACCTGGACGGTCCTGGTGTCGTCGCCGAAATCGTTGGCGGTGAGGGTGAAGGAGACCTCGGTGTCGCCGTCGTTGGTGAGTTTGAGGTCGATCGTGGACTTCTCCGGGTGCCCGGTGTCGCGCAGCTTGGCGGTGACCGAGGGCAGGCCGACGTCGGTCTGGCCGTCGGGGGTGACCGTGCCGGAGAAGCGGGTGACGAATCCGTCGGCGCCGTACACCGAGAAGTCGTACCGGCCGTCGGTGGCGGCGGCGTCCCACTCGTAGGTGCGGGTGCCGCCGGGCTGCACCAGGTACGGGGTGCCGCTGAAGGGCTTGAGGATGTTGGGCAGCACCGTGAAGACGTAGCCGGTGGAGCCCTTGTTGGTCATGGTGCAGGTGACCTTGCCGGTGCGGCGGTCGATCGAGACCTCGGCCCAGGGCCGGTAGGGCAGCGGGCGGTGCGGTCGCTCACCGGATTCCTGCTGGGGCATCGCCTGCCTGCCGTCGGCGGGGGCCTGGACGGGCGGCAGGGAGTGCTGGGCGGTGGCCCGTGCCTTGAGTTCGTCGGTGTCCGGCAGGCGGGGGAGGCTGTAGTCGGGCCTGGTGAAGTCGAAGCAGGTGCTGAGGTCGCCGCAGACGGCGCGGCGCCACGCCGAGATGTTGGGCTCGTGGACGCCGGTGACCAGCTCCAGGAAGCGCAGCACCGATGTGTGGTCGAAGACCTGGGAGTTGACCCAGCCGCCGCGGGACCAGGGCGAGCACACCCACATCGGTACCCGGCTGCCGAGACCGATGGGCTTGCCGTCCACGAACTCGTCCTTGGTGCCGGCCTCCGCGTAGGGCGGCACGACGTGGTCGAAGAACCCGTCGTTCTCGTCGTACATCACCAGGAAGACGGTGTTGCGCCACACGTCGGGGTTGGACATCAGGGACTGGAGGGCCTTGTTGACCCACCAGGCACCCCAGTCCGGTCCGGCGCTGGGGTGTTCGCAGTAGTTGAAGGGAGCGACGAGCCAGGAGACCGTGGGCAGGCTGCCGTCCCGGCAGTCCGCGTCGAAGGCGGTCAGATCGTGCTTCGTCATCGCGTTGACGTGCAGCGGGGAGTCGGCGGGGGCCTCGGCGAACTGCTTGAAGTACGACAGGGCGTTGTCGTCGTAGTCGCCGTTCTCGTTGTCCGAGCCGTCGGGGTTGTGGTAGACGCGCCAGCTGATTCCGGCCTTCTCCAGGCGCTCCGCGTAGGTGGTCCAGTCGCCCACCGGGTTCTCGGTGACGATCGAGTTGTCGGTGAAGGGGCCGGTGGTGCCGTCGGTGCCGGGGCCGGGCGTACCGGTCCACAGGTAGAGGCGGTTGGGGTCGGTGGGGCCGTTCAGCGAGGTGAAGTAGCTGTCGCAGACGGTGAAGGCGTCGGCCAGGGCGTACTGGAAGGGGATGTCCGCACGGGTGAAGTAGCCCATGGTGAAACGGCCCTTGGCGGAGATCCACTGGTTCTGGGCGCCGTTGTTGACCGCCTGGTGGCCGGAGTCCCAGCCGTGGTCGAGACCGCCGAAGTCCTGCGCCTTGTAGGCCGCGGTGTCGAAGCGGAACGGCAGGGAGTAGCCCTCGGCGCGCCCGGCGTCGGGCTGCCGGAAGACGGGATTCCCGCCCGGGAGGACGACGCCCTGCTTGTCGTCGAAGCCGCGGACGCCGTTGAGGGTGCCCAGGTAGTGGTCGAAGCTGCGGTTCTCCTGCATGAGGATCACGACGTGCCGGACGTCGTCGACGGTGCCGTGCCTCGCGGAGGACGCGGCGGACGTCTCGGCGGCCGTGGCCGTGCCGGGCATTCCGAGGGCGGCGGTCGCTCCCGCCGCGGCGGCGGTGCCGACGAAGGTACGGCGGCTGATCGGGGTCATGGATGCGGGTCCTTTGCGGTCGTACGGGATCAGCGGGCGGTACGCAGGGCGAAGGTGACGACGGCCGCGGCGTGGTCGGAGGGCCAGCCGTTGCCGCCCGTGCCGGGGACCGGGTGCGGCCAGCCGGTGGTCAGGCTGTGGGCCTGAAGGACCTTCAGACGTCCGGCGTACTGGACCTGGTCGACGCGGTCCTGCGGCTCGGCACCGCCGCCGTCGTGTGCCGGGCGGACGGGGGACCAGGTGATGCCGGGGACCTTCACCGGGTTGGGGTTCGCCTCGCGGAAGGCGTCGTTGAGGCCCGCCTTCTGCAACACCTCGGTGACCGGCCAGGCCACGGCGCCGACCCCGTGGTGGGCGGCGGAGGTGCGCGAGGTCCAGTCCAGGTGGGAGGGGGAGGCGAGGCCGGCGGCGAGGATCACGGGGGTGGCGGAGGCGAGGTCGCGCCGCATGGCGGCGGCCAGCGTCTGCGCCTGCCGGTAGCGCAGGGTCTGCTTCTCGGCGGCGACCACCGCGCTCGCGCCCTGCCCGGCCGCCACCGCGTACGGCCCGTAGTCTGCCTCGTCCAGCTGGGCCACCCACAGCCGTACGGTGCTGCCGCCCGGGAGTCGTACGGTGGCGGACAGCGCGGGCAGGTCGGCGGTCGGGTCCTGGACGTCGGCCAGCGGGTGGCGGCTGACGATGCCGAGGCTGCCCGAGGTCTGGTGGACGTTCCAGCCGAGTGCCCGGCCGAGGGCCCTGGCCGCGGTGCCGTCCGTCTCCTGGAGGGCGACGATGTCCAGTCCCTGGGTGAGGACCACACGCGCCTGCTTCTCCAGCGGGCCGTCGACGTGCGTGCCGGCGTCCCACAGGTTCAGCGAGGCGACTTTGAGGGTGAGGTCGTCCCGGTCGGAGCGGACCGGTACCTCGACGGTCACGGTGTCGCTGCCGCCGGCGCTGTCCTGCACGGAGGCGACCAGCCGGCCCGGGGCCTTCGGTGCCCTGCCGGGGGCGCGGCCGGTGACGGTGCCGTCGGAGCTGACGGACAGCCAGGAGTCGCCGGAGGCCCGGTGGAAGGACGGGGTGCCGGGCTTGTTGCCCTCCGGGCGGATCCACAGGTTGCCCAGCGGGACCTCGACGGTGTCCCCGGCCGTGGCCGGGACGGTGACCGCGTCGACGACGGCGTACGGCCGGACCACCGGGGTGAAGTCGAACGGCGCCGTCTTGGCGATGACCGGGTACTTGTCCTGGTAGCACAGGTAGGCGGTGTACGGGCCGCCGGTGAGGCCCGAGGTGTCGAGGGTGAGGCTGCCGGACGCGGCGGCGGAGTACGCCCAGACGATGGACGAGCCCGTGCCGGGCTGCCGGTCGCCGTCGTAGATCCCGATCCAGTTCTTGGCGTCGGGCGAGGAGGTGGTCCAGGCGAAGGTGAGTTTGTCGCCCTCGTGCGGGTCGGCCGGCGACTTCAGGACGATGCTGTCGCCCGACCCGGTGAAGGAGATCGGCCCGGTCCGGGCGAGGATCTGGTTCCCGTCGTTCAGCAGCAGGTAGGCCGTGTAGGGCCCGCCGGCCAGCTTGGAGGTGTCGACGGTGGTGGTGCCCGACGCGGCCGCCGCGACGTACGACCACGCCGACGAGGTGCCGTTGCCCGGTGAACTCCCCGGGCCGTACACGCCGATCCAGTTCTTGGCGCCCGGGGTGTCGGTGGTCCAGGTGAAGGTCAGTTTGTCGCCCGGGTGGGGCGCGGTGGGCGAGGCGAGGGCGAGGGTGCTGTTGGAGGCCGCCACGGTGGGAGTGGGTGGCATGAGGGCACGGATCCTCTCCGTCCGGTCCGGGCACGGGAGGCCAGGGCTGGAGCAGTCGGCTGGGCGGCGGGCCCCGGAGGTCCCGGCCGCGGTGTGTCCCTGGCACCGGCGGGGGCGTTGCCGCGCACCGGGAACCAGTTGGCTATACAACTCGGCCCAGTAAGCGGTTCGTGCAGAAATCTTTCGTGAACGGGACGTGGCGCGCGTCCGGGCAGTGGCCGACAATCCGCCCCGCGCGGGCCGCCGTTGCGTGCCCGCGCGCGCTCGGGCCCGGGGGTGGTGCGCGTCACCGGTGCAGTACCGGCGGTGTTGCAGGTGACTTTGCCGGTGCGCGCCTTCGCTTGTGCGTACTTTTGCCGGCGGCTGAGCCGAGTGCCGCACTGCTTTCGGAACGCCGAACCGCCCGCCGGGCAACGGCGGGCGGATCGGCTGGAGTTCGACGGGTGCTCGGTGGGTGCTCGGCCGGGGAGCCCTGCCCGCGCCGCCGGGCCTGACCAGGCCGCCGCCCCGCGGCCGGTCCCGTGTCAGTGGCCGCCGTGCACGTTGAGGACCACCACGCCCGCGATGACCAGGGCGATGCCCAGCCACTGCGGCCACCCCAGCGACTCCCCGAACGCCACCGCGCCGACGGCGGCGACCGCCGCGGTGCCGACCCCCGACCAGACCGCGTAGGCGACCGACACCGGGATGTCCTTCAGCGCGCGTCCCAGGAAGACGAACGACACCACGTAGCCGACCGCCACCGCGACGGTGGGCAGCAGTCGTGTGTATCCCTCGGTGAGCTTCAGACAACTGGTGGCGCAGATCTCGGAGGCGATGGCGAGGGCGAGCAGAACGTAGGGCATCGTGACTCGGCAGGTGTGAGCGGACGGGAACGGAGAGGTGTGGACGGAGACCGAGGGAGGCGGTGAAGTGCGCAGGGGCGTGGGTGTGGTGGGCGGCCACCGGTCAGGTTCGGGTGCCGGGGGCTCGTACGGGGGCCGCGGCCAGCGTGGACAGCAGTGCCAGGTCCGCTTCCTCCAGGCTGCTCAGCACCACGGTTCCCGGCTCCGCGGCGATCGGTACGGCGGACGGGACCGCCACCACGGGGCAGCCCGCCGCCCGCGCGGAGGCCACGCCCAGCGGGCTGTCCTCCACCGCGACACACGTCCGCGGTTCGGCGCCGAGCCGCTCGGCGGCCGCCAGGTACGGATCCGGGGCGGGCTTGGTGCGGGTGGTGTCCTCCGCCGCCACGGTCAGCGCGAACCACTCCTGGCCGAGCGTGCGCAGGACCAGGTCGACCACGTGCCGCGGCGAGGCCGTCACCAGGCCGACCGGCACCGAGGCGTCCTTCAGTTCGGCCAGCAGCCGCGGAACACCCGGCCGGGGCCGGACGTCGACGGCCACCCGGGTGGCGAAGGCGGAGTCGAGGTCGGCGGCGATCCGCGCCTCCGGCACCGAGCGGTCCACGGCCCGGCACAGATACGCCGCGGTGTGCCCCACCGGCCGGCCGAACACCTCGGGGAGATCGGCGTCGCTCAGCCGGTGGCCCAGGTCTTGCGCCACCTCGGCGACGGCCCGCCACCACAGGTGTTCGGTGTCGACGAGTGTCCCGTCCATGTCGAACAGCACGGCGGCGGGACGGACCGGGGCGTTACGGGAGTGCACGAATGCTTTTCCTGTCAGGAGATACGAGATGGGGGGATGGGGATACGAGGGGGATGTGGATGTGGATGTAGGGCTGGGAGGCCGTGAGATACGGGATGGGGGATACGGGGCTGTACGCGGCGCCGAACGGACCGGTGTACGGCGGTGGGACGAACCCGGCCGACGCGGGGCGACCCGGGCCGACGCGGGGCGCGCACCCGTGGTGAGCGCCCCGCGCGACGGCCCGGCGAAGGGGTCAGGCGGCCCGGCGGCGGTCCACCAGGACGGGGCGCTCGGGCAGCGTGAGGGACGCCGTCGCGCCGACCGGCAGACCGGCCGCCGTACCGGTGGGCAGGTCGGCCTTCACCTCGGTTCCGTCGGCCAGCCGCACGGTGAGCCGGGTGACCGCACCCAGGAAGGAGGCGGCCACCACCGTGCCGCCGCCCAGCGGATCGGCGGCGACCCGCACCGCCTCGGGACGCACCAGGACGTCCAGGTCGCCGTCGGCGGGCATCGCGCCCTCCACCGGCAGCCGGCTGCCCAGCACCTCGACCTGCGCGCCGCCGCCCGTGCGCACCGCCGGCAGCCGGCTCATGGTGCCCACGAACTCGGCGACGAAGGCCGTGGCGGGCCGGGCGTACAACTCCGCAGGGACCGCGACCTGTTCGAGCCGGCCCGCGCGCAGCACCGCCACCCGGTCGGCCATCGACAGGGCTTCCTCCTGGTCGTGCGTCACGAACAGCGTGGTGATCCCCAGATCCTGCTGGAGCCGGCGGATCTCCTCGCGCAGCGACAGCCGCACCTTCGCGTCCAGCGCGGACAGCGGCTCGTCGAGCAGCAGCACGCGCGGTTGCAGCGCCAGCGCGCGGGCCAGGGCGACCCGCTGCTGCTGACCGCCCGACATCTGGTGCGGGAACCTGTCGGCGAGCCGGCCCAGCCCCACCAGGTCCAGCAGTTCCGCGGACCGGCGCAGCCGCGCGGACTTTCCGGTGCCCCGCATCCGCAGGCCGAACGCGACGTTCTCGACGGCCGTCAGGTGCGGGAAGAGGCTGTAGGACTGGAACACCATCCCGGCGCCGCGCCGGTGGGCGGGCACACCCGTGACGTCCTCGCCGTCGACCAGGACCTCGCCCGCGTCCGGGTGCTCGAAACCGGCCAGCATCCGCAGCGCGGTGGTCTTGCCGCAGCCGGACGGCCCGAGCAGGGCGAGCAGTTCGCCGGGACGGGCGGCCAGATCCAGGCCGTCCAGTGCCACCGTGGCACCGAAACTGCGGTGCAGCGCGCGGAACTCCACGGTGGCGCCGCCGGACGCGCGGACGGACGCGGACGGGGCCGCGGTGGTTGTGGTCACGACTTCTCCTGGACGGTGACGGTGTCGGTGACGGCTGAGGTGACGACTGCCGTGACGTCGGTGGTGACGTCGGTGCTGACGCCGGTGGGGGTGTCGGTGGTGACGCCGGTGGGGGTGTCGGCGGGGTCGGCGTTCGAGCGGGCCCTGCGCGGGGTACGGGCCGCGCGCCCGCGCCCGGCGGCGGCGAGCAGCAGCAGGAGGACCCAGGTCAGGACCAGGCTGAGCACCGACACGGACACCGAGACCTGGGCGTTGCTGCCGCCGAGGGACACGATCCACACGGCGAACGGCTGGTAGCCCAGGATCGAGGCGACCGTGTACTCGCCCAGCACCAGGGCCAGGGTGAGGAACCCGGTGTTCAGCAGCGCCCCGCGCAGGTTGGGCAGGATGACGTGGACCACGGTCCGCGGCCAGCTCGCCCCGCAGTTGCGCGCCGCCTCCACCAGCGTGGCGAGGTCCAGCGCCCGCAGCCCCGCGTCGAGGGTGCGGTACGCCAGCGGCAGCGCCATCAGCACATAGGCGAGCAGCAGCACCACCGGGAAGTCCGGGTTCTGGATCGCGGTGAAGGTCTGGAACAGCGGGGTGTCGGCGAGATGGTCCGGACCCCACTGAAGGACCGAGCTGATGCCCGCCGTCAGCGCCACCGCGGGCACCACCAGCGGCAGCGAGCACAGCACCTCCAGCAGCACCCGCAGCCGCGGCGCGGTCAGCCGCACCGCGATCAGCGCGGGCACGAGCAGCAGCAGGGTCGCCGCGATGGTGGCGGCGGCGAGTTCCAGGGTCAGCCGCAGGCTGTCCCAGAAGCCCGCCACGCCGAAGATGCCGCTGTAGGAACTCAGGGTGAGGCCCTTGCCGGGCACGTCCACGGTGAAGACCACCGAGGCGACCATGGGGCCGAGGAAGTACACGGCGGCGATCAGCCCGACGACGCCGCGCCACACCCGTGGACGCCGGCGCCGCCCGGCGCCTTCCGGCTTAGGCCGCGCGGTGGCGGACGGGGTCAGTGCAGCCATCGTGCGCTCCTGCGCTGGAGGGGGATGTACAGGGCCATCACGACACCGGCGATCACGATCATGTCGAGGCTCAGCGCCAGCGCCACGTTGCCCTGCCCGGCCAGCACGTTGCCGGACAGCGCGCCCGCGATCTGCAAGGTGACCAGCGGTACGGAACTGCCGACGACGGCCGCCGCGGTGGCGTACGCGGCGAAGGCGCTGCCGAAGAGCAGCACGAAGCCGCCCAGCAGCGAAGGGGCCAGGATCGGCAGGGCCACGTGCGTCCAGTACTGCCGGGTGGTGGCGCCGTTGTTCTGCGCGGCCTCGCGCCACTGGACGCGCAGGCCGTCGAGCGCCGGGGTGATGGTGAGCACCATCAAAGGCACCAGGAAGTACAGGTAGACGATGCTGAGTCCGGTGAAGGAGTACAGGCTCCAGCCGTGCTTGCCCAGATCCAGTGCCCGGGTCAGCTCACCGGAGTTGCCGAGGGTGGCGACGAAGGCGAAGGCGAGCGGCACACCGCCGAAGTTGGCGAGCACACCGGACGCGGCCAGCACCGCCTCGCGCAGCGCGCGGAAGCGGGAGGTCACGACGGCGTGGGCGAGCGGCAGGCCGAGCAGCACGCCGATCGCCGCGGTGAGAGCGGACAGCTTGACGCTGCCCCACAGAGCGGTGAGGTAGGCGCCGTGCACCGACTGGCTGATGTTGTCCGTGGTCCAGTGCGGGCCGTCGGGCGCGCCCGCGGCCGTCCTGAAGGCGTTGGTGACGATCGCGAAGGCCGGCAGTCCGAAGACCACCAGGACGAAGACGATCAGCGGCAGGACGGCCAGCCGGCCGGCATGGCGGGGCCGACGGCGGGCAGTGCCCTGGGGCGTGGCGGGGGAGGCGACGGTCCCGGTGCCGCCGGCCTCGTCCGAGGACGGGCCGGCGGCGGGGGACGGCGTCGCGGCGCGAACCGTGGTCATGTCGTCGATCAGCCGATGGCCTTGGCCCACCCGGCGACCACGGCCTTCTGGGCGGCGTCGACCTGGGCGGTGGTCGGGAACTTCGGGCTTCCGGAGACCGGCGGGAGCTTCGCCGCGGCCGTCTTGTCGGCGGTGCCCTTCTCCAGCATGGCCGGCAGCTCAGCCGGGCGGGAGAAGCCCTGCAGCCACAGGTTCTGGCCCTCGGTGCTGTAGAGGAACTCCTCCCACAGCCGGGCGGCGGCCGGATGCGGCGCGTACTTGTTGATGGCCTGGCTGTAGTACTGGGCGTACTGGCCGTCGCTGGGGACCGACACCTTCCAGTCCAGGCCCTTCGCCGCGAACTCCTTGGCGTAGCCGGCGTTGAGGTAGTCCCAGTCGATGCTGATGGGCGTCTCGCCCTTCTCGACGGTGGCCGGGGTGGACTCCACCGGGTTGAAGTTGCCGTTCTGCTTCAGCTTGTGGAAGAAGTCCAGGCCGGGCTGGATGTCGTCCAGCGAGCCGCCGTTCGCCAGCGCCGCGGCGAAGACACCGCCGAAGGCCGAACCGGACTTGGTCGGGTCGCCGTTCATCGCGACCTGGCCCTTGTACTCCGGCTTGAGCAGGTCGGCGAAGGTGGTCGGGCACACCTTGACCTGCTTATCGTCACAGCCGATGGAGACGTAGCCGCCGTAGTCGTCGTAGCGCAGGCCGGTCGCGTCCTTCTGGTTGGCGGGGATGTCGTCCCAGGTGGCGACCTTGTACGGGGCGAGGATGCCCTGGGCGGCGGCGCTCAGCGCGAAGGAGTTGCCGAGGTCGACGACGTCGGGGGCGCGGCTCTGGCCCTTGCGCGAGGTGATCGCGTTGATCTCGTCCTGGCTGGCGCCGTCCGGGTTCTCGTCGGAGACCTTGATCCCGTACTTCTTCTCGAACGCGGCGATGATCGTGCCGTAGTTGGCCCAGTCCGACGGGAGTGCGATGGCGTTGAGCGTGCCTTCCTTCTTCGCGGCGGCGACCAGTGCGTCCATGCCGCCGAAGTCGGCGGCGGAGGCGGCCGTCGCCGCGCTCTTCCCGCCGCCGGCGGATGCCGTGGAATCGGAGGAGGAGCCGCAGGCGGTCAGGGCGAGGGCCGCAGTGGTGAGCCCGACAGCCACGGCGGCGGTGCGGACACGAGGGACTATCACGGAATTCCTCCTGGAGAAACGGCGTGCGGGCGCGACGGACCTGCGGAGTCGGCCGTCGGCGTGCCAAGGTTGGCTGTACAACTTTCATCAGTACGCCCGACACCGGTGACCGGAAGGTGAACAGTCCGGCGACTTTCGAGGGATGGCATCGGAATGTCGGCGTTTGCCCGAGGCACGTGCCGGTCCTCGGGAGGCGGCGGCCGGCGCGGAGCAGATAGGGTCCACCGAGGCGCGCACGGCGCGCACATGACGGGGCAGGCCAGGAGGAGGGGCGTTGCAGGGTGACAGCGCGCAGCCGCGCAGGGGCACGCTCTACCGGAAGGTCGCGGCCGACCTGCGCGAGGCCATCGCGGCCGGCGAGTACGGCTCCGGCGGCCGGCTCCCGGCCGAGAGCGTGCTCGCCGAGCGGTACGGGGTCTCCCGGGGCACCGTGCGCCAGGCGCTCAGCTCCCTGCGGGCCGACGGGCTGGTCACCTCCCGGCGCGGCACCCGACGCGTGGTCCTCGGCACCACCCGGGTGCAGAGCTTCGCGGAACTGGTCAGCTTCACCAACTGGGCGCGGTCGCTGGGCGAGGAGCCCGGCGGCCGGGTGGAACGCCTGGAGCGGCGCCCCGCCGACGCCGGCGAGAGCGAGCAACTGCGCCTGGAGACCGGCGCGGAGGTCGTCGTCGTACGGCGGGTCCGCACCCTCTCCGGCCGGCCGGTGATGGTCGAGCGCAGCGTCTACCCCGTGTGGGTCGGCGACCTGGTGGCGCGCATACCCGCCGACGCGGTCTCGCACACCGAACCCCTCCAGGAACAGGGCGTGGTGTTCGCCGACGCGGACCACACCATCGACCTCGTCCTGGCCGACGCCGACGACGCCCGCCTGCTGGGCTGCCACGTCGGCGAGGCCCTGCTGCGCGAGCGCAGGCGCTCCACCGACCCGGTCGGGGCGCCCGTCGAGTGGTCGGAGGACCGCTACCTGCCGGGCACCGTCGCCTTCACCGTGCACAACTCCATCGCCGGCTCGGCCCTCGCCCGCCACCACCGCACCACCCCCTGACGGGCTGCTTCCGCAGGCGAGAGCGGCCGACCGGGGAGGGTCCGCGGTGCCGCGGGACCGAGTCCGGCGGGGAAGGCGAACGGCGGAGGAGACGCGCAGAGCCTCCCGGAGAGCACCGCGGCGCAGGGCGGTCCGTCACGGAGCGACCGGAGGCACACCACCGCGGCCCCCCAACGGCACTCGCCTCCGCTGCCGTGTCCCCTTTCCGCCACGGCCGACGGAAAGGGGACCTCGATGATGTGACGTGCCCCGGACGGGTCTAACCCCGCATCAGCGAGGTGAGCAGCGGCAGGAAGTGGGCGAAGTCCGGTGCCGGAACCCGGGGATCCTTCGCCTGCTCGTCCCAGCGGCGTACGGCGACGGCGTCAGCGGCGTGGGGAAGCGCGGCGAAGGCGGCGGCCTCGGCCTCGTCCATGGGGCCGCCCTGCACCTGCAAGGTGTACTCGGAGGCGGGGGACAGGGCGGCCCGGTAGTCGGGCTCGACCGCGCAGAGGTAGCGCTTGGCGGCCACGTGCAGCCGCACCGGCTCGGTGACGTCCGGGCCGAACCAGCGGGCGAGCAGGTCCGCACCGGTGTGGCTGTGCCGGTTGTCGGTGCCCTCCATCAGCTCCGTACCGGTCACCGGCCCGTGGAAGTGACCCACGTCGTGCAGCAGCGCGGCGGCCACCAGGTGCGGGGGAGCGCCCGCGGCCTCGGCCAGCGCGCCGGCCTGGAGCATGTGCCCGGCGACGGTGACCTCCTCGCCCAGGTACTCCGCCGTCCCCGGCCCGTCGAACAACTCCGCGAGGGCGTCCAGCGAGTCGGACCTGCGCAGCACGGCCAGGGTGCTCGCCAGCCCGTCCAGATCGGCGTAGGCGCCCTGAAGATGCCGGGCGCCGCTGCGGCCGAAGGCGGTACGGGCGTGCAGCAGGCGCGTGTTGTCGAAGACCAGGCAGTCGCCGGGGGCCAGCCGCAGGTCCAACTGGAGGCCGGGCCGCAGCAGCAGCTCGGCGAACCGGCGGTAGGCGGCGTAGAACGCCTCCAGATCCGGCGCGGGCAGCCGCAGCGTGCCGATCGACCGGTTGTTGAACCGCACCTCGCGGATCCGGCCCAGCGGGTCCACGTCGATCAGCGGGCGGTCCGCGCGCAACTCGCTACGGTCGTCGCGGAAGACGAACGGCACCGGCGTCCGCGTCAGCAGGCCGAACGCCTCCGGGTCCACCGAGCGCAGCAGCGCCGCGGCGGCGAAGCCGTCGACCAGCCCGGAGTCCCCGCCCTCCGCGGAGTTCTCCAGGCAGTGCAGCAACTGCAGGGTCGGCACCGGGTCGCGGTAGGGGTTGTCGGTGTGCGGGGTGATCCGGGCGGAGGTGAACGCGAGGTTGTTGGGGTCGGGCACGACCCGGACGTCGAACAACTGCCCGTAGTTGGTCTCCCGGACGAACCCGAAACTGCGGGCGACGTCGAGCACCTGGCCCTTTCGGCGCGGCACCTCGCGCAGCAGCGCGAACCCGAGGCGCTGCACCGCCTCCAGCACCCGCGCCCGCTCGGCGGGATCGCCGAGGTAGTCGGCCCAGTCCGCCTCCGGCAGCCGACCCGCCAGGTCCTTGGCCCGCCACAGCTCCTTGCCCGCCTCCGTACGACGGTCACCGGCCGCGGGCGGGACGGCCGGGCGGTGGGCGTGCAGCCAGCCGGCGGCGTACGCCGAGCGGTGGCCGTCGGGCTCCCAGCGGACCTCGGCCACCACCTCCGCCACCTCGCCCGGTTCCGTCACCGCGACGGACTCCACGACCTCGCCCACGGCGAGCCCGGACGGGAGGTCCGTGATCTGGAACAGCTTCTGGCCGGACCGCGGGTCCCGGCACTGTGCGCACGGGCAGTTGTCGCGCAGCCACACGGCGGGCAGCGCCGCGACCCGGGCCGCGAGCGAGGAGGCCGGATCTCCGGCCCCGGGACGTGACGTGGTCATGAGTTTCTCTCCTCCACTGAAGTTGTCTAGCCAACTTTGACCGGCCTTGGTGAGCCGAAGGCGATCGGCAGATGACGACAGGGCGAAGACGGGCCGAGCAGCGCCCGGGGCGCGCCGCACCAGGCACAGTCACCAGCACGGGCCGGCCCGCCCGCGGCGTGCCCGAGCGACGCCTGCGCGCTCCTGGGTTCGTCGCGTGCTGCCCGCATGACGTCCGCCGCGTTGGCGCGAGGCTGTCCCAAATCGGAGGCGGATCTCACCGTCCCCGCCGGCCGCGCGGCGGGATCCGGATTCGGTACTGCGTCAGCTCGGGGCGACGACGGTGGTGAGCACGCCGGTCCTCAGGTCGTAGGCGTAGCCGCCGATCTTGAACTTCTTGATGCTGCCGGTCAGCTCCGGTGCCCTGCGCAGCAAGTCGACGTCGGTGCGCACGGTGGCGGACGGATCGAGTACTGCCATGGCAGCGGCGGTCTCCTCGTCGTAGCCGCCCCGCTCGGCGTAGGTACGGCGCAGTTCCGGGTCGGCGAACAGCCCGGAGCCGCAGTCGGTGTGGTGGATGACCGCCACCTCGAACCAGTCGGCGTCGGGTGTCTTGTGCTCGTGCAGGTGGCAGATCCAGGTCAGGTCGCGGATCATGGCGGGGGTGATGCGTCCGCCGACGTTGCGGGCCACGATCGCCTCCCCGAGCTGCATCCCCACGATGGCCGCGGGCTCGACCCGCGGGTCGATGCAGGTGATCAGGTACACCTGCTGGAACGGGACGAACGGGATCTCGGGGACGTGGGTCTTGGCGTCGGTGGCGGCGAACTGCTCATTGCGCTGGAGATACGGGGCGAAGTGCGACGTGGCCATGGTCGTGCTCCAATCAGGGCGAAGCGACGGAGGGGGAGACCGAGCGGGCGGTCCTCAGTATCAGGTCGGTGACTTCCGAGGGCCGGGATATCGGGGGCGGCGCGCGAAGATGCCCGCAAACGCTTCCCGACTGCGCACCTTCGCGGGTACCCGCGAAGGTGCGCCCCGAGTACGCGTGTCACTGCGTCCCGGTTCACACCTCGGACGGGTGTCTCCGGCAGGCCCGCCGTGCTTCACCCGTCGGGCACGGTCGGTCACGGCCTTCGCGGCCGTGGCGGACGTGGCGGACGTGGCGGTCGTGGTGGTCGTGACCGGTGGGCGGCGTTCTCGCCGTGAACGGGTGGCGGCTCGCCGTCAGTCGTGCTGCCGTGTCTCGCACCGCAGCCGCCTGCCGGGGCCGAGGGTCCGGACCGGACCCGTGAGGGTCAGGCGGGCGGTGTGCCGTACGTCCGTGCTGGAGGCGGCCAGCCGCAGTTCCAGCGCGCCCGGTTCGACGACGCGGGTGCCCGTGCGGTCGGTGAAGGCCGAGAGGTCGGTGTGGAAGCGGAAGGTGACCCGGCGGGACGCGCCGGGGGCCAGTTCCAGTCGGTGGTAGCCGATCAGGCGTGTGTCGGGGCGGGTGACCGAGGCGACCGGGTCGTGCAGGTACAGCTGGATCACCTCCGCGCCCGCACACTCGCCCGTGTTGCGGACCGTCAGCGAGAGGTCGTACGAGCCGTCCGTACCGATCTCCGTCTCCGTGCCCCGGAAGTCCTCCCACGCGAACGCCGTGTACGAGCGGCCGTGGCCGAAGGCGTACAGCGGGGTCGGGTCGAGGCTGCTGACCTCGCCCGCCAGGCCCAGCGGGGGCTGGAGGTAGGTCCACGGCTGGCCGCCGGGGGAGCGCGGCACGCTCACCGGGAGACGGCCGGCGGGGTTGACCCGGCCGGACAGCACACCCGCCACCGCGGGCCCGCCCTCCGCGCCGGGGAAGAACGCCTGCACCACCGCGCCCAGGCGGCCCTCCCAACGGCCCAGCGCGTACGGACGGCCCGTCAGCAGCAGCAGGACGACCGGGACTCCCGTCCCGACGAGCGTGTCCAGCAGGTCGGCCTGGACGCCGGGGAGGCGGAGGTCGGCCGCGTCGCAGCCCTCGCCCGACGTGCCCCGGCCGAACAGCCCGGCCCGGTCGCCCAGCACCGCCACGCACACGTCCGCCTCCGCGGCCCGCGCCGCAGCCTCCTCGAAGCCGCTGCGGTCCGGGTCGGACACCCCGCAGCCCTCCGCGAACGTGACCTTGGCGTCGGGGAGTTCGGTGCGCAGCGACTCCAGGACGTCTGTGATGTCGATGCCCGTCGGCACGTCGGGGTGGTGGGGGAGGACATGGGAGGGGAACGAGTAGCAGCCCAGCATCGCCAGGGCGTCCGCCGCGCGCGGCCCGACCACCGCCATCCGCATGTCCGGGGCCAGCGGCAGCAGGCCGTCCGGGTTGTCGAGGAGGATCACGGACTCCTCCGCCAGACGGCGGGCCAGCGCACGGTTGGCCGCCGAGTCCAGATCGACCGGGCCCTCCGGTTCCGGCTGCCAGTCCTCGTCCAGCAGGCCCAGTTCGCACTTCTGGAGCAGGACCCGGCGGGCCGCCCGGTCCACCAGCGCCTGCGGGACGAGCCCGTCCCGTACGGCGGCCACCAGCGGCTTTCCGTAGCATTTCAGGGTGGGCAGCTCGACGTCGACGCCTGCCTCCAGGGCCGCACGGGCCGCCTCCGCCGGGCTGCCGGCCACCCGGTGCAGCGTCTGCAGGAACCCGATGCCGAAGTAGTCGGCGACCACCGTGCCGGTGAACCCCCACTCCTCCCGCAGGAGTCCGGTCAGCAGACGGGGGTCCGCGGCGGCCGGGACGCCGTCCGTCTCGTTGTACGCCGCCATCACCGAGCGGGCGCCGCCCTCGCGCAGCGCCATCTCGAACGGCGGCAGCGTGACGTCCGCGAACTCCCGCACCCCCGCCCGCACCGGCGCCAGGTTCCGGGCGCCCACCGAGGACGCGTATCCGGCGAAGTGCTTGAGCGTGGCGACGACCCCGGCCGACTCCAGACCCCGTACGTACGCCGAGCCGACCGTGCCGACCAGGTACGGGTCCTCGCCGATCGTCTCCTCCACCCGCCCCCAGCGGGGGTCGCGGACCACGTCCAGGACGGGGGCCAGGCCCTGGTGGACGCCGGCCGAGCGCAGATCCCCGCCGATGCGCCGGCCCAACTCCTCGACGAGCGCCGGGTCGAAGGTCGCGCCCCAGGCGAGCGGGACCGGGTAGGCGGTGGCGCCCCAGGCCGTGAAGCCGGCCAGGCACTCCTCGTGGGCGACGGCCGGAATGCCGAAGCGGCCCGCGGCGGCGATCCGGCGCTGGGCGCGGGCCAGCGCCCGCGCGGCGAGGGCCGGGTCCACGGGGGCCGTGCCGAAGGAGCGGGTCAGCTGGCCGAGGCCCAGCGTGATCAGCTCGTCCCAGTCGTGGTCGGAGGCCATCTCACGCTGAAGGGGGGCGACCCCGTCGCCGTCCGTGGCGGCGCCCACCCACACGCCGTACAACTGGGCGGTCTTCTCCTCCAGCGTCATCCGGGAGAGCAGGTCGTCGACGCGGACGGCGGCGGCCAGGGCGGTGTCCCGCCAACGAGCGGTGGTCATGGAACTCCTGTCAGAGAGGGGGACGCGGCTGCGGCGGGGCGACCGGGCGGAGCGGCCGGATCATTTGCCGCCCACGCCCATCAGACCGCCCACCAGCGCGCGCCGGGCCACCAGGTACACGGCGAAGATCGGGATGCCGGAGAGGACGACCGAGGCGAGCAGGGCGGGGATGTTCACGCCGAACTGGCTCACGTAGGTGAACAGGCCGAGGGTCAGCACACGCGGGCCCTCGGACTGGGTGAAGATCAGCGGGAAGAGGAAGCCGTTCCACGCCTGGAGCGCGGAGTAGATCACCACGGTGCCGATGCCGCCCTTGGCCAGCGGGATGACCAGTTGGAACAGCATCCGGGTGGCCGAGGCGCCGTCCAGGGCCATCGCCTCGTACAGCTCCTCCGAGATGTCCCGCAGCGTGCCGGTGAGGACCAGCACCGACACCGGCATGGCGAAGGCCGCGGTCGGCAGGACGATCGCGAGCAGACTGTCGTACAGGTCGAGCTTCGCGATCATCAGGTAGAGCGGCACGACGACGGCCTGCGCCGGGATCGCCACACCGAGCAGGAACAGCCGGAAGGCCGCCGTCGACCACAGGTTCCGGGTGCGTACGGCCACGTGGGCGAGCGGGACACACAGCACGAGGACGATCGCCACGACCGCCGCCGCGACGATCGCCGTGTTCGCCAGGAAGTGGCCGAAGCCGTTGTGCAGGACGGTGTCGTAGTTGTCCAGGGTCGGCTGGGCGGGCGGCTTGAGGGCGTTGTTGCCCAGTGCCCGGTCCTGGCGGGTGAGCGAGGCCGAGATCATCGCGTAGATCGGGACGATCACGATCACCAGCCAGAGCGCGGAGCCCAGGCCGGCCAGCGGGTTGGGCCGCCTGCTCCAGGGCCGCCTCCGCCAGGTCCGGCGGCGGCGTCCGGCGGGCCGCGGGGCCGGCGGCCCGCCGGACCGCACGGGACGTGGCAGCGTGTCGGGTGACATGGCGTCACATCCCTTCCCGGGTACTGCGCATCGTGCCGAAGCCGGACACCCGCACGAGCAGCAGGGACAGTGCCGTGGCGGCCATCACGAGGAACGTCGCGACGGCGCTCGCGTAGCCGAAGTCGTAGCTCTTGAAGCCGGCCTCGTACATCAGGTACGGCAGGATCGCCGTGTCGGTGCCGGGCCCGCCCTGGGTGAGGATCAGCACGGTCTCGAAGTACGTCAGCGAGCCGACCACCATCAGCACCCCGGACATGGTGGCCGTGTTCCGCAGCTGGGGCAGCGTGATCGAGAAGAACTGGCGGAAGCGGCCGGCGCCGTCGATCGCCGCGGCCTGGTACAGCACCTCGGGGATCTGCCGCGCCCCGCCCTGGTAGATCAGGGTGTGGAACGGGATGAACTGCCAGCCGCCGACGAACACGATGGCCCAGAACGCGCCGCTGGTGGAGCCCAGGGTGTCCTGGCGGACGAGGCCGAAGTTCGGGTCGAGCAGGGCGTAGAAGAGCAGCGAGATCGCGGTCGAGGAGAGCAGGAACGGCACGAAGAAGACCGCTGACAGGACCGCACGGTTGCGCTGGCGGCCCGCCGCCCAGACACCCAGCAGCAGTGCGGCGACCGTCTGGAAGGCCCAGCTCGCCAGGGTGAGCAGGACGGTGACCGTCAGGGACTGGGTGAGGCGATCGTCGCGAAGCAGCTTGCGCCAGTTGGCGAGGCCCGCCGGCCGCGGGTCGCCCAGGCCGTTCCAGGTGGTGAAGGACAGGTAGCAGGCCAGCACCATGGGGACGAGGGCGAAGAACGCGAAGAACAGCACTCCGGGCAGGGCCCAGGAGGCGTGCGGACGGCCCGCCCGGGTCCGCGGGCCGTCCTTGGCCGCGCTCATGCTCACTTGAGCCCCTTCAGCGCCGACACGAACTGGGCCGGCGAGGACTTCCCGACGAACAGCTTGTCGATCTCGGTGAGCATGGGCGTGGAGACGTTCGGGTCCACGGCCTGGTCCCAGCTCAGCGTGAACGCCGGGGCCTGCTGCACCATCCGGTACTGGAACGTGGCGAACTCCGGGTTCGGCGAGGCGCCCAGCAGCTTCTCCGCGTTCGACGTGGTGGGGATGTCGCCGTTGGCCACCAGGTCCTTGGCGTACGTCTGAGAGGCGCAGCCGCGCAGGAACGCGATCGCGGCGTCCCTGTCGGACGTACGGGCGTTCACGGACCAGTAGTTGGTGGGGTTGCCGACGACGTTGCGGATGTCGCCCGCGCCGCCCTCGATCTTCGGGAAGGCGAACCAGCCCAGGTCCTTCCTGGCGAAGTCAGGGAACTTGCCGAGCTGCGTCGAGTACTCCCACGAGCCCATCAGGTGCATCGCCGCCCTGCCCTTGGCGAAGACCGCGGGCGCGCCGCCGTTGGTGTACGCCACCGAGCTGAAGCCCGTGCCGAAGGCCCCGTCGTCGATGAGCTGCTTGACGGTCTCGGCGGCCTTGAGGACGGCCGGGTCGCCCCAGCCGGCCGACTCGCCGTTCTTGACGCGCTCGAAGACCTCGGGGCCACCGATGCGGTCCACCAGGTATTCCAGCCACATCAGCTCGGGCCAGATGTCCGCGCCGCCCAGCGCGAACGGGGTGATCCCGGCCTTCTTCAGCTTGGCGTTGTTGTCGAGCAACTGGTCCCAGGTGGTGGGCGGCTGGAGCTTCTGCTCGGCGAAGACGGCCTTGTTGTAGAAGAGGATCACGGGCTGCATGCCGCGCATGGGTATGCCGTAGTCGCGCCCGCTCAGGCCGCCGGCCGCCAGGACCGAGGGGAGGAAGCCGTCCTTGAGGACCGGGTCGGACTTGATGGTGTCGGTCAGGTCGACCAGTTGGCCGGCGTCCTCGTACGCCTTGATTGAGCCGCCGCCCCAGTTGAAGAACACGTCGGGAGCGTGGGGCGAGCCCATCGCGGTGCGCAGCTTGGCCGGATAGTCGGAGCCGGGCACCTTCTCCAGTTTGATCCGGCCCTTGGTCTGCCCGGCCGCCGCGGACGCGTTGAACCGGTCGACGGCCGCGGCCTGTACCTTCGCCGCGTCGTCGCCGTACACGAACGCGGTGAGCGTGCCGCCGCCACTGCCGGATCCGCCCGAGGAGCCGCAGGCCGAGAGCCCGGCGGAGAGCAGGGTGGTGGCACCGGCGCCGAGCACCCAGCGCCTGCTGAAGGTACGCCCGCCGTCGGACGTCTGGGACTCCATGACAGCACCTCTCTCATTCGAATGTTTCGATCGATACTTCGAATGTTCCGGGAACGTATGGCCCGGCAGGGGCTTCGTCAAGGGGTTGCGCAGGGATTACGATCGCGGGCATGAAGCCTGCAAAGTCCGC
Organism: Streptomyces sp. NPDC001270; assembly: GCF_042896695.1. Taxonomy (NCBI): domain Bacteria; kingdom Bacillati; phylum Actinomycetota; class Actinomycetes; order Kitasatosporales; family Streptomycetaceae; genus Streptomyces; species Streptomyces sp. NPDC001270. The sequence goes on along the minus strand of NZ_JBIAXM010000002.1, from coordinate 53,803 downwards.
AGAAACGCAGACGGCGACGCTCGCCGAGATCGCTCGCGAGGCCGGGGTGTCGGCTCCGACTGTTTCGAAGGTCCTCAATGGCCGCACGGACGTCGCCCCGGCGACCCGCACCCGGGTCGAGGATCTGCTGCGCGCCCACGGCTACCGCCGGCGCCGGACCGAGGCTTCCCGTTCACCCCTGATCGACCTGGTCTTCCACGAACTGGAGAGCGCCTGGGCCATGGAGGTCATCCGGGGCGTGGAGCACGTGGCCAGGGACGCGGGCCTGAGCGTCGTGCTCTCCGAGTCCGCCGGGCGGCTCACCCCGGGCCGGACCTGGGCCGACCAGGTCGCCGCCCGCCGCCCGCACGGCGTGATCCTCGTGCTGTCCGGGCTCGACGAGTCGCAGCGGGCGCTGCTCACCAGCCGCTCGATCCCGTTCGTGGTGATGGACCCGGCGGGCGATCCGGGCGCGGACGTGCCGTCGATCGGCGCGACCAACTGGCAGGGCGGCCTCGCCGCCACCCGGCACCTGGTGGAGCTTGGCCACACCCGGATCGGCGCGATCAGCGGGCCGTCCCGGATGATGTGCAGCCGGGCCAGGGTCGACGGCTACCGGGCCGCGCTGGAGACCGCCGGGCTGCCGGTCGACTCCTCACTGATCGCCACCGGCGACTTCCACCACGAGGCCGGTTACCGGCTCGGCCTGGAGTTGCTGCGCCGCCCGGACCGGCCGACCGCCGTGTTCGCCGGCAACGACCTCCAGGCACTCGGACTGTACGAGGCCGCAAGGGAGTTGGGCCTGCGCATCCCGGAGGACCTGAGCGTGGTCGGCTTCGACGACCTGCCGGTGGCCCGCTGGGTGGGCCCACCGCTGACGACGGTCCGTCAGCCCCTGACGGAAATGGCCGAGGCGGCGGCCAAGCTGGTCCTGGACCTGGGCCGGGAGGAGGAGACCCCCGTGGCGACCCGAGTGGAACTGGCCACCACGCTGGTGGTCCGGACCAGCACGGCGGCACCTGCGGCACCGGCGGCGGCTCGGTAGCGGGAGCGACTCGTGACCGGGGGTGGAGGTGGGGGTCCGGGTGGAGGTACGGGTGTGAACGGAGGCGCGGCGGCGGGTGCGGGTGCGGGGGTGGTGCCGCAGGGACGGGTGTACTTCCGCCCGCACACTGCTCCCAAGCCGGTCGGCTACCTGCCTCCGAAGCCGACGGCAAGCTACTCCGAAGCCGACGGCAACCTACTCCGAAGCCGGTCGGCTATCGAATCGAAACTTTCGGAGGCCCAAGAGCTGCTGGAAAGCAGCCATCAACGGTGCTGAATGCCCAACTGCTTCGCGGCTGCTTCCACGGTCTGTGCGAGCAGGACGGCGATGGTCATCGGCCCGACGCCGCCGGGCACCGGAGTGATCAGACGGGCCCGGGTGAGGGCGCTGTCGAAGTCCACGTCGCCGACGTTGCCCGGGTTGTAACCGGCGTCGACCACCACGGCGCCGGGCTTGATGTCCTCTCCCCGGATCAGCCGGGGCCGTCCCACCGCCGCTACGACAATGTCCGCCTCCCGGACGATCGACGACAGGTCTGCCGTGCGGGAGTGGCAGTACGTCACTGTTGCGTCCTCGGCGAGCAGGAGCATGCCCACCGGTTTGCCGAGAATCGCGCTGCGACCCACCACGACAGCGTGCTTGCCGGCGAGTTCGACGTCGTACGCCTGAAGCAGACGCATGATCCCGCCCGGAGTGCAGGACACGAAACCCGGCAGCGCGAAGCCCATCGCGGCGAAGGAATGCATCGTGACCCCGTCGACGTCCTTCTCCGGGGCGATGGCCTCGAACGCCGCTCGCTCGTCGATGTGCGGGCCGCAGGGATGCTGGAGCAGGATGCCGTGCACTTCCGGGTCGCCCGACAGGCCGGTGAGGGTATCGATCAGTTCGGCGGTCGTGGTCGTGGCGGGCAGAGCGATGTGCCGGGACCGGATGCCTGCCTTCGCGCACCGTGCCTGTTTCATACGGACATAGGTGACCGACGCGGGGTCCTCTCCCACCAGCACCGTCGCCAGACAGGGACTGGTCCCCGTACGCCGTGAGATCTCGGCCGCCCCGGCAGCAGCCTCTTCGACGATGCGTCTGGCGAGGCTGGTGCCGTTCATGAGGTGGGCCGTACGAGTGCGGGACATGGTGCCCTCCAGGCGTTGCTGACGGCTCGCCCAGGCGCACGGCATCGACTCCTCGTCAGACCGCTCCCCGGTGGTACTCCACCTCAGCGCCAGTCACGGCCCACGTGCACTGTAATAGATGCCCGCGATGGTGGCGGGGTGGGCCGGTGATGTCCTGTGGCCCTGCATGGCGCCACATGGCACTGATGGTGGTGCCACCGGTGTCGTCCGGCCCCGACCTGTGATCTCCCGGATGTGTCGGTGTGCGGGATACGGCAATCGACCAGGGCGTTTCCTCCTCGCAGCGGCTGAGATGCGATCTTTCGGTGAGCCCACTGCGCGTGCGGCGCCATCTGGGGCTTGCCGATGGCACCATTGTGGTGCCATGATGACGCCATGAACCTCACTCCGTGTGTCGACACCTTGCGCCGGGAACTTGCGGTGGCCGCCGGGGCCGGTGGGGAGGATGCCCCCGCGACCCGGACAAGGACCAGGACGTACGTGCCGCCGAACAGGCCGGGGTCACCTACGTCAACGGCACCCTGACCATCAGGACCCGCAGACAGCGCTACGTCATCGCCCGCACCGGCGCCGCCGACGTGAGTGTCACGCTCCCCACCGGCCCACACCGGCCGTACCAAGTCATTTCAGTCTTCGAATGGGAGGGCTTCATGCCTTCTTCTGTCATGCCCACATCCAGGCAGGGTGACGGTCACTCGTCACCGGCCGCCGTCTCCGCCGTCGCGCTGCGCAAGTCGTACGGCGACAAGACCGTCCTCGACGGCATCGACCTGCGCATCCCGGCCGGGTCCGTGTTCGCACTGCTCGGACCCAACGGCGCGGGCAAGACCACCGCCGTCAAGATCCTCTCCACGCTCATCACCGCGGACGGCGGCCAGGCCCAGGTCGCGGGCCACGACCTCACCACCGAACCCCAGGCCGTACGCGCCGCCATCGGCGTCACCGGACAGTTCTCAGCCGTCGACGGCCTGATCACCGGCGAGGAGAACATGCTCCTCATGGCCGACCTGCACCACCTCCCCAAACGCGAGGGACGGCGGATCACCACCGAACTCCTGCAACGCTTCGACCTGACGGAAGCCGCGAAGAAACCCGCCTCCACCTACTCCGGCGGCATGAAACGCCGCCTCGACATCGCCATGACCCTCGTCGGCAGCCCCCGCATCATCTTCCTCGACGAACCCACCACCGGCCTCGACCCCCGCTCCCGCCACACCATGTGGCAGATCATCCGCGAACTCGTCTCCGACGGCGCCACCGTCCTCCTCACCACCCAATACCTCGAAGAGGCCGACGAACTCGCCGACCGCATCGCCGTACTGAACAACGGCCACATCGCCGCCGAAGGCACTCCCGACGAACTCAAACGCCTCATCCCCGGCGGCCACATACGACTCCGCTTCACCCACCCCACCGCCTACCACAACGCCGCCGCCGCACTCCACGACGCCACCGGCAACGACGACGCACTCACCCTCCAGATCCCCAGCGACGGCAGCCAACGCGACCTGCGCACCATCCTCGACCGGCTCGACACAGCCGGCATCGAAGCCGACGAACTCACCGTCCACACCCCCGACCTCGACGACGTCTTCTTCGCCCTCACCACCAACACCACCGCCACCACCGCCATCCCCCACCAGCCCCAGGAGAATGTCCGATGAGCACCCCCGCCCTCGCTGTGCGCGACTCGGCCACCATGCTGCGCCGCAACCTGCTGCACGCGCGCCGCTACCCCTCCTTGACACTGAACCTGCTGCTCACCCCCGTCATGCTCCTCCTGCTGTTCGTCTACATCTTCGGCGACGTGATGAGTGCCGGTATCGGACACGGCACGGCGGACCGCTCCACCTACCTCGCCTACCTCGTCCCCGGCATCCTGATGCTCACCATCGCCTTCTCCGCGATCGGCAGCGCCGTCTCCGTCGCGATGGACATGACCGAGGGCATCATCGCCCGCTTCCGCACGATGGCGATCCACCGCGGATCCGTACTGATCGGACACGTCGTCGGCAGCGTGTTGCAGTGCATGATGAGCGTGGTCCTCGTCGGCGCCGTCGCGGTGGCCATCGGCTTCCGGGCCACCGACGCCACCCCCCTGGAATGGTTCGCCGCCCTTGGCCTGGTCGCCCTGGTCTCCCTCGCGCTCACCTGGACCGCCGCCGGACTGGGCCTGTCCAGCCCGAACCCCGAGGCCGCCAGCAACAACGCCCTGCCTCTGATGGTCCTGCCCCTCCTGTCCAGCGCGTTCGTACCCGTCGACGCAATGCCGGGCTGGTTCAAACCGATCGCCGAATACCAGCCGTTCACCCCCGCCATCGAAACCCTCCGCGGACTACTCCTCGGCACCCCCATCGGCACCAACGGCTGGCTCGCCGTCGCCTGGTGCGTCGGCCTGACCACCCTCGGCTACACCTGGTCCAAGTCACTCTTCACCCGCGACCCGAAATAACCGCAAACACGACCGGCCCCCATCGTGAGGGTGGCGTCCGCAGTTCGTCCCGCTGCGGGGCGGCGTACTCCGACACTGGGTCGGTGTGTGCCGCCCCGCCCACGTTCTCGGCCGGGCCGTCGGCGCGTCCGGCGTCGCGGCAGGGGGCCGCCCCGACCCCGCCGGAATGGCTGGTTTCCGCCGCCGGGCGATCCGTCGGCCGGTTACTCCTGAACTTTCTCGGGGGTAAATTCGTTGCTGGCAGCCGCCATTGTGGTTCATTGGGCGGCCTGCTTCACTGCATGCATGACCAAGCGAATAGCGAAAGCGTCCGTAGGGATTCTGATGGCGGTGGTTTCGGCTACCGGTATTCTCACCGCAGGCGCCGGAACCGCTTCGGCAGCCACCCTCCAGAATACTTTGGAAGGTTCGTACTACGGCACCCCATGGCTTACGCCGTACATGGAATGCCACAACGAAGAACTCGACCGCAACAAAAAGACGTACGGGAATGAAGCCGGCGGGGGCAACGAATACTTCTACTGTGCACTGGGAGACCGTGGATTGGCCTACAACTTGTGGTGGCGGCACTACGTCTGACGGAAAAGCACGTCAGTCGGTCACGCAGGTCGGTTCGGCAACGCTCGCGGGGCCCGCCGTGCAGGTCGGGTTCCGCTGTTTTCGTGAGCAATCCGGTGGTGGTCGGTCGGCACGACAAGGTCGGCGATGACCTGAGCCGCGCCGGCGAACCGGCCCTGCGGGTGCCACACGGGCAGCCGTACGAAGGTGCGGTGCCCACCGTGCGGAGAGAACGCCGGGCCCGCGGCGAGCCGGATTCCGCGTGCCAGGGCACGCTGCGCGAGGGCCACCGCGACCTGGCCGGTGCCGGTCCACAGGCCCGAACCGCCCACGGGGGCGCCCCAACCCCAGTGGGGCAACACCGTACGGAGGACCTCTCCGGTGACCGCGAACCGCTGTGCCAGGAACTCGCGGCGCACCTCCTGCTGCCGGTCCGCGCACGGCAGCAGTTGCAACGCGGCCAACTGGTCCGCGACCGGGCCGCCGAGGTCGATGGCGCCGCGCAGCGCCGCGAGCCGTCCGATGATCTCCCGGGGCCTCCGTATCCACCCGACTCGGAGCCCGCCCCAGAACAGCGTCGACAATGTGCCCACGATCAGCAGCACCTGGTCCGCGCGCGTCGGCAGACCCCGTTGCGTGACGCGGGCGGCGAGCGCGGCCCGCGGCGGGACGCACACGGGGCGAGCACCGTCACCATCGACGTCGGTCTGTTCTCGACTGCGGACGCGGACGTCGGCGCTGCGGAGGTCGCCGGGGCCGGGCACGCCGATCTCGCGGCGCTGCGGGCGGCACGCGACCGGGGCGCGGCCATGGAGGCGATGGCGTCGGGCGCCGCGTCGGTCGCCCTCGCGCTGCATGCGGAGGGCCGGCTCGACGGGGTGCTTGCCGTCGGCGGATCCGGTGGCTCGTCGGTCGCGTCCCGCGCGATGCGGGCCCTGCCGCTCGGGGGTGCCGAAACTGCTGGTCTCCACGATGGCCTCGGGTGATGTCTCGCTCTACGTCGGTGAGAGCGACGTGACGCTCATGCACTCGGTCGTCGACGTCGCCGGGATCAACTCCGTCTCCGAGCAGGTCTTCGGCAACGCCGCCGCGGCGATCGCCGCGCAGCAGAAGGCCCGTCGCACCGCACCGGCCGGCGAGCGGCGGCCCCTGGTCGGTCTGACGATGTTCGGCCTGACCACACCGGCCGCCGACGAGGCACGGGCGGAGCTGGTCGGCCTCGGTTACGAACCGCTCGTCTTCCACGCCACCGGTGCCGGCGGATCGTCGTCCGGCCCTGAACGCGTCCACGGGCGAGGAACCCGCGCGCTCGACCTTCGACACCGGCCGGCGGCAACTGTGTGTCGTCGCGATCTACACGGCGGGCGGCGTCGTGCAGGTACTGCGGAAGGCGCCCGACTACGCCGAGCCGGCTCCCGGCGCCCTGCCGGTCTGGCAGCGGGCACACTGAACGCGCCAACTCACCACAACTCGACACAGTTCACCAAGTCCCGTACTCGCGACCGTACGACCCGGTACGACCCGACAGCCGTACGACCCCACGACCGTACGAACTCACGACCTCACGGAGAACAGAGCATGCGCATGCGAGCCGTCGTCCAGGACCGTTTCGGAGACCGGGGCGTGCTCCGTCTCGCCGAGGTGGAACGGCCCGAGCCCATCCCGACCGAAGTCCTGGTACGGGTGCACGCGGCGGGGGTCAACCCGGTGGACGTCAAGACCCGGCAGGGCCAGGGCATGGCCGGGATCGTCGGGGAGCCGCCGTTCATCCTGGGCTGGGACGTGTCCGGCGTCGTGGCGGAGACCGGTTTCGGCGTGACCACGCTGCGCCCCGGCGACGAGGTGTACGGGATGCCGCGCTTCCCGCACCAGGGCGGCGGCCTCGCGGAGTACGTGACCGCCCCGTCCCGGCACTTCGCCCGCAAGCCGGCCGGGCTCTCGCACACCGAGGCCGCGGCGCTGCCGCTGGCCGGGCTGACGGCCTGGCAGATCCTGGTGGACACCGCGGCGCTGGAGCCCGGACAGCGGGTGCTGGTGCACGCCGCGGCAGGCGGCGTCGGCCACCTGGCCGTGCAGATCGCCAAGGCCCGCGGGGCCCATGTGATCGGTACCGCCCGTTCCGCCAAGCACGACTTCCTGCGCGCGCTCGGTGCCGACGAGACGCTCGACTACTCGGCGGTCGCGTTCGAGGACGCCGTACACGACGTCGACCTGGTGGTGGACAACATCGGCGACCCGGAGCACCAGCGGCGTTCCCTGGACGTGCTCCGTCCCGGCGGGCTGCTGATCGCCGTCCCCGACGGCGTCGACCCGGCCGTGGCGGAACAGGCCCGTGCCCGCGGACTGCGGGCCTGCTCGTTCCTGGTGGAGCCCGACCTCGGCGGGCTGGAACAGCTCACCGGCCTGGTCGAGGCCGGGAAGCTGCGGCCCGAGGTGTCGGCGGTGCTGCCGCTCGCCGACGCCGCCAAGGCCCACGAACTCATCGAGTCCGGGCGCACCCAGGGCAAGGTCGTGCTGTCCGTTCACTGAACCGGATCGCGAACCGCCTCCGGCCCCACCGCCGGAGGCGGTTCAACGTCTCGCCGTACCGCCGCGCCAACGCCGGGTCCCGTCAGCCACGCCTTGCCGGGGCGTGTGGCCGGCAAGGACGTACGAGGTCAGCGCGGCCGGCGCGAAGTCACCGTCACCGTGAACTGGGCGCCGTCGGGGTCGCGCAGCACGGCTTCGTGCTCGCTCTCCTTGAGGACGCTGCCGCCGTGCTTCTCCGCGGTCCGGGCGCGTGCCGACACCTCGTCCACAGTGAAGTGGATCTGCCAGTGCGGCCGGACCGAGGGATCGGGCGGCGTCTCCACCGCGCCCGAGTCGATGCGGGCGACGACGATGCCCTGGCTGCGCAGCAGGACCTTGCCTCCCGCGTACTCGATGTCGCAGCAGCCGGGGAGGTCCGAGGCCCAGTCGAGCACCTCGCCGTAGAAGAGGGCGGCGTCGAACGCGTCACGTGTGTGCAGGGTGATGAAAGTGGGTGCCGCCAGCCGCCAGGCCTCCCACTCGGTGACGAGCTGGCCCTGCCAGATCCCGAAGGTGGCCCCGTCGCGGTCCGCGAGGAGCGCCGCGCGTCCGGGCGGGAAGGAGATCGGTCCCACGGCGGCTGTCCCGCCGCGTTCGCGGACGCGGGCGACGGCCACGTCCGCGTCGGTCACCGCGAAGTACGGCGTCCAGGCCACGGCCATGTGCCACAGCGAGGCCACTCCCGCGATCCCCGCGACCGGCACCCCGTCGGCCAGCGCGGTCCGGAAACGGTCGCCCAGCCTGGCTTCGCGCCACTGCCAGCCCAGCACGGCCCCGTAGAAGTCCTGGGTGGCGCTCAGATCGCGGCTGGACAGACTCACCCAGCATGGCGCGCCGAACACGGAACGTGAGAAGACGGCATCGGTCCCATCGGAGGAGTGCGACGTTGAATGGTTCATGGCCCTCGTGCCCTGGTCTCGTACGTCGGCAGCCGCTGCTCTGCCTCCAGTGTCCGGCCAGAGTTCCGTTCCTGCACGTCGCCTGCCCCTGCCCGGCAGCCCGGCGCGGTTCCGGTCCAGACCGGCCAAACCCGGCAGCACGGCCCTCGGTGCGGTCGTGACCGGGGCGAACGAACCCGAAGACCTGTGGTGCTCAGCAGGGAAAGAACCCCCTGCTGCTCACCGTGTGTAGCCGTAGGAGCCAGGCCGTGCGTTACGGCGGCAGCAGGACGGGGGATCTGCCCGTACACGTTCCCCGCGCGGTCCGTGGCTTGAACGGCGTAGTGCGCCTCGACCCCGCCTCCCGCAGGCGCGCTCGATACGGAAAACGGAGGCGCCCCCGACCGCCCAGCTGTGCTAAGGTCTCCTTGTTGCAGTTGTGGTACCCATGAACCTATGTGCGCCTGACGGGAATGTTTATCCATCGGGCGCATTATTTGTTTTCCGGCATCTCCGGATGGGGCCTCTGCCTACAGAACGGAGAAGGTCGTGGCACAGGGAACCGTGAAGTGGTTCAACTCTGAAAAGGGTTTCGGCTTCATCGAGCAGGACGGCGGCGGCCCCGACGTCTTCGCCCACTACTCGAACATCGCGACCCAGGGCTTCCGTGAGCTCCAGGAAGGCCAGCGGGTCTCCTTCGACGTCACGCAGGGCCAGAAGGGCCCGCAGGCGGAGAACATCGTTCCCGCCTGATCGCCGGACGCGTATCCGCTCACCGGGGTCCGCACCGTCATGGTGCGGACCCCGGTTTGTGCTGTTTTCCAGGAAGGCAGACAACTGCATGCCCCGCAGGCCCCAGAAGCCGAACCGGCGCGCCTCGTCAACTCCACCGTCCACGTCGTCGCCAAGGGAGTTCCGGCTGCCGGAAAGCACGACACCCGCGCTACCCGCTGTCGAGGACTTCGCCGGTCTGGACATGCCCGAGGGGCTGTTGAAGACCCTCGCCGCGCAGGGTGTGACCGCCCCTTTCCCCATCCAGGCCGCCACGCTGCCCAACTCGCTGGCCGGCCGGGACCTGCTGGGACGGGGACGCACCGGCTCCGGCAAGACCCTCGCGTTCGGCCTCGCGGTCCTGGCCCGCACGGCCGGACTGCGCGCGGAGCCCAAGGCCCCCCTCGCCCTCGTACTGGTGCCCACCCGTGAACTCGCCCAGCAGGTGGCGGACGCGCTGACCCCGTACGCGACGGCGGTGAACCTCCGGCTGGCCACCGTGGTCGGCGGACTGTCCATCACCAAGCAGGCCGGTGCGCTGCGCCGTGGCGCGGAGGTGGTCGTGGCGAGCCCCGGCAGGCTCAACGACCTCGTGGAACGCGGGGACTGTGTACTCGACCGCGTACGCATCACGGTGCTGGACGAAGCCGACCAGATGACCGACATGGGTTTCCTGCCGCAGATCACCAAGCTGATCGAGCAGGTACGGCCCGACGGCCAGCGCATGCTCTTCTCGGCCACCCTGGACCGCAACATCGACCGCCTGGTGCAGCGGTTCCTGACCGACCCCGTGGTGCACTCCGTGGATCCGTCCAAGGGAGCGGTGACCACCATGGAGCACCACGTGCTCCATGTCCAGGACGAGACCGACAAGAAGGCCGTCACCACGCGCATCGCCGCGCGTGACGGCCGCGTCATCCTGTTCCTCGACACCAAGAGGTCCGCCGACCGGCTCGCCAAGCGGCTGCTGTCCGTCGGTGTCCGCGCGGCGGCACTGCACGGGGGCCGCTCCCAGCCGCAGCGCAACCGCACCCTGGAACAGTTCAAGAACGGCCAGGTCACCGCGCTGGTCGCGACGAACGTCGCGGCCCGGGGCATACACATCGACGACCTCGACCTCGTCGTGAACGTCGATCCCCCTGCCGACCACAAGGACTACCTCCACCGGGGTGGCCGCACGGCCCGCGCCGGCGGCTCCGGCAGCGTGGTCACGCTGGTCCTGCCCGACCAGAAGCGGGACGTCACCCGGCTCATGTCGGACGCGGGCATCCGCCCCCGTACGGCCCGTATCACGTCGGGCGACGGCGAACTGGCCGCCATCACGGGCGCCCGCGAGCCTTCCGGGGTGGCCGTCACCATCGAGGTCCCCCAGCCGGCGACGGAGACGGCTTCCCGCCCGGACCAGAAGACCGGGACCAAGCCCGGCACGCGATCCGGCCGCCGACGCCGGAACGGTGACAGGGCCAAGGCGACGACAACTCCCGCCACCGGGACGAGGGGCCGGAACTCCGATCGTCAGGCGGGATCCGGCCGGGCCGCCGGCGATGCCGTCGGCGCGGGTGGCCGCGGTTCCGACCGTCAGCCCGCGGCCGGTGCGGCGACCGGCGGCGGCTCCCGCAAGGGTGTCCGCGGATCCGGCCGACGAGGCGCGTCCGGCGGAGCCACGGGGGGCGCTGCCGGGACCGGCGGTCGCGGTGCCGACCGCCGGGGTGCCCGCCGCACCTCCGCCGGCTGAGCCGCGGCGGGCAACGTCGGCCCTGGAGAGGTCTGGCCGCAGGGCTGGACCTCGGTGAGGTCGTGGGCCGCGAGCCGGTGCCGGACCCCGCGGGCGGGTGCAGGTCGCCCGGCAGCGGGGTCGGGAGCCGCTTGACCGTGTCACAGCGGCTCGGACGAACAACCCCGCATCATCGCCCCGTTCGCTTCGAACGGGGCGAACTGCTTGCCCTTCGGGCCCCGGCCGAAACAGCCCCGTGCGCACCGAGGCGTACCGTCATCGCCTGAGGTGTGCGTGCAGGGCCATCAGCAGCAGGGCCGACGCACGGGGGTCCGACAGGGACAGCCCGGTCAACTCCTCGATACGGCGCAGCCGGTAGCGCACCGTGTTGCGATGGCAGAACAGCGCGCGGGCGGCCACGCCGGTCGATCCGCCCGCGGCGAACCAGCCGTCCAGGGCACTCAACAGTGTGTCGCGCTCGGCCTCCGGAAGGATCAGGACGCCGTGTAACAGATGTTCGGTCACTTCGATCGCGGTGTCGGGCGCGCTGGCGACCAGCGTGGCCATCGGGTTGTCCGCGAACTGGGCGATTCCCGGTGCGGAGGAGGGCAGCGTGCCGAGCGCGATCAGGGCCTGACGGCGGGCGGCGGGAGCGTCGACGACGTCCCGGAAACGGCGGCTGATCCCGATACGCCACCGGGATGCGGGACGCAGGATCTCTCGCAGCCCGTCGGGGTGCTGCGCCGAGCCGAGATCGGCGACGCAGACGGACACCGGCTGGTTCAGCCGCCACAGCAAGCGGGCCTGCTGGGTCGGGCCGGAGATGAGACGCGATGCGCTGTCCGTAAATCGCTTGTGCCCGCTCCCGCGCTCTGTTGCCTCGGCAGTACGGCGACCGGAAGGTCTCGGCGACCACGGCGGGCGCTTCGGGGAGAGCGATCTGGCCGGCATGGAGGCCGGCGGCCGGTGATGTCAGCCGATGCCGCGTCACGGGGTTGTTCCGGGCGCCCGGGTGGCGCCTCTGCGGCAGGGCCTGTCGCTGATGCCGATGACGGATGAGGTCCTCGACGCCGTCACGGACGGCAGCACCGCGGGGGCCCGGGGGTTTTGGAAGCTGCCAGGAGGCTTCGAGAGGCTGCTCGCCCAGTGGTCGGCCACGGGGCCCGTCGCCTGTGCCGAAGCCGAGTGCTTGGGTGGCGTCGGCGAGCGACGGGCCGCCGTCTGGGTCGACGGGACGCCGGGGGTGGGGCCCTGGGGCGAGCCGGCGAAGACGCGGTTCTGGCGAGCGGTCAGCCCGATCTCGCAGGCCCTTCGGCACCTCGGCGTGAGGCGGAGCCTCGGGGAGGATGAATTCGACGCCGTGGGACTGGGCCGCCATCGCGACAACGACGGCTGGATCTCTTCCAGTACGTCGTGAGCCCGTGCCGGACGGCGGCGACTTCCGGAGTCTGCTCCAGAGCCTCATGGAGCCCGCCCGCGCATTCCCATCGGCCGGGTGGTCCCGGCTGGATCTCTGGAAGGACTTCAGCTTGCCGGGCCGTGCACCTGCGCGGAACCGGTTCGTACGACGATGATCCGGCGCCCGCGTGTGTGACCGGCCTGGCTGTCGATGTGTGCCGCCGCGGCCTCGGCGAGCGTGTACGTCTTCTCGACCGGGAGGCGGAGCTTGCCCTGCGAGATGAGGGCGGCGGCCTCGGCGAGCGCTTCCGGTACGCTCCCGGCCACGCCGGAGAACCGGACACCGAGCTCCGGCGCGCCCAGATCCGCGATGGAGATCACCTTCTGCGGGTCCCCGGTCAGCTCGACGAGTTCGCGGATCACGCCCGAGCCGGCCAGATCGAGAGCCGCGTCGACCTGGCCGAGCCGCCGTACCCGCTCGACCCAGCCCTCGCCGTACGTCGTGGCGACGGCGCCCAGGCCGCGCAGGTAGTCCTGGTTCGCGGCACCGGCCGTGCCGATCACCGTGATGCCGCGTTCGCGGGCGAGTTGCAGTACCACCGACCCGACTCCCCCGGCCGCCCCGCTGGCCAGCAGCGTCTGTCCGGGCCGCACGCCGACCTGGCGGATGATGCGTAGCGCGGTCTCCACCACCGAGGGGTACCCGGCCGCCTCTTCGAACGTCAGGCCCTCCGGCATACGGGCCCAGGCCGACAGCACGGCGAACTCGGCATAGGTGTCCGCGCCTTCGCCGAACACGTGGTCGCCGACCTCGACCCCTTCGACGCCCTCACCCACCTCGTCGACCACGCCGGAGGCGTCCTGCCCGACGCCGGAGGGCAACGCGATCGGATGGGCCTTCAGTTTCTGGCCTTCGCGGATCCTCCAGTCGACGGCGTTCACGCCCGCCGCCCGTACGGCGATGCGTATGTGGCCGGGGCCCGCGTGGGGCTCCTCGGTGTCTTCGAGGCGCAACACGTCAGGACCGCCGAACTCGGCGAAGCTCACTCTCTTCATGCAGCCAACAGTAACACTAACGGTTAATGTTTACAAACCGTTTCGAATTTGTAGCTGATAGCGTCAGTGCGGCAGCCCGGGAGGTCACGTGCGGGGCCCTTGCCCCTGGACCGGCCGCAGCGGCAATCCGTAGCCCTCTGCTCGGCCTTCCCGTGCCGCTCACCGTCGGCGCCTGCCGGACGCGCGAGCCGGACCAGCCCTCTTCGCACTGCTCGATCTCAGTCAGGGTGGATGAGGCGGCTTTCGTAGGCGAAGACCACGGCCTGTACGCGGTCGCGCAGTTCGAGCTTGTGCAGGATGCGTCCCAGGTGGGACTTCACGGTCGCCTCCGCGAGGTACAGCGTGGCCGCGATCTCCGTGTTGGACAGGCCGCGGGCCACCTGGACGAGTACCTGGCGCTCGCGGGCAGTGAGCAGCCGCAGCCGTTCATCCCGCCGGTCGCTGCCGCCGCCGGGGATGTGCGCGGAGAAGTTCTCCAGCAGGCGGCGGGTGATCCGGGCGAGACCACCGCGTCTCCCGCGGCGACGTCGCGAATGGCGGTGAGCAGGCTCTCGGGCCGGACGTTCTTCGGCAGGAACCCCGATGCGCCGGCCTTGAGCCCGGCGAACGCGTAGGCGTCGAGATCGAAGGTGGTGAGGATGAGCACTCTGCTCTGCGGCGAGACCCGGATGATCCGCCGGGTAGCCTCGATTCCGTCCGCCCCCGGCATGCGGACGTCCATGACGACGACATCGGGGCGTAACTGCCGGGCGAGGCGGACCGCTTCGTCGCCGTCGGCGGCACCGCCGACGGGTCTCATGTCCGGCTGGGTGTCCAGGACCGTGGTGAAGGCCATGTGCAGCAGCGCCTCGTCGTCGGCGAGCAGGACGCGGATCGTCATACCGCCGCGTCCGTTCCGCCGCCGAGGCCGAGGCGGGTGCGGACGCGCCAGCCGCCGCTCGGGAGCGGTCCGGCCTGGAGCACCCCACCGTAGGCGGCCGCTCGCTCACGCATACTGCGGATACCGTGTTCCTTCGGGGCGTCCTGGTTGTCCCGGCGGGGGCCGTCGTCCATGACGTCGATCGTGACGGTTGTGGCCAGGCAACTGATCCTGACCTGCGCGTGGGTGCCACGAGGCGTGTGTTTGAGCGTGTTGGTCAAGGCTTCCTGCACCAGGCGGTAGACCGCCAGTTGTGCTGTGACGGGAACGGGGGTGTGGTCGCCCCGGACCTCCAGGCGGGTCGGCAGCCCGGCGGCGCACATCTGGTCGGCGAGGCCCGCCAACCGGACGATGCCGGGCAGTGGGTGACGCTCCGCGTCCGGTTCGTCCGCCCGCAGGATGCCCAGGGCGCGCCGCATGTCGGTCAGAGCCTGTCGGCCTGTCTCGGCGACCTGGAGCAGTACGGCGGACGACTTGTCGGGACCCTCACAGCCGGTCTCAGCGCTCCGGAGTCCGCGTCTCGGTAGGCAGGTTGCGGTGCTCCGTTCCGCTGGTCAGGATCGCGGAAGACGAGTTCGCCGTGGGCCGTGGGAGATGCGGCATGCCGCAGCGGCGTCGGTACGGCTCATGCGGGTGCCCCGCGCTGCTCGCCGCCCGGCTCGGAGGTGACCTGGAAGGACAACAACTGCTGGAACAAGCCGGGCTGTCGCGCGAGATCCGAGTAGGTGCCCTGCTGCACGATCCTGCCCTCGTCGAGGACCACGATCCGGTCGGCAACGGCGACGTTGGTGATGCGGTGGGTCACCAACAGCACTGCCCGGTCGCGGGCCAGATCCCGCAGCCGCTGGAAGATCCGGTACTCGGCGCGGGGATCGAGGTTCGCGGTCGGCTCGTCGAGGACCAGCAGCCCGGCCTCACGGAAGAACGCCCTGGCCAGAGCGATGCGTTGCCATTGGCCGCCGCTGAGTTCCTCGCCGTTGAGCCACTCGCGGGCAAGGAGGGTGTCCAGGCCGGCACCGAGCCTGTCGACGACCTCGTCGGCGCCGGCGGCCTCGCACGCCTCACGCACCGCCGTGTCGCCGCGTGCTGTCGGCTGCCCCAGGTTCACGTTCTCGCGTACGGTCAGCGGCCAGTGCGCGTAGGTCTGTGGCACCAGGGCCACCTGTTGCCACAGGGCCTGCGGGTCGGCATCGCCGATGGGCACCCCGTCCCACAGCACCTGCCCGCTCGTGGGCAGGTTCAGGCCGCTGATCAGCTTGGACAGCGTCGACTTGCCCGATCCGTTGTAGCCGACCAGGGCGGTGACCTCACCCCGCCGCAGGGTGAGCGAGACGTCGGACAGCGCGTCGCGGTCCTTGCCCGCGTAGCGGTGGGTGACCGACCTGACCTCGATCGTCCTCGGCGGTACGGGGCGGCGCGGACCCCGGCGCATGCGGAACCCGCCCGCCTTGTCCAGGAAGCCGCTCCAGTCGTCCATGTACAGGCCCGTGCGCACGGCTCGGGCGCCGACGGCCACCAGACCGCGGACCGACTGGCCCACCGTCTGGAGGGCGAAGACGGCGGTTCCTGCGTGTCCGACGCTGATGCGCCCATGGGCCAACAGCAGTACGACCGCCGCCCATACGATGGCCGACCCCAGGCCGCCGCACAGCGCGCCGATCAGGGACATGCGGGCGCCCTTGTCGGCCGCGGCCCGGTCCTCGCGGTTGATCCGGGCGACCGTTTCCCGGTACCGGCCGGACAGGAACGGGGCCATGGTGCCGGCGCGGATCTGGTCGGCGGCGTCCTTGGTGTAGATGTGCCAGCGCAGCACCGACAGCATCCGTAGGTCGCCGTTGCTGCGCAGGTTCGCGAGGTACCGCGCCCTTGCGGCACTGACCTGGGCCAGGGCCTGCGGCAGGCTGGCCGCGATCAGGAGCGGCAGAAGCAATAAGTTCACTCCGGCCAGGACGAGAGCCCCGGCGACGAACGACGCGGACGAGGCGATCAGGTCCTGCCCCTCGTCGATCAGGTCCCCGGTGACCTGCGCTCCGCGGTCGGCTGCCTCGCGGGCACGGTTGAAGTCGGGGTCGTCGTAGGCGCACAACTCGACCTCGGCGCAGCCGGTGAGCAGCATCTGCTCGGCCTCGCGCGACATCAGCGGGCCCAGCCGGGAGGACAGCCAGTTGACGGTGATGCCCAGGAGAGCGCGCACCCCGGCGGAGCCCGCGAGCAGGGCCACGGACGGCCACGCCTCAAGAAGCCGGTCGTAGACGTCTCCGCTGGTGAGCAGCGCGGTCAGGGTGCCGCTGATGGCCACCAGGCCGAGGGCCTGCATGACACCGGCGACGGCTTGGCACAGCAGGAGACCGATCGTCGCCCGTCGGTCCACTTGCCAGGCGAGCGCCAGGGAGCGGCGCACCAACTGGGGCAGACGCCGGGCCATGTCGCGCATCCGGATGGAGCGGCCGGCCGCTTCACGGCTGCCGGTCAGGTCGACGTACCGCATCTGCGGCGTGGAGGCGTCTGTTCCGTGCTCGGACTTGAGGGGGGTGGTGCTCTGCGCATCGTCGGGCCGGCCGGGTGCTGTGGCCGCGGCGTGCTGGGGAGGGGCGGTGCGCGGCCCGGGGACCTTGTCGGCTGACGCATCGTCGGTGGGCTCGCTCATGCTTCCCACCTCGTATCCGGCACTGCCGAGGTGCGGATGCCGTCAACCTTGCACGTGATCGTGCCGGGCCGTTCGATTCCGGGAGGCTGGTGCGCGGGGGCCGGCCTGGGGTGCATGGTGTCCTCCGTCTGTGCGTCGGTGTGGCACTGGTGCACCAAAAACGTGATGGATCCCGGTCCTGTAACGGCCCGACAGCGGACAGTTTGTGAATGTCAGTTCTCATTTCGGCGCTGGGTGTCCCGTCCCGTTCGACATTGCCTCTCGGGCGCCGCGGCAACCTGCGGTCAGGAATTTCCTCGTGGACCGCCGAGGCTGCCCTGTCTCAGGGCAAGTTGTCGCCGAGGGGGCTTTCGAGGCTCCCGTCGCATTGCTGGCTCATCGCATTTGAGGGCGTGACGTGGGGTCCACTCGGATGTACCGAGGTAACGATCACTCCGCTGATCTGGGGTTTTCACGCTTGTTGGCGTTGAAGCGCGCTTTCTTCCGGCGATTCCCGCACGTGTTCATGTCACACCATTTGCGGGTGCGGCTTTGGCTGGTGTCGAAGAAGGCGGCTCGGCAGGTTGGTGATGCGCACAAGGCCAATTTTCCGTCACGTTCGCCTGCGATGATGCTGATCGCGTCGGCGGCGATCACGCCGAGTGCATCTTCCACACAGGAAGCCGAGCTGAGCCGCCATCGCCGCTCACCTTCGGGCGTCAGGATCGCCGCGGCCCGACCCTGAGCGCTGCGGTCATTGATGACTTGGACAGCGGACGCGGGGAGGGCGTCCTGGATCGCGGCCGCTGTCGCGGCGGCGTGAATCGACTCCCTCAGTTCCCGAGCGAGGTCGAGCTGGGCAGTGGTGCAGGAGTCCACGGCGAGGCCGCTCACTGCCAGCCAGTCGACGAGTCGGTGCGGCGTGGGAATGCGCTCCACCGCGTTGCCATGACGCTCCGACAGAGTCCCCGTGAAGCTGGTCGCCAGCACGGTACCGAGGCGGAAGTCAGGGAACCCAGCACGCATGGAACCACCTTAGCGGGTTGCATCGCGGCTCGGAGAACTGCTAGAACCGTCTTAGCCGGTTCGCGGTAGATCGCGGTCGGTTCCACGACGGTCAGGAGGTCTCATGCCCCGTCCAACCAGCGACGTGCAAGCATGTGAAGCCCACGCGACTGACGCTGACCTTGACGATCTGCGCGCGCGACTGGCCGCGGCGCGACTGCCGGAGGCCGAGACGGTCTATCGCGCCGCGCCCGACCCTCGCCGATGGGAACAGGGCGTTCCGCTCGCCGACCTCGTCGATGTCGTGCACTACTGGCGCACCGGGTACAACTGGCGGTCATTCGAAGAGCGCCTTGACCGTATCGGCCAGTTCCGCACGACCATTGATGATCTGGGAATCCATTTCCTGCACCGCCGATCCGCGCGCGCAGATGCCACTCCTCTGCTCTTGACGCACGGCTGGCCGGGCAGCATTGCTGAGTTCATCGATGTAGTGGACGAACTGGCAGATCCGAAAGACGCAGACGCGCCGGCGTTCCACGTCGTGGTCCCGTCGCTACCAGGCTTTGGTTACAGCGACAAGCCGGCCACCACCGGGTGGGGAACCGAAAAGATCGCGGCCGCATGGGTGGAACTGATGGGAAGGCTCGGCTACAGCAAGTTCGCAGCTCACGGTGGCGACTGGGGAGGTAATATCACCACGGTTCTCGGCGGCAGGTTCCCGGCGCACGTTCTCGGCATCCACACAACGTTCGCGGAGGCACCGCCCGGGTTGACAACGGACGGGCTGACGGCGGTGGAGCGCAAGTGGACCGAGGAGACCCGCGATTTCTGGCGCCACCACGCGGCGTACGCGAAGCAGCAGGCGACCCGACCGCAGACCCTCGGCTACTCGCTCGTCGACTCACCGGTCGGGCTTCTTGCCTGGATCCTTGACAAGTTCGCTGAGTGGACAGACACCGAAGACAGCCCGTTCGAGACGATTTCCAGAGACAGGGTTCTTGACAACGTCACCCTGTACTGGCTGACGCGGACCGGCGCATCGTCGGCCCGCATTTACTACGAAAGCCACAACTCGCTGGACCCCGACCTTCGGGTCGACGTCCCGTCAGCAATCAGTATGTATCCCCGCGACATCGAGAAGTGTCCGCGCCCCTGGGCACAGGAGCGGTACCGGCAGATCGTCCGATGGAGGTCGCCAGAAATCGGGGGGCATTTCCCGTCGCTGGAGGTTCCCGAGTATTTCGTCAAAGATCTGCAAGAGGGCCTCGCGGCAGTGCTGGCCGCCAATCGGTGAACGCCGCTCGGTGACCCGGCACTCGATCATCGCCTGATCCGGATCAAGGAGTTGCCCGACGGCTCGCTCAGGCATGTTGTGGCGGTCCGCCCGTATGCATGACGCCACCCGTCAAGCAGCGCTCCGTAACCAGGCATCGAAGGACGCGAGGCCGCCTGCAAGCAGGGCAAGAGCATCGGTGGCACCGGTATGACCGACACCCGCCGCCAGGGTGGGCCCGGCCTCGTGGGTGATGCTCGCAAGGTGCTGTCATCGCCACCGCGCCGCTCGCCATCAGCTGGTTCGAGCGGTTCGTCGTCCCCTGCCTCGCAGACGCGGGCTTCGCGCCCGCCGCTGTGCCCGACGCGCTTGACCCGCCCTCAGCCGAGGCCAACCGCACCCCTGGGACTGCTCGCAGACGGTCAGGCGACCTCCCACGCCGCCTCGATCATCCGGAAGATCTCGTCCACGGCGGCCTGCGGGTCGGCGGCCTCGCGGGCCAGCGAGTAGGCGTCGATCACGAACCTCGCGAGCGTCCGGCAGGCCGTCGTGGTCTGGGTCAGGCCGGGATCGGCGGCGATGGCCGTTGCCAGCGAGTCCGCGTGGCGCAGCCGTATCGACTCCTCGTACTCCCGCAGGGCACGCGACTCGTCGATCATGCGGTAGATCGGGGCGGTTCCGTCCCCCGTGCAGTGCCGGATCATGGCGTGGATCTCGCGGCGCAGTGCGGGGATCAGCGGTTCGTCCGGTGCGCGGTCGGTTACTGCCTGCGTGAGGCGTTGTTCGAAGTTGGCGTCCTGCTCGAACACCAGGGCCTCTTTGGAGGCGAAGTGGGAGAAGAGCGTGGTGACGGCCACGTCGGCCTCGGCAGCCACGTCGCGGATGCCCACTGCGTCGTATCCGCGTTCCAGGAAGAGTCGCAGGGCGGTGTCGGCGATCTTCTGGCGGGTGGCGGCCTTCTTGCGTTCGCGGCGGCCGGTCGGCACGGTCATGGCACTGACACTATCAAATCCGAAGGAGTAACGGTTTCTAAACAAAAACCGTTAGTGTTACGGTCGGCTGTGTGAAGAGAGTGAGCTTCGCCGAGTTCGGCGGTCCAGGCGTGCTCCGCCTCGAAGGCGCCGAGGAGCCCCATGCGGGCCCCGGTCGGATACGCGTCGCAGGACGGGCCGCAGGCGTGTATCCCGTCGACTGGAGGATCCGCGAAGGCCGGTTCCGGAAGGTCCGCCCGATCGAGCGCCGCGGTAGCCACCGCAGTCACCCACAACCCGGCAAGTGAGTGATCGCGTTCTTCACTGAACGAGAACAACCGGGAATCTGGCACTGCCTCAGAGGTGAGTGACCGCAAGCCCTCCTGCCCAACTACCGCTGAATACAGGGAGATTTCCTATGTTTGCTGTGCGATACCACCGCTACGGCGGCTCCGACGTCCTCCGCATGGAGGAGGTCGAAGAGCCGCACGCCGGACCCGGTCAGGTCCGCATCGCGGTGCGTGCCACCGGCGTCACCCCCGCTGACTGGTACCTGCGTTCAGGGATGCTGCGGGACATCGTCCCCCTGGCCTTCCCCCACGTCCCCGGCATGGATGCCGCCGGAATCGTCGACGAGGTGGGAGAGGGGGTCACCGGCACTGCCGTGGGAGACGAGGTCTTCGGCCTCGTGCCGTTCGTGGATCAGGGAGGCGCTGCGGCCCAGTACGCCGTGTTGGAGGCATGGGCACCCAAGCCCCATTCGTGGTCCTTCGAGGAAGCGGGCGGCGCCGCCGGCAACATCGACACGGCCACGCGCGTACTGGAGGCCCTGGGAGCCGCCGGAGGAATGACGTTGCTGATCGAGGGCGCCGCCGGAGACGTCGGCACCATCACCGCGCAACTCGCGCGGGCCCGCGGCCTTACCGTGATCGGCACCGCGAGCGAAGGCAACCACGGCTTCCTCGAACAGTTCGGCGTCGTACCGGTCACCTATGGGGCGGGGCTGGCTGATCGCATTGCCCCGCTGGCTCCGCGCGGAGTCGACGTGGTGCTGGACGCGGCCGGTAAGGGTTCTCTTGCCGAACTGGTGGCCGTCGCCGGTGATCCGCAGCGCGTGGTGACCATCGCCGACTTCGACGCCGACCGGCACGGAGTGCGGATCTCCCGCTCCGAAGCCGGACAGTCGCCGGGCTGGGCAGGACTGCCACTGGCCGCAGACCTCGCCGACCAGGGACGTCTCACCGTCCCGCTCCACCGCGTGTTCCCGCTGAAAGAGACCGCCACGGCTCATGACGTCAGCGCCACCGGCCATGCGCGCGGCAAGATCGTCATCACCGTGCCCTGACAGCCGCGGGCCCGGACACGTTCACGCCGCCGACGGGGAGCAGCACTGCTCCTGCGGCGGCCTACGGCCTGCCGCCTGCCGCCTGGCGAGCGGGGGCCGGTGGGCCGGACCGGCTCCGCGGTGGCACGGGCGCGGGCGGCAACCCGGGACGAACGGCGTTTCTTGCGGCCGGGCGCCGCAGGTTCCGCCTGCCCGGGGCCGGCCCCCGCGTGATCAAGGAGCCAACGAACGGTGTGCGAACTCACCGGCCGCCCGGTCTCCGTACCACAGCCGCTTCAACTCCTGGACGGTGCAAGGACGTTCACTTCCGTTCGACCAGTGCGCCCGGATGTCCCGCCGGACCGCCGGACCGCCGGACCGCTGGTCCGACGCGCCGACTGCCGGCAAGGCCGCGGCCGTCCGCGCCGGGCAGCCGGACCCGCTCTCTTTTGCGGGTGTCACCGGTCCCGGGTGGACCGGTGGGTTCGGCACCCGGTGCTCAGCCGTGACCTGCCGGGGGAGCAGGCGCCGCAGCAGTGACTGCTCCAGTTCGATCAGGACGGTCTCGCCGTGGTGGTGGAGCCCGGGGAGGCTGCGCCACAGGACGAGTTGTCCGTGGATGGCGGTCCACAGGTGGGTGCCCAGCATCCGGGCTTCCGCGTGGTGTTCCGGACTCACCGCCGCCCTCACCCTCGCCCCCGCACCGCAGGTCCCCGCCGAACGGCTCCGGCGGGTGGGTTCCGCGAGACGTCGGCCGGCCGGTGGCCGGTCGCCCGGCGTGGAGGACGCGATGGCCCGCGCCATGAGTCAGGTCACATCTCTTTAATTCGAGGGCCCCCTCATGTTATGCTGCGTGCATGAGCCCCCAGCCCACCCTCTCCGCACCACGGGCGGCGGCCAGGCCGCTGCGGCGCGATGCGCAGCGCAACCGGGACGCGATCCTGGCCGCAGCCCGCAAGGCTTTCGCCGAGCAGGGTCTGGCCGCGTCCCTGGAGGGCGTCGCCCGCGAGGCGGGTGTCGCGATCGGAACGCTCTACCGGCACTTCCCCAGCCGGCTGGACCTGGTCGAGGAACTCTTCACCGCGAAGTTCACGGATCTGCTCGACGCGGCGGAAGAGGCGGCGGCCATGGACGACGCCTGGGAAGGGTTCTGCCATTACCTGGAACGGCTGTGCCAGTTGCAGGCATGCGACCGCGCCTTCAACGACCTGGTCTCAGCCCGGCTGCCCCTCCACGCGCTCGGCAGAGGACTGATCGAGCGCGCGAAGGACATGGCCACCCAGACCTTCCGCAAGGCCCAGGAGCAGGGTGTCCTCCGTGGCGATGTCACCTACGAGGACGTCGCGTTCGTGATCTGGTCCCAGGCCGGGATCATCCAGGCCACCCGCACGGTCGCCCCCACCGCATGGCGTCGCCACCTCCATCTGATGCTCGACGCCTTCCGTGCCGAGTGCGCTCACGAACTGCCCGAGCCCCCGATGACCCGCCAGCAGGTCGACGAGACCCTCGTCCCGCTGGAGTGCCCCGAAGCGGACTGCGGCGACTGCTTCGGCGAGGCATGACCGGCGCACCAGGCAGGCATGACCACCGGGTCACGAGACAGACGGCGGGCCCGGTACCGCAAGGCGCATGAGCAGGTCCGGTACCGCGAGGCGCGGAACGGACCGGGTACACGAGACGCACACGGCAGGCCCGGACACACAACGAGCCCGGTACCGCGATCGGCAACCGGACCCTCACCCCCGAAGACCGTCGGGCCCTCAGGCCCAAGGCACCGCCGTCCAGCGCACGGGCTTCAGCCGTCCGCCAGCAGCTGTGCCAGCTCGGCGTCCAGGTCGAGCCGGCGGGACTCGGCACCCGGAGGCACCACGGACCGGGTGTCACGCAGGAAGGACGCCACGCCCCGCGCGGGCAGTGCGAGCAGCGCGGATCCGGCGGGCGTACGGAGAGCGATGTACACCACGTCGCGCCCCGCGCCGCCGGCCGGCCACATCCGCACATCTCCGCGTCCGGTGTGCCGGCTCAGGGCCTGCTCCAGCATGTCCCGGCTGAGGTACCACTCGACCGCCGCACACCTGGCGGCGGGGTAGAAGGCGGCACGGACGGCGTAGGGATCAGCGTCGTCGTACCGCAGTGCGACACACATCGACACCGGCTGGTCGTACGAGACGAAGAGCCGCATGGGCAGTTCGTGCGCCACGGTCCTGACCGAACTCACGGTGGCCTCACCCCTTGTTCCCGCAGTTCCCGCTGTTCCCGCTGAACCCTGGCCTGCCGGTCCGGTACTCCGCTCGCCCCTGGGGTGAGCGGACGTATCGGCCGAACGGCACACACGGCTGGTACGTGTGTGCCGTTCGGCCGGGAAGGGTGTCATCGGCCCGGGTCCGCCCTCGCTCCATTGTGCGGTCGCCGGACGGGGCGCGAACACACACCCCAGGGCCGCGTCCGCGGGGGACGTGGTGCCCGACCGCGACGGCCGGTGGCCGCGTCACCGGTGGTTCAGGTACGAGACGAGCTGGTCCGCGTACCAGCTGTTGGTGGCGACACCGCGCCACGGCGTCACCTCGCTCCACCGGTTGCCGTACCCGATGTACACGTGGCGGCCGTCCCGGTGCTCCGACCACTGGTGCCGGCCGTCCCAGTTGATTCCGCGTCCATCGTCGTGCCGGCCGTTCCAGCCGATGCCGTGTCCGTCGTCGTGGTAGCCGCTCCAGCCGCCGTCGGTCCGTACGGCGGAGACCGGGGACACGGTGTGCTGCGCGGGCTGTGAAACGGCGGCCGACGCGGTACCGCCGGCGCCGAGCAGCGCTCCGCCCGCCATCGCCGCAGAAGCAAGACCGACCGAGATCCGCTTGGTCCACCTGTTCATGGTCATCTCCTCGTTGTGTGCCGCGATTCCGCCGGCCGGCGGTCGCCGCCATCTCCGTGATCTGCGATCCGGGAAATCCGGACCGTCCGGGTGCCGAGCTACGGGGGATCATCCGGAGGGGGTCCTCATGTTCGGCCAGTGCCCAACGTACCCGAGGGGTGCCTCATGTTTGCAAATGCGTCGACAGTGATGCTTGTCACGGCGCGTGCGGGGTGGCTGTGCGGTAGGGGCAATGCGAAAGCACATGGTGTTTCTCCGGTCCCGGCGCGGTGATGGTTCCGTCCATGGCGTCCGTCGGCGCGGGCCTGGCGGGTGGTCACGGTGGCCGTTCCCGTTCCCGTACTCGCCCCGCCGACCTGCACGAACGCATGTCACTGAACGCCGCGGCCGGCCTGCGCACGCTTGTCGGTCAGCGCGCGCCAGGGGCTGTGCGGGGATGGTGCCGAGGTTCGACGCCGGTCAGGTCACGGCTGACGTCCCACAACCGCTCCGCCACGGAGGTGTCGGTGAGGTGGTTCCACACCCGTTCTCGTCGGGGCTTGCCGCGCAGGCTGAAGACACGCGGTCCCCACAGCTGCCCTCCGCGCACGCTGGGGTCCAGCACTGCTCGGACCGCGGGCCATGCGCCGGCGTGCTTGCCCTGGAGGAGGAGGGCGGCCGGTGCACCGCGGAGCCGCGCACCACCGGTCCGCACATGGACCGGCGGCCGTGACGGGGTCAGGGAGTCCAGCGCGCCGCCGGGATGGACCACCACGCTTGCCACCGTGCTTTCGACGGCGCGCAGGCGGCGGTCGAGTTCGAGGCCGAAGTGCATCTGCGCCAGCTTGGAGCGTCCGTAGGTGCGCTTGGGCGAGTAGTCCTTCCGGGACTGCAGGTCGTCGAGGTCGAGCCGCTCGGACTTCGCCGCGAAGCTGCCCATGGTCACGATGCGGGCCGCCGGTGCGGCGGACAGCAGCGGCATCAGCCAGTGGGTCAGGGCGAAGTGCCCGAGGTGGTTCGTGCCGAACATAAGCTCGTGACCGTCCCCGGTCTCCCGGCGCGGCGGGGCGTCGAGCGCGACGCCGGCGTTGTGGACCACCGCGTCGAGGTATTCCACACCCAGCGATTCCACCGCTGTTCCGAGCGAGGAGAGATCGGCGAGGTCCAGCCGTACGGCCCGCACCCGCGCGCCGGGGACACGCGAGCGGATCGAGGCCGTGGCGACTTCGGCCTTCGCGGGATTCCGGCTGCCCAGTACGACGGTGGCGCCGGTTGCGGACAGCTGCTCCGCGACGAAGTACCCGATTCCGGCGTTGCCGCCGGTGACCAGGACGACACGGCCATCGGCACGCGGCAGCCGGTGGACATCCCAGGGCGGGGTGGAGGACGTGGACGACATGGCGGCGGGGCTCCCTTGCTGTTGAAGGTGGCTGCGGCTGCCCAGCAGGACAGCTCGACACCCACGCTTCCAGCGGCGGCCGAGATATCGCCTACGGATCACCGACAGCCTCGCCGGACGGCCGACATCCTGCCGACGAGGTGCTGGCCCGCCGCAGCACCGTCGGCGCCACTGAGCGTTACGGCGACCAGGCGGCCGACGCGCTTCCTGGACGCACTGTGCAGCCAGGGCGGAGTGCCCGTCGAACGCCTGCGGCCCAGCAAGGCGGCACTGCGGAATTACGGCACTTACGCCTCGGCGTCCCGCTTCGACCTACCTTCGACGTGCTGGGGCGCGTCGCCAGGATGAAGGCACGATCGGGGGCTTTGGGCCGATCGCGGGATTCGGCCCGGGGATCTCCATGGAAGTGATCTCCGGGACAAGGCATTCCCGACCGAACGGTCACCGCCGTCCACTCCCCTGAAGAGGTGTTCATTGAGCTTCGGTAGGTATTTCGAGGAGTTCGAGGCCGGACAGGTCTTCAGTCACTGGCCGGGCAAGACGGTCACGGAGTACGACCACCATCTGTTCTCCCTTCTGACCATGGTGCGACACCCCCTGCACCTCGACGCCCACTACGCCGAGACCGCGACCCGGTACAAACAACCCCTGATCATCGGAAGCTATGTCTTCTCGTTGCTTCTGGGCCTGTCCGAAGCGGATGTGGCGGGGCGCGCCATCACCCACTGCGGGTTTGAGAAGATCGAGCACCATGCACCGGTTCTCCACGGCGACACCCTCTACGCGGAGAGCGAGGTGTACGCCAAGCGCGACATCGCCGAACGTGACGGCCGCGGTCAGGTGGGCGTGGAGACCCGAGGTTACAACCAGCACCGCACCTTGGTGATGACACTGCGTCGGGAACTCGTCGTACCCAAGCGTCCGCCGGGCTGACGCGGCATCCGGAACCGAGCCGATACCCGGGCGGTCGCATCGCTCACGTCGACAACGGTGATGCGTCGCGGGCAAGCCAGGAGCGGAGGTCTTCGGGGAGCCGCAGCAGTACTTGGTCGTGCAGCGCGAGTTCGTCCTCGGAACACAGGGTGCGCCACTGTCCGCTCGTACCCTTGTGGAAGAAGTTCCACGTCCCGAGTGCGGAGCCGGAGAAGCCCGAGTCCCAGATCTCGTGCCCCTTCGCTTTCATCTCGGCGAAGGTGCAGGCCCTCACCAGGTCCGGCCAGACGCGGGCGTCGACGGAGATGCCGAGGAAACCAGCCAGCCGGCGCATCTGGCCCTCCAGGTCGTCCAGCATGTCCTGGTAGTGCAGGAAGTACACGTTGGGCTCGGACCGGTGTTCCCACCACGAACGCAGCTGGTGGGTGGGTGAATTGTAGGGCCAGCCGTCCCTCTCCCACGGATATGCGCTACGGGTGAAGAATTCCCGCCAGAACGCGTGCACGTCCTCGGGTACTTCCGGTGGACAGAACGCCGAGGTGTCCTTCTCGCCATGATCTTCCATGGCCGCCGCGAGGGCGGCACGCGGCCCGGCGGAACTCATACTGCGGGCATGGTGATGGGTGGACAGGGCGAGGTCCCGCAGGTCCCGGCCCACTACCAGATAGGACACCTCCGAATAGAACGGAAGCGCGTCCAGGGGCAGATGCGTTTTGATGAAACGACGATGGCGCTGTGCGGAAAGCGACGCCATGACCTGGGGAAGCGGGGCGATACCCATGTCGAGCCATGGGCTCAGCTCCATGAGCGGAAGAGGCAGACGGACACTCTGGAAGATCAGAGACGCCACGATCTTCTGCGTCCACGTGGTGCCGGCCTTGGTGGCGGTGGAAATGACGATGTCCCCGCGTCGGGGCGTATAGGAGTTCCACCGCGTACTGTCGAGCAGCGGACTGTGATACACGCGCGAAGGCGGACGCAAGGATCTCAACACGACGAGGGCCGCTCCCTTCTTCCTGTCACGCTCACTCCCCGATCAGGCCCCGCTTCCCGTACCCGGGAGAATGAAGCGACGCATCATCCTCCTGTCCCTTCCGCGGTTCGGCGTCATTGACCGGCTCATTCTGATCGGCGGTCTCCGGCATGCAAAACCCGGCGGGTTCCGCCATGCAAAACGATGCCATCCGATCACTGCAAGAGATACGGACGGAAATCACTCGATGAGCTGCCGATCTGGGAGGATTCCCCAAGCGGATTTGTGCCGGCCCGGCAGTGGCAGGCGAGAGTGGGCCACAGCTGCTTTTGTGGCGGTGCGGATGAGCTGGGCGAGGGCGAGGGCAGAGTTTTGTGCGCGGCGAGGGGGTGCGTGGCGCGCAGGATGGGATCTGTCCCTCGCTGAGCAGTTCCTCGCTGTCGAACCCGGCGACGGAGTGGAACGGTGTGTGCATGAGGGCCGGCTCGGCGCGGCCGTCGCGCCGCGTGAACCGGTCCCGCCCTGGTTTCTCACGCCCGCACACCGAGTCCGATCAGGGGAGTGCCAGGTCGCGCTGGTACCAGGTGCCCGGCTTTCCGCCGAGGTGGGCCGGGTCGGCCGGGCCGACGGGGACGAACCCGGCTTTGGCCAGCACCCTCTGCGACGCGGCATTCTGGTGGGCCGTGGCCGCGCGCAGCGTGCGCAGCCCGTGCCGGGCCGCCGCCAGCCGGCACAGCTCCCGGACGGTCCCGGTCGCCACGCCACGGCCGGCGACGTGCTGGGCGACCCGGTAGCCGAGTTCAGCCGTGTGGTCCTCGATGTCGACCAGGTTGAACCGGCCGAGTACCGAGCCGTCCTCGGCGACAAGCACGTAGAAAGCGCAGGTGCCGGCCTCCTGCTCCGCCAGCAAGGCGTCGTACCGGTCGGCGAACCGGTGGAAGAAGTCGTCGCCGCGGTCGGAGATCGAGGCAGCGAAGTAGGCGCGGTTCGCCAGCTCGAAGGCCAGGACCGCCGGGGCATGGCCGGCACACAGCTGCTTCAGCTCGGGCATGGCCCGACCTTACCCAGGTGGCAGTACGCGAAGTCCACCTGGTTTCCGCCCAAGCCCCAGGCGCGTGACGTACTCCGCCTGCACCCCGTCCCGCAGGGGGCCTTTCGGGCTGGGAGGTCAAGACAGGTCGGGCCAGTTCAGGAGGTTCTCCAGCGCGGCGCGGTCTCCCTCGCTCCGCAGATTGTCCAAGGGGAGGCGGCGGTGCAGGGCCAGCAACAGATCGCTTGCCGATCCGTGGACGTCGGCGTCCGCCTCATGCCGGCCGTCGACGAGGTGTGAGCCCGACTCCGTCAGGTCGATCAGCCAGGACTTGCCTTCGGTGGCGTGCAGGCCGATCCGGGTCGGCTCGTGCGGCCAAGGCCCGGCGGTGCCATGGCTGACGCCGACGAACTCGGCGATGCCGTCGAGTGCGACAACCGTCGGGACCGGCTGGAGAGTTCCGGTGGCCAGCTGTGCGTCGAAGGCGTGGACAGCGGCCTCCTGAACCTGATGGCGTGCCACGGCACCACTCGTCTTCGGGACGTCGGAGTCGACCCACCAGGTCCAGCAGTCCATCGCGGGCCCTGCGGCTCGCAGGGCAGCGATCAGCTCTCGGGTGGCTGCGGCGGAACGGGCCAGTAGGTCGGCAGGCAGCGTGGCATCGGCCGGTGCCACGGTTGGCGGCTTCTCGCTGGGGCCGGCCGCGACCGCCGCCGCCCAGAACCGGTGCACCTCGGTGAGGTGCTCGACGAGGTCGCGGAGCGACCAGTCGGGGCAGCTGGGGACGCGGACATCCAGATCGGTGGAGCCGGCGACGCTGCTGCGCAGGGCGGCGGAGCGGTCCTGGACCAGGGCCAGCAGGTCTTCGAAGGCAGGTGTCTCGGTCATCCCAGCGTTCTACCACCTGGCACTGACAATGGCCCGTCGCCCCTCCACCGACCCACGAGTACCCCAACAGAACGTCGTGGGCGGTCTGTTGGGGGGGTGTCTGCGGCGACACCAACCGGTCCGGGCGTCCCGAAGAGATCGCCGATGCGGTGGTCCATCTCGCGAGCCCCCGCCCCCGTGCCGACTGGATCGGCGGCGCGCCCCTGCGCGTGGACGGCGGAACCACGCGCTCAGCGAACTGACACACCGGACGCGCGACCCGGCCCGCCGGGTGTCCCGTGGCCTGCCTGCCTGCCTGCCGTCCGGCCGACCGAGAGATCCGCGACACGTCGGTCCGGAAACACCGCCCACCCGCACAAGAAGTCTACCGCTGTATACTTAGTTCCGGAGACACACTTCCCCGGCCGGCACGGTGCGGGGAGTCCGAGAGAGGGAAAACAGGACATGAACCTGAATCTGACCGGGAAGCGCGCCCTTGTCACGGGGTCGAGTGTCGGGCTCGGCGAGGCCACCGCGAAGCTGCTGGCGGCCGAGGGTGCCGCGATCGTGGTCCACGGTCGGGACCAGGAGCGCACGGAGAAGGTCGCGCGGGAGATCCGCGAGGCCGGCGGGAGAGCCACCGCGGTGCTGGGTGACCTGGCCGACGACGCGGCTGCCGCCGAGGTCGCCCGGGAGGCCACCGCGGACGGCCCCGTGGACATCCTCGTCAACAACGCCGGGTTCTACCGGCACCTGTCGTGGGCGGAAGCGACCCCCGACGACTGGCGGGACACCTACAACGTCAACGTGGTCTCAGGTGTGCGGATGATCCAGCACCTGGTTCCGGCGATGCGCGAGCGCGGCTGGGGCCGGGTCATCACCATCGGCGGCGGTCTCGCCTCCCAGCCGATGAACACGCACCCGCAGTACAACGCCACCTTGGCGGCCCGCCACAACCTCGCCGTGTCGCTGGCCCGCGACCTGAAAGGCACGGGGGTCACCTCGAACGTGGTCTCGCCCGGAGCCATCCTCGTCGAGGCCACCAAGGAACTCGTCACCGAGATCGGCCCCGCCCGCGGATGGGGCGAGACCTGGGAGGAGATCCAGCCCAACGCCGTCAACGCCCTCATCCCGAACGACCAGGAGCGCTTCGGCGAGCCGGACGAGATTGCGGCGGCGGTGGCGTACCTGTGCAGTGAATACGCCCAGTACGTCAGCGGCGCCACGATCCGCGTCGACGGCGGAGTCATCCGCTCGGCCTTCTGAACGCGACACGGTCGGACGGCCACGGCCGGTACGGGGGCCGAACGGCAACGCCCCGGCACCCGCACCGGGACCGCCACCTCTTCCTGGCCTGCGGTTTCCTGCCGCCGGCTACCCGAGGATGTCCTGGAACTAGTGCCCCGACAGGCAACGTTCGCCCCGTCGCGACGCCCGGCACGCACTCTCGCCGCACCGGCCGAAAGCCCAAGTACGTCCAGTACGAGGACTTCCGGCCGGCACGCCGAGAGCACGCACCGAACGCCGCTCCTTGACGGGCAAACGTTGCCTGCCGAGGCACTAGGTGCCGGCGGTAGCGGCAGTTCCGGCATCCGCCTCACCGGTGACCGGTCGGAGCATGCCCGTCAGAAGGTCCGCGAGGCTGTCGTTGTCGGCCTCGGCGAGGGCGGACGTACCCACGACGGTGCGCAGCAACCATGTTCCCGCGACCAGAGCCAGCCCGAGCTGGGCCCGTACCTCCGCCTCAGGCCCCTCCAGCAGCCCCGCCAGGCGCCCACCCACGTGCGCCTCGATGCCCCGGCGAAGGACATCCGCCGCCTCGGGATCCTGCACCGAACGGAGCATCAGCAGGAACGGATCAAGACGTTCGGCACCGGGCGCGGTGCGTTCCGCGAGCGTGTGCGCGATCTCTCGCGACAGACTCCGGCGATCGTCACCGACGACCGTCGGCGGTCCGAAAGCCCGGTCCACCGCCTGGGCGAAGAGTCCTTCCTTCGACCCGAAGTAACGGTTGATCATCATCGCTGTCACACCCGCTCGCTCAGCGATCTGCCGAACCCCAGCCCTCGCGTAACCGTGCTCCGTGAACTCCACCACGGCCGCGGCGAGAATCGCCTCGCGCGTCGCGGCACCGTCACGCTTGCGGGCAGGCTGCACAGCATTCATGAACAGGAGCATACGTGGGGCGCGGCGGCCTCTCCGAAACGTGTGGCGGCCTCTCCGAAACGTGCGGCGGCAGTGATCGATATCCACTGAACGCGCCGGTCTCGCCCCGGGCCGCCCCGACCGGATGCCTGGAAGGGGGCGCCCGGGCGGTCGGAGGGCCAGGGGCAAGGGGCGAACGCACAGCACGGCGGCGGGGCGGCCGGCCAGGGCCAGGCCCGTCTGCCTCCCCCGGCCCACCGGGGTACCTTCCAGTCTTCGGGGCCGGGGCCGGGGCGCTGCGCGGGGGCCGGGCACGCTAGGCGTTGTCCTCGATCGTCACGCCGACCATCCCAGATCCATCAGAAGGAGCGGGGTGCCCCCATCGCGTGCAGGGGCAACGGGTGCAGCGGCTGGGTGTGCCAGCGCGCGGTGAACGTGCGGTCCGGCAGGGAGCAGGTCAGCGTGAGCCGGTGCGGGGTCTCCAGGAAGATCACGTCCGCCTCCAGCGTGCCGGTGTCCGTCCAGCCACCGCTCACCGCGGTCGGGACCGGTTCCTCGGCGACGTTCCACCCGTTCTCCACCAGCCGCAGTTCGATGCGGTGACCGTCCTCGACGAGCGTGAGGCGTGTGCCGTCGGCCCCTGCCGCGACCTCCACGGAGGTCGTCCTGGCCGACGGCTCGCCCGGGGTGAACTCGACGGTCGCCCACTCCTCGGCCCGCTCGGCGGGCGCGGGCTTACCCGCGGCGGGCGGCAGCGCAAGTCCCGCGAGGCGTTCCGCCAGGGCCGCGTCCGTCTGCTCCCGGCCGGACAGTGGTGCGGGCCGGAAGGCGGGCAGCAGATGCTCCCAGATCAGGTCCAGCACCTGCTGCATCTGCACGGTCTCCTCGGTGATCGCGATCACCGCGTCGTGCTCGGGCAGTACCACGCAGAACTGCCCGTAGGCGCCGTCACCGCGGTAGCCGTGCCGGGACATCCAGAACTGGAGGCCGTAGCCCTGCTTCCAGTCGGTCCCGCCCGGGGAACCGTCCGCGTTGGAGACCTGCGGACGTGTGGCCTCGGCCACCCAGGACGCGGGCAACAGGCGCTCGCCCTCCCAGACACCGTCCTGTAGGTAGAGCTGGCCGAGCCGGAGGACGGCGTCCGTCGTGGAGTGCAGGCCGGAGAAACCCAGGTCGCGTCCGGCCCGGTCGCGCTGCCAGACCGCCTCGCCGATGCCGAGCGGTTCGAAGAGGCGAGGGCGCAGATAGTCGATGAGCGACTGGCCCGTGACCCGCTGGACGATCGCGGCGAGCGTGTAGGTGGCGGGCTGGTTGTAGGTGAAGACGGTGCCCGGGTCACGGTCCGGCGGAACCAGTAGGAAGCCGCGCACCAGCTCCTCCCGGTCGATGGCCTGCGCGCGGTCCAGGGTCTCCGCGACATGGCCGCTGGACATCGACGCCACGTGCCGTACGAGCATCGCGCGGCTGCGCGGATCGGTGATGTCGGCCTCGAACTCCGGAAAGTACGAGATCACCGGGTCGTCCAGCCGGATCAGGCCCTCCGCGGCGGCGAGGCCGGCGGCCGTCGCCGTGAAGCTCTTGCTCAGCGAATAGAGGAGGTGGAGGCGGTCCTGCGCGTACGGCGCCCACCAGCCGGAGGCGACGAGGTGGCCGTGGCGCAGGATCATCAGGCTGTGGGGTGCTATGTCGGGGGCGGCTTCGAGGGCGTCGAGGAAAGCGCGGACTCCGTCGGCGTCGACACCTTGGGCGGCGGGGGTGCTCTGGGGCAGCGGGCGCACACTCATGCAGGCATCCTCTCTCGCCGTCCCCGTGAGCGCGAGGCCCGTCACGAACATGCTTCGGGGGACCCGGCTCCGGGACCCGGGACCCATGGCGCGCAGGGGATCGCGTACTCGGTAGCGCAGAAGGCGTTGGGCGCCGCCACCCTTGGTGTGCCGCACCTGATGGTGCGCCGCGCTGCCGCGCACTTGGGGCCTGACGCGTTCGGTTAGGGTCATGCGTGGATCGGCTCCCGCCGGCACTGCCTGCCGTCAACGCGTGTGAAGGTGATACCGGATGCTGAACTACGACCTCGACATCTCCGGGCTGGACCGCGACCTTGCGCTGCCCGACCTGGTGGCTGAGGGAGATGAACTCGACGCCCTGGTATCAGCGCGGACCGACTGGACCAAGCCCACACCGGCAGCGGGGTGGACGATCGCCCACCAGATCGCTCATCTCGCTTCAGCCGACGCGAACGTTCTCATCGCCCTGCGGACCCCGGAGGCGTTCGACGGCGTGCTGAAGCGGGCTGAAGCGGCGGGCAGCCGGTACGCCGATCTCGACGCCGCCGCGGGAGCGGCCGAACCGCGGTCGGTACTGCTGGAACGATGGCGCGCCGGTCGAAGCGAGGTCGCGGCGGCGCTGCGTGACGTACCGCAGGATCATGGGTTTCCTTGGTACGGCTCGCAGTTGACCGCAGCGCTCATGGCACCGCTTCGGCTGATGGAAGTGTGGGCCCACGGGCAGGACATTCTCGATTCCCTGGGTGTGACACGTCGTCCGACGGGACGGCTCAAGCAGGTGGCTTCCTTGGGAGTGATAGGACGCGAGCTGTCGTTCTACGCCGCTCAGTTGCCCGGCCCGGCGGAGCCGTTCCGCATCGAGCTGACCGGTCCTGACGGCCAGACCTGGGCATGGGGCCCGGCGAACGCGACGCAACGGGTTCAGGGCAGTGCCCTCGACTTCTGCCTCCGAGTCACCCGACGCAGGTCCCGAGCCGAGACCGACCTCACGGCGGTCGGTGAGGACGCCCAGAAGTGGCTGGAAATCGCACGGGTTTTCCTCTGAGGAGGTCACGTCCACCGCCATCACCGCCCCCACCGCCTGAACCGTCGGCGGGACAGAAACCTCGGGTGGCACCTCGGGCGAGGTTTCCGGTACGGACACGGGCGCCGACCGTATTGGACTGTGTGCACTCCATGCCAACGTTTGTGCGCTCCAGGTCGACGACTTGTCGGCGTGTCCTTCGGTAGCTTCCTCGTGAAAGGCGACAGCGCTCGGGCAGGCGGGGCGCGGCTGAGCGGTGTCCCCTCGCACGAGTTCCCGCGGTGTCGACTGCGGTGCCCGAGCCGGGACTTGTCGGGCCCCTCGACGGCGAAGCCGCGGTGGGTGCGTCGTGATCCGTTCGAGTCGGTCAGGCCGTCGGCCCGAGAAACATACCGAGGTCCGTTCGCTGGGAGTGCGTGTGAGTAGACATGTGATCGTTTCGGTGGAGAGACCGCGTCGTCGGATGGCGGCATACGGTGCCGCGCTGGTGTGTCTGGGCGGGTTGGCGTTCGGGCTGGCACCGGCAGCACACGCGGCAGGGTCCGAGGGATCCCGGAGCAGTGTGCCGGCAGCAGCCGCCTTCACGTG
The DNA here is from genome assembly GCF_042896695.1 of Streptomyces sp. NPDC001270. Taxonomy (NCBI): domain Bacteria; kingdom Bacillati; phylum Actinomycetota; class Actinomycetes; order Kitasatosporales; family Streptomycetaceae; genus Streptomyces; species Streptomyces sp. NPDC001270. The sequence goes on along the minus strand of NZ_JBIAXM010000002.1, from coordinate 18,542 downwards.
CGGCTACTACTCCGGCAATGCGCTGACCGTCCGTGGCGACCTCGGACCCAGGGTCCGGGAGGTGCAGTGTCTGCTCGGCATCACGGTCGACGGTGAGTTCGGGCCGATCACCGAGAGCACCGTCGAGCGGTTCCAGTCCTGGTACGGGGGCCTCACCGTGGACGGAAAGGTCGGCGTCCACACCTGGGCGGCACTGCGCGAAGTGGCCGGCGGAACTCATGGCTGATGCCGGCGGCATCAGCGCGAGAGAACGCCGAGATGCGCCGGAGGAACGCCGTCGTGTCGTTCCCGGACGGCGTCCGTCCGAAGATGGCGCGGGTGCGGGTCGGGTGCGGCGGTGCAAGCTGAGACAGCGTCATTCGTGGGAGACAACATGAGGGTTTTCGGAAGACTCGGCATTCTCGTTGGCGTTGCCGCACTGATGGCCGGCGCGTTCACCGCTCCGGCCGCCCAGGCAGCCCCGCAGTCGCCCGTCGGGGCCCAAGTGCATGCCTACGAATGGGACACCGCTCAGGCGGGATCGCCGCCGTCCGGCATGGCCTGCGTCGATCTGACCGGCAGTACGGCCTGCTTCCAGAAGTAGGGCGACAAGTGGTGGGTCAAGGACACCGACCCCGATGGACACTCGGCCACCGCCTCGTGGAAGAACACGCTGTGGGACGGATCGAAGTGGGTCCTCTACCGCCAGGGCTCGTGTGTCAACAAGCTCAGCGCGGGCCAGTGGGGTGTCTGCAACAAGGACTACTACGAACAGAGCAGCACGAATTACTACGGCTACCCCGGAAGCTCGCTTGCCTGGCAGGCGTGCATCTACGACTCCGCGGCCGGAACCTGGCACGGGTGCTCCAACGAGGCGTCCGAAGTCAACAACGAGTAGCCGCTCTCCGCCGGTGCGTGTTGTAAGACCGTCGGCAGCACCGCCACCCCCCCCGTGCTCCCGCACCCTGGCGCGCCGGGTGCGGGAGCGGAACGCCTCATGCCTCGGGTAGGACCTGCCCGCGGGTCCGGGTGAGGATGGCGCGCAGGTCGGCGACCGGGATCTTGGGACGGCGGTCCGGTGTGAGCAGTCCGTTGGTCTCCTGCAAGGTGTCGGTGAACTGGGTGTAGCAGAAGCCGGCGAGATGGGAGTCCACCGCCGCCGCCACCAGGCCGGCCAACCGGTCGGCGAATTCCTGCTCCGTGGCCACCGTGTCGTAGCCGAACCACGCCTCCCCCTGCGCCGGCTCGAAGGTGGCCCCGCCGAACTCGCTGAGGACGATGGGCTGGCCCTCGTGCCGGGTGCCCGCCAGGGTCAGCCGCTTGGCGCCGGGCCACTGCTCGACCACCTCGCCCCGGCGCAGGGACGCGTGGCCGTAGCGCTCACGAAGCTCCCACGCGTGCTGGGTGTAGTCGTGCACGCCCCAGATGTCGGCGGCGGAGATCTCCCAGCCGTCGTTGGAGACGGCCGGGCGCGAGGGGTCCAGCGCCTTCGTCAGGTGGTAGAGGGCGTCCATGAAGTGCCGTTGCTCCGGGACGAGAGCGGGGTTCGGGACGGACCAGGACTCGTTGATCGGGACCCAGCCGACGATCGACGGGTGGCTGAGGTCGCGGGTGACGGCCTCGGTCCATTCGCTGATCACACGTTGGACGGTGGGTGTGCCGAAGACGTAGGCGGACGGCATCTCCTCCCACAGCAGCAGCCCGAGCCGGTCGGCCCAGTAGAGGAAGCGCGGGTCCTCGATCTTCTGGTGGATGCGCAGCCCGTTGAGGCCGATCTCCTTGGCCAGTTCGACGTCGCGGCGCAACTCGTCGGCCGAGGCGGACAGGTGGGACGCGGGCCAGTAGCCCTGCTGGAGCGCGAAGCGCAGGAAGTAGGGCCGGTGATTGAGGAGGAAGACGCCGTTGTCCCAGCCGAGGTCGCGCAGCCCGACGTAGGAGGTGACGGTGTCGACGGGCGTGTCGTCGGTGGCGTCGCTCAGCACCACCGTCGCGTCCGTCAGGTGCGGGCGCTCCGGGCTCCAGAGCAGGTCGTCGAGTTCCTGGCCGTGGCGCAGGGCGGGCACCGCGACGTCGAACACGGTGTCCTGGCCGTCGGTCAGGACCCGCTGCTCCGCCAGTACGCGATCGCCCACTGCCAAGCGGACCGTCGCCCGCAGGGGCCGGCTCGGCAGGCGGTTCAGGCGCAGTTGGCAGCGGACGCGGGCATGGGCGACGTCGGGCGTCCACTGCACCGCCGTCAGATGCTCGTCCGGGACGTCCTCCAGCCACACCGGCTGCCAGATCCCGGAGGTGCGGTGGTACCAGATGACATGGGGGTCCGGGCGCCAGTCCTGCTTGCCCCGGGGCTGCGCGGCGTCGCCCGGTTGGTCCTCGGCCCGGACCACGACGACCTGGGCGCCGTCCTGGTCGACGGCGTCGGTGAGATCGCAGGTGAAGCCCGTGTGTCCGCCTTCGTGCCGGCCCACCGGGTGGCCGTTCACCCAGACCTCGGCCCGGTAGTCGACCGCCCCGAAGTGCAGCAGGAGACGGCGGCCCGGGGCGGGCGCGGCCACCTCGACGGTGCGCCGGTACCACAGGACGGGGTGGAAGCCGGTGTCATGGATGCCGGAGGACTCGGACTCCGGCGGGTAGGGCACCGTGATGGTCGCGGTGAAGGGCTCGGTGGTGCCGGGGGCCATCCACCGCTCCGACCGGCCGCGGTCCGCGTCGTCGTGGGCGAACTGCCAGGGTCCGCTCAGATCGTGCCAGTCGGGGTCCCGGACGAGTTGCGGCCGCGGATGGCCGGCGGCGTCCAGGTGGGTGTGGGGCATGGGCATGCGGGAACTCCGGTCGTGTCGTACGCGGACGTTCTGGGGGCCAAGGACGGGGAGCCGCGGTGGGTCAGCCGGAGCTGTGGCGCGGCGCGGAGCGGATGTCCACGACCGTCGCGGCGAAGGCGAGCGGGCCGGGCAGCAAGGGGATCAGCAGCGGTATCGACCAGGCGAGGAGCCCGGCCAGGAGCACGCCGGCCGCCAGCAGGAGGGTGCCGCGCGGGTCGGCGGCCGAGCGGAACAGCCCCTCGCGCACGGACAGGCGGTGCGGATCCTGCAACGCCGTGGCGCGCAGCGCCACGACGGCGGTGCCGAGGACCAGCAGGACGAGCGCGAGGGCCACGGCGGGCGCTCCGGGCAGCGCGCTGTCCAGCAGACCCACGTCGATCAGCAGGATCACCACGAGCACCGGCGGCAGCAGTCCACCGGCCAGGGAGGCGACGGACAGGCGGGCGCGCAGGTGCGCGAGGTACGCGGCGGCCCTCACCGGTGCGCCGTGGCCGGCGGCCGGCCGCAGCGTCGCCGACGCGGCGGCGAACGCGGCGGGCGCCGTGACGACCGGCAGGCACGCGGCGCTGGTGAGCAGGCCCACCAGCAGCATGTCGGCGAAGAGGGTGAAGCCGTTGCCGAAGACCTCGCCGGGTTCCCGGCGGCCTCGGGCGGCGGGGGAGGAGACCTGGGTCATGTGTCGTCAGCCCTTCAGTCCCGAGGTGGCCACGCCCTGCACCAGGTAGCGCTGGAAGACGAAGAAGAACAGCACGATCGGCAGCACGGAGATGACCGACATGGCGAACATGGGGCCGTACGCGGAGGTGCTGGACTGGTCGACGAAGCTGCGCAGGGCCAGGGTGATGGTGAACTTGTCCGGCGAGAAGAGATACACCATCTGGGTGAAGAAGTCGTTCCAGGTCCAGATGAACGTGAAGATGGCCGTGGTGATCAGCGCGGGCCGGGTCAGCGGCAGCGTGATGGCCCAGTAGGTGCGGAACGCACCGCAGCCGTCGATACGGGCCGACTCCTCCAGTTCGCGGGGCAGCCCGCGCATGAACTGGACGATGAGGAAGACGAAGAACGCCTCGGTGGCCAGGAACTTGGGCAGGATCAGCGGCCAGTACGAGTCCAGCATGCCCAACCGGTTGAAGATGATGTACTGCGGGATCAGGACGACGTGGTGGGGCAGCATCAGCGTCGCCACCATGAAGCCGAACATCGGCCCCCGCATGCGAAAGCGCAGCCGGGCGAAGGCGTAGGCGGCCAGTGAGCAGGACAGGACGTTGCCGACGACGGCACCCGCGGCGATCAGCAGGCTGTTGCCGAGCAGCCGGGTGACGGAGACGCCGGACACACCGTCCAGGGCGGTCGTGTAGTTCGACCATTCCAGGTGGCTGGGCCACAGGTCGAGGCTGGTCACCACCTCGTCGGCCGGTTTGAGCGAGGTGGCGAGGAGCCAGGCCACCGGATAGAGCAGGACGAGCAGGCTCACGACGGCGATCGTGTGCGGCAGCCATCGTCTGGGGGCGAGGTTCATCGTCCCTCCTCGTCCGCGTAGAAGACCCAGGACCGGGAGGTCCTGAAGAGGATCAGGGTGACGATGCCGATCACGATCAGCAGCATCCAGGCCATCGCCGCGGCGTAGCCCATGTGCGAGGCGGTGAAGCCGCGCTCGTAGAGGTACAGCGTGTAGAACAGCGTCGAGTCGGCGGGACCACCATTGCCGCCGCTGATCGCGAAGGCCGGGGTGAACACCTGGAAGGACTGGATGGTCTCCAGCACCAGATTGAAGAACACGACCGGGGACAGCATCGGCACGGTGATGGAGAGGAACTGCCGCAGGCGGCTCGCGCCGTCCAGCGCGGCGGCCTCGTAGAGGTCGGGCGAGATCTGCTGCAACCCCGCCAGGAAGATCACCATGGGGGCGCCGAACTGCCACACCGTCAGCAGGACGACCGCGTACACCGCCAGGTCCGGGTTGCCGACCCAGCCGCCGGCGTGGATGCCGACGGCGTCCAGCACGTGGGACACCGAGCCGCCGTCGTTGAACAGCGCGCGCCACACCAGGGCGATGGACATGCTCGCCCCGAGCAGGGAGGGCGCGTAGAACGCGGAGCGGTAGAAGGAGCGACCACGGCCGAGGTTCTTCAGGAGCATCGCCACGCCGAGCGCGGCGGCCAGCTTGAGGGGCACGGCGATCACGACGTACAGCAGGGTGGTGCCGACCGAGCGCCAGTAGCGGGGGTCCTCGGTCAGCATCTCGGTGTAGTTGCGCAGGCCCACCCAGTGCGGCGGGTCGAACAGGTTGTAGTCCGTGAACGACAGGTACAGGGACACGGCCATCGGCAGCAGGGTCAGCACCACCGCGCCGATCATCCACGGTGAGAGGAACACGAAGGCGGGCCACTGCTGTTCGCGTCCGCGGCGGCGCCTGGCCGGCGGCCGTGGTTCCTGCGTACGGCCGGCGCGCGCGGGCGCCCTGGTCGACACCGTGCTCATGACCTCAGCTCCCTGTTGGCCTCGTCGATGAGTTCGCGCGCCGCCTGCCGGGGGGTGGCGAGCCCGAACATCACACGTTGGTACTCCCGGCCGAAAGCGGTCTTGATCGCCAGATCGCCCCGCGGGGGCGCGGTCGGCGGGGCGCTCAGGCCGTATTTCTCCATCTTCACGGCGTACTGGTAGATCTCCAGCTCCGGTCCCTCAAGGGTCTTGGCGACGCGGCCGGCGACCGTCCGGTTGGGCGGTGTGGACCGGGTGAAGCCGAGGACGTCGCCGGCCCGCAGGTCGTTGACGAGGAAGTCGACCAGCTGGGCCGCCTCCTTGGGATGCGCGGTGTGCGCACCGACGCCCACGAGCATCGACGGCTTGAAGTACGCGCCGGCGTGGCCGTCGGTCGTGGGCACCGGCGCGAAGTGGGTGCCGTCGCCGAGCAGTGCCGTGTACCCGGGGAAGGGTGCGTCCCAGGTGAAGTCGGCGGCGGCGAGGCCGCGGCCCATGGGGGAGGTCTCGGTGCTGTTCGCCTGTGCCGTGTCCCGGGCGGCGGCGACGGCCCCCTGTCTGCGGAGTGTGTCGAAGAACGTCCAGAAGCCGGTGAGGTCGTCCTCGGTGAACCCGAGGCGGGTCTGGCTCGCGTAGAGCTGCCCGCCGCGGCTGCGCAGCCAGTCCTCGAAGACGTCCTCGTTGCCGCCGCCGTCGTTGGCACCGGTGACGGGCCGTCCGTCGGGGGATCTGAGCCGCAGGCCGGCGATCCTCCTGTTGTCCTCCGCCCACTCCTCCCAGGTCCAGCTGGGCCGGGGCGTGGGGATGCCGGCCTTCTTGTAGAGGGCGGAGTCGTAGGCGTATCCGGTGATGCCGCGGCCCATGGGCAGGGCGTACTGCCCGTCCCGGTAGCTGCCGGTGCGCAGCAGTCCCGCGTCCAGCTCGGAGGTACGGATCGTGCCGTCGTCGATGGCGTCGCCCAGCGGCAGGATGGCCTTGCTGCCCGCGTACTGGGAGATCTGGCGGTAGTCGAGCTGGACCACGTCGGGCAGGCCGCCGCCGGCGGCCTGGGTGGCCAGCTTCTGGAGGTACGACCCGAAGTCCGCGTTCGACGTCTGGACCTTGACGCGGGGGTGTTCCTTCTCGAAGAGACGCACGGCCTGTTCGGTGCGCGCGGCACGGTCGTCGTTGCCCCACCAGGAGAACCTGAGGGTGACGCCGCCGGACGTGCCGCCGCTGGCGGCGGAACAGGCGGAGAGTGCGGGGGTCAGGGCGGTGCTGAGACCGACGGCGGCCGAGGCCAGGACGGTACGGCGGCTCAGAAGTCGGTGCCCGCCGCTTCTTCGGGGCTCGGGCATAGGGATGCCTTCCGGAGGGGCGTGGATAAGGGAACGGGGTGAGGGGCGGGGGAGTGGTGGGGCAGGGGAGTGGCGGGGCCGGCGGCCGGGTCCCCGGCCCCCGAAGGGGGCAGGTGGCCCGGCCGGGCCACCGGGGGCGGGCCCCCGGGGGCGGGCCCCCGGGGGCGGGCCCCCGGGGGCGGGCCCCCGGTCAGGTTCCCGGGTAGACGTCCAGGCGGCCGCACATGCCGAAGCGTCCTTGCACGGTGGCTCCGGTGGAGACGACCCGGGCCTCGGTCAGATGGCGTGCGTCCTGCCCGCGCAGGGCGTCGAGTTGGGCCCCGGTCGCCCGCGCGGCGGCGAGCGCGCCCTCGCGCCAGCGTTGCTCCCACGCGTCGAGTCGGGGTCGTACCAGTTCGGCGGCGGCCCGGTGGAAGTCGGCGAGCGGCTGCGGGTCGCCGCTCTCGGTGGCGTCGCGCAGTTGAAAGAAACGGCGGGTCGCCAGGTCCCGGCGGGCGCGTGCGACCTCCTCCTGCTGGGCCTCGGAAACGTCGGTGGGGATGCGCACCGCGCCCGCATACGTATCGGGGTCGGCGAGGAGGTCCTGGGGCAGGGTGAGCACCGCGTCGCCGGCCTCGGGCAGGCCGCTGTTCTGCATCACGACGGTGATCTCCAGGCCGCCTTCGTTGGTCAGGCGGTGGATCGTGCCGGGCGTGAACCAGGCCACGGTGCCCGGCCCGAGCGGGCTCTCCCGGTAGCCGGAGGTGGTCAGCGTCTGCACCGTTCCCCGGCCCGCCGTCACCACGTACCCCTCGCTGCACGTGAGGTGCAGGTGCGGGGTGCCGCCGCCGGGCCGGCCGTCGAGGGTGGGCCAGTCGTACACCCGCAGCCGGGACACCGCGACCGCCCCGGGGAAGCCGTCGTAGGTGGCGCTCACCAGGCGTGTCCTCGTACGTGTGCGGCGACCCGGCCGCGGTCCCAGGCGCCGTCCGCGACGGTCACGCGGTAGCCGCGGCTGAGGGTGTCGCCGGGGGCGAGGACGAGTTCCTCGTGGAACGCCCAGGACGGCGCGACCGCCGCGAAGGGGTCGCTGCGCACGAACCAGTGCGCCGGGTGCGTTCCCTTGTCGCCCAAGTGGTCGTTGCCCGGGGCGTGCTCGAAGATCATCGTGGCGTGGCCGTCACGTCCGTCGTGCTCACCGACGTATGCCAGCCAGTCCGCCTGGGTTCCCATCAGGTCCCCGCCGTCGGCCTCGGCGCTGAAGACCTGTCCGTCACGGAAGGCCCGCGGCCCTCGCCAGAACAGGCCGGTGTAGCCGGCCGCCGGGCGCCCGTGGGTCGTCGGACTGCCGAAAAGCAGCGGTTCCTGGCGCCGGTTGACGACGGCGGAGGTCCAGGTCAGCGACCAGCTCCCGGCCTCCGGGTCGACCTCGGACACTTCGAGGCGGCGCTCCTCCTCGGCCCAGAGTTCCCCGTCGTGGGGGTGCCAGGTCAGCCGCTCGGCGATGACGGCGCCCCCGCCCGCGGCGGAGACCTCCTCGAAGGCGACGTGCGCCATCGAGCCGACCTTCTCCGGCAGGGCGACATACCCCTCGCCGTGCACATAGGTGTTGCCGCCCCAGAGGTTCTGCCCCGACAGGTGGGAGGCGGTCAGTTGCAGGCCCTTGTGCCACCGGTGGTCGTTGGGCCGGTAGTCGGTGACGACCGCCCCGGAGAGGGTGCGGATCGGGTGCAGGTAGGGCTTGGGGGCCTCCCAGGCGGCCTCGGGCCGGTACACGTAGGCGAACAGCTCGGTACCGGTGGCCTCGTGGGCCACGGTGATCCGGTCCCCGTGGGCGTGGGTCAGTGCCAGGGTCATGCGTGGTCCTCTTCCTCGCGGGAGTCGGCCGGTGCCCAGCCCGGGGCACCGCCGTGCAGCTCGGTGTAGTAGGGGTCACCGGGACCGATGTCGCCCGCGCGGACCGGCGTGCCGGCGAACGCGGACTTGTACAGGGCGGTGATGAACTCCAGCGTCCGCCGGCCTCCCGGACCGCTGGTGGCATGGCGTCGGCCGGCCTTGATGTCGGCGACGAGGGCGCGCAGTTGGGCGAGGTGTGAGCTGGGCTCGTCCGCGCCGAAGTCGCGCCAGCCGGCCGCGGTCGGCTCGGGGACGTCCGGAGCCGGGGTGATGCGCCAGTCCGCGTTGCGGTAGCCGTACAGGTGGGTCAGTTCGATCGTCGCCAGCTCGCAGTCGATACGGATCCGGCTGACCTCGTCCGGGCTCAGCACGCTGTTGACCACCGTGGCGACGGCGCCGTTCTCGAAGCGGACCTGTGCGGTGGACACGTCCTCGGTCTCCACGTCGTGGACGAGGCGGGCCGCCATGCCGTGCACCTCGGCCCACGGGCCCATCAGGTCCAGCAGCAGATCCGTCTGATGGATGCCGTGGCCCATGGCCGGGCCGCCGCCCTCGGTCGCCCAACGGCCCCGCCACGGCACGGCGTAGTAGGCGGCGTCCCGGTACCAGGTGGTCTGGCAGTGCGCCACCAGCGGCCGGCCGAACGCGCCGCCGTGCAGCAGGCGGCGCACGTGCCGGGCGCCCGAGCCGAAGCGGTGCTGGAAGACGATGGACGCGTACGGGTCCGCGTCGCCGCCCTTCTCCGCGGCCTCGACGGCGTCGTAGTCGGCCAGCGAGGGACACGGCGGTTTCTCGCACCAGACCCAGGCCCCGGCGCGGAGCGCGGCCACGGACTGCTCCCGGTGCACGGCGGGCGGCGTGCACAACACCACGAGGTCGGGACGTACTTGGGCCAGCATCGCGTCGAGGTCCGTGCTCGCGTGGGGGATCCCGAACTCGTCGGCGAACGCGCGCACGGCGCGGCCGTCCACGTCGACCGCGGCCACGACCTCCGTCTCCCCCTCCGCGGCCAGCGTCCGCAGGGCCGGGAGATGGCTGGAGCGGGCGATACCTCCTGTGCCGACCACGGCTGTGCGCAGCGGCGCGTTCGAACGATGCGGAGACATACGGTCCCTCTCGTGAGGCAGGCAGGGTGGAGTGCGGCGGTTGGCACGACGGCGAGTGGCAGGCGGCCGTGCCCCGAGGACCCCGGCCGTCGTCCCGACTGCAACGGCGCCAGCAACCGCTTGCTAGCGGTTCCAACGTTGTAACTGCCGTGTATCCGGGCGGTCAACCCTCTGTCCGAAAACAGCGGAAGCTCGTCAAGATCGCTGACAGACGCGGCTCGGGCGTGCATAATCGCGGGAAAGGCGAGTGAGGGGACCGTTCGGTGGCAGCAGTGACACTCAAGGACGTGGCGGAGCGCGCGGGGGTGTCGATCAAGACCGTTTCCAACGTTGTACGCGATGCTCCGCGGGTGTCCCCCGCCACGCGGGAACGCGTGATGAGTGCCGTGCGGGAACTCGGCTACCGGCCCAACCCGTCGGCCCGGCGGCTGCGCACGGGGCGCAGCGGCCTGATCGCCCTCGCCGTCCCGGAGCTGACCACCCCCTACTTCGCGGACCTCGCCCACCACGTCCGGACGGAGGCCACCGCACTCGGGCTGACCGTCCTCATCGAGGAGACGCTCCGGGACCCGGCGGAGGAACTGCGCCTGGCCACCGGCGTCGGCGCGTCGCTGCTCGACGGCGTGATCCTCTCGCCGCTGCACGTCACGACCGCCGAACTCGCCCCGGTCGCGGACGAGTTCCCCCTGGTCCTGCTCGGCGAACGCAGCTACGAACCCGCTGACCTGGTCGTCGACCACGTCCTCATCGACAACGTCGCCGCGGCGCGGGACGCCACCGCGCACCTGGCCGGTCTCGGCCGCACCCGGATCGCGGCCATCGGCGCGGACCGGAAGGCATCGGCGACCAGCCGGCAGCGCCTGGAGGGCTTCCAGCAGGCGCTGCACGCGGCCGGACTGTCCTTCGACCCGCGACTCGCTCCTTCCGTCAAGGAGTTCGACCGCCACAACGGCCTGCTGGCGATGCGCGCGCTCATCGAGCTGCCCGCACACGTACGGCCCGACGCGGTCTTCTGCTTCAGCGACACGCTGGCCGTCGGCGCACAGCGGGCCGTGCACGAGGCGGGCCTGAACGTCCCGGGTGACATCGCTCTGGCGGGCGTCGACGGGTCGGAGGAGGCGCTGTACAGCACACCGTCCCTCACGACCGTCGTCCCCGATCTGACGGCCGTCGCCTCCCTGGCCGTGAAGTGTCTGGCGGCCCGCATCCGTTCGGAGAAACGCCTGCCGTTCGAGGTGCACGTGGCCCCGCACTGGCTGGAGGAACGGGAGTCCACGGTCGGTGGCAGACGACCGCTGGCGCCTTGAGGCAGTTCCCCTGGGCGGGTCGGCGGCGTATACGCCCGGTCCTCCGCGCGTCGGGCGGACCCCCGGGAGGGTCCGCCCGACACGGGGCCGTTCGGGTCAGCCCACGGGGAACTTCTGCGCCGCGGTCCCGTCGCAGTCGTGGATCTGCAGCCGGGTGCCGTTGGCGGTGGCGCCGCCCGTGGCGTCCAGGCAGCGTCCGGACTGCGGGTTGAGCAGGGAGCCGTCGGCCTGCTGCACCCAGACCTGGCCGCCCACCGCGGTGTTGCAGTCGTAGAGCTGTACGGGCGTGTTCTGCGCGGTGGCGTTGCCGGCCACGTCCAGGCAGCGTCCCAGCGTGGTCAGCCTGTTGGTGGAGGTGTGCACCCAGTGCTGGTCCCGCGCGTAGGACTGGCAGTCCCACAGCTGCGCCGCGGTGCCGTTGCCGCCGTTGTCGTCGCCGCTCACGTCCACGCACTTCTTGGCCGGGCCCGCGATCATCGAGCCGCCGCCGACGGTGAATGCCTGGGCGGCACTTCCGTCGCAGTCGTGGATCTGCAGCCGGGTGCCGTTGGCGGTGGCGCCGTCCGGCGCGTCCAGGCAGCGCCCGGACTGCGGGTTGAGCAGGGATCCGTCGGCCTGCTGCACCCACTTCTGCCCGCCGACCCCGTTGCAGTCGTAGAGCTGGATCTGCGCGTTCTGCGTGGTGACGTTGCCGACGACGTCCATGCAGCGGCCCAGGGTGCGCAGCGAGCCGTCGGCGTCGTGGGTCCACCGCTGGTCGGTGGAGCCGCTCTGGCAGTCCCACAGCTGGACGGCCGCGGTCTTGCCGGCCACGTCGTTGCCGGTCACGTCGACGCACTTGCCGCCGGGCGCGGCGATCGTCGACGGTGCGACCCCGGCGGTGTCTCCGGAGTAGCCGGCGCCGACGATGCTCGACTGGACGGCGTCGTCGGCGGCGTCGGACGGGTAGCCCGCGGTGATCGCGCCCTCGAAGAAGGAGCCGACCGCCCTGTTGCTGTTGTCGCCCCCGGTGCCCAGCACGATGGATCCCTCCTGCTTCATGGGCGCGTAGCCCGGGGGCAAGGGGCCGTTCCACCATGTCGTGAGGGAGCCGGACTGGGAGTTGCCGCCCTTGAGCGCGAAGGCCGTCTGGCCGTTGTTCTTCAGGAGCGCCGTGACGAAGGGGCTGGAGTTGCCGCCGTTGGTGCTGTGCGCGTTGGTGTCCGCCTGGAAGATGCCGTTCTCCAGGTCGGCCTGCACCCACGGTCCGGTGCCGGTGCAGGGACTGCAGGCGGGGATCGTGGACATGTTGAGCGCGTCCATGTGGCCGGCTCCGGTGTCGTTCGCGACCGCCTCGACATTGCCGAAGTCGAAACAGCAGTCACGGTCGACGTGCGTGCCACTGGTCACCATGTACATGCCTTCGGGCTGCCCGTTCGTGGCGACGCCCGAGCCGACGGGATGGCGGTACCCCATCCCCGGCGCGATGTAGACGCCGTACGCCGAGTGCCCGTTCACGGTGACGTGCAGCGCGTTGGCCAGGGCACCGACGTCGGCGGCACCGGCGGTGCCCGCGCCGGCGATGGGCAGGTCGTTGTGGCGCGGTGACTGGTCGTAGATCTCGCTGATGACGCACGCGGCACCGGTGCAGAAGGCGTTCTGGGCCCCCGCGTCGGCGTAGCCGCCGGGCGCGAGCAGCCCGATGTCGAGCTTCGCGCCGTCCTGCACCCGGGTGACCTGGTACAGGCTGCCGTCGTACGAGGCGTACAGAGCGCGGACGGTGCTGAAGGCGCCCACGCAGGGCGTGCCCGCGTTGCCGTACACGTCACAGGGCAGGGAGTCGGCGGCGGTCGCGGGTCCGGTCACGCCCAGCAGCAGGCCGACCGTCAGGGCCAGGGCCCCGCAGAGGGCGAGCAGGGCGCGCCGGGATCGTCTCAGTGCCGAGCGCAAGCGGACTGGTGGTGGGTGTTCGGTCATCGTCGACCCTTTCTCCGTCGGGAGCCAGGCGGTACGGACGTCCGCGGTGAGGACGCGGACGTGCGGGCGCGGCGGGTAGAGCGCCACGCGCACGTGGTGGTGAGGAGCGGGCGATCTGCGGCGAGCGGCAAGCCGGCGGCGGCCTGTGCCGCGCGGGCGCCGAACCGGTGCTCATACGATTCAGCGGATTTGAAGCTAGAGACGCCGGGTCGGGCCGTCAACCCCTCGTACCCGCCGGACCGTCCGCGAACTCGGCCCGGACAAAGGTGCTTCCAGAGGCTTGACGAGGTGTTCGCGGGCACCTACCGTCCAAGACGCTGAAACGTTGCAGCACTTGATCGACCCCTTTCCTCCGGCCGCCCGTCCAGATGCCGGGCCCTGCCGCGCCCACGATCGCCGTCCACGGCGGGAGACACGGCGGGAGAGGCGGAAAGGGGCGCCGCATGACGGACACGGCCAGGAATCGACTCACCGGAGGCAGGACGACCATGACGGCTGCCGGACGTGCCAACGTCACACTCAGGGACGTGGCGACGGCCGTCGGGATCTCGCAGAGCGCGGTGTCCATGGCACTGGCCGACCACCCGCGCATCAGCGAGCCGACGAAGCAGGCCGTGCGCGCCGCCGCGGCCCGGCTCGGCTACGTGCCGAACTCCGCGGGGAGGACGCTGCGCGCGGGACGCTCGACGTCCATCGCCCTGGTCGTCCCGCAGACCGGCCAGCACGTCTTCGGGCACCCCTACTTCATGCACCTCCTGGTGGGGGTCACCGCCGAGGCCAACGCACGGGACGCGACGCTGATGGTGTCGACCAACCCCGACGAGACCCACGGCGTGGCCGCCTACGAACGGGTGCTGCGCTCGCAGGCCGCGTCGGGGGCGATCGTCGCCTCGGCCTCGATCAGCGACCCGAACGTGAAGCGGATGGTGGACGCCACCCTGCCGGTGGTGCTCGTCGGACGGTTCGCGCAACTGCCGCACGCGGCGAGCGTCGGCGCCGACGAGACCGCGGGCGCCGCCGCCATCACCCGCCACCTGGTGCGGGACCATGGGCTGACCCGTATCGCGCACATCAGCGGACCGCTCGACCACCAGACGGCCGTGGACCGCTACGAGGGCTTCCGCGGCGCGCTCGCCGACTCCGGGCGGCCCTGCACCCACACCCTCGCGGTGGGCGACTTCAGCGAGGAGTCGGGGCGGGAGTGCGCGCGACAGGTGCTGGACAGCATGGCCGACCTCCAGGCGATCTTCGCCGCCAACGACGAGATGGCCTACGGCGCCATGCTGGAGATCCGCTCGCGCGGGCTGCGCATCCCCGAGGACATCGCGCTGGCCGGCTACGACGACTTCGGCGTCTCCCGGCTGACCACCCCCGGCATCACCACCGTCCGCGTACCGGCACAGGCCCTCGGACGCACGGCCGCGACCGTCCTCTTCGACCTCCTCGACGGCACGGCTCCCGACCCCGCCCACACCGTGCTGCCGTTCGACCTCGTGATCCGCGATTCCTGCGGCAGCCACCCCGACCGGACCGCCGCGGGAGACGGCCCCGTCGCCTCTCCCGCCCCGGACCACCGGTCACCGGACCAAGGGGAATGATCGGCATGAACGTCAGCAAGAGACGGCACATCGGCTCTGGAGAACACGTCAGTCACCAAGGACACGTCGGCCGCAGGCGACACCTCAGCCGCGGCACAGCGGCCACGGTGGTGGCCACGACCGGTGCGTTCGCACTGCTTCTCGCCGGCTGCGGCGACAACGGCGCGAGCGACGGTACGTCCGCCGACGGCGTGGTGAACCTGACGATGCTCACCGGGTTCACCGGGCCCGACGCACCGTCGTACCAGGCGCTGGTCAAGCAGTTCAACGCCTCCCATCCCAAGATCCACGTCACCATGACGGCCGAGCCCTGGGCCGCCATCGGCCAGAAACTGCCCGCCGCGTGGGCCACCGGTCAGGGCCCCGACCTCGCCACCCCCAGCTCCGACCCCGGCGCGATCTACACCTACGTCAGGACCAAGTCGGCGCTGCCGCTGGACTCCGCGGCCGGCACGGGCGCGCACGGCATCGACTCCGGCGCCTTCCCGCCGGCCGTGAAGTCGGCGTTCACCGTGGACGGCAAGCTCTACGCGGTGCCCGCGAACATGGCCACGCTGGTGCTCTACTACAACAAGCGCATGTTCTCCGCCGCGGGCATCACCGAGCCGCCCGCCACCGAGGCCGAGTTCGTCGCCGACGCCACGAAGCTCACCACCGGGCCGGGCGACCGGCCCAGCCAGTACGGTCTCTCCCTGGCGGACAACAACACCATCCAGATGTGGCCCGTCCTCCAGTGGATGAACGGCGGCGACATCGTCGACGCGGACGGCTGCGCCGTGGTCAACAGCCCGGCGAGCATCGACGCGCTGACCAGGTGGAGCCGGCTGGTCCACAACGACCACGTCAGCCCCGTCGGCCAGGCGGGCGCCGACGCCGACACGCTGTTCGCCTCCCAGAAGGCCGCGATGGAGATCAACGGCCCCTGGGCCGCGGCCGGTTTCAAGGCGGCCGGTGTCGATCTCGGCATCGCGCAACTGCCCGTCGGCTCGGCCGGACCCGTCACCCTGGCCTCGACCGCCCCGCTGATGATCGAACGCACCACCAGGCACGCCGCGCAGGCGAAGGAGTTCCTCGCCTGGTACACCGGCAGGACCGCCCAGACGCGGTTCTCCGAGATCTCCGGGTTCCCGCCGGCCAGGACCGACCTCGGCGGCGCCGTCTCGGGCAATCCCACCACCGCCGAGTTCGTGCAGGCGCTGCCGCACGCCAAGCTCTACCTCGCCGGTCAGGCGAACGCCACCCGTATCGACACCGACGTCTACGTCCCGCTCATCCAGAGGATCGAGCGCGGCGCCGACGTCAAGTCCGCCGCCGCCTTGGCGGCGAAGACGATCGACTCGCTCACCGGATGCCACAAGGACTGAGCCCCACGATGTCGAGCCCTCCCCTCGTCCCCGCCCGCCCGCGCGCCCGCACCCGGCGCCCGCGCCTCAACAGCGCCTACCTCTTCGTCCTCCCCAGCGTCGTCCTCATCGGCGTCTTCATCGCCGAGCCGATCGTCCAGTCCGGCTGGATGAGCCTGCACGACTGGATGATCGGCGACTCCCACCACCCGTTCGCCGGTCTGGACAACTACACCGCCCTGTTCCATGACTCGCGGTTCTTCAATGCCCTGCGGGTGACGGTGGTCTACACCCTCGCCGTCACCGTCGGGCAGACGCTCATCGGTCTGGCGATCGCCTCCCGCCTGCGACGGACCACCTGGTACACCGCGCTGCTGCGCACGGCGTACTTCTTCCCGTTCATCGCGTCCCTGGTGGTGAGCGGAATCGTCTGGAAGTTCCTGCTCGACCCGCGGGTCGGGCTGGTCGATGCCTGGCTGTCCAAGGCGGGCGTCACGCCCCCGGAGTGGCTCCAGTCGACCTCGCTCGCGCTGCCGACGGTGATCGCCGTGGGCATCTGGAAGAACGTCGGCTTCACCATGATCGTATTGCTGGCGAGCATGCAGCAGACCCCGCCGGAACTGTACGAGGCGGCGGCGATCGACGGCGCGGGGCCATGGCGCCGCTTCTGGCACATCACCCTCCCCGCCCTGCGGCCGGCCCTGCTGTTCACCACGCTCATCGCCACGGTCACCGGACTGCAACTGTTCGACCTGGTCTTCGCCATGACCGGCGGCGGGCCGATCTTCCACACCGAATCGGTGGTCATGTACCTGTACCAGAAGGGTTTCGTCGAATTCCAGATGGGCTACGCGAGCGCCATCGCGTGGGTCCTGTTCGCGGTCATCCTCGTGATCTCCGCGCTCCAGCTGCGACTGTCGAGGTACCGCGATGTCGACTGACGCCTTCCGGCCCCGTGCCGCCCCGCGCACCGGCGGCTTCCGCGCCGACGGCCCCGGCTCCCCGCGGACCGCCCGCCTGCTGTCCGCGGGCCGGTTCCTCGCCCGTGGCGGCGCGGCCGTCTCCTGGATCGTGGTCACCGCCGGCGCGCTCGCGACGATCGTGCCGTTCCTGTGGATGCTCGGCGTCGCGTTCCGCACCAGCGCCGATCTGTACGCGGACCCCGCGCGCCTGCTGCCCGCGCACTGGACCCTGCACGGTGTCGACGCCGTGCTCCACCAACTCCCGTTCGGCCGGCTCCTCGTCAACACCTTCGTCTTCGCCGGCGGTTCGACCCTGCTCCTGCTGCTGTTCGACTCGATGACCGCGTTCGCCCTGGCGCGGCTGCGGTTCCGCGGCAGCAACGCGCTGTTCCTGCTGATCCTGGCCACCTTGATGGTGCCCTTCCAGGTCACTCTGGTCCCGGTCTTCCTCACCCTGTTCCACCTCGGCTGGCTCAACTCCTACCAAGGGCTGATCGTGCCCCGCGCGACCAGCGCGCTCGGCATCTTCCTGCTGCGCCAGTTCTTCAGGCAGCTCCCCCGTGAGCTGGACGACGCGGCGCGGATCGACGGGGCGAACGACTTCACCCTGTTCTGGCGGATCATCCTGCCCAACGCCAAGCCCGTCCTCGCCTCCTTGTTCATCATCCAGTTCGCCGCGCTGTGGAACGACTTCCTGTGGCCCCTGGTGGTGGCGAACAACATCAGCATGCAGACGCTGCCGGCCGCCCTGACGGTGTTCTCCAGTCAGTCGGGCGTGGACCACGCCGCCCTCATGGCGGGCGCCGCGATCTCCCTCAGCCCCCTCGCCGTCGCCTTCCTCGTCCTCCAGCGCCACTTCGTCCAGAGCGTCGCGACCACCGGTATCAAGTGACCTTCCGCCCGTTCGTAGAGAAATCGGAGCCAGGTGTGTTCACCTGCACTGCAACCATCGACCCCGCTTTCACCATCGCGCCGGTGCCGCCGCGCCTGTTCGGATCGTTCGTCGAGCACATGGGACGCTGCGTCTACGGAGGGGTCTACGAACCAGGCCACCCCGAGGCCGACGTGGACGGCCTGCGGCTCGACGTCATCAAACTGACCCGGGAGCTGGGCGTCAGCACCGTGCGCTACCCCGGCGGCAACTTCGTCTCCGGCTACCGGTGGGAGGACGGCGTCGGTCCCCGCGCGGACCGCCCGGCCACCCTCGACCTGGCCTGGCGGTCCGTCGAACCGAACACGTTCGGTCTCAACGAGTTCATGGCGTGGGCACGGCAGACCGACATCGAACCGATCATGGCCGTCAACCTCGGCACCCGAGGCGTGCAGGACGCCTGCAACCTCCTGGAGTACGCCAACTTCCCGGGCGGAACCCACTATTCCGACCTGCGCATCGCCCACGGTGTGCGGGAGCCGCACCGCATCAAGACCTGGTGCCTGGGCAACGAGATGGACGGCCCCTGGCAGATCGGGCAGAAGACCGGCACCGAGTACGGCCGGCTGGCCGCCGAGACCGGCAAGGCCATGCGGCGGATCGACCCGACGATCGAACTCGTCGCCTGCGGCAGTTCCAACGTGCGGATGCCGACCTTCGGCACCTGGGAGGCCCAGGTCCTGGACGAGGCGTACGACGTGGTCGACTACATCTCCCTGCACGCCTACTTCGAACAGCACGGCGACGACCGGCTCGGCTTCCTCGCCTCCGCGCAGGTGATGGACTCCTTCATCGAGGGCGTCGTCGCGACCTGCGACCACATCGCGGCCAAGCGGCGCTCCCCGCGC